>JAPUFC010000043.1 GCA_027492275.1 Mesorhizobium sp. | reverse complement strand
TGGTCGTCGGTCTGCTGATGATCTATGTCGTCGGCAGCCCGGCGCGCGCGATCATGGAGGGGCTCACCCAGTTCCTGCAGAGTCTGAGCGGCACCAATGCCGTCCTGCTCGGCCTGCTGCTCGGCGGCATGATGGCGGTGGATATGGGCGGACCGATCAACAAGGCGGCCTATACCTTCGGCGTCGGCCTGCTGGCGAGCAACACCTTCATGCCGATGGCGGCGGTTATGGCTGCCGGAATGGTGCCGCCGCTAGGTATTGCGCTCGCCACCTTCGTTGCCAAGAACCGCTTCTCGGTCGACGAGCAGATCGCCGGAAAAGCCGCCGCGGTGCTCGGCATCTCGTTCATCACCGAAGGCGCGATTCCCTTCGCGGCCAAGGATCCGCTGCGCGTGATTCCCGCCTGTGTCGCCGGCGCGGCGACGACGGGCGCGCTGTCGATGTTTTTTGGCTGCACGCTGCACGCGCCGCACGGCGGCATCTTCGTGCTGGCGATTCCCAACGCCGTCGGCCAGTTGCTGCCCTACATCGGCGCCATTGCCGCCGGTACCGTAGTGACCACGCTGGCCCTGATCGTGCTCAAGAAGCCCTTGGCCGAGGATGCGGCGATGGCGGCCTAGCGAGTCCAGCTGGGCGAGGGGGCCTCCTCCTCTTCCGCTTTTCCTTGAACCCCCGACTCCTCACCCGCGTGCGGGTGACGGTAGCTTCCTGAGTCGCGGACGCAGCTCTTGCGGTAAGAACCACCCCCATGACGGTGCCGGGCATGGCGGGGGGGTTCTCTCGCCCGAATTTCCTGGAAGGAAGGATCTGACCATGCGCACATTATCCCTTAGCTCAGTTACCCCGCTTGTCGTCGCCCTGCTGTGCGGCCAGCCCGCCGGCGCCGCTGAGGCCGGCGACCCGAAGGTCGTCGATACCGACGTCGGTGGTGTCGAGGCACCGGAAATACCTCTCGCGGAGGTGGCCCCGAAGCTTGCGAAGGATGTGGGGGATCTCGTCGTCGCTGGCTACCTGCGCGCCCTGGGTGGCATCAACTCGGAAGGGAGCCGGGCCGCCTGCTTCCAGTTGGCCGGTTCGCAAGCCAAGTACCGGCTCGGCAACGAGTGCGAGATCTACGGCGAACTGTTTCTCGGCAAGCAACTGGCAAGTTTTGCCGACGGCGCGACGATCGCCGCCAATGTGATGTTCAGTGTGAACACCCCGACGGCCTACAACACGGCGGGTAACAGTACCGAGGGGCGTGTCGCTCAGGCGTATATGGCCGCGGAGAAGCTGTCGCTCCTCAACGGCGGCGCCGTCTGGGCCGGCCGGCGCTACTACAAGCGCGAAGACATCCACATCAACGACTTCTTCTACTGGAACCCGCAAGGTCTTGGCGGCGGCGTCGAGGACATCGCCATCGGCGGCGCCAAGGTCAGCCTGGCCTTTTTTCGCGAGGACTACCAGGGCCAGCCGATCAAGGCGGACCGCTACGATTTTCAGGTCCGCGGGCTGAAGGCCAATCCGAACGGCGAACTGGAGTTCGGCCTGAGCATGATTCCCGAATCCGGCCACGTCGACACCGGCGGCGATTCGGGCTGGTCGGTGACCATGCAGCATCGCCAGAGCAACATTCTGGGCGACGGCTGGAACAAGTTTGCTGTGCAATACGGGGTTGGGCCGGGAACCGGGCTCGGCAGCACCGGGCCGCTCACCAATACGACTGCCGACAAGCGCTGGCGTGTCGTCGACGGTATCTACGTACAAATGACGCCGAAACTCGGCGGCATGTTGACGGCGGTGTACCAGAAGGACGAGTCACCCGCGGGCGACCAGACCTGGACCTCGCTCGGCGGCCGCCTGACCTACGGCCTCACCGAGCACTGGAAACTCCAGGGCGAACTCGGCCATGACCGCGTCAAACCGAGCACCGGTGAGACGCGCAATCTGACCAAACTGACGATCGCGCCGACGCTGGCGATGGCCCGTGGCTTCTGGGCGCGCCCCGAACTGCGCCTGTTCTATACCTATGCGCGCTGGAACGAAGCGGCGGCGCTGGCGGCCAATGGCTCCGGCAATTCCGCCGTCGCCTCGACCGCCTCGACCGGCATCTTCGCCAGCGGCAATCAGGGCTCGACGATCGGCCTGCAATTCGAGGGCTGGTGGTGAGCGGTCGCCTAGCGGTCAGGCCTGAGCACCACCACCGCCAGCGGTGGCAAGGTCATCTCG
>JAPUFC010000042.1:78182-84912 GCA_027492275.1 Mesorhizobium sp. | reverse complement strand
ACCTGCGCTACGGCATGATCATGTTCATCGCCTCCGAGGTGATGTTCTTCGTCGCGTGGTTCTGGGCCTTCTTCGACGCCAGCCTGTTCCCCGGCGAGGCGGCGCAGGTGGCGCGCGCCGAATACACCGGCGGCGTATGGCCGCCGAAGGGCATCGAGGTGCTCGATCCCTTCCATCTGCCGCTCTACAACACCATCATCCTGCTTCTGTCCGGAACCACGGTCACCTGGGCGCACCACGCGCTGCTGCACGGCGACCGCAGGGGCCTCGTCAACGGGCTGGTGCTGACGGTGGCGCTCGGCGTCCTGTTCTCCTTCGTGCAGGCCTACGAGTACATCCACGCGCCGTTCACCTTCCATGACTCGATCTACGGCGCGACCTTCTTCATGGCGACCGGCTTCCACGGTTTCCACGTGCTGGTCGGCACCATCTTCCTGCTGGTCTGCCTGATCCGCGCCATGCGCGGCGACTTCACGCCGAAGCAGCACTTCGGCTTCGAGGCGGCGGCCTGGTACTGGCACTTCGTCGACGTGGTGTGGCTGTTCCTCTTCGCCGCCATCTACGTCTGGGCCTCGCACGGCGCGGTCATCGCCCACGGCCACTGAGCCAAGGCCACTGACCCGGGGCCGGGATTTTCGCAGGGAACGGCCGCGCTCGTCGCGGCCGTTTTCGTTCGGGGTAGTCGGCCGCACTGGTTTCGGCCATGAAGTCTTTCTATAAATGCGTTTGTCGCGGCCAGCCGCGACAAACGTACGAACGGCCCGCTTTTCAGGGCAAGCGCAGGCAGGCATGTCACACGAGACGGAAAGCGCCGAAACCATCGACCGCGCCCATTTCCCGCCCGTCGAGCCGATCGCGGCCGGCCTGAAGGGGCGCTGCCCGCGCTGCGGCGAGGGCGCCCTGTTCTCCGGCCTGCTCTCCGTCAAGCCGCGCTGCGGCGTCTGCGGTCTCGACTACTCCTTCGCCGATGCGGGCGACGGCCCCGCCGTCTTCGTCATCCTCATCATCGGCTTCGTCGTCGTCGGCCTGGCGCTGTGGATGGAGGTTTCCTACGGCCCGCCGCTGTGGCTGCACTTCATTCTCTGGATGCCGCTGACGCTCGTGCTGTGCCTGACCGCGCTGCGCCTCATCAAGGGCGTCCTGATCACGCTGCAATACCGCAACAAGGCGGCCGAGGGCCGGCTGGATCGATGACGGCGGGCCCGACCATGGCCGCGCCGTCGCGCTGGAAATGGCCATTGGCCGGCTTTCTGGCGCTTCTGGCCTTCTGCGTGCTGGTCGGCCTGGGTTTCTGGCAGGTCGAGCGCCTGCACTGGAAGGAAGGCCTGATCCGCCAGATCGACGAGCGCATCCACGCCCCGCCGCGCCCGCTGGCGGATGTCGAGGAACTGTACCGCATCGCCGGCGACGTGGACTATGTGCCGGTCACGGCCACCGGCACCTTCCTGCACGACGGCGAGCGCCATTTCCTCGCCACCTGGAAGGGCGAATCCGGCTTCTACGTCTACACGCCGCTTGAACTGGCGGACGGGCGCATCGTCTTCGTCAACCGCGGTTTCGTGCCCTACGGCATGAAGGACCCGGCCAAGCGCCGCCTGGGACAGGTGCGGGGCACGGTGACGATCACCGGCCTGGCGCGCAACACCTTGCCGGCCAAGCCATCCAGCCTGGTGCCGGACAACGATCCCGACGGCAACGTCTTCTACTGGAAGGATCGCGACGGCATGGCGCGCAGCGCGCGGCTTCCCGCCTCCGTGACGATCCTGCCCTTGTTCATCGACGCGGACGCCTCGCCCAATCCCGGCGGCCTGCCGATCGGCGGCGTGACCATGGTCGAGATGCCCAACAGCCATCTGCAATATGCGGTCACCTGGTTCGGGCTGGCGGCGGCGCTGGCCGGCGTGGCGGTGATGATGGCGCTGCGCGGGCGCAACCCGCCGGCCGCGTCCGGCGCGGCCGAGCCTTGACAGGCGCGGCCGCTGCCTTCATCCCGGCGGCGGAAAGCTGAGAGGATCATGTCCGAATCCCCCGAAAAGCCGCCGCTGACGGTGCGGCTCTGCCAGCCGCGCGGCTTCTGCGCCGGCGTCGACAGGGCGATCCAGATCGTCGTGCTGGCGCTGAAGAAATACGGCGCGCCGGTCTTCGTGCGTCATGAGATCGTCCACAACCGCTTCGTCGTGGACGGGTTGCGCGACCTCGGCGCGGTCTTCGTCGAGGAACTGTCCGAAATTCCCGAAGAGCACCGCGCCGCGCCGGTCGTCTTTTCCGCCCATGGCGTGCCGAAATCCGTGCCGGCCGAGGCGCAAAAGCTCAACATGCTCTATCTCGACGCCACCTGTCCGCTGGTCTCCAAGGTCCACAAGCAGGCGATGCGCCATCATCGCGCCGGCCGGCATGTGATACTGATCGGCCATGCCGGGCACCCGGAGGTGATCGGCACGATGGGCCAGTTGCCGGACGGCGCGGTCACGCTGGTGGAGGACGAGGCGGCCGTCGCCGCGGTCGTGCCGCCCGACCCGCAGCAACTCGGCTTCGTCACCCAGACGACGCTGTCGGTAGAGGATACGGCCGGCGTGATCCGCCGCCTGCAGGAGCGGTTCCCGGCGATCCAGGCGCCCGCCGCCGAATCGATCTGCTACGCCACGACCAACCGCCAGGACGCGGTGAAGGAGAGCGCGCCGGGCACCGATCTCTTCCTCGTCGTCGGCGCGCCCAACTCGTCCAATTCGCGCCGCCTGGTCGAGATGGCGGAGCGGTCGGGCGCGCGGCGCGGCCTGCTGGTCCAGCGCGCCGCCGAGATACCGTGGGGCGAGCTGGGCGAGATGCGCACGATCGGCCTCTCGGCCGGCGCATCCGCGCCCGAGATCATCGTGGAGGAAATCCTTGCCGCCTTCCGGGAGCGCTACGAGGTCAGGATGGACCTCGTCGTGACGGCCGAGGAGACCGAGAATTTTCCGGTCATGCGCGCCCTGCGCGACACCCCCCTGACGCGGGCCGACATGGCCTTCGTGAACGGTTGAGCGCGCCCATGGCCGTCTATACCGACATCGGCGAGGACGAGCTCTCCGCCTTCCTGCGCGACTACGACATCGGCGAACTCCTGTCCTACAAGGGCATCGCCGAGGGCGTCGAGAACTCCAACTTCCTGCTGCACGCGACGGGCGGCTCGTTTATCCTCACGCTCTACGAGAAGCGCGTGAACCCGGCGGACCTGCCCTTCTTCATCGGGCTGATGCGCCATCTGAGCAGCCGCGGCATAAGCTGCCCGCTGCCGGTGGAACGCCGGGACGGTTCCGACACCGGCGCGCTCGCCGGCCGCCCGGCGGCGATCGTCACCTTCCTCGAAGGCATGTGGATGCGCCGCCCCACCGTCGAGCATTGCCGCGAGGTGGGCGCCGCGCTGGCGGCGCTGCATCTGGCCGGCGAGGGATTCGGGCTGACGCGCCGCAACGCGCTGTCCGTAGACGGCTGGCGGCCGCTCTGGGACAAGGCGAGGGGCCGCGCCGACGAGGTCGAGCCCGGTCTGGCCGGCGAGGTCGAGCGGGACCTGGTCGAGCTGGAGACAAGCTGGCCGAAGGACCTTCCGACGGGCATCATCCACGCCGATCTGTTTCCGGACAATGTCTTCTTTCTCGGCAAGCGCCTGTCGGGCCTGATCGACTTCTATTTCGCCTGCAACGACCTCCTGGCCTACGACGTGGCCGTCTGCATCAACGCCTGGTGCTTCGAGAAGGACCATGCGTTCAACCTGACGAAGGGCATGGCGCTGCTGGCCGGCTACGTCTCCGTGCGGCCCCTGTCGGCCGCCGAGGCGGCGGCGCTGCCGCGCCTCGCCCACGGCGCGGCGCTGCGCTTCATGCTGACGCGGCTCTACGACTGGCTGAACACGCCGGCCGGCAGCCTCGTGGTCAAGAAGGACCCGCTGGAGTATCTGCGCAAGATGCGCTTCCACCGCCGCGTCGCCTCCGCCGAGGAGTACGGCCTTCGCCTTCAGGAGGCCACGGCATGAGACGGGTCGAAATCTTCACCGACGGCGCGTGCTCGGGCAATCCCGGCCCCGGCGGCTGGGGCGCGGTTCTGAGGCTGCGAAGCGAAGGCCCGAACGACGGCCGCGTCAAGGAACTGAACGGCGGCGAGGCCGAGACGACCAACAACCGCATGGAGCTGATGGCGGCGATCAAGGGCCTGTCGGCCGTGAAGGACGGCACCGACATCGACCTCTACACCGACAGCCAGTATGTGCGCGACGGCATTTCGGGCTGGATCGAGGGCTGGAAGCGCAACGGCTGGAAGACGGCGGCGAAGAAGCCGGTCAAGAACGCCGAGCTGTGGATGGCGCTGGACGAGGCCCGCCGCCGCCATCAGGTGACGTGGCACTGGGTGAAGGGCCATGCCGGCCACCCCGAGAACGAGCGCGCCGACGAGCTGGCGCGGCAGGGCATGGCGCCGTTCAAGCCGGCGCGGAACGCGCGGGTCGCCTCGGCCAGGGAGTGACCGGGGCCGGAGAGTGACCGGCGCGCGGACGCGCCGGTGCGGGCAGGATCAGATCTGCTCGAGGATTTTCGAGGCGGCCGACACGTCGATGCCGGGCTTCGGCTCGATGTTGAGCGCGATCACCTTGCCGTCGTCGACGACCATGGAGCAGCGCTTGATGCGGACGCCCATGCCGTTCGCCGACAGGTCCGCGTCGAGCCCGGTGGCGCGGGCGAAATCGGCGCTGCCGTCCGACAGGAACAGGATTTTGTCCTTGCCGCCGGTCGCATGTTCCCAGGCGCCCATGACGAAGGCGTCGTTGGTGGCGACCACCGCGATCTGGTCGATGCCGCGCGCCTTGATGGCGTCGTGGTTCTCCAGGTAGCCGGGCAGGTGGTTGTTGCTGCAGCCGGGCGTGAAGGCGCCCGGAACCGCGAACAGCACCACTTTCTTGCCCGCGAAGACGTCTGCCGTGGAGAGCGTTTTCACGCCGTCCTCGGTGAGGATGCGGAAGGTCGTGTCCGGAAGTCTGTCGCCGACTGCAAGGGTCATGGTCGTCCTCTCTGATGGATCGTTGGCTGGATAGCCGAGGCGCGGCCCGCCTGCAACGGCATTACCGCGGCGGCAGCACCAGCGTGCCCGAAACGGAGCCTTGGTCGGAGACGAGCGTATAGGGAATCGCGGCGCTCGTCTTGTCCGGCCGGCTCAGAACCTTGATGGCGAAGACCTGTTCCCCGCCGGGGCTGGTTTTGAGTTTCGGCACGCCGAACTGGACGCCGTCGGTGCCGGCGACGAACAGCTCGACGGGCCGCGAGCCGGCGGGAACCGTCGTCCTGACGGTGATGCGGCCGGCTTCGTCCGCCAGCAGCTCGGCGCGGAAATCGGACGCCTCCGCCCGCGGCAGGGCGGCCAGCGCCGCTTCCACCGCTCGGCTGTCGTCCGCGTCCTGCGGCGCGGCGGCCGGATCGAGCGTGAGCCGCGCCTGCACGGGCACGCAGATCGTCTCGCACATGCCGAGAAAAAGGCTGGCGTCGATCAGCGCGGGCTTGCCGGGCTCCGCCAGCCGGAAGCTGACGGGAAAGGATACCGAACGGTCGTATCCCGCCCACGACCCGTAGCCCTCGTCGTGGCGCTGCGGCGCGGGGAAGGAGATGTCGATGCCGGCGATGTTGCTGCTTGCCGCGACGTCGAGCTGCGGCGGCACGCCGGCATCGCCGGGGTCGAGCCAATAGGTCTTCCAGCCCGGTCGCAGCCGGATGTCGATCATGCCGGCGATGCGGCCCTGCGCGTCGGCCTCGCCGCTCGTCACCAGCCGCACGCGCCCGCCCTGCGCCTCGACCCAGTCGCTCGACGAAGCCCGCGCCTCCAGCCCCGGCAGGGCGGTTAGCGCGAGGGCGGCGAGGGCGAGACGTCTGAGCATGGCGAGCATTTGAGGCCGGATCGTCCCTGGCGCAATCCCGGCGTGGGGCGGCCGGATCATATTTGCGTGAATCCGCCGCGGTCCGGGTCCGCGCGCGCTCTTCAAACCGGCCCGAAAATTCTGTAGCCTGCGCCCATGGACCTGCTGCGCCAAAAGAAACCCGCGTCGGACCGAGGCTTTCTGGAAGACCAGTTCCTGATCGCCATGCCGGGCATGAAGGACGAGCGCTTCTCGCGCGCGGTCATCTATATCTGCGCGCATAATGACGACGGCGCCATCGGCCTGATGATCAACCGCGCCCAGCAGCTCCTGTTTCCCGACCTTCTGGTCCAGCTCGGCATCATGAACGAGGACGAGGCGATCCGCCTGCCGTCGCGCGCGCGCGACTTCGTGGTGCGCGACGGCGGTCCCGTCGACCGCAGCCGGGGCTTCGTGCTGCATTCAGGCGACTATCGCGTGGAATCGTCGCTGCCCGTGTCGGACGACATCTGCCTCACCGCGACGGTGGACATATTGCGCGCCATCTCGGTCGGGCGCGGGCCGCGCCGCGCGCTGATGGCGCTCGGCTATTCCGGCTGGGCGCCCGGCCAGCTCGAGAACGAGATCGCGGAAAACGGCTGGCTGACCTGCCCGGCAAGCTCCGACCTGCTCTTCGATGCCGACATCGAGAGCAAGTACGACCGCATCCTCGACGCGATCGGCATCGACCTCGCGCATCTGAGCCCCAGCGCCGGCCACGCGTGAGGGATGGCGCGAAGGGCGCACGCTTGGGCGAATGGCCCAAGCGCCGCCTTCGCAATCCGCCGACCTCCGCCCGGTTCCGTCTTTCCGAGGCCG
>JAPUFC010000042.1:0-78082 GCA_027492275.1 Mesorhizobium sp. | reverse complement strand
CCGAGGCCGGTGGGATAGGGCGGAAAAGCCGATCCTATGCCTGCGCCAGCGGATATTGCTCCTTGAGCATCCGCAGCACCTGGTCGCCGGGAACCGGCGCGCCGAACATGTAGCTCTGCACGTATTCGCACCCCATCTGGCGCAGCTCCAGCGCGTCGCTTTCGTCGGTCACGCCTTCCGCCACCACCGACAGGCCGAGCTCATGCGCCATGTTGACCATGGATTTCAGCAGCACGGCGCGCTTCGGCGTGTTGTCGTCGACGAAGCTCTTGTCGATCTTGATCGTGTCGAAGGGGAAGCGCGTCAGATAGGAGAGCGAGGAATAGCCGGTGCCGAAATCGTCCAGCGACAGGCCGATGCCGAGCTGCTTCAGCTTGGTCAGCACGTGGTTGGTCTGCTCGGGATTGTCCATGACCAGCGATTCGGTCAGCTCCAGCCGGAAGCAGCGCGGCTTGAGGTTGGCGCGCGCGATGACGGAGCGCACGTCGCTGACGAGATCGCGGCGGATGAGCTGGCGGCTGGACAGGTTGACGGACACCGACAGCGGCACGTCGCCGATCTGTTTCTGCCAGGCGGCGAGGTCTTCCGCGGCGCGCTGCATGGCGAAGAGGCCGAGCTGCACGATCAGGCCGCAGCTTTCCGCCACCGGGATGAAGTCGGACGGCGGGATCGAGCCGCGGCGCGGATGCTCCCAGCGCAGCAGCGCCTCGAAGCCGGCGATGGAGCCGTCCTCCAGCCGCACGATGGGCTGGTAGGCCAGCGCGAACTCCTTGCGCTCGGCGGCGCGGCGCAGGTCCGATTCGATCTGCAGCCGGTCGGTGCCGACGGAACGGAAGGCGGGCCGGAACGGCTCGACGCGGTCGCCGCCGAAGCGCTTGGCCTGATGCATGGCGAGCTCCGCGTCCTTGACCATGTCCTCGGCTGTGGATTGCGAGGCGGTCCAGGTGATCAGGCCGATGGAGGCGGTCAGCACGATCTCGCGCTTGGCGAAGTTGATCGGCGAGCGCACCGCCTGCATGATCGCGTCGGCGAAGCCGGCGATGCGGGCGGGGTCCTGTTCCGACAGCAGCATCAGCGCGAACTGGTCGCCGGCGAAGCGCGACAGCGCGTCCTTCGGCTTGAGCAGCCGGTGCAGGCGCCGCGCGATGGTCAGCAGGATCGTGTCGCCCGCCGAGATGCCGAGCCCGTCATTGACCAGCTTGAAACGGTCGATGTCGATGACGAAGACGGTGGGCTGCACCTTCTCCTCCGACTTGGCGATCGAGATGATCGCCTCCAGCCGGTTCATGAACAGCTCGCGGTTCGGCAGGCCGGTGAGGTTGTCGTGGACGGCGTCGTGCAGCAGCCGCTCCTCCGACTTCTTCTGCTCGGTGATGTCGACCATGGTCCCGACGCAGCGCATCACCTCGCCGTCCGAGCCGACGACGGGCCGCGCCTTCAGCGTGAACCAGTGGTAGTGCCCGTCCGCGCCGCGCAGCCGGAAGTTCTGCGCCACGCGCCCGCGCCTGTGCTCCAGCACGACGTCCAGCGTGGTGCGGAACATGTCGCGGTCGTCCGGGTGCAGAACCGGCAGCCAGTTGCGCGCCGGACCGCCGAGCGAGCCGGGCGCCAGCCCGAGCGGGATCGAGATGTCGGGGTTGGTGACGACGCGGTCGCGCAGCACGTCCCAGTCGAACACCGTGTCGCCGGAGCCGACCACGGCCAGCGCCTGCCGCTCCATGTCGCTGAACAGGCCCTGGTGCAGGCCGCCGCCGGCGAAGGCATGCTGCATGACCGTGAAGCCGATCAGGAGGATGATCAGGATCAACCCGCCCCCCAGCGCCGGCTGCACCACGTCGTTGTCGAGCACCCCGGTGACGGCGAGCCACGAGCCGACCAGCCAGGTGATGACCATCACCCAGCTCGGCACCAGCATGATCGCCCGGTCGTAGCCGCGCAGGCCGAGCAGCAGCAGGAGCACCGTGCCGGTGACGGCGGTGGCGGCGAAGGAGAGCCGCGCGATGCCGGCGGCCACGGCGGGGTCGATGACCGCGACGCCGGCGATCAGCACCAGCCCGCAAATCCACACGAACGCCCCGTAGCTGAAATGGCCGTGCCATCGGTTGAGGTTGAGATAGGCGAAGAGGAACACCACGAAGGTGGCGGCGAGCCCGACCTCCGTGCCCGCCCGCCAAATCTGCTCGTTGCCGGGCGAGACCTCGATAATCTTGCTCAAAAAGCCGAAATCGACGCTGATATAGGCCAGCACCGCCCAGGACAGCGCCGCCGTGGCCGGGAACATCGACGTGCCCTTGACCACGAACAGGATGGTGAGGAAGAGCGCCAGCAGCCCCGCGATGCCGATCACAATGCCGCGGAACAGCGTGTAGGAGTTGATGGAATCCTTGTAGGGCTCGGGGTCCCACAGATAAAGCTTCGGCAGGGTGGGCGAGGCGAGCTCCGCCACGAACGTCACCACCGTGCCGGGGTTCATCGTCACCAGGAACACGTCCGAATCGGCGCTGGCCTGCCGGTCGAGGGCGAAACCCTCCGACGGGGTGATGGCGACGAGGCGGTTGGAGCCGAGGTCCGGCCAGAAGATGCCCGAATTGACCAGCCGGAAATGCGGCGCCACGATCAGCCGGTCCACCTGCTCGTCGGTCGTGTTGGCGAGCGCGAAGACAGCCCAGTCGCCGCGCGAGCGCTGGTCGTTGGCCTCCACCTCGATGCGCCGCACGATGCCGTCCGGGCCGGGGGCGGTGGAGACCTGGAAGTTCTGGCCCTGATTCTGGTAGATTTCCACCGCGTCGGTGAGGTCCAGCGCCGGGGCGTCCTTGGAGATGCGGATCGGCTCCACGGCCAGCGCCTGTCCCGTCGCAGCCGCCAGCGAGGCCAGGGCGAGCAGGATGGCGGCGAACAGGCTGCACCAGTGTCGATCTGCCAAAATCAGTCCTTCGCCGTTCGCTTGCGCCAATCGTCGACGATCAGCGCGTAAAGAAGGTGATCCTGCCAGATGCCGTTGATCTTCAGGTAGGATCGCAAAAGTCCTTCACGCTGGAATCCGGCTTTTTCAAGCACCCGGATCGATCTTGCATTGTCTGGAATACAGGCTGCTTCGATCCGGTGCAACGCCAGCCTGTCGAAGGCGTAGGCGCTCAGCAGGTCGAGCGCCTCGCTCATGTAGCCCTGGCCGGCGAAGCGCTCTCCGATCCAGTAGCCGATATGGCCGCTGCGGGCGACGCCGTAGCGTATGTTGCCGAGCGTGATGCCGCCGAGCAGACGCCGGTCGTCGCACGCGAAGATGAAGAAGCCGATCGCCGCGCCGCGCCTGTGGTCATCGAGCGAGCGGGCCAGGCGCTGCCGCCAGGCCGGCCGGCCGAGCTCGTCGCGACCCCATTCCGGCTCCCACGGGACGAGGAAGGACCGGCTCTCGCGGCGCAGCGACGACCATTGTTCGTAGTCGCAGCGCTGCGGCAGGCGCATCGTCACGCGCCGTCCCGTCAGCGAGGGCAGGTCGCGCCGAAGGAAAGGAAGCGCGAGCATGGTGGGCCGGATCGATCAGACCGCCAGCCTGCGGGGCCCGCCGTCCATGCCGGGAAGCGTCGAGCGCAGCGCGTCATAGGAGACGAGCGAGCCGACCGGGCCGATCGCGGCGACGGTGGGGCTGGTGGAGAACAGCCGGGCCGACAGGTCGGTCAGCCGCTCGACGGTTAGCTTGGACAGCCGGTCCGTCAGCTCCTCCCTGGGGATCGGGCGGCCGAACAGCAGAAGCTGGCGGGCGATCTGCGAGGCGCGGCTGGCGGCGCTCTCGCCCGACATGACGAGGCCGGCGCGATACTGCGCCCGCGCCCGCTCCAGCTCCTGCTGGGTGATGCCTTCGCCCGCCTGGCGCAGCTCGTTGACGATCAGCGGGACGAGCTTGCCCACGTCGCTCTGGCCGGTCGCCGCATGCACGCCGAACACGCCGGTGTCGGAAAAACCCCAATGGAAGGCGTAGACCGAGTAGCAGAGGCCGCGCTTCTCGCGCACCTCCTGGAACAGGCGGGACGACATGCCGCCGCCGAGAATCATCGACAGCACCTGCGAGGCGTAGAAGTCGCGCACGTGATAGGCGCGGCCCTCGAAGCCGAGGATGATCTGCGCGTCCATCAGGTCGCGGTTCTCGCGGAAGTCGCCGCCGATGTAGCGCGCCGGGGCGGGCGTGATCGCGTTGGACGTGGCCCGGTAGCCGCCGAGGCGCTTTTCCACCTCCTTGACGAAGGCGTCGTGCTTCACGTCGCCCGCCGCCACCACGACCATGCGGTCGGCGCTGTACTGGCGCTGCATGAAGCGGTGCAACTGCTCGGACGAGAAGGACTTCACGGTCTCCGGCGTGCCGAGGATCGAGCGGCCGATGGTCTGGTCGTGGAAGGCCGTCTCGGTGAAGCGGTCGAAGACGATGTCGTCCGGCGTGTCGTGCGCGGCCCCGATCTCCTGCAGGATGACATGCTGCTCGCGCCGCAGCTCGTCGGGATCGAAGGTCGAATCGTTGAGGATGTCGGCCAGGATGTCGATGGCGAGCGGCACGTCGTCGCCGAGCACGCGCGCATAGTAGGAGGTCGTCTCGACGCTGGTCGCGGCGTTGATCTCGCCGCCGGCGTTCTCGATCTCGGAGGCGATCTGATAGGCGCTGCGGCTCGACGTGCCCTTGAACGCCATGTGCTCCAGCAGATGCGCCATGCCGTGCTCGTCGGCGCGCTCGTCGCGGGCTCCGGACTTGATCCAGACCCCGAGGGCGACGGACTCGATGCTGGGAAGGGTTTCGGTTGCGACTGTCAGGCCGTTCGACAGACGGCTTACCTCAACACCCATAGGCACTGGACTCCCTAGACGGCCGCTCTTGCAACAGCTCTCGCGTGACGGCCTATGTAATCTTCCACCATTTTCAGATCGGAGGGAAGGGCCGTGAATTTTTCCGCCGCCTGCATCAGGCCGGACAGATGGCCGGGCAGGGAAGGATTGATCCCGCAGGCTTCTTCGACGGCGGCCGGGAATTTGGCCGGATGCGCGGTCGACAGCACGATCATCGGCGTTTCGCCTGCCGGAACCGTCTTCGCGACGTGAACGGCGGCGGCGGTGTGCGGGTCGAGCAGGTAGCCGCTCGCCTCCAGCTGCGCGCGGATGGTCTGCGCGACCTCGTCCGTCGTGGCGCGCCCGGCGGTGAAGTCCGCGCGTATTGCCGACAGGGTCGCATCATCGATCGCGAAGGCTCGCGATTGCCTCAGTCCCGCCATCCAGCGCCGCACCGCGCCGGCGTCGCGGCCCGACGCCTCGAACAGCAGCCGCTCGAAATTCGACGACACCTGGATGTCCATGGAAGGCGACGAGGTCTCGACCACGCCCGCCGTCCGGTATTCGCCGCTGGCCAGCGTGCGCGCGAGGATGTCGTTGTCGTTGGTGGCGATCACCAGCCGCTCGATCGGCAGCCCCATGCGCTTGGCCGCGTAGCCCGCGAAGACGTCGCCGAAATTGCCGGTCGGCACGGTGAAGGAGACCGGCCGGTCCGGCGCGCCGAGCGAGATCGCCGAGGAGAAGAAATAGACGATCTGCGCCATGATCCGCGCCCAGTTGATCGAGTTGACGCCCGACAGCGCCAGCCGGTCGCGGAAGGCATGGTCGTTGAACATGTCCTTCACGAGGTTCTGGCAATCGTCGAAATTCCCCTCGACGGCGAGCGCGTGCACGTTGGCGGCCGCCGAGGTCGTCATCTGCCGCTGCTGCACGGGCGATACGCGCCCTTCGGGAAACAGGACGAAGATGTCCGTGCGGTCGCGGCCCGCGAAGGCCTCGACGGCCGCGCCGCCGGTGTCGCCCGACGTCGCGCCGACGATGGTCGCCCGCTGGCCGCGCTCGGCCAGCACATGGTCCATCAGCCGCGCCAGAAGCTGCATGGCGACGTCCTTGAACGCCAGCGTCGGCCCGTGGAAGAGCTCGAGGACGAAGCTGTTGGGGCCGCTCTGCACGAGCGGACAGACGGCCGGATGGCGGAAGCCGGCATAGGCCTCGTCCACCAGTCTTTCGAAGGTCGCGGCCGGGATGTCGTCACCGAGGAAGGGCGTCAGCAGGCGGGTCGCGATCTGCTGGTAGCTGAGGCCGCGCATGGCGCGGATGTCGGCGGCGCTGAAGCGCGGCCATGCCGTCGGCAGATACAGGCCGCCGTCGCGCGCAAGGCCCGCCAGCAGCGCATCCGAGAAGGTGAGCGCCGGTGCTTCGCCGCGCGTGCTGATGTAATCCATGCCGTCAATTCCTAGGCGGGCGTGAGGTCCTGGTTGAAAACCGGATGTCGCCGGTCGCATTTCCGCCGCGCGGTTGATATAGAGCACCTGCTTTGCCGAAGGGAAGGGTGCTGGGGCGAGGGATGGGTTCATGATTGGAGTTTCGTCCGTGGGGCGTTCTTTCCTCGGGCTGGCTGCGGCCGGCCTGATGCTGGTCGCGGCCGGATGCCAGTCCGGCGACGGCGGCGGCGGCATCATGGGCATCGGCGGCGCGCAGAAATCGCCCGCCGAGCGGGCGGCCGAGGAAGGCAAGGTTCTGGCCAGCGAGCTGATGGCCTATTGCCCGCGCGTGTCGCTGCGCGAGGGCACCGCCTATTTCACCACCTACGCCAAGGGCGGCGAGGACGACAAGTCCAAGGTCATCTACCAGGCCTCGATCACCGACGTAACGCGCAGTTGCAGCCGCTCCAACGGCCAGCTCGTCATGAACGTCGCCGTGGCGGGCCGCGTCGTGCCGGGTCCGATGGGCGCGACCGGAACGATCACCATGCCGATCCGCATCGCGGTCACGGATGCCGGCAACGTCGTCTACTCGCAGATCCACAATTTCCAGGTGCAGATCGGGTCGACCGCCGCCGCCACGCAGTTCGTGTTCAACGATCCGAACGTCGCCGTGCCGGAGCCGGGCGCCGCGACATTGCAGGTCTTCGCCGGCTATGACGAGGGCCCGCCAGCGAAGAAGACCGCGCGCCGCAACTAGTCTTCCGACCATTCGGACAGCGCGGCGACGACGCCGGGGAAATCGGCCCAGCGGCGGATGACCGTCTCCGCGCCGGCTTCCGCCAGCATGTCGGAATGCCGGTGGTGGCTGTGCGAGGCGCCGGTGAAGCCGATGACGCGCATGCCGGCCGCCCGCGCGCCCGTCACGCCATGCACGGAATCCTCGACCACGAAGGCGTTGGCCGGACCGACGCCGAGCGTGCTGGCCGCGTGCAGGAAAACGTCCGGCGCGGGCTTGGTGCGCCGCGACGGGATTTCCTGGGCGGAGAAGATCCGGTCCTCCGGGAAGAGATCGAGCAGCCGCGTCTTTTCCAGCTCCATCTTCAGCCGCGCGGTGGTCGAATTCGAGCAGATGCAATACGGCACGGCCACCCCCAGGACAGCCTGCCGCGCGCCGTCCACGGGGCGCAGCTCGCGCATCAGCCGCCTGTCGATCAGGCGCTCGACCTCGTCGATCATTGTGGCCTGGAAGGGCACCTCCGCCGCCTCCTCGATCCGCATCAAGATGTCCCGGAAGGTCAGGCCGGCATAGCTTTCGGCGATCTCCTCGGCGGTGATCGGATGGCCGGCCGCCGTGATCAGCTCGGCCTCGACGCGGGCGGCGACGATCTCGCTGTCGACCAGGACGCCGTCGCAGTCGAAGATGATGAGGTCGGGTTGGGGCATGACGTCCTGCGGCTCCGGGAAAGCCGCGCCGCTTACACCAAGCGCCGGGGCAGCGCAAATCACGCTTCCCGCTTCATTAAAAATTTACGCTGATCGGTAACCATAACGGACAGTGAACAGTAACGCGTGTCCGAGTGTCCCAGATGTCCGTAGCAGCGCTCCAACTCTTTGATTTCGCGCCGTCTTCCCAGCCCGAATGGCTGAACACGATCATCCGGGGCGACTGCGTGGCGGCGCTGGGGAAGCTGCCGGAAAAGTCCGTCGACATCGTCTTCGCCGACCCGCCCTACAACCTCCAGCTCGAGGGCGACCTGCACCGTCCCGACCAGTCGAAGGTCGACGCTGTCGACGACCATTGGGACCAGTTCGAAAGCTTCGCTGCCTACGACGCCTTCACCCGCGCCTGGCTGCTGGCGGTGCGCCGCGTGCTGAAGCCGAACGGCACGATCTGGGTGATCGGCTCCTACCACAACATCTTCCGCGTCGGCGCCATCATGCAGGATCTCGGCTTCTGGATCCTGAACGACGTCGTGTGGCGCAAGACCAACCCGATGCCGAATTTTCGCGGCCGCCGCTTCCAGAACGCGCATGAGACGATGATCTGGGCGTCCCGCGACCAGAAGGGCAAGGGCTACACCTTCAACTACGAGGCGATGAAGGCCGCCAACGACGACGTGCAGATGCGCTCCGACTGGCTGTTCCCGATCTGCACCGGCGCGGAGCGGCTGAAGGACGACAATGGCGACAAGCTGCACCCGACGCAGAAGCCGGAGGCGCTGCTCGCCCGCATCATGCTGGCTTCCTCGAGGCCCGGCGACGTGGTGCTCGATCCCTTCTTCGGCTCGGGCACGACCGGCGCGGTGGCCAAGCGGCTCGGCCGCAGCTTCGTCGGCGTCGAGCGCGAGCAGGCCTACATCGACGCGGCGGCCGAACGCATCGCCGCCGTCACGCCGATGCGCGATTGCGACCTGTCCGTCATGACCGGCAAGCGCGCCGAGCCGCGCATCGCCTTCGTCAGCCTGCTCGACGCCGGGGTCATCAAGCCGGGCACCGTGCTCCAGGACTCCCGGCGGCGCTTCTCGGCGCGCGTCCGCGCCGACGGCACGCTGGCCTGCGGCGACAATGCCGGCTCGATCCATCGCGTCGGCGCGCTGGTGCAGGGGCTGGAAGCCTGCAACGGCTGGACCTTCTGGCACTACGAGCGCAATGGCGGGCTTACGCCGATCGACGAGCTTCGCCGCATCGCCCGGCTGGGCATGCAGCGGGCCGGCGCGTAAGCCGAAAGCGATTCGGCGGCAAGGACTTGCCGCCTTTTCCGGATTCTGATTCGTCGGGTTCTGATTCGGAAGATGAAGTCAGCCGCCCGGCCGCAACAGGCCGGGCGCGGCGGCCTCGATCGCCTTCTTCATCACGGTGGGCAGCGCCTCGCCGCCCACGTCGGCACGCGCCGACCAGAAATGTCCCGCCGGCGCGGCCGCCATCCCGATATCGGCGCGGAAGATGTCCAGCCTGAGCTCGAAATGGGTGAAGACGTGGACGACCGTTCCGGCCGCCCGCCAGCCGGCCGGGAAGGGCGCGGACGACACCGTCACGTCTCCGTCCTGGCGCGAAGTCCAGGCGGTGGTCGGCACCTCCGTCATGCCGCCGAGCAGGCCGCTCTCCGGGCGCTTGCGCATCAGGATCGCGCCGTCCGCGCGCATGGCGACGAAGGCCGCGCCGCGCCGCACGGGCTTGTCGGCCTTCTTCGCCTTGATCGGCAGCCGCTCGGGATCGCCGTCCGCCAGCGCGCCGCAATCCTCGCGCAGCGGGCACAGCATGCAGCGCGGCCGCTTCGGCGTGCAGATGGTCGCGCCGAGGTCCATCATCGCCTGCGCGAAATCGCCCGGCCGTTCCGCCGGCACCAGACCGTCGGCCAGCAGCGCGCGCACTTCTTCCTTGAGGCGCGGATTCGGCGCCTCGATGACGAACAGCCGCGACATCACCCGCTCGACATTGCCGTCCACCACCGGCGCCGGCCGGTCGAAGGCGACGGCCGCGATCGCGGCGGCCGTGTAAGCCCCGACGCCGGGAAGCGCGCGCAAGCCTTCCTCGCTGTCGGGAAAGCGCGAGCCGGCCAGCGATGCCACCAGCTCGGCGCATTTCTTGAGGTTGCGGGCGCGGGAATAATAGCCGAGCCCGGCCCACGCCTTCATCACGTCCTCGGTGTCCGCCGCCGCCAGCGCCGAGACGTCCGGCCAGCGCCCGGTGAAGGCGCGGAAATAGGGCTTTACCGCCTCCACCGTCGTCTGCTGCAGCATGATCTCGGACAGCCAGACGCGATAGGGGTCCGGCCGCGTGCCGGCGGCAAGCGCGGCCGGGGCGACGCGCCAGGGCAGGTCGCGGTGATGCGCGTCGTACCAGGCAATCAGCGGCCCGGCGATGCCGCCGCGTTCGCCTTGCCCGGTCTTGAGGCTGCCCCTGTTCGGTGTCATTGCTTCCTGACGACTGACGAGAAGGGCGAAGGCATGGCAGGGAAAGCGCCGCGCGGCAATCCCGTCCCGGTGAGCGACATCGCCACCGGCATCCTCGATCCGGTGCTGCGCAAAAGGGCCGGCATCTCCATCGGCCTCGTGCAGGCCTGGGAGGAGATCGTCGGACCCCGGCTGGCCGGCCGGTCGCGGCCGGAGAAGATCCAGTGGCCTAGGCGGCCGGGCTTTTCCGGCGCCGGCGGCGACGACCCGTTCGAGCCCGCCATGCTGGTCATCGCCTGCGAAGGCGGCGCCGCGCTGGCGCTCCAGCACGAGACGAGCGAGATCATCGGCCGGGTGAACGCCTATCTCGGCTTCTCGGCCATCGGCCGCATCCGCCTCGTGCAGAAGCCCGTCGCAGAGGCGCAGAAGCCGAAGCCGAAAATCCGGGCGCTGAGCGAGGCCGAGAAGAGCCGGGTCGACCACGTCACCGGCGGCATCGAGGACGACGGCCTGCGCCAGTCTCTGGCCCGCCTCGGCGCGACGGTGCTTGGCACCCGGAAGCCTTAAAAACCGGGCGTGAAAATCGCGCTTTCGTGATGGTGGCGGCCTCGCCGCCCATTGGCATGCGCGTGCCGATGCCTTAATTCCCACCCGTTCTTCCGCCTAGAAGCTCTCGCCGAGAGCCTCCGCTCATAGCAACATCGTTCCGAAGTCAGGTGATTCGCATGCTCCGCAACACGTCGCGCCGGGTTTTCCTTTCAGGCCTCGTGCTGACCCCCGCCGCCATCGCGCTGGCGGCATGCAGCGATTCGGGCAAGAAGGCGGAGGCCGAGACGCCGCCGGCCGCGACGACGCCCGCCCCGGCCGCGCCGGCGGCTCCCGCCGTCGCCGCGCCGAAGCCGGAAGGCACGGTCGACATGGCCAGGCTGCTGGAGCCCGGCGCGCTCCCCGACAAGGCTCTGGGCAAGGCCGACGCTCCCGTCACGATCGTCGAATACGCCTCCATGACCTGCCCGCACTGCGCGCATTTCCATGCGACCACGCTGCCCGAGCTGAAGACGAAGTACATCGACACCGGCAAGGCGCGGATCATCATGCGCGAGTTTCCGTTCGATCCGCGCGCCGAGGCCGGCTTCATGCTGGCGCGCTGCTCCAACGACAATTATTTCCCGATGATCGACGTGCTGTTCAAGCAGCAGCAGAACTGGGCCGCCGTGCAGAACGCCAAGGATGCGCTGCTCCAGATCGCGCGCATGGCCGGTTTTACACAGGAGTCGTTCGAGTCGTGCTTGACCGACCAGAAGCTTCTGGATGATGTCAGGTCGGTCCAGAAGCGCGGCGCCGACGAGTTCGGCGTAAGGTCGACCCCGACCTTCTTCATCAACGGCAACAAATACGCGGGGGCCATGTCGATTGCGGAAATGTCTGCGATCATCGACGGCATGCTCTGACATCCCTTCGGCCCCGGCCCGGGTTGCGGGCTTTGCGCGCGCTGATTCCGCCCTCGTGAGCGCCGGGCGGCCGCGATGAAGTTCACGCGCCTGCGCCTTCTCGGCTTCAAGTCCTTCGTCGAGCCCGGCGAGTTCGTCATCGAGAGCGGGCTGACCGGCGTCGTCGGCCCCAACGGCTGCGGCAAGTCCAACCTGGTCGAGGCGCTGCGCTGGGTGATGGGCGAGAGCTCCTACAAGAACATGCGCGCGTCGGGCATGGACGACGTCATCTTTTCCGGCTCCGGCACGCGGCCGGCGCGCAACACGGCCGAGGTGACGCTGTTCCTCGACAACAGCGACCGCACCGCGCCCGCCGCCTTCAACGACGCCGACGAATTGCAGGTGTCGCGCCGCATCGAGCGCGAGGCCGGCTCGCTCTACCGCATCAACGGCAAGGAGGCCCGCGCCCGCGACGTGCAGCTTCTGTTCGCGGACCAGTCGACCGGCGCGCGCTCGCCCTCCATGGTCGGGCAGGGCCGCATCGGCGAGCTGATCCAGGCCAAGCCGCAGGCGCGCCGCGCGCTGCTGGAGGAGGCGGCCGGCATATCCGGCCTGCACACGCGCAGGCACGAGGCGGAGCTGCGGCTGCGCGCCGCCGAGCAGAACCTGGAGCGGCTGGACGACGTCGTGCGCGAGCTGGAGGCGCAGATCGATAGCCTGCGGCGGCAGGCGCGCCAGGCCAGCCGCTTCCGCAACCTGTCGGCCGAGATCAGGCAGGCGGAGGCCACGCTTCTGCACCTGCGCTGGGCGGCGGCCAAGGCGCAGGAGGCCGAGGCGCAGTCGGCGCTGTCGGCGGCGACCGCGCTGGTGGCGGAGCGCGCGCAGGCGCAGATGAACGCCGCCAGGGATCAGGCGGTCGGCGCGCTGAAGCTGCCGGAACTGCGCGACAAGGAAGCCGCCGCCGCCGCCGCGCTGCAGCGCATCACCATCGAGCGCGGGCAGGTCGAGGAGCAGGCCTCGCGCATCCGCGCCCGGCAGGCCGAGATTCTTCGTCATATCGAGCAGATCGACGCCGACACGGCGCGCGAGCAGCGCATGGTGGGCGAGAACGCCGACGTGCTGGCCCGGCTCGAGGCAGAGCGGAACGCGCTCGAGGACGAGCGCGAAGGCTCCGCCGACCGCGCAGCGGACATACTGGCGGCGCTGGAGGCGGCATCCGCCCGCCTGGCCGCGAGCGAGCAGGCGCTTGCCGCCGTGACGGCCGAACGCGCCGAGGCCGCCGCCCAGCGCGGCCAGGTGGAACGGGCGCTGCGCGAGACGAGCGAGCGCCGGCAGCGGCTGGAACGCCAGCGCGAGGCGCTGGAACGGGAAACGGCCGAGCTGGCCGCCCGCCTGTCGGCCTTGCCCGACCCGGCCGAGCGGAGGGAGATCGCCGAGGCGGCGGAGGAGGCGCTGGCCGGGGCCGAGGCCGAGGTCGCCGCGATCGAGGATGCGCTGGAAGAGGCGCGCGCCGCCGAAAAGGAGGCGCGCGCTCCGTTGCAGGAGGCGAAAGCCGCGCTCGCGCGGATCGACACCGAGGCGCGCACGCTGGCGAAGATCGTCAACGCCGCGGGCTCGGGACTTTTTCCCTCGGTGCTCGACCGCATCGAGGTCGATCGCGGCTATGAGGCGGCCTTGGGCGCGGCGCTCGGCGAGGATCTGGACGCCGGCACCGACGCCAGCGCCCCGGTGCATTGGGCCGGCGCGGCCGCGACGCTGGCCGACCCGGCCCTGCCGGCCGGGGTCAGGAGCCTGGCCTCGGTCGTGCGCGCGCCGGAGCAGTTGGCGCGCCGGCTGGCGCAGATCGGTCTGGTGGACGAGGCGGACGGCGCGCGGCTCCGTCCTTTGCTTGCGCCGGGACAGCGCCTGGTCGCCAGGGACGGCGCGCTGTGGCGGTGGGACGGGCTGGTGGCCCGCGCCGACGCGCCGACGGCCGCTGCTCAGCGTCTGGCGCAGAAGAACCGCATCGCCGAGCTGGAAGCCGAGACGCGGGTCGCCGCGCAGACCGTGCGCGCGGCCGAGATGGTGCTCGCCGCCGCCGAGAACGGCGTGCGCGAGGCCATGGCGCGCGAGACCGTGGCCAGGCAATCCGTGCGCGAGCGCCAGCGCGGCGTCGTCGAGGCGCGCGACGCTCTCGCCCGCGCGGAAAAGGCGGCCGGCGAGCTTTCCAGCCGGCGCGGCGCGCTGGAGGAGGCGGGCCGGCGGCTGGCCGAGGACATGGCCGAGGCGGTCGCCGCCCACGAGGATGCGGCCGAGCGTCTGGAAGGCGCCGCCGATCTGGCCGACCTCGATGCCCGGCTGGCCGAATCCGGCGCTGCCGTCGCCCGCGAGCGCAACGCCGTCGGCGACGCCCGCGCCGTTCATGACGGGCTGAAGCGCGAGGCCGACGCCCGCGAACGCCGGCTCTCGGCCATCGCGGTCGAGCGCGAGAGCTGGAAGCGCCGGGCCGACAACGCCGCCACGCAGATGGCGGCGCTGGCCGAGCGGCGCGAGGGCATGCAGGCCGAGCTGGAAGAGCTGGCCGATGCGCCGGACGAGCTGGACGCGCGCCGCCGGTCGCTGACCAGCCAGCTTGCCGACCTCGAAGCGGCGCGCAAGGCCGCCGCCGACCGTTTGCAGGAAGCCGAGACGCGGCAGGCCGCGCTGGACCGGCAGGCGACCGGCTCCGTGCAGGCGCTGGCCGAATCGCGCGAGGCGCGGGCGCGCGCTGAGGAGCGACTCAACGCCGCCGACGAGCGCCGCCGCGAGGCCGAGACGCGCATCCAGGAAACGCTGGGCATCGCGCCGCATCTGGCCATCGGCCAGACCGGGCTGGACGCCGCCGCGCCGATGCCGGACATGGCCGACACCGAGCGCCGGCTGGAGCGCCTGAAGATCGAGCGCGAGCGCCTCGGCGCGGTCAATCTGCGCGCCGACGAGGAGCAGAAGGAACTGTCCGACCGGCTGGAAACCATCGTCACCGAGCGCGAGGACATCATCGAGGCCATCCGCAAGCTCAGGCAGGCGATCCAGTCGTTGAACAGCGAGGGGCGCGAGCGCCTGCTGGCCGCCTTCGACGTGGTCAACGCCCAGTTCCAGCGCCTGTTCACGCATCTCTTCGGCGGTGGCACGGCCGAGCTGCAACTGATCGAGTCCGACGACCCACTGGAAGCCGGGCTGGAAATCCTCGCCCGTCCGCCGGGCAAGAAGCCGCAGACCATGACGCTTCTGTCCGGCGGCGAGCAGGCGCTGACGGCGATGGCGCTGATCTTCGCCGTCTTCCTCACCAACCCCGCGCCGATCTGCGTGCTGGACGAGGTCGACGCGCCGCTGGACGACCACAATGTCGAGCGCTTCTGCAACCTGATGGACGAGATGGCCGCCTCGACCGAGACGCGCTTCATCGTCATCACCCACAACCCCATCACCATGGCGCGCATGAACCGCCTGTTCGGCGTCACCATGGCCGAGCAGGGCGTCTCGACGCTGGTCTCGGTCGACCTTCAGGCCGCCGAGAGGATGCGCGAGGCGTCGTGAGGCTCGGGCTGAAGCGCGTCTACGAGCCGCCGTCGGACGGGGACGGCCTTCGCGTCCTTGTCGACCGGCTGTGGCCGCGCGGCCTGTCGAAGGCGGACGCCGCCGTCGACCTCTGGCTCAAGGACATCGCGCCGAGCCCGGCCTTGCGCCGCTTGTTCGGGCACGATCCGGGGAAATGGAGCGAATTTCGCCACCGCTATCGGGCCGAGCTCGCCGAGAACGCGGCTGGCGTCGAGGCGTTGCGTGAGCGCGCGCAAAAAGAACCCGTGACGCTGCTCTATGGCGCGCGCGACGAGGCTCACAATCACGCCCTGGTGCTTGCGGAGGTCCTGCGGGACGGCGGCTGATCCGACTCAGGCCTTGTGGTTCAGCCGGGCCAGCGCTTGCGCGGCCAGATGGCGGGTCAGCTCGCCCGCGGGCATGTCGCGTGCAAGCGCGGCGGCCTGGCCGGCCCACAGCGACATGAAATCGCCGGAGCCGGCTTTTTCCGGGCCGAGCTTTTCCGTGACCGCCCGCAACGGCGCCAGCGCGCCGCCGGCCAGCGGGAATTCGGGCGCGATGGCGCTGAGCGGCCCGGCCTCGCGCACGATGCGGTTGACCATGCCGCGTGCCGGCCGCCCGGTGAAGACATTGGTCAGCGCGGTTTCCTCGACCCGCCGGCTGTGCAGCGCCGCGCGGTGCGGGGCGGCCAGCCGCGCCTCCGGCGTGAACAGATAGGCGGTGCCGATCTGCACGGCCGAGGCGCCCAGCGCCAGCGCCGCCACGATGCCGCGCGCGTCCGAGATGCCGCCGGCCGCGATCACCGGCACACTCACCGCGTCGACCACCTGCGGCACCAGCGCGAAGGTGCCCATCTGCGTGGAGAGATCGTCCGAAAGGAAGATGCCGCGATGCCCGCCGGCCTCGAAACCCTGCGCGATGATCGCGTCGCAGCCGCGCTCCTCCAGCCAGCGTGCCTCGTCCACCGTGGTCGCCGACGAGATGATCTTCGCGCCTGTCGCCCGAACGCGGTCGAGCAGCGGCCGCGCCGGCAGGCCGAAATGGAAGCTCACCACCTCCGGCCGGAAATCCTCGACCAGCGCGCAGAGATCGTCGTCGAACGGGGTGCGGCTGGAGGCGGGGATCGGCGCGTCGGCATCGAGGCCGAACTCCTCGTAATACGGCCGCAGGCGCTTTCGCCAGGCCGCCTCGCGCGCCGCGTCCACGGCCGGCGGCGTGTGGCAGAAGAAATTGACGTTGATCGGCCGCCCGGTCCGCTGGCGGATGACGCCGAGCTCGCCGCGCACCCGCGCCTCGTCCATCGTGGCGCAGGGCAGCGAGCCCAGCCCGCCCGCCTCGGCCACCGCGATCACCATGTCGGAAAAGACCGGCCCCGCCATCGGCGCCTGGATGATGGGCAGCTCGATGCCGAAAAGATCGAGGATACGCCGGTCGGGCCACATGATCGCCTCCTCCCATGAATCCGGCGCACTATCGGCCGTCCGTCCGGCGGCTTCAAATGAAATGGCTTGGGCCTGAACGCCCGATTCCGTTGAGGCAGGCGGCTTCGGGTGGAGACGACCGGCTGGCTGGGGCGCCTGGATTCGAACCAGGGAATGGCGGTACCAAAAACCGCTGCCTTACCGCTTGGCTACGCCCCAATGCGAGAAAGCGCATCGAGCTTTCAGCCGCGCCTTATAGGCAGGGCGGCGGCAAAGCACAATCGGTCCGGCCGGGCGCGCGTCGGAAAATTGCCCCCTCACGGCCCCCAGACCGCAAGCTCGTTGCCGGCCGGATCGCGGAAATGGAAGCGCCTGCCGCCGGGAAACTCGAAGATCGGCCTGACGATCGCGCCGCCGGCATTCTCGACCGCCGCGAGCGTCTTCTCCAGATGCTCCGAATAGAGCACCGGCAGCGGCCGGCCCGACGCCTCCTTCGCGTCGGACTGGAAGCCGCCCTCGATGCCTTCGTCAAAGGCCGAATAGGTCGGGCCGTAATCCGTGAACGACCATGAAAAAGCCGCGCTGTAAAAGGCCTTGACGCTGTCCAGTGTGCCGCCCGTGGCGGCCAGTTCGAGATAGTCGAGCTTTCCCGTGCGGCGCATCTTTCACCTCTTTTGTTCTTTTTTTGTTCTATACCGGGCGAGCTCGCCTTTCAAGAGGCGGCAGATCGCGCGCGTCACATGAATCGGGCTCCGCCCGGCTAATCGATTGTATTGCGCGCGTCTCGCGGAGCTTTCTTGCCTTTCTGCCGCCGCCATCCTATCGGTCCGCCCATATGCGGCGCCGTCGCGGCGTCTCATGGGTCGGCGGGCTGGCTTTCGAGGAGAGACGATGACGAAGTGGGTCTACACCTTCGGCGACGGCGCGGCTGAGGGCAGGGCGGGCGACCGCGACCTTCTCGGCGGCAAGGGGGCGAACCTGGCCGAGATGTGTCGCCTCGGCCTGCCCGTTCCACCCGGCTTCACCATCACCACCCAGGCCTGCAACCACTACTACGCCAATGGCCGCGCCTATCCTGAAACGCTGCGCGCCGAGGTCGAGGCCGCGCTCGGCCAGGTCGGGCGCATCACCGGCCGCGCCTTCGGCGATCCGGCAAGGCTGCTGCTGGTCTCGGTGCGCTCCGGCGCGCGGGCCTCGATGCCCGGCATGATGGACACGGTCCTCAACCTCGGCCTCAACGACCGCACCGTCGAGGCGCTGGCCTCGGATTCGGGCGATCCGCGCTTCGCCTATGACAGCTATCGCCGCTTCATCCAGATGTATTCCAACGTCGTGCTCGATCTCGACCACGACGTGTTCGAGGAGATACTGGAGGAAGAGAAGGCGCGGCTCGGCCACGAGGCCGACACCGATCTGTCGGCCGCCGAATGGCAGGCGGTCATCGCGCTGTACAAGGCCAAGGTCGAGGAGGAGCTGGGAAAACCCTTCCCGCAGGACCCGCAGGAGCAGCTCTGGGGCGCGATCGGCGCGGTCTTCTCGAGCTGGATGAACCATCGCGCCATCACCTATCGCAGGCTGCACGACATCCCGGAAAACTGGGGAACGGCGGTCAACGTGCAGGCCATGGTGTTCGGCAACATGGGCAACACCTCCGCCACCGGCGTCGCCTTCACGCGCAACCCGTCCACCGGCGAGCGCAAGCTCTATGGCGAGTTCCTCGTCAACGCGCAGGGCGAGGACGTGGTGGCCGGCATCCGCACGCCGCAGAACATCACCGAGGCCGCCCGCATCGAGGCCGGCTCAGACAAGCCGTCGCTTGAAAAGGTGATGCCGGACGCCTTCGCCGCCTTCGTCGACGTCGCCGGCCGGCTGGAAAAGCACTACCGCGACATGCAGGACCTCGAATTCACCATCGAGCGCGGCAAGCTGTGGATGCTCCAGACGCGCTCCGGCAAGCGCACCGCCAAGGCGGCGCTGCGGGTCGCCGTCGAGATGGCGGCCGAGGGGCTGATCACCAGGGAGGAGGCGGTGCAGCGCATCGAGCCGGGCTCGCTCGACCAGCTCCTGCATCCGACCATCGACCCGAAGGCCGAGCGCGACGTCATCGCCATCGGCCTGCCCGCCTCGCCGGGCGCCGCGACCGGCGAGGTGGTGTTCTCCTCCGACGAGGCCGAGACGCTGGCCAAGCAGGGCCGCAAGGTCATCCTGGTGCGCATCGAGACGAGCCCCGAGGACATCCACGGCATGCACGCCGCCGAGGGCATCCTGACCACGCGCGGCGGCATGACCAGCCACGCCGCCGTGGTGGCGCGCGGCATGGGCAAGCCCTGCGTGTCGGGCGCGGGGAGCATCCGGGTGGACTACAAGGCCGGCACGCTGACCGTGCAGGGGCGCTCCTTCGCGCGCGGCGAAATCCTCACCATCGACGGCTCCAACGGCCAGGTGCTATCGGGCGCGGTGGCCATGCTCCAGCCGGAACTGTCCGGCGATTTCGCCGCTATCATGGAGTGGGCCGACGCGGCGCGCCGCATGAAGGTGCGCACCAATGCCGAGACGCCGGCGGACGCGCGCATGGCGCGCTCCTTCGGCGCGGAGGGCATCGGGCTGTGCCGCACCGAGCACATGTTCTTCGAGGGCGCGCGCATCGTCGCCATGCGCGAGATGATCCTGGCCGACACGGAGAAGGGCCGGCGCGCGGCACTTGCGAAGCTCCTGCCCATGCAGCGCGCCGATTTCCTCGACCTGTTCGAGATCATGGCCGGCCTGCCGGTGACGATCCGCCTGCTCGACCCGCCGCTGCACGAGTTCCTGCCCAAGACCGAGGCCGAGATTGCCGAGGTGGCGGGCGCGATGAACATCGACCCGGACAGGCTGCGGCAGCGCACCGAAGCCCTGCACGAGTTCAACCCCATGCTCGGCCATCGCGGCTGCCGCCTGGCGATCTCCTACCCGGAGATCGCCGAGATGCAGGCGCGCGCCATCTTCGAGGCGGCGGTGGAAGCTGGAAAGCGCACCGGCAGCCCGGTGGTTCCGGAGGTGATGGTGCCGCTGGTCGGCCTGAAGAAGGAGCTGGACTTCGTCAAGGCGCGCATCGACGCCGTGGCGGCCGAGGTGGCGAAGGAGACCGGCGTCGCCATCGACTACCTCACCGGAACCATGATCGAGCTGCCGCGCGCGGCTATCCGCGCCAACGTCATCGCCGAGAGCGCGGAGTTCTTCTCCTTCGGCACCAACGACCTGACGCAGACCACCTTCGGCATCTCGCGCGACGACGCGTCGAGCTTTCTCGAAACCTATCGCCAGAAGGGGATCATCGAGCAGGACCCGTTCGTCAGCCTCGACCGCGACGGCGTCGGCGAGCTGGTGAAGCTGGCGGCCGAGAAGGGCAGGAGCGTGCGGCCGGACATCAAGCTCGGCATCTGCGGCGAGCATGGCGGCGACCCCGCCTCGATTGGCTTCTGCGAGGAGGTAGGCCTCGACTACGTGTCCTGCTCGCCCTTCCGCGTGCCGATCGCGCGGCTGGCCGCGGCCCAGTCGGCGATCCGGGCGGCGGCGAAGGCCTGAGCCGTCAGGCCGCCGCCTTGAACACGTCCATCAGGCCGGCATAGGATTCGGCCAGCCGCGCCAGCGGGCTCTGGCTGTGCGTGGTCGGCTCGACCTTGAGCCGCCCGCCGGAGGCCGGCAGGGAGAGCAGCAGGAACTGGCGCGTGGAGCCGGCGCCGACGGAGGCGGCCGCCACGTGCTGGCCGGCTTCGACCTCTCCGACGCGCATCTTGAAAAGCAGGACGCCGCCCACCGCCTCCAGCGCGCCGCGAACGATCCCGTCGAAATCGCCGTCGCTGACGGGTTTTCGCGCTTTTGCTTCCGTGCCCGTCTTCGTCTCGGCGTCTTCGCGGTCGTCGCAGGCGAGGGTTTCGGAAACGTCCATGGGTGACCTCTGATCGTTGAGAGCACCCCGCCGCCGTTAACCTTTCCGGCAGAGCTTGGCGGCAATGTGGCGGCCGTTCGCCCGCGCGCTCTTTCCACAGGCGGGGCTTTTCGTTTCCATCCGCGGCGAAAGGCTCTAAGGTCGCGCGGGCTTGTTGGTCGGTGGGGCGATGACGGGATATCTGGTCAGGCGGATCCTCAAATCCGCGAGCTGGTCTCGCCGGCTCGCCTCCTTCTCGCTCGTCCTGTTCGCCACCGCCGTGCTGGGCCATCGCTTCGAAATGATGGAGACGCTGCCTTTCCTCTACGTGCTGGCACTGGCGGGCGGGCTGGCGGTGCTCGCGCTGCTGCTGGCGCTCTTCGCCTTCGTGCGGCTCTGGCGCCATGGCGACCATGGCGGCGCCAACATCGTCGCCGGCGTGCTGGTCGCCTCGCTGGTGCTCATCCCCTACGCCGTCTCGGCCTACCATTTCGTCATCTATCCGCAGGCGACCGACATCTCGACCGACATGGACGATCCTCCGCAACTCATGGTCGCGGCGGGCGCGCGGACGCCGCAGATGAACCCGATCGGACCGTTCACCCCCGGCCGGAAGGAAATGCTGGCGGGGCGCTACCCTCTCGTCACCGGCCGGCGGTACGAGATGCCATTCTCGCTGACCGTCCAGGCGGCGGAAAAGGTTCTGGAGGGGCGCGCCTGGCGCGTGGTGCGCCCGGCGTCCGCCGCCATCCAGCCCGGCGAGGCGACCATCGAGGCGGTCGCGCGCACCACCTTCCTGGCCCTTCCCGTCGACGTGTCGCTGCGCCTCACGGACGAGGGCGCGACGACCTATGTCGACATGCGCTCGGCCTCGCGCTTCGGGCCGCACGATCTCGGCGACAACGCGGCGCGCATCGCGTCCTTCCTGGAGGAGCTGGACGCCGCGGTCGCGGCGATGGCGGGCCAGGTGCCGGCCGAACCGGCGGACGGGGAAGGCGCCGGCGTAGCGCCTGAAGGCCCGCCGACCCAGTAGCCCGGCTCAGGCCGGCTCGTAGACGCTGTCCAGCGAGGGCCGGCCCTGCGCCTGCACGCGCCCGTCCGCCACCAGCATTTCCAGATGAGCGAGGACCGAGAAGGCGGCGCCGCGGCGCAGGCGCGGATCGATGTCGCGATAGATCGCCGCCACCATCTCGGCGATGCGGCGGTCGCCCTTGCGGATGCGGTCGAGGATGGCCATTTCGCGCATCCTGCGGTGCGTGCGCAGGCCGCGTATGAAGGCCTGCGGGTTGGTCACCGGGTTGCCGTGGCCGGGCAGCAGGATGCGGTCGTCGCGCGCGATCAGCCGGTCCAGCGACGCCATGTAGTCCGCCATCGAGCCGCCCGGCGGGGAGACGACGGTGGTCGACCAGCCCATGACGTGGTCGCCGGAAAACAGATATCCCGTTCCCGAAAGCGCGAAGCAGGCATGGTTGGCGGCATGGCCCGGTGTCAGCACGGTTTCGAGCCGCCAGCCGTCGCCTTCGATCGCCTCGCCGTCGCCGACCGTCCGGTCCGGCGCGAAGCCCGCGTCGCCGCCCGCGTCGAGCTGGGCCTCGCCGTCGCCGGTGAGGGGGCGGGCCGTGCGGTTGGGACCTTCCGCCCAGATCTCGGCGCCGGTCGCCGCCTTGAGCGGGGCGGCGAGCGGCGAGTGGTCGGCGTGCGAATGGGTGATGACGATGTGGCTGACGGGCCGCCCGGCGATCGCCGCCATCAGCGCGTCCAGATGGCGCTCGTCGCCGGCCGGGCCGGGATCGATCACCGCCAGCGTATCGGTGCCGACGACGTAGCTGTTCGTGCCGCGAAAGGTGAACGGGCTCGGATTGTTGGCCGTCAGCCGCATCAGGCCGGGCGCGATCTCGACCGGTTGCCCGTGCGAATCCTCGAAGCTCATGTCGAATTCCAGACTCATGGCAAATTCCGAAAGGGCGACCCTCAACGCGGTTGCCGCTTATCACGGAAGCCAATATACGGAAACCGTCGACGGCGGCTTCGCCGTCCCCAAGGAGAGGGAAAGATATGGCTACCGCAACCGTCGTCCGTCCGCTGGTCGATCTGGCGATCCCTGAAAAAGGCGCGGCGCGTCTGGCGACGCAGGTGACGCTCGCCGTTCTGGGCACGCTGCTGCTCACCGTTTCGGCCAAGACGAAGGTCGTGTTCGGCCCGGTCGACATGTCGCTTCAGACGCTGGCGGTGCTTGCCATCGCCGCGTCCTTCGGCTTCCGCCTCGGCCTCGCCACCCTGCTGCTCTACATGGCCGAGGGCGCTGCCGGCCTGCCCGTGTTCCAGGGCACGCCCGAGAAGGGCATCGGCTTCTTCTACATGCTGGGCACCACCGGCGGCTATCTCGCCGGCTTCGTCGCCATGGCGGCCATCGTCGGCTGGGCCGCCGATCGCGGCTGGGACCGCAACATCGCAAAACTGTTCGCCGCCATGCTGGCGGCCGAGATCGTCATGCTGGCGATGGGCTTCGCCTGGCTCTCCGTGCTGATCGGCGTCGAGAACGGCTGGCAATTCGGCGTCGTGCCGTTCATCGTTCCGGACCTGGTTAAGGTGGCGCTGGCCGCGACCGTGGTGCCGGCCGTCTGGGCGCTGCTGCCGAAGCGCGGCTGACACCGCCGCAAGATCTTCGAAGGCCGGCGCGTCCTTGCGCCGGCCTTTTCTTTTGCCCGCACCGCTCCTCACCGGACGGATGCGGGGCAATGGAGAAAACCATTTCTCCCGCGCCTGCTTAGGCGCAAATCCGACCCGTTCCCGCCGCCGGAATTGGTCGGGTACGCCTTGAGGAAAAGGGCCGATAGCAGGACAACGGCGCATCTCGCCCGGTCTCCTCCGCTTTCCGGGCACGCATCGCCGGAAGCCCGTTCATGCTCGCCAAGCTTACCCATCTCGACAGGCTCGAAGCCGAGTCGATCCATATCTTTCGCGAGGTCGCCGCGACCTTCGCGCGTCCGGTCATGCTCTATTCGGTCGGCAAGGATTCGTCGGTGCTGATGCATCTGGCGATGAAGGCCTTTTATCCGGCCAAGCCGCCATTCCCCTTCCTGCATGTCGACACGACATGGAAGTTCCGGGAGATGATCGCGTTCCGCGACCGCATGGCGCGCGAACTCGGCTTCGAGCTCCTGGTCCACATCAATCAGGACGGCATGCGCGAGGGCATCAATCCCTTCGACCACGGCTCCAACACGCACACCCACGTCATGAAGACGGTGGCGCTGCGCCAGGCGATGGACCACTACAAGTTCGACGCGGCCTTCGGCGGCGCGCGCCGCGACGAGGAGAAGTCGCGCGCCAAGGAGCGCATCTTTTCCTTCCGCAACGCGCAGCACGGCTGGGACCCCAAGAACCAGCGCCCGGAAATGTGGAGGATCTACAACACGCGCGTCGCGCCCGGCGAATCGATCCGCGTCTTCCCGCTGTCCAACTGGACCGAGCTCGACATCTGGCAATACATCCTGCGCGAGAACATCCCGATCGTCCCGCTCTATTTCGCCGCGAAGCGCCCGGTGGTCGAGCGCGACGGGATGCTGATCATGCGCGACGACGACCGCATGGCGATCCGGCCGGGCGAGGTCGTCGAGAACCGGCTCGTGCGTTTCCGCACGCTGGGTTGCTATCCGCTGACCGGGGCCATCGATTCCGACGCCGACACGCTGGAGGCGATCGTCGGCGAGATGCTGACGGCCAGCACGTCGGAGCGCCAGGGCCGCCTCATCGACCGCGACGAGGCTGGCTCGATGGAGAAGAAGAAGCGCGAGGGCTATTTCTGATGCGCCATGTCCAAGTTGAGGCGCGGTCGGCGCAGGAAACCGTGCGCGACTATCTCGCCAGCCAGGAAAGGAAGTCGCTGCTGCGCTTCCTGACCTGCGGTTCGGTGGACGACGGCAAGTCGACGCTGATCGGCCGCCTGCTGGCCGACACGCGCCAGATCTACGAGGACCAGCTCGCCGCGCTGGAGCGCGATTCGAGGAAGCACGGTACCACCGGCGACGAGATCGACTTCGCCCTGCTGGTGGACGGGCTGGAGGCGGAGCGCGAGCAGGGCATCACCATCGACGTCGCCTACCGCTTCTTCTCGACGGCCAGGCGCAAGTTCATCGTCGCCGACACGCCGGGCCACGTGCAGTACACGCGCAACATGGCGACCGGCGCGTCCACGGCCGACCTCGCCATCGTGCTGGTCGACGCGCGCCAGGGCGTGCTGCCGCAGACGCGCCGCCATTCGATCATCGCCTCGCTGCTCGGCATCCGCCAGGTCGTGCTGGCGGTCAACAAGATCGACCTCGTCGGCTTCGACCAGGCCGTGTTCGACCGCATCGTCGCGGACTATGCCGCCTTCGCCGCGCAGCTCGGCTTCGCCGCCGTGACGCCGATCCCGATGTCGGCGCGCTTCGGCGACAACGTCACGGCCCGCTCGGAGCGCCTGCCGTGGTATGCCGGGCCGTCGCTGATCGAGCATCTGGAGACGGTGGCGGTGGACGACGCGGCCGCACAGGCGCCGTTCCGCTTTCCGGTGCAGTACGTCAACCGCCCGAACCTCGACTTTCGCGGCTTCGCCGGCACGGTGGCGACCGGGTCCGTCGCCGTCGGCGACGAGGTGACCATCGCCAAGTCGGGCCGGTCGACGCGCGTCAGGCGCATCGTGACGCAGGGCGGCGATCTGCCGGCCGCGACGGCCGGGCAGGCCGTGACGCTGGTGCTGGAGGACGAGGTCGAGGTGTCGCGCGGCAACATCCTCGTCGCGCCCGCCACGCGGCCGCAGGTGGCCGACCAGTTCGTGGCCAACATCGTCTGGTTCGGCGAGCAGGCCCTGCTGCCCGGTCGGAGCTATATATTGCGGACGGAGACCGATCAGGCCGGCGCCACCGTCACCGACCTCAAATACCGGCTCGACATCGACAGCTTCGCCCACGAACCGGCGAAATCGCTGGAGATGAACGAGGTCGCGGTGTGCGGCGTCTCGACCCAGTCGCCGCTGGCCTTCGATTCCTTTTCGGAAAACCGCGCCACCGGCTCCTTCATCCTCATCGACCGGCTCACCAACGCCACGGTGGGGGCGGGCATGATCCAGCACGCGCTGCGCCGCGCCGAGAACATCCACTGGCAGTCGCTGGACGTCGGCCGCAAGGAGCGCGCGCTGATCAAGCAGCAGAAGGCGTCCGTGCTGTGGTTCACCGGCCTGTCGGGGTCGGGCAAATCCACCATCGCCAACCTTTTGGAGAAGAAGCTGCATGCGTCCGGCCGCCACACCTACACCCTCGACGGCGACAATGTCCGCCACGGGCTGAACCGCGATCTCGGCTTCACCGACGCCGACCGGGTCGAGAACATCCGCCGCGTGGCCGAGGTGGCCAGGCTGATGGCCGATGCCGGCCTGATCGTCATCGTCTCGTTCATCTCGCCCTTCCTGGCCGAGCGGCGCATGGCGCGCGAGATGATGGTGGAAGGCGAGTTCGCCGAGGTGTTCGTGGACACCCCGTTCGAGGAATGCGCCCGCCGCGACCCGAAAGGTCTCTACGCCCGCGCGCAGCGTGGCGAGATCGCGAACTTCACCGGCATCGATTCGCCCTATGAAGCGCCGGAAAATGCCGAAATCCATCTGCGCACTCTCGGCAGGACGCCGGAAGAAATGGTAGAGACCATCGAGACTTGGCTCAGCGAGCGCGACAGTGCGGACCAGCAGTATGACGAAGGGGGCGGAATCTGAGGATTCCGCCATGCAGGCCGTTTTCGAGCGGCTTGCGCTGGATGCCGGCCGCGTCATCATGGACATCTTCCGTCGCGGCTGCGCGGTGGAGCACAAGGACGACCAGTCGCCGGTGACGGAGGCCGACCGCGCGGCGGAAGCTCTGATCCTGGAGGGGCTGCGCGAGGCGTTTCCCGCCATCCCCTGCGTGGCGGAGGAGGAAAGCGCGGCCGGCATCATGCCGGTCCGGCTGGACTCCGCCTTTTTCCTGGTCGACCCGCTGGACGGGACGAAGGAGTTCGTCAGCCGCCGCGCCGACTTCACCGTCAACATCGCCTTCGTGCGCGATGGCGCGCCTGCGGTCGGCGTCGTCTATGCGCCGTGCAGCGGCAGGCTGTATGCCGGGCGGCCCGGGCGGGCCGAGGCCGTCGAGGTGGACGAGACGGGCGCTCCCGCCGCGCGCCGGCGCATCGTCGGCCGCGAGCCGGTGATGCCGCTGGCAGTCGTCGCCAGCCGGTCGCACCGCACGCCGGAAACCGACGAGTTCATCCGCGGGCTGGCGGCGGCCGAGATCGTCTCGGTCGGCTCGTCGCTGAAATTCTGCCTGCTGGCGGCCGGCGAGGCGGACATCTACCCCCGCTTCGGCCGGACCATGGAGTGGGACACGGCGGCGGGCGACGCGGTTCTGCGCGCCGCCGGCGGCCTGACCACCACGCTGGAAGGCCGGCCGCTCACCTACGGCAAGCGCGGGCAGGGCACGCCCTTCGTCAACCCGTCCTTCATCGCGAGGGCAAGGATGGTGTAGGACACCGGTGTCGAAGGGTTCGTCGTTCCGGGGCCGCGCAGCGGAACCCGGAATCCGGATCGCCGACCTGCGTTCGATGGATCACCCGCCAGACGCTGCCTTCTGCTCAAACGTCGACGCGCTGGATTCCGGGTTCCGCTACGCGGCCCCGGAATGACGAGCGGAGGCGTTATTCCGCGGCTTCCTGCTTTTCCCTGCCGGCGAAGTCGCGGATGGCGCCGACGATGCGATCCTGGTCGGCCTGCGACAGATAGGGGTGCATCGGCAGGCACAGGATCCGCTTCGGAAGGCCTTCCGACACCGGCAAGCCGCCGGGTGCGACCGGGAAGCGGCTGTAGGCCACCTGGCAGTGCAGCGGCTTGACGTAGTAGATCACCGAGGGGATTCCCTGCGCCTGCAGATGCGCCTTCAGCGCGTCGCGGTGCGGCGTCTCGATGGCGTATTGCGCCCAGGCGGAACGGCTGCCCTGCGGCACGGCAGCGGTCTTGACGACGCCCTCCAGCCCTTCCGCGTAGCGGCGGGCCACCACCTGCCGGGCTTCCATCTCGTCCTCGAGGATGGCGAGCTTCTCGATCAGGATCGCGGCCTGGATCGTGTCGAGGCGCGAGTTCACGCCGATACGGATGTTGTCGTACTGCGTCTCGCCCTTGCCGTGGAAGGCGAAGGAGCGCAGCGTCTCGGCCAGCGCGCCGTCATTGGTGAACATTGCGCCGCCGTCGCCGTAGCAACCGAGCGGCTTGGCCGGGTAGAAGCTGGTCGCGCCGACGGTGCCGAAGGCGCCGCACTTCCTGCCGCCGCGCGTGCCGCCGATCGCCTGCGCTGCGTCCTCGACGACCAGAAGCTGCTCCCGCGCGGCGATCCTTTCGATGGCGTCGTAGTCGGCGGCCTGCCCGAACAGGTCGACCGGGATGATCGCGCGGGGCGTGAGGCGCCCCTCTTCCTTGACCATGGCGATCGCCGCCTCCAGGCTGGCAACGTCGATGTTATAGGTCGCGGGGTCGACATCGACGAACACCGGCTCGGCCTTGGCCAGCGCCACCACCTCCGCCGTCGCCGCGAAGGTGAAGCTCGGCACGAACACCGCGTCGCCGGGTCCGATGCCGGACGCGTAGAGCGGCAGGAGCAGCGCGTCGGTGCCGTTGGCGCAAGCCACGCAATGCTCGACGCCGACATAGGCGGCGAGTTGCCTTTCCAACGCCGCGACCTCCGGCCCGAGAATGTAGCGGCCTTCGTCCACGACGCGGTCGATCGCGGCCTTGAGCCTGTCGCGGATGCGCTCGCGCTGCGCGCCGAGATCGATGAACTGCATGGAAGCTCCGAAATGCCTTGCCTTTTCATGCTGATAGCAGAGGGCGCGGCGGCGACAAAGCAGCCCGGCTGCGACAGGTTGGGCCGGTTTTGGCAGGCGGTTTACCGCCGGTGCATAAAGGCGGCGTCTATCCCGTTGAAGAAAAAGCAAATTTCCGGCAGCGCGCATTCGCGGCGGGCGCGCCGTTTCGAACCGGAAACAGAATTTGATCGCTCAGCCGAGCTCGTTGCGCCAGGGCGGGTTGGCTCCGGCCCGCGAAACGGTGACGGCGGCGGCCGCGACGCCGAGTTCGAGCGCCGCGCGGATCTGGGTCTCCGTCAGGCCGGCGACGGCGGATTTGGAGATGAGCCGCTGGTCGTTGAGCGAGGCCAGGAAGCCGGCGTTGAACGTGTCGCCCGCGCCGACCGTGTCGACCACGGCGACGGGCCGGGACGCGACCTCGACCTTGCCGGCGGCGGTGTAGGCCACCGCGCCCTTCGCGCCCTTGGTCATCAGGACCATCTTCGGCCCGGCGGACAGCCAGCGTGCGATCAGGTTCTCCGCGATCGGCTCGCCGAACCAGGCGAGATCCTCGTCGGACAGCTTGACGATGTCCGACATCGCCACCATGCGGTGCATGCGCGCCAGATGGCTGTCGCGATCCTTGATGAACAGCGGCCTGATGTTGGGATCGAGCATCACCAGCCTGTGCCCGTGCTCGCGGCGCATCAACGCCTCGTAGGCCGAGCCGCAGGGCTCCGGGATCAGGCTGATCGCGCCGAACAGCAGCGCCTCGACATCGTCGCCGAGCACCGGCAGGTCGGCCTCGGACAGCATGCGGCCGGCGGTGCCTTCGTCGTAGAAGAGGTAGCTCGCCTGGCCTTCGACGAGGCGGACGAAGGCCAGCGTCGTCGGCCGGTCGGAGATATGGGCGTAGCGGATGCCGGTTCCGCTCTGCCTCAGCGTGGTCTGGAGGATTTCGCCGAGAAAATCGGAGGAAAGGCCGCTGAAGAACTCCACCGGGACGCCGAGCCGCCCCAGCGCGATGGCCGAGTTGAACACCGCGCCCCCCGCATAGGGCGCGAACGCCGTCTCGCCCGCCTCGGAGCGGCGCGGCAGCATGTCGATCAGGGCTTCCCCGCAGCACAGGATCATCGCTTCAATCCGAAAGCTCGACGCATGTGCGAGGGATAAAGGCGGCTCGTCCAACTTGCAATATTCGCGGCCGAGGAAGATTTGCGTCCACTTGAACCGATTGAAAAAAAATCTGGAGCCGCTTAGCATTGCCGCGGGAGGAAGAGCCGGAGGGGAGACCGGCTCGTCTGTCGATTGTTCTGGACGACCACGAAAAGCGAGATGACGCCGGCGATGACCTCCACCCTTCCTCCCGCGCTCGAACGGGCCGATCCTGCCGTGCTGGCCACCGAGATCACCAAGGTCTTGAAGTACCGCGTCGGCAAGGACGCCACGGTCGCCACGCAGTACGACTGGCTGACGGCGGCCATCAAGGTCGTGCGCGACAGCATCATCGACCACTGGATCGCCTCCACAAAGGAAGCCTACGAGCGCAAGGAGAAGCGGGTCTACTACCTCTCGCTGGAATTCCTGATCGGCCGCCTCATGCGCGACGCCTTCTCCAACCTCGGCATGCTGGAGGCGATGCGCGACGCGCTGGCCTCGCTGGGCGTCGACATCGACGCGATCGCCGCGCTGGAGCCGGACGCCGCGCTCGGCAATGGCGGCCTGGGGCGTCTCGCCGCCTGCTTCATGGAGAGCATGGCCACCGTCGACATCCCGGCGCACGGCTACGGCATCCGCTATGCCAACGGCATGTTCCGCCAGGAAATTTCCGACGGCTGGCAGGTCGAGCTGCCGGAAACCTGGCTGGACCACGGCAATCCGTGGGAGTTCGAGCGCCGCGAGCGGGCCTTCGAGGTGGGGTTCGGCGGCCATGTCGAATCCGACACGGACGATGCCGGCCGCCTGGAGCGGCACGTCTGGAAGCCGACCGAACGCCTGCTGGCGGTCGCCTACGACACGCCCGTGGTCGGCTGGCGCGGCCGCCGGGTCAACACGCTGCGGCTGTGGTCGGCGATGTCGCTAGACCCCATCCTGCTCGACAAGTTCAACGCCGGCGACCACATCGGCGCGCTTCAGGAAAGCAATAAGGCCGAGGCGCTGGCGCGCGTGCTCTATCCGGCCGATTCGACGCCGGCCGGGCAAGAGCTGCGGCTGCGGCAGGAGTATTTCTTCACCACGGCCTCGCTGCAGGACATCCTGCAGCGGCATTTCAGCCAGTATGGCGAGCTCGCCTCCCTGCCCGAGAAGGCCGCCATCCACATGAACGACACGCATCCGGCCATCGCCGTGGCCGAGCTGATGCGGCTTCTGATGGACGTGCACGGCATCGATTTCGACCTCGCCTGGGACATCACGCGCCAGACGCTCGCCTACACCAACCACACGCTGCTGCCCGAGGCGCTGGAAAGCTGGCCGGTGCCGCTGTTCGAGCGCCTGCTGCCGCGCCACATGCAGATCGTCTACGCCATCAACGCGCAGGTTCTGCTGGAAGCGCGGGCCCGCAAGAAATTCACCGAAGAGCAGATCGGCCGCATCTCGCTGATCGCGGAGGGCGGCGAGCGCCGCGTGCGCATGGGCAACCTGGCCTTCGCCGGCTCGCATTCCATCAACGGCGTCTCGGCGCTGCACACCGAACTGATGAAGCAGACGGTGTTCGCCGACCTGCACAGGCTCTATCCCGACCGCATCAACAACAAGACCAACGGCATCACGCCGCGCCGCTGGCTGATCCAGTGCAATCCCGGCCTGACGGGGCTGGCGCGCGAGGCCATCGGCGACGGGTTCCTGGACGACATCAACAAGATGCGCGACCTCGACCGGCTGGCCGACGACGCGGCGTTCCGCGAGAGGTTCGCCGCCGTGAAGCGCGCCAACAAGGAGCGGCTGGCCAGCTTCGTGGCCGTCCGGCTTGGCATCCGGCTGGACCCCTCGGCGCTGTTCGACATCCAGATCAAGCGCATCCACGAATACAAGCGCCAGCTTCTGAACATCATCGAGGCCGTGGCGCTGTACGACCAGATTCGCTCGCATCCCGAGCGGGACTGGATGCCGCGCGTGAAATTCTTCGGCGGCAAGGCGGCGCCCAGCTACCACAACGCCAAGCTGATCATAAAGCTGATCAACGACGTGGCGAAGGTGGTCAACCGCGACCCCGCCGTGCGCGGCCTGCTGAAGGTGGTGTTCGTGCCGAACTACAATGTCAGCGCCGCCGAGATCATGATACCCGCCGCCGACCTGTCGGAGCAGATATCGACCGCCGGCATGGAGGCGTCGGGCACCGGCAACATGAAGTTCGGGCTGAACGGCGCGCTGACCATCGGCACGCTGGACGGCGCCAATGTGGAGATGCGGGAGTGCGTCGGCGACGACAACATCTTCATCTTCGGCCTCACCGCCGAGCAGGTCGCGAAACGGCGCGCGGAGGGCTACGATGCGCGCGCCGTGATCGAGAAATCGCCGGAACTGTCGCAGGCGCTGGCGTCGATCTCGTCGGGCGTGTTCTCTCCCGGCGAGCCGGACCGCTACCGCGGCCTGATCGACGGCCTCTACCAGAGCGACTGGTTCATGGTCGCCGCCGATTTCGACGCCTACGCCGCCAGGCAGCGCGACGTGGACGCGCTGTGGGCCGACAGCCCGTCATGGAACGCCAGGGCGATCCACAACGTTGCCCGCATGGGCTGGTTCTCGTCGGACCGCACCATCCGCGAATACGGCGCGGACATCTGGAAGGTTCCGGTCTGAGCGCCGACACACGAGAGACAGGGACAGCGCGCCGCGCAGGGAGGGAGGCCGCCGAATGAAGACGCCCCGCACCGCCCCCCAGCGGGACGCCCCGCCGCACGACGTCAAGGGATGGCAGGTGGCAAGGCGCGATGTGGACGCGATCGTCTCCGGCCGCCACGGCGACCCCTTCTCGGTGCTCGGCGTGCAGGAGGCCGGCGGCGGGCTGGTGGCGCGCTGTTTCATCCCGCATGCCGAGACGGTCGACGCCTTTACCCTGGCGGGAAAAGAGGCGGGCGCTCTCGCCCGGAGCGATGATGCCGGTTTCTTCGAGGGCAGGCTGAATATCCGCAAGCGCCAGCCGTTGCGCTACCGCGCCCGCAACCGGGACGGGGAATGGTGGATCACCGACGCCTATTCCTTCGGGCCGGTGCTCGGGCCGATGGACGACTACTACATCGCCGAAGGCTCGCATCTGAGGCTCTTCGACAAGTTCGGGGCGCACCAGCTCGAGCATGAAGGCGTCAGCGGCTTCCACTTCGCCGTCTGGGCGCCGAACGCGAAGCGCGTCTCCGTTGTCGGCGACTTCAACGACTGGGACGGCCGCCGCCACGCCATGCGCAACCGCAAGGACATCGGCGTGTGGGAAATCTTCGTGCCCGACATCGGGCCCGGACGCCCCTACAAGTTCGAGATCGTCGGCCCGCGCAACAAAATGCAGCCGCTGAAGGCCGATCCGTACGCGCAGCGCTCGGAGTTCCGGCCGGCCACGGCGTCGGTCACGGCGGCATACCTGTCGCACGACTGGGGCGACGCGGCGCATCGCGATTTCTGGGCCAAGGCCGACCCGCGCCGCCAGCCGGTCTCCATCTACGAGGTCCATGCCGGCTCCTGGCAGCGCCGCGACGACGGCTCCTTCCTGTCCTGGGACGAGCTGGCCGACCGGCTGATCCCCTATGTGGTCGACATGGGCTTCACGCACATCGAGTTCCTGCCGATCTCCGAACACCCCTATGATCCGTCCTGGGGCTACCAGACCACCGGCCTCTATGCGCCGAGCGCGCGCTTCGGCGAGCCGGAGGGTTTTGCCCGTTTCGTCGACGGCGCGCACCGCGCCGGCCTCGGCGTGATCCTCGACTGGGTGCCGGCGCATTTCCCGGTCGACGCGCATGGGCTGGCCATGTTCGACGGCACCGCGCTCTACGAGCATGCCGACCCGCGCAAGGGCTTTCACCCCGACTGGAATACGGCGATCTACAATTTCGGCCGCCGCGAGGTGATCTCCTTCCTCGTCAACAACGCGCTCTACTGGGCGGAGAAATTCCATGTCGACGGCCTGCGCGTCGATGCCGTGGCCTCGATGCTCTACCTCGACTATTCCCGCAAGCAGGGCGAGTGGATCCCCAACGAGCATGGCGGGCGCGAGAACCTCGAGGCGGTCAGCTTCCTGCAGAAGATGAACGTCGCCCTCTACGGCCATCACAAGGGCGTCATGACCATCGCGGAGGAATCGACCTCATGGCCGAAGGTCTCGCACCCCGTCCACGAGGGCGGGCTGGGCTTCGGCTTCAAGTGGAACATGGGCTTCATGCACGACACGCTGGAGTATCTGGCGCGCGAGCCGATCCACCGCAGGCACCACCACAACGACCTGACCTTCGGCCTGACCTACGCCTTTTCCGAGAATTTCGTGCTGCCGCTCAGCCATGACGAGGTCGTCCACGGCAAGGGCACGCTGCTGACCAAGATGGCTGGCGACGACTGGCAGAAATTCGCCAATCTGCGCGCCTATTACGCCTTCATGTGGGGCTATCCGGGCAAGAAGCTGCTGTTCATGGGGCAGGAATTCGCGCAGCGCGCCGAGTGGAGCGAGGCCAGGGCGCTGGACTGGAGCCTGCTTGGCTATCCCCACCATGACGGCGTTCGCCGGCTGGTGCGCGACCTCAACGGGCTCTATCGCTCGCGCCCCGCGCTGCACCGGCGCGACTGCGAGCCGGAGGGATTCTCCTGGCTGATCGTCGACGATGCGCGCAACTCCGTCTTCGCCTGGCTGCGCGCCGCGCCGGGCGAGAACCCGGTGGCGGTGATCACCAATTTCACGCCCGTGCCGCGCCGCGACTACCGTGTCCCCTTGCCTAAGGCGGGCCGCTGGCGTGAGATAATGAACACGGACGCCGCCGGCTACGGCGGGTCCGGCGAGGGGAACGGCGGCTGGGTGGAGGCGCGTTCGGGAGAGGGCGGCAGTTTCGCCACCATGGTCCTGCCGCCGCTGTCGACGATCATGCTGGAACCGGCCGGATAGAGGGCCGTTTGGGAGGGATGACGATGGAGGCCAACAGGAGAACCCAGCCGCTGGCGCGCGACGCCATGGCCTATGTGCTCGCCGGCGGGCGCGGCAGCCGCCTGAAGGAGCTGACCGACCGGCGCGCCAAGCCTGCCGTCTATTTCGGCGGCAAGACGCGCATCATCGATTTCGCATTGTCCAACGCGCTGAATTCCGGCATCCGCCGCCTCGCCGTGGCGACGCAGTACAAGGCGCATTCGCTCATCCGCCATCTCCAGCGCGGCTGGAACTTCCTGCGGCCAGAGCGCAACGAGAGCTTCGACATCCTGCCGGCCAGCCAGCGCGTCTCGGAGACGCAATGGTATGAGGGCACCGCCGACGCGGTCTACCAGAACATCGACATCATCGAGGCCTACGGGCCGGAATACATGGTCATCCTGGCCGGCGACCACGTCTACAAGATGGACTACGAGCTGATGCTGCGCCAGCATGTCGATTCCGGCGCGGACGTCACGGTCGGCTGCCTGGAGGTGCCGCGCATGGAGGCGACCGGCTTCGGCGTTATGCACGTGGATGCGAAGGACAACATCATCGCCTTCGTCGAGAAGCCCGCCGATCCGCCCGGCATGCCCGACAAGCCCGATTTCGCGCTGGCTTCGATGGGCATCTACGTGTTCAGGACCAGGTTCCTGATGGACCAGTTGCGCCGCGACGCGGCCGACAGCCATTCCAGCCGCGACTTCGGCAAGGACATCATCCCCCACATCGTCGAGCACGGAAAGGCGGTCGCGCACCGCTTCACCACCTCCTGCGTGCGCTCGCGCGGCGAGACCGGCTCCTATTGGCGCGACGTGGGCACGGTCGACGCCTATTGGGAGGCCAATATCGACCTGACCGACGTGACGCCCGAGCTCGATCTCTACGACCGCGACTGGCCGATCTGGACCTATTCCGAGCTGAAGCCGCCGGCGAAGTTCGTGCATGACGAGGACGGGCGGCGCGGCATGGCGGTGTCGTCACTGGTGTCGGGCGACTGCATCGTCTCCGGCGCGTCGCTGCGGCGCAGCCTGATCTTCACCGGCGCGCGCATCCATTCCTACGGGATGCTGGACCATGTCGTGATGCTGCCGGACTGCACGGTCGGCCGCAATGCGCGGCTGACCAACGTGGTCATCGACCATGGCGTGCGGATTCCCGAGGGCCTCGTCATCGGCGAGGACCGCGCCCTCGATGCAAAGCGCTTCCGCATGTCGGAGAGGGGCATCTGCCTCGTCACGCAGCCGATGATCGACAAGTTGCAACTGTAGCCGCGCCGCATGCAGCTTCTGGCCGTCGCCTCCGAAATTTACCCGCTGGTGAAGACCGGCGGTCTCGCCGATGTCGTCGGCGCGCTGCCGGCAGCCCTTGCCCGGCACGGCGTCACCACCCGCACGCTGGTTCCGGGCTACCCGGCGGTGATGAAGTCGGTCCGCAGGAAGAAGCCGCTGCACGCCTATGCCTCGCTGCATGGCGGGCCGGCGTCTGTGCTGGCGGCGAAGGCCGGCGGTCTCGACCTCCTGGTGCTCGACGCGCCGCATCTTTTCGAGCGGCCCGGCGGCCCCTATGGCGAAGCCGGCGTCGGCGACTGGCCCGACAACTGGCGGCGCTTCGCCGCGCTGTCGCGGGCGGCCGCCGACATCGCGGCGGGCGCGCTGCCGGGCTGGCGGCCCGACGTCGTCCACGCCCATGACTGGCAGGCGGCGATGACGCCGGCCTATATGCGCTATGGCGAGGCGGCGGCGACGCCCTCGGTCGTCACCGTCCACAACCTCGCCTTCCAGGGCCAGTTCGCCGCCTCGATCTTCGGCGAGCTCGGCCTGCCCGCCGAGGCGATGAGCGTGGACGGCGTCGAGTATTACGGCGGCGTCGGCTACCTGAAGGCGGGGCTACAGGCCGCCTGGGCGATCACCACGGTGAGCCCGACCTACGCGCAGGAAATCCGCACGCCCGAATTCGGCATGGGACTGGACGGGCTGCTCAACGGCCGAGCCGCCGATCTGGCCGGCATCGTCAACGGCATCGACGTGGACGTCTGGGACCCGGCGACGGACCAGCATCTGGCCGCCACCTTCGGCGTGAAGGCGCTTGGCCGGCGCGTCGGCAACCGTCGCGCGGTGGAGGAGCGCTTCGCGCTCGACCGCGATGCCTCGCCGATCCTGTGCGTCGTCAGCCGGCTGACCTGGCAGAAGGGCATGGACATGCTGGCCGCCGCGGCCGACGAGATCGTCGGCATAGGCGCGCGTCTGGCCATCCTCGGCTCCGGCGATGCGGCGCTGGAAGGCGCGTTGCTGGCCGCCGCCGCGCGCCATCGCGACCGCATCGGCGTCGTCGTCGGCTACGACGAGGGCCTGTCCCACCTGATGCAGGGCGGCTGCGACGCGATCCTGATCCCGTCTCGCTTCGAGCCCTGCGGCCTGACCCAGCTCTACGGTCTGCGCTATGGCTGCCTGCCGGTCGTGGCGCGCACGGGCGGTCTGGCCGACACGGTGATCGACGCCAACGAGGCGGCGGTGTCAGCGGGCGTCGCGACAGGTTTCGTTCACCAACCCGACGATGCCGGAGCGTTCCTCTATGGAATCCGCCGCGCCGTCGACGCATTCTCCGACCGGGCGCTCTGGTCGGCCATGCAGCGCCAGGCCATGAAGGCCGACGTGTCCTGGGACAGGAGCGCGAAACGATATGCCGAACTCTATCAATCGCTGATGTCGGGGAAACCATGATCAGAACGGTCGAAACGACGCCCTATGCCGAACAGAAGCCGGGCACGTCGGGCCTGCGCAAGAAGGTGCCGGTCTTCCAGCAGAAGAACTATGCCGAGAACTTCATCCAGTCGGTGTTCGACGCGCTGGAGGGCTTTCGCGGCCAGACGCTGGTGATCGGCGGCGACGGCCGCTTCTACAACCGCGAGGTGATCCAGAAAGCGATCGCGATGGCCGCGGCCAACGGCTTCGGCAAGGTGATGGTGGGGCAGGGCGGCATCCTGTCCACCCCGGCGGCCTCCAACGTCATCCGCAAATACAAGGCCTTCGGCGGCATCATCCTGTCGGCCAGCCACAATCCGGGCGGCCCGCACGAGGATTTCGGCATCAAGTACAATGCCGGCAATGGCGGACCCGCGCCGGAAAAACTGACCGACGCGATCTTCGAGCGTACGAAGGCGATACGCGAATACAGGATCGCCGACATCGGCGAGGTGGACATCGACAGGGTCGGCAGCGTCGAGACCGGCGGCATGACGGTCGAGGTGATCGATCCGGTGGCCGATTATGCCGCGCTGATGGAGGCGCTGTTCGACTTCCCGGCGTTGAAAAACCTGTTCGCCTCCGGCTTCCGCATGCGCTTCGACGCCATGCATGCGGTGACCGGCCCCTATGCCAGGGAAATCCTCGAAAACCGGCTCGGCGCGGCGAAGGGCACCGTCGTCAACGGCGTGCCGCTGCCGGATTTCGGCGGGCATCATCCCGACCCGAACCTCGTCCACGCCAAGGCGCTCTACGACGAGATGATGGGCTCGAATGCGCCCGATTTCGGCGCGGCCTCGGACGGCGACGGCGACCGCAACCTGATCATCGGCAGGGGCATCTTCATCACGCCCTCGGATTCCTTGGCCATGCTGGCGGCGAACGCGCATCTCGCGCCCGGCTACAAAGCCGGCCTGAAAGGCATCGCCCGCTCCATGCCGACCAGCGGCGCGGCCGACCGGGTCGCCGAAAAGCTCGGCATCGGCATGTATGAGACGCCGACCGGCTGGAAGTTCTTCGGCAATCTGCTCGACGCCGGCATGGCGACAATCTGCGGCGAGGAAAGCGCGGGCACCGGCTCCGACCATGTGCGCGAGAAGGACGGGCTGTGGGCCGTGCTCCTGTGGCTGAACATTCTGGCGGCGCGCAAGGAAAGCGCGAAGGCGATCGCGGAAAAGCATTGGAAGACCTACGGGCGCAACTATTACTCCCGCCACGACTACGAGGAGGTGGCGAGCGAAGGAGCGAACGCCATGATGGCGGAACTGCGCGCCAGGCTGGACACGCTGCCGGGCACCTCGGTGCGCGGCATGAAAATCGCGACGGCCGACGATTTCGCCTATCACGATCCCGTCGATGGCTCCGTCAGCAGGAAACAGGGCATCCGCATCCTGTTCGAGGCTGGCTCGCGCGTCGTCTTGCGCCTGTCGGGCACGGGCACGTCGGGCGCGACGGTGCGCGTCTATATTGAGCGCTACGAGGCCGACCCGGCCAAGCTCGATCTGGAGACGCAGCAGGCGCTGGCCGACCTGATCGCGGCGGCGGAAGAGATCGCGGGCATCCGCGCCCATACCGGCCGCGAAAAGCCGAGCGTCATCACCTGATGCAGGATATCGAAGCGGCGAGGCCGCGTTTCGGGGCGCGGATCGAGGCGGGCGGCGCGCGCTTCGCCGTCCGGTCGGGCGCGGCCGAGAGGCTGTGGCTATGCCTGTTCGAAGGCTACGACGAGACGCGCATCGAGATGCAGCGAGACGGCGAGGGCGTCTTCTCAGTCTTCGTGCCGGGTCTGCGGGAAGGAGCCCTTTACGGCCTGCGCGCCGACGGCGACTACGCGCCCAAGCGGGGCCTGTGGTTCGACCCGGCGAAGCTGCTGGTCGACCCCTACGCGGTCGAACTCGACTATCCGTTTCGCTACAACGCGCTGATGGCGGCGGAACGCTGGCAGCAGCAGGACATCGCGTCGATCATTCCCAAGGCGAAGGTGACGCGCACCGTTTGGACGGCGCCGAAGCCGCCCCTCTTCAAGCCCGGCGGACTGATCTATGAAGTGAACGTGCGCGCCTTCACCCGGCTGCATCCGGACGTGCCGGAAGAACGGCGCGGCACCATCGGCGCGCTGGCGCACCCGGCCGTCATCGCGCATCTGCGAAAGCTCGGCGTGTCGGCGGTGGAACTAATGCCGGTGACGGCGGCGATCGACGAGCGTCACCTGAAGCCGCTGGGGCTGAGCAACGCGTGGGGCTACAATCCGGTCGCGCTGATGGCGCTGGACCCGTCGCTGGCCCCCGGCGGCGTCGCAGAACTGCGCGAGACCGTGGCCGCGCTGCGCGAAGCCGGGATTGGCGTCATCCTCGATCTCGTCTTCAACCACACCGGCGAGAGCGACGAGCAGGGCCCGACGCTGTCGCTGCGCGGCCTGGATGCCAACGCCTGTTACCGGCACGACGCCGAGGGCCGGCTGGTCAACGACACCGGCACCGGAAACACGCTGGATTGCGGGCATCCCTTCGTGCGGGACCTGGTGCTGGATGCGTTGCGCCATTTCACGCTCGCCTGCGGCGTGGACGGCTTCCGCTTCGACCTCGCGACCGTGCTCGGCCGCACCGGAACCGGGTTCGATGCGCGGGCGAAGATGCTGCAAGCCATCGAAAGCGACCCGCTGCTGGCCGAGCGCGTGCTGATCGCCGAGCCGTGGGATGTTGGGCCCGACGGCTACCAGCTCGGAAAGTTCGGGGACAGATGGCTGGAATGGAACGACCGCTGCCGCGACGACATTCGCCGGTTCTGGCGCGGTGACGCCGGCTGTGTCGGCGCTCTGGCGACGCGCCTCGCCGGCTCGTCCGACGTCTTCGCCGGGGAAAGGACGCGCAGCGTGAATTTCGTCGCCGCCCATGACGGCATGACGCTCGCCGACCTCGTCGCCTATGAGAGCAAGCACAACGAGGCCAACGGCGAGGACAATCGCGACGGACACGACGGGAATCTCTCGTGGAACAACGGCGTCGAGGGGCCAAGCGACGACGGCAAGGTCCTCGACCGGCGCGCCGGGGACATGCGCGCCATGCTCGCCACCCTGTTCGCCTCGCGCGGAACGATCATGCTGACGGCGGGCGACGAGTTCGGCCGCAGCCAGCGCGGCAACAACAACGCCTATGCGCAGGACAACGCCGTCACCTGGCTCGACTGGGAGAAGCGCGACCGCGCGCTGGAGGATGTGGTCGCCGCGCTGTCGGCCATGCGGCGCGGCGTGCCCGCGCTACTGGAGACGGCGTTTCTGAATGGCGAGGCGGGGGACTGGCCCGATGTCGCATGGCTGGCGGAGAACGGCGAGCCGATGGATGCCGGCCGGTGGGAGGAGCGGCAGCGCCGTCGCCTGTCCATGGTGCTGGCCGGCGCGGATGGCGGCCGGTTCGCCTCCATGATCAACGGCGACCGGCGCGCGACCACTTTTTCGCTGCCGGTGCGTGACGGCCTCAGGTGGGAGGCCGTTTCCGGCCGGGCAGGCGACGGGGAGGGACATTTCTTGCTGGCGGGGCGAACGGTCGCCTTCGCCGTCGAAAGGCGAACCAATGACTGAACAGGCAAGATTTGTGGCAGACGACGCAAGGGCGGAGGCGGAATGGTGGCGCGGCGGCGCCATCTACCAGGTCTACCCGCGCTCCTTCCAGGACACGTTCGGCACCGGCAGCGGCGACCTGCGCGGCGTGACGCGGCGCGTGGCGCACATCGCCTCGCTGGGCGTCGACGCGATCTGGCTTTCGCCCTTCTTCAAGTCGCCCATGGCCGACATGGGCTACGACGTCTCCGACTATCGCGCGGTCGACCCGATGTTCGGCTCGATGGAGGATTTCGACGCGTTGGTGGCGGAGACCCACCGCCACGGCATGAAGCTGATCGTCGATCAGGTGATTTCGCATTCCTCGGACCGGCATGAATGGTTCGCCGAAAGCCGGGCGGACCGGACGAATGCCAGGGCGGACTGGTATGTCTGGGCCGATCCGAAGCCGGACGGCGGTGCGCCGAACAACTGGCTGTCCATTTTCGGCGGACCGGCCTGGGAGTGGGATTCCGTGCGCCGGCAGTATTATCTGCACAATTTCCTCGCCGCCCAGCCGGACCTGAACTTCCACAACCCGGCGGTGCAGGACGCCGTGCTGGCCGACATGCGCTTCTGGCTGGAGCGCGGCGTCGACGGCTTCCGGCTCGATACCGCCAACTACTATTTCCACGACCGCTGGCTGCGCGACAACCCGCCCATGGCCGAGGCGGCGGCCGGCACCATCGCGGAGAACAATCCTTATCTCTACCAGTACCATCTGTTCGACAAGACGCAGCCCGAGAACCTCGATTTCCTGAAGCGCCTGCGCGCGCTGCTGGACGAGTTCGGCGCGGTGGCGGTGGGCGAGGTGGGCGACGAGCAGCGCTCGTTGCAGACGGTTGCCGCCTACACGCAGGGGCGGCGGCTGCACATGTGCTACACCTTCGACCTGCTCAGCCCGCGCTTTTCGGCGGCGCACGTGCGCGCCTGCGTGGAGGAATTCGAGCGCGGCGCGCCGGACGGCTGGATTTGCTGGGCCATGTCCAATCACGACGTGATGCGGCATGTCTCGCGCTGGACCAGGCCGGGGCAGGACGGCGACGCGGTGGCGCGCTTCGCCATCAGCCTGCTCGCCTGCCTGCGCGGCTCCATCTGCATCTACCAGGGCGAGGAACTGGGCCTGCAGGAGGCGGAGCTCGCCTTCGAGGATCTGCGCGATCCCTACGGCATCCGCTTCTGGCCGGGCTTCAAGGGGCGCGACGGCTGCCGCACGCCGATGGTGTGGGAGCGTGGCTCGCTACATGCCGGCTTTTCCGTCGCCAAGCCGTGGCTGCCGGTGCCGGAGGCGCATCTGGCGCGCGCCGCCGACACCCAGGAGGCGGACCAGCGCTCGGTGCTGGCGCATTATCGCGCGGTGCTGAAGCTCAGAGCCAGGCACAGGGCGCTGACGGCGGGCTCCATCCGCTTCCTCGACGGGGGCGCGGCGGGCGCGGACGCGGATCTTCTGGCCTTCGTGCGCGAGCAGGACGGCGAAAGACTGCTCTGCCTGTTCAATTTCGGCTCCGCGCCGGCCGCGTGGCGGTTACCTGAGAGCGAGGGCGCGTTCGGCGAGGCGCTGTGGAAGAGCCCGCGCACGCGCATCGCCGGCGACGCGCTGTCGCTGCCGCCGCTGGGCTCGCTTCTCTGCCGGCTGGACTAAGCTATTGGACCAGGACGACGCGGCCGCAGGTCGCGCCGGTCACACGGATGTCGGCCTCGCCGACCTTGACGCCGAGCGCGTCGAGCACCGACGCCAGCAGCGCGTCCACGGAGGGCGTGACGGCGCCGAGCGTTCCCGACAGCGTCGAGGTCAGCGCGCCGACCCCGAGTCCGAGCCCCAGCACCTTCACGTCGAGCGACAGGTTCTGGAGCAGCGACGCCGTCAGCGATTGCGTCAGCGTGCGGGTGGAGATGGACTTCACCGCGCGGTCGCTTATGTCGGCGGCGGTGAAGGTCAGGTTCTGCCAACCCATTTGCGCCACCTCGACATGGGCAGAGCCCTCGATCGAGACCAGCGCCAGGTTGACCAGCTTGGCCGGCTTGAAGGTGGGTCCGTAGCGGAAATCGGCAAGCGCGGTCGCGCTCGGCTCGCCGATGCGCAGCGAGGCGACGCCCGGCCGGGCGGCGACGACCCCCCCCACGCTGTCGGGGCGGCCGGGCGGGCAGCGCACGCTGGCGAGCTTGGCCACCGCGAAGGCCACCACGACCGAGATGGGCCGGCGGATGAGGGAGCCGAGCGTGCCGCCGGGGCCGAGCACGTCCACCGTCAGGAATACCCGCGTCTGCGCCGTGCGCACCACGTCGCCCTTCTCGCCGACGATGAACCATGTGTAGCCCTGCGGCGGCTCGCCGATGGCGATGTCGGCGCGCGCGCCGGCCAGGCCCGGCAGCGTGACTCCGAGATTCACCGAAACCTGTCGCGTGCCGTCGGCGATCGCCGCCGCGGCCGTCAGCACGTCCAGCACGCTGGCCGTGGCGGTGAGACCCGGCGCGTTCTGCCCGAGCGCCACCTCGCCGAGGGAGCCGAGGTCGACGAGATGCGAGAGCGGCACGCGGATCGTGCCTTTCGCGCCGCGCGCCAGCGCCTCGAGCGACAGCTTCGCCGCACGGTCGAGCCCGTCGACGGCCGCCATGGCGCTCGCCATCTGGCCGACCGTCACCGAGCTCGCCAGCACGTCGGAATAGGTCGCCGCGCTGATGTTGGCGCGCGTCGCGAGAGCATCCAGGAAGCGCAGCAGGTCGATGTCGGCGGCCAGAAGGCCCCGGTAGTCCATCGCCTGCACCGACACGCTGCTGCCGAGCAGGGCGCCGAGGACGGCGTTGACCACCCCGTCGTTGAGGCTGGCCAGCCGCGAGCCGACCGAGAAGGCGGCCTCCGCCGTCACGCTGGCGATCGCCGTCGTCTGGATTTCCGCCTGCGGGAACAGGTCCGGGAAGAAGAAGCGCGTGGCGGGCGTGCGCAGGTTGACCCGCACGGCATTGTGGGGCGGCGCGCTGTTGTCGAAACGCTGCGCGGGCGCAAGCTGCCGCTGCGGCGTGTAGCGGCCCGAGGTCACCACGATCGCCGGCCCGCTGAGCGGAGCCACCGGATCGAGCACGGCCTGCACCGGGCTGACGATCGCCGCGGGCATGCCGTTGTCGGAGAAGGCGGAGGCCGCGGCCTGTTCGGGGCTGGCGAGATTGGTGGCGGCGGACAGGGCCGCGAGGTCGGTGACCGACTGCGCCTGCCGGCGCTGCGCGTTGAGCGAGGCCTGGTCGATGGTGACGGCCGCGAAGGCGATGGCGATCGGCATGGTCAGCGCCGTCAGCGTGGCGACGTTGCCGGGCCGCGCGCGGCTGAAGTCGACCGCGCGTCGCAGGACGCATCCGAGCTTCATCAGTAGCCTCCCATCCTAACCGTGGAACTGTGGACGATGACGAGGTCGGGCAGGGGGACGTCGCCGAGTATCCCCCAGATCGGCAGGTCGCGGACGTCGTAGCGCACGGTGACGGTCAGGCGCGGTTCGCCCGCCGTCGCGTCGCGGGTTTCGACCGACATGCGCGCCGGATCGACGAACACGTAGCCCGCCGCGTGACGGTCGACGAAATCGGAAACCAGATGCTGGCGCTCCGACAGGTCGAGGCCGGCGACGGCGGTGCGCGCCGCGTCGGCCGCGATCTGCTGGATCGAGTGGCTGGCCCCGAAATAGACGCCGTAGGCGGCAAGGCCGAAGAACACCAGGACGAAAAGCGGGAAGACGAGCGCGAACTCGACCGCCGCGGTTCCCGATGTGCTCAAGGCGAGGTTCCAGCGCATGCCCAAATGCCCCTTGAAAGAGCAAGCCTAGCGCCGGTCTCCAACCAAATGGCGAATCGGAAATACAACCTGGAGATGTATATCGGTTGCAAGAAAAACCAGCCGAAGGACAGGCTTTCGAGACGATGCCCGGGCGGGTCTTTGCGGGGGAAAACCGGCTGGTCGGAGTGGCAGGATTTGAACCTGCGACCCCCTCGTCCCGAACGAGGTGCGCTACCAGACTGCGCTACACTCCGCGACCAGACGCGGGCTTATAGACTCCGCTTCCCGATCCTGCAAGCGCCGAGAGAGGGATTGCCGCATCGAAGTTCGACAGCGGGGCGGGATGCGCGCGGGGCAGCTTTCCTCGCGGTGCCGTGCGCCCTATACCCGGCGCGCGCAAGCCCGCGCGGAGCAGTCGAGAATGTCGATCAGGATCGTCGCGGAATCGTCGCCGAACAGCTTTTCCTTCGAGACCGAGGCGCTGATCGGGCCGAACGGCTTTCGCGAATACGACGCCCGCTGGTGGTTCGGCTTTCCGGGCTCCGACAAGCGGCCGGAGCTCAATCTCATCGGCGTCCAGGCGCTCGGCATGGGGCTCGGCACGCTGATCCGCAGGCGCGGCGGCGCGCCGGAGATCGTAACCGGCCACGACTTCCGCTTCTATTCGCTGTCGATCAAGCTGGCGCTGGCCGGCGGCCTGATGGCGGCCGGCATGCGCGTCAAGGACATCGGGCTGGCGCTGTCGCCCATGGCCTATTTCGCCCAGTTCGCGCTCGACGTGCCGTCGGTGGCGATGGTGACCGCCTCGCACAACGAGAACGGCTGGACCGGCGTCAAGATGGGCATGGCGCGGCCCCTGACCTTCGGGCCGGAGGAGATGGCGGCGCTGAAGGCGATCGTGCTGGCGGGGGATTTCGATCTTCCCGGCGGCGGCGCGTACGAGTTCGTGCGGGATTTCCGCAAGGCCTATCTGGACGACCTCGTCTCGGGCGGGCATGTCGACCGCAGGCTGCGCGTGGTGGCCGCTTGCGGCAACGGCACGGCCGGCGCCTTCGCGCCCGAGGCGCTGGAGCGCATCGGCTGCGAGGTGATCCCGCTCGACGCCGAGCTGGACCACACTTTTCCGCGCTACAACCCGAACCCGGAGGATTTGCGCATGCTGCATGCGATCCGCGACAAGGTTCTGGAGACCGGCGCGGATGTCGGGCTGGGCTTCGACGGCGACGGCGACCGCTGCGGCGTGGTCGACAATGAGGGCAACGAGATCTTTTCCGACAAGGTCGGCGTCATGCTCGCACGCGACATTTCCGCGGCGCAGCCCGGCGCGACCTTCGTGGTGGACGTGAAGTCGACCGGCCTGTTCGGCACAGACCCGGTGCTCAAGGCGAACGGCGTTCGCGCCGACTACTGGAAGACCGGCCATTCCTACATCAAGCGCCGCGTGGCCGAGCTAGGGGCGGCGGCGGGGTTCGAGAAATCCGGCCATTTCTTCTTCAACCCGCCGATCGGGCGCGGCTATGACGACGGGCTGGTCACCGCCATCGCCATCTGCCGCATGCTCGACCGCAACCCGAAAAAGTCGATGGCGGACCTCTACCGGGCGCTGCCCGAGACCTTCGGGACGCCGACCATGTCGCCGCATTGCGACGACGAGAAAAAATATGGCGTGGTGGAGCGGGTGACGGCGGCCCTGCAGGCGATGAAGGCGGGCGAAAAAACCTTCGCCGGCCAGAGGATCGCGGCGCTGGTGACGGTGAACGGGGTTCGCGCCGAGGCCGAGGACGGCACCTGGGGGCTGGTGCGGGCCTCGTCCAACAAGCCGGAACTGGTCGTGGTGGTGGAAAGCCCCGTGTCGTCGGCGCGCCGACGCGAGATGTTCGAGGCGCTGGACGCGCTGCTGCGCCAGAATCCCGAGGTCGGCCCCTACAACCAGACGTTCTAAGCGGTCAGTAGGGGCTGACCGCTCAGTAGGGGCTGACGACGTCGCCCGTCTCGACATAGACGGATTTGAGCTGCGAGTAGTGGGCGAGCGCGGCGAGCGCGTTCTCGCGGCCCATGCCGGATTGCTTCATGCCGCCGAAGGGCACTTCCACCGGCGTGAGGTTGTAGCTGTTGATCCAGCAGGTGCCGGCCTGCAATGCGGCGATGACGCGGTGGGCGCGCGCCATATCGCGCGTGAAGACGCCGGCCGCCAGTCCGAACTCGGTTGCGTTGGCGCGCCGGACGGCTTCGTCCTCGTCGCGGAAGGACAGCACCGACATCACCGGGCCAAAGATCTCCTCGCGCGCGATGCGCATCCCGTCGCCAACGTCGGTGAAGATCGTCGGCTCGATGAAGAAGCCGCCCGCGAAGCCTTGCAGCGCCGGCACGCCGCCGCCGCAGGCCAGCGTCGCGCCCTCGGCCTTGCCGGCCTCGATATGGGAAAGGACCTTGTCGCGCTGCGCCGCGCTGACCAGCGGTCCCATCTGCGTGTCGGGATCGAGCGGGTCGCCGATGCGGATTCTCTTCGTCCGCTCGACAAGGCGTTCGACGAAGCGGTCGTGGATGGATTTCTGCACGAAGACGCGCGTTCCGTTGGAGCAGACCTGGCCGGTCGAGTAGAAATTGCCGAGCATGGCGCCGCCGATGGCGTTCTCGATGTCGGCGTCCTCGAAGACCAGGATCGGCGACTTGCCGCCGAGCTCCATCGTCGCCGGCTTCATCGCCGCGCCGGCCAGCGCCAGGACCTTGCGGCCGGTCGGCACCGAGCCGGTGAGCGAAATCTTCGCGATCGCGTCGTGCGAAGCGAGCGCCGCGCCGACATCGCCGAAACCCTGCACGACGTTGAACAGGCCGTCCGGCAGGCCGGCTTCCGAATAGATCTCGGCGAGTTTGAGCGCCGACAGCGGCGTCGTCTCGGAAGGCTTGAACACCATGGCGTTGCCCATGGCGAGCGCCGGAGCCGACTTCCAGCCGGCGATCTGGATCGGATAGTTCCACGCGCCGATGCCGGCGCACACGCCCAGCGCCTCGCGGCGCGTGTAGGCGAAGGGGCCGCCGAGATCGATGTGCTCGCCGTTGAAGGCGGCCACCGCGCCGCCGAGGAATTCCAGAGCGTCGGCGGCCGACGGTGCGTCGGCGACCAGCGTTTCCTGGATCGCCTTGCCGGTGTCCAGCGTCTCCAGCCGCGCCAGCTCGCCGTTGCGCGCGCGCAGGATGTCGGCGGCGCGCCGAAGCACGCGCCCGCGCTCCACCGGCTTCAGCCGCGCCCAGGCCGGCTGCGCCTCGCGCGCGGCCTCCACGGCCAGTTCCACGATGTTGCCCGTGGCGCTGTGCACCGTCGCGATCGTCTCGCCCGTCGCCGGATAGACGACCGGAATCGCCCGCCCGCGCGTATCGTCGACATGGCGGCCGTTGACGTAATGCGAGGCCTTGGGCTGGACGTTCATCGGACGCGTTTCAAAGCCTATTTCTGCTGCACGGAGATGCCGTTCTCGTTGAGCTTGATCTCGACGCCCTCGGGCTTCTGTTCCTCCCGCAGGACGTAGATGCCGAGCCCGATGACGACCACCACAAGCGCGCCGATGATGAGGTAGAGCCTGTTCTGCTGCATGTCGCGATTCCTTGCCTGTATCGCCAGAGGTCTAAGCTAACGGTCGCTGTCGCGCCAGCGCGGGTTGATCCAGGGTTCGAGATTGGACGGGGCGAGCGGCGCGCGGCCGAGCATGTGGTCGGCGGCCTTCTCGCCCGCCATGATGGAAGGCGCGTTGAGATTGCCGTTGGTGATGCGCGGAAAGATGGAGGAATCGGCGACGCGCAGCGCCTCCACGCCGATCACCCGGCATTCGGGATCGACCACGCTGGCCGGATCGCCGGGCGCGCCCATCCGGCAGGTGCCGCAGGGATGGTAGGCGCTTTCGGCATGCGCCCGGATGAAATCGTCCAGCGCGTCGTCGTCCTGCACATGCGCGCCCGGCGAAAGCTCCTGGCCGCGATAGGGATCGAATGCGGGTTGCGAAAAGATCTCGCGCGTCAGCCGGATGCAGTGGCGGAAGTCGCGCCAGTCGTCCGGATGCGCCATGTAGTTGAAGCGAATGACGGGCTTTTGCCACGGATCGGCCGAGCGCAGGGCGACCGAGCCGCGCGACTTCGACCGCATCGGCCCGACATGCGCCTGGAAGCCATGGCCGCGCGCCGCCGCCCTGCCGTCGTAGCGGATCGCGGCGGGCAGGAAATGATACTGGATGTCAGGATAGTCGACGCCCGGCGCGGAACGCACGAAGGCGGCCGCCTCGAAATGGTTGGTGGCGCCGGGCCCGGTCTTGAACAGCAGCCAGCGCGCGCCGATCAGCGCCTTGGAGAGGGGATTGAGCACGGAATGCAGCGTGACCGGCAGGAGCGATTCCTGCTGGATGTAGAGCTCCATGTGGTCCTGCAGGTTCTGGCCGACGCCCGGCCGGTCGGCGACGACGGCGATGCCGTGCCGCCCGAGATGCGAGGCCGGCCCGATGCCCGACAGCATCAGCAGCTTCGGCGAGTTGATCGCCGAAGCGGCGACCACCACCTCGCGCCGCGCCCTGACCAGCCGAACCCTGCCGCGCGCCTCGACCTCGACGCCGACGGCGCGTTGATTCTCGATGACAACGCGGCGCGCCAGGCCGCTGACGAGACTCACGTTTTTGCGCTTCAGCGCCGGCCGCAGATAGGCGTTGGCGGCCGACCAGCGGCGGCCGAGATGGATGGTCTGCTCCATCGGCCCAAAACCTTCCTGCCGGGCGCCGTTGTAGTCGGCGGTGGCCTCGAAGCCCGCCTGCCTGCCGGCCTCGATGAAGGCGGCGTAGAGGGGATTGCGGCGCGCGCCGCGCTGGATGTGGAGGGGACCGTCCGTTCCCCGCCAGCCGGCCTCGCCGTCCGGCGCGCTCTCCATGCGCCTGAAGTAGGGCAGCACGTCGGCGAAGGACCAGCCGGCCGCGCCTTGCTCCGCCCAATGGTCGAAGTCGCGCGCGTGGCCGCGCACATAAACCATGCCGTTGATCGAGGAGGAGCCGCCCAGTACCTTTCCGCGCGGCGTCGCCAGAACGCGGCCGCCCAGATGCGGCTCGGACTCGGTGGAGAAACCCCAGTCGTAGCGCGCCATGTTCAGCGGGATCGACAGGGCCGAGGGCATCTGGATCAGCGGGCCGGCATCCGAGCCGCCATATTCGATGACGATGACCGAATGCCGGCCGTCCTCCGACAGCCTGTAGGCCAGCGCCGAACCGGCCGATCCCGAGCCGACGACGACGAAGTCGGCCTCAAGCATGGCGCTTCGCCGAGCGCAGGTTTCCGGGCATGTGCGTGGCGATGACCGCATCCCTCCGAGCCATGCGTCATATTAGCGGCCGGCGGCCGCCGCGACCGTCAGCAAAGCGGCAGACGATGTCGCTTGCCAAGCGGCGGCGCGAGACGCCATGCTGCCGCAGGATGGAGGACACGGGACATGAGGCACTCCGCCGTCGTCACGGGAGGCGCGTCGGGCATCGGCATGGCGATCGTCGAGCGCCTGCTGGATGACGGCTGGCCGGTCGCGGTGATCGACGCCGACAGCGAGGCGCTGGCCTCGGCCGAAAGCGCGTTCGCCGCCGGGAACGCCATCTTCCTCGCCGCCGACGTGACGGACGAGGACGATGTCGACAAGGCTTTCGACGAGATCGTCGACCGGCTCGGCCTGATCGGCGGGCTGGTCAACGCGGCGGCGGTGGAGCGCAAGGCATCGGTGGAGGACACCACCGCCGAGATTTTGCGCGAGATGCTCGACGTCAACCTCGTCGGCGCCTTCATCGCGGCGCGCGCGGCGCTGGTGCGCATGGGAGCGGCGCTCTCCATCGTCAACATCGGCTCGGTCGCCGGCCTGCGCGCCAATCGCGGCGAACTCGCCTTCGGGGCTTCGAAGGCCGGATTGAAGCTGATGTCGGAGGCGATGGCGCTGGAACTGGGCGAGCGCGACGTGCGTGTCAATTGCGTCGCCCCCGGACCGATCGATACGCCGGGCACGGCGCGCAGCCACGATGCCGCCGAGCGGCTGGCCTGGACGGCGCGCGTGCCGCAGCGCCGCTACGGCGAACCGGACGAGGTGGCGGCCGCGGTCGCCTTCCTGCTGTCGCCCGAGGCGAGCTTCGTCAACGGACATACGCTCGCCGTGGACGGGGGCTTTTCGGTCGCGGGCCTGTCGGCCGAACGGTAGAGCGGCTTCGCGGGCGATACGGCCGGCCTCAGGCGAGCGGATCGAGCGGCACGCATGTCGCGCCGTCGCCCGCCGCGCAGGGCGTGATCTCCGGCGCGGTGCGGCCGGCGGCGGCGAAGATGCGCCCTTGCAGGAGGCCGGCGGCGAGGCTGTCGAGGATGCCGCCCTCGCGCTCGATGGCGAGGAACTCGGCGCGGCCCGCCTCGCACAGTGTTTCGACCAGCGCCTCGAAGCTTTCGCCGGGTTGCGTCTGCGCGGGCCGGCCGGCGACGGCAAGGGCGAGACGCAGCGCCTCGTCGCCGTCCCCCGCCGCTACGGACAGGGACCCGGCATGGCCCGCGACGCCGGCGCCAGCCAGGGTGGCCCGGGTCGCCGGCAGGCCGGGCGCGGTCTCGGCATGGATGTGGACGGCGCCGGGCTCGATCGAGCGGCCGGCCAGCATCTGCGCCCACAGCCGGCGTACCGCTTCGGCCTTGGCCGCGAAGGCCGTGCCGTCCGCCTCCGCGCCGAGCGCGAAGCCGATATGCGGCGCGGCATAGACCAGCGCCTGCCGCGCCTGCTCGAACAGTTTCAGATGGCCGGAGGCGATGGCCAGCGCCGCGCCGATCTCCTGCGCCGGCGTCGCGCCGGCATTGTGGAACACGCGCCCGTCCGCTTCCAGCAGCACGCCGGGCACGCCCATGGCGAAGAAATGCACCAGCGACTGCGGCATGGAGGCCTTCAGCGCCTCGACCGACATGTTCAGCCGCCCGGTGCGCGCGAACACCGCCGCCGGGTCGATGCCCAGCGACAGGCTGAGCCGCGCCGGGTCCGCCTTGCGGGCAGCGAGATGGGAGACGAGCCAGCCCGCGGCGAGCCTGCTGCCCGGATGCGCGTCCATGCGCAGCGTCAGTCCGTCGAGCGCGATGCCGTCAAGCACCGTGGCGATCGTTTCCTCGCGGGCGGGAAGGCCCTTGCCGAGAGCCGTCGTCGCCTCTTCGAAAACGAGCGACAGCCCGCCCGCGCCGCCGGCGATCGACCGCCTAGCCTGCGCGTTGGCGCGGCGCGGATCGGAATCGTCGATTCGCGCGACGGCCGCCGTCGCGGCCTTCTCGGGCCTCGGGGAATCCTCCGGCGGCGGCTCGATGCCGCTGACAGGCAGTTTCATGTCCGACCGCACCTCATGGCCCGCCGCTCGGGCACTGCCCCATGACATGCCAAAACCCGCCGCCCGCTGCAACCCTTGCCATTGTCGCCCCATGCGCGAGTAACTATAGCTAGGGGCCGGAACGGAAAGCGGAGACGTGGCCAGTGGCGGACGAGACGAGCATTTTCCTGGGCGCCAGCCGCAAGCCGGACGATAGCTACCAGCAGCCGGAAAGCCTGCTGCTCAAATACGGCAACCGCCACGGGCTGGTGACCGGCGCGACGGGCACCGGCAAGACCGTGACGCTGCAAATCCTCGCGGAAGGGTTTTCCAACCAGGGCGTGCCGGTCTTCTGCGCCGACATCAAGGGCGATCTGTCCGGCCTCGCCATGATGGGCGAAGCGAAGGATTTTCTGCTGGCGCGCGCCGAGGCGATCAAGCTCGATCCCTATGAGTTCCAGGAGTTCCCGGTGATCTTCTGGGACCTGTTCGGCGAGCAGGGGCACCCGATCCGCGCGACGATCTCCGAGATGGGGCCGCTGCTCCTGTCGCGCCTGATGAACCTTTCCGAGGCGCAGGAAGGCATCTTGAACATCGTCTTCCGCCTCGCCGACGAGGAGGGCCTGCTGCTGCTCGACCTGAAGGACCTGCAGGCGCTGCTGACCAACGTCGCGGAGCGCGCCGACGAGCTCAGCAAGCGCTACGGCAACGTCACGAAGCCCTCCGTCGGCGCGATCCAGCGCAACCTGCTGGTGCTGGAGCAGCAGGGGGCCAAGAACTTCTTCGGCGAGCCGGCGCTGCGCATTCCCGACCTGATGCGGACCACGCGCGACGGGCGCGGCGCGATCAACGTGCTGGCCGCCGACAAGCTGATGATGAATCCGCGCCTCTACGCGACCTTCCTGCTGTGGCTGCTGTCGGAGCTGTTCGAGGCGTTGCCCGAGGTCGGCGACCCGGACAAGCCCAAGCTGGTCTTCTTCTTCGACGAGGCGCATCTGCTGTTCGACGAGGCGCCCAAGATCCTGGTCGACCGGGTGGAGCAGGTGGTGCGCCTGATCCGCTCCAAGGGCGTCGGCGTCTATTTCGTCACCCAAAACCCGCTCGACATTCCCGAGACGGTGCTGGCGCAGCTCGGCAACCGCATCCAGCACGCGCTGCGCGCCTACACGCCGCGCGAGCAGAAGGCGGTGAAGACGGCCGCCGGCACGTTCCGCCCGAATCCGGATTTCGACTGCGCGACGGCGATCACCCAGCTTGGCGTCGGCGAGGCGCTGGTGTCGACGCTCGGCGCCAAGGCGGTGCCGTCGGTGGTGCAGCGCACGCTGATCCGCCCGCCGGCCGGGCGCATGGGCCCGATCACCGCGCAGGAGCGCGCCAAGGTCATGGCCGACAGCCCGGTCTCGGGCCAGTACGACGAGACGATCGACCGCGAATCCGCCTTTGAGATCCTCCAGAAGCGGGCGCAGGAGAAGGCCGCCGATGCCCCTCCGCCGAGGGGTTCCGCGCAGGGCCGAAGCCAGGGCGGCTCGAAATGGACCTTGCCGGATTTCGACGGCGGCTCGCAGGACCGCAATTCCGGCGGCTATTCCAGCCCGCCGCCGCAGCAGCAGCGCCAGCGTGCGCCCGCGCAGCCGAGGCCCTCGAACCGCCAGACCGTCACCGAGGCGGCGATCAAGTCGGTGGTGCGCTCGGTTGGCTCCTCGGTCGGACGCGCCCTGGTGCGCGGCATTCTGGGCAGCCTCAAGAAGGGGCTTTGAAAGCCGCTGTGGCCGCCGCGAGCCTCGCGGCGGCCGCTGACCGTCGACCGGATCAGCCGTAGCGGTTGGAGCCGGCGGCGGCGTAGCCGAGGCCGGACGTGACCACGATCGGCGCCTTGCCGGGCACCCGGTCGTAGAGGTCGATGATGTCCTGGTTCATCAGCCGCACGCAGCCGGACGAAACCGACTTGCCGATGGACGCCCATTCCGGCGAGCCATGCAGGCGATAGAGCGTGTCCTCACCGTTCTGGAAGATGTAGAGGGCGCGCGCGCCGAGCGGGTTCATCAGGCCGGGCGGCATGCCGCCATAGTCGACGCCGTATTTCTCCAGCTCCGGCTGGCGCGCGATCATCTCCGCCGGTGGTGTCCATTTCGGCCATTTCTGCTTCCACTGGACGTTGGCGCGCCCTTCCCATTCGAAGCCGGCGCGGCCGAGGCCGACGCCGTAGCGCATCGCCTGGCCGTTGCCGAGCACGAGATAGAGGAAATGCTGCGACGTATCGACGACGATCGTGCCGGCGCGCTCGCCCGTGGGGTCCTGGACGACCTGGCGCAGGAAGCGCTGATCGATCTTCTGCCAGGGGATGGCCGGCACCTCGAAACCTTCGTCGAAGACCGGCCCGTACATGGAGGCATAGGCGGACACGGGCGGCTCGGGAAGGATTTCGGGCCCCGGCTGCGCCTGCTCGTAGGGGCCGACGGTCGCGCAACCCGACAGAGCGGCGGTCGCGAGCCCCGCTCCGGCGAAGCTCAGCAGGCGACGGCGCGTCATGCCGGGTTTGAAAGGGGGCTGGCGGATATCTGTCATCGTACTCTCATGAAAAACGGCGGCGAAGACATGGCCGCGCTCCAACAAGCGTCGAACAGGACAGGTGGTTCCCAAAACGGGCGTCAGGGTGGGCAAAGCAAGGCGAAGCTGTGGCGCCGCCGCACTGTGGCGCAAGTGCAACAGTGCGGCTCAGGCGCTGGCGATCAGCCCCGCGAGGGAAGGCAAGACGAGGGCGGGCGGAAAGTCGCGGTACTCGTCCGGCTGGCTGTGCCGGTTGATCCAGACGGTGCGGAAGCCGAACCTCCCGGCGCCGGCCACGTCCCAGCGGTTCGACGACTGGAAGGAGACGGTCGCCGGATAGAGCCGCCATTCCGTCGTGACGAGGTCGTAGACGGACGGATGGGTCTTGAACTTTTTCAGGCCGTCCACCGAGAAGACGTCGTCGATGACCCGGTCCAGCGCCGCCGACTTCACCGCGGATGCCAGCATGGCGGGCGAGCCGTTGGACAGGATGGCGATGCGCGCCCCGTCGGACTTGAGCGCTTTCAGTACCGCGGGCACTTCCGGGTAGCAGTCCAGATGCCAATAGGCGTCGAGCAGCTTCTCGCGCAGGGCCGGATCGACGCTCGGCACGCTGGCGAAGGCGAAGTCGAGCGACTGTTCCGTGAGCTGCCAGAAATCCTGGTAGGCGCCCATCAGCGTCCGCACCCAGGAATATTCGAGCTGCTTGGCGCGCCAGATGGTGGAGAAGAGCTGGCCGTCCGGGCCGATCTCGGCGGCATGGCGGCGCACGGCGGAATGCACGTCGAATAGCGTGCCGTAGGCGTCGAAGACGTAGGCGGTATGGGTCATCGGAATCTCTCCCCGCCAGTCGAAACCTTCGCCCGCGTCAGGTCAAGCCCGCGCGGTGCGGCGATTTCCCGTCAGGCCGATGGAAAAAACGGCTGCGGCGCTCTATTGGAAAGGAGCGCATTCGCCATCTTGGGGGTTGACCACCCGAACGCAAAGCAACATGTCAGGTGACGGTGTCACAACCCGCCTCTTCACCGGCTGGACCGGATTTCATCGAGAAGGAGTACGACCATGGCTTTCGAACTGCCTGCATTGCCCTATGACTACGAGGCGCTCCAGCCCTTCATGTCCAAGGAGACGCTGGAATACCACCACGACAAGCACCACAAGGCCTATGTCGACAACGGCAACAAGCTTGCCGCCGAGGCCGGCATGGACAAGCTGTCGCTCGAAGAGGTGGTCAAGCAGTCCTTCGGCAAGAACGCCGGTCTCTTCAACAACGCCGCGCAGCATTACAACCACGTCCATTTCTGGAAGTGGATGAAGAAGGGCGGCGGCGGCAACAAGCTGCCTTCCAGGCTGGCCAAGGCGGTGGACGGCGATCTCGGCGGCTACGACAAGTTCCGTACCGACTTCATCGCCGCCGGCACGACGCAGTTCGGCTCCGGCTGGGCCTGGCTCTCCGTGAAGAATGGTAAGCTGGAAATCTCCAAGACCCCGAACGGCGAGAACCCGCTGGTGCACGGCGGCACGCCGATCCTCGGCGTCGACGTGTGGGAGCACTCCTATTACATCGACTATCGCAACGCCCGGCCGAAATATCTCGAGGCGTTCGTCGACAGCCTGATCAACTGGGACTACGTCCAGGAACTCTACGAAAAGGCCGCCTGAGGCCATCCGAAAGAACCCCGGCTCCGTCCGGGGTTTTTTTATGCCGGCCGCGTCGCCATCGGGACATCACGCAAGCGTGAACGCGAAGTTTGATGAAAGCAGCAGGGCTTTGTCGTTAGCGTTCCGCAACGATCCGAAATGCAACCGGAGATTCCGCATGAGAAAGCTTGTCCTCGCCATCTCGGCCCTGGCCTTGGCTGGTTCGGCCGCCATCGCCGATCCGATCGCGGACCGCAAGGCGCTGATGAAGGCGAACGGCGCGGCGGTCGGCAAGATCGCCCCGATGGTGCGCGGCGCGCAGCCCTTCGATGCCGCCGTGGCGCTCGACGCGCTGAAGACGCTCGCCGACGACGCGGCCAAGATGGACCCGGCGGTGCTGTGGCCAGCCGGCAGCGACAAGGGCGACACGAAGTCGTCGCCGAAAATCTGGGAGGATATGGCGGGCTTCCAGGCGGCCATCGACAAGTTCAAGGCCGATACGGCGGCCGCCGTCGCCGCCGCGCCGCAGGACCTCGACCAGCTCAAGGCGACCTTCGGCGCCGTCGGCCAGAACTGCGCCGCCTGCCACCAGGCCTATCGCCTGTAGGCGTTCTCGTCAGCCGTCGCATGGGTGTTCTCGGGAAACTCGCCATTGCCGCCGTCGCGCTCGGCGCTTCGGGCGCCGGCGCGGGGTGGATGCTGTCGGCTCCCGTGCGGCTCGACGCGGCGACGCTGGCCGCCGCCGCTCCGGGCGACGCGGAGCGGGGACGCCGGATCTTCTTCGCAGGCGGCTGCTCCTCCTGCCATGCGCGGCCGGGCGCGGAGGGCGACGATCGCTTCGCGCTGGCCGGCGGGCGCGAGCTCAAGACGCCGTTCGGCACCTTCGTGGTGCCGAACATCTCCCAGCATCCGCAGGACGGCATCGGCGGCTGGTCGGCCGCCGATTTCGCCAACGCCATGATGCGGGGCGTGTCGCCTTCGGGCGAACACTTCTACCCGGCCTTTCCCTATGCCTCCTACGCGCGCATGAACCCGGCCGATGTCGGCGATCTCTACGCCTTCCTGAAGACGACGCCTTCCATCGAGGGACGGACGGCCGACCATGCGCTCGATTTCCCGTTCAATGTCCGGCGCGGCATCGGCCTGTGGAAGCGGCTCCATCTCGACGCGTCGCCGGTGGTGGCGCTGGCGGCCGACGCGCCCGAGCCCGTCAAGCTCGGCCGCTATCTGGTGGAGGGGCCGGGCCACTGCGGCGAATGCCACACGCGGCGCGGCTTCGACGGCGGCACGGACAGGGCCCTGTGGCTGGCGGGCGCGCCGGCGGCCGAGGGCGGCGGCACCGTGCCGAACATCACGCCGGGCGCCGCCTTGGCGACGTGGTCGGAGGACGACATCGTCGCCTATCTGGAAACCGGCTTCACGCCGGAGTTCGACGTGGTGGGCGGCGCGATGGCCGACGTGCAGAAGAACATGGCCGAACTGACGCCCGAGGATCGCGCGGCGATCGCCGCCTATCTGAAGGCTGTCCCGCCGCATGGCGGGGGCGGGTAGGCCGCTGCTTCGTCGTGCGTCCTTCGAGGCTCGCTCCGCTCGCACCTCAGGATGAGGAAAGCTGGGTCTTGAACCTCTCATCCTGAAAGTTGGCTCCTACATCCCTCATTCTGAAGGCTGGCTCCAACATCCCTCATCCTGAGGTGCGAGCGGAGCGAGCCTCGAAGGACGCACGGCGACGATCCGGCATCGCACCGTCTACCGATCCCCCAGAAACTCGAACCCGTCATCGAAGAAGTGGTTGTAGTCGCAGGTGATCTCCTCGCCGGCCGCGATGTCCCTGAGCGCGAAGGCCCTGTCCTCGCGCGAGACGTCGACATTGGGATCGTCGGAGTGGTTCATGTAGCGCGCGTCGTCGGCTTCGAAGACGATGTGGCCGGCATTGGCCCGGCTCGGATAGGCGTAGCGGTCGAGATAGCTTTTCACCGCGCCGGTCTGGCTTTCGTAGAGACTGGTCTCGATCATCCGGTCGAATTCGGGGTGAAGCTGCCACACCATCGTGCCCCTGGGGATGGCGCGCTTGGCGAAGACGCCGATGCCTTCGATGGCGGAGCGGTCGAGATAGACGTCGATCAGAAGCATTGTTTGCCCACCGGGATGAAAGTCGGGTTCAGCCGACGCGCGGCTTGGGTTGTGTGTCCGCCTTGCCCGTCACCTTGAGCGCGAAGGCGTAGGCGTAGGCGATCTCCTCCAGCCGCGAGAAGCGGCCGGATGCGCCGGCATGGCCGGACTGCATGTTGATCTTGAACAGCACCGGATTGCCACCACGGCCGCGCACCCGCAGCCGCGCCACCCACTTGGCCGGCTCCCAGTAGGTGACGCGCGGGTCTGTCAGCCCGGCCAGCGCGAGGATCGGCGGATAGGCATGCGGCCCGACATTGTCGTAGGGCGAATAGGCCGCGATGGTGCGGTAGTCGTCCGCCGACTCGATCGGGTTGCCCCATTCCGGCCATTCCGGCGGGGTCAGCGGCAGCGTGTCGTCCAGCATGGTGTTCAGCACGTCGACGAAGGGCACCTCCGCGATGATGCCGCCGAAGGCTTCCGGCGCCATGTTGGCGACCGCGCCCATCAGCATGCCGCCGGCCGAGCCGCCCTGCGCGACGATGCGGTCGTGCGCGGTGTAGCGCTGGCCGACCAGATGCTTCGCGGCGGCGATGAAGTCGAGGAAGGTGTTTTGTTTCCTGTCGCGCTTGCCGTCCTCGTACCAGTGATAGCCCTTGTCCTTGCCGCCGCGGATATGGGCGATGGCGTAGACGAAGCCGCGATCGGCGAGCGACAGGCTGTTGGTGTTGAAGGCGGCCGGGATGGTGATGCCGTAGGAGCCGTAGCCGTAGAGCAGGCAGGGCGCGGTGCCGTCGAGCGGCGTGTCGCGGTGGTGGATGAGCGAGATCGGCACGAGCTCGCCGTCATGCGAGGGCGCCATCAGCCGGCGGGTGACGTAATGCGCCTGGTCGTGGCCGGAGGGAACCTCCTGCGTCTTGAGCAGGGTGCGGGTGCGGCCGCGCATGTCGTAGTCGAACACCTGCGCCGGGGTCGTCATCGAGGAGTAGGAGAAGCGGATCACGTCCGTGTCGTATTCGTAGGAGCCGGACAGGCCGAGCGAATAGGCCTCCTCGTCGAAGGCGATGACGTGCTCCTCGCCGCCGTCGCGCTCGCGCACGACGATGCGCGGCAGGCCGTCCTTGCGTTCCAGCCGCACGAGGAAATCCTTGAAGCCGAGGACGGAGAGGATCAGCCGGCCTTCCTCGTGCGGGACGAGTTCGACCCAGTTCTCGCGTCCCGGCGCCGTGACCGGCGCGGTCATGATCTTGAAATCCTTCGCGCCATCGGCATTGGTGAGGATGAAGAAGACGTCGCCGCCTTCCTCCAGATCGTACTGCAGGCCGTTCTCGCGCGCCGCGACCAGCATCGGTTCGGCGTCCGGCCGGCTGGCCGGGATCAGCCGGTATTCGGTGGTCTCGTGGTCGTTGATGCCGATCATGATCCAGTCGTTCGAGCGCGTGCCGCCCACGCTCATGAAGAAGCCGGGATCGGTTTCCTCGTAGACCAGCCGATCCTCGGAAACCTCGGTGCCGAGACGGTGGAAGAAAATCTTCGACGGCCGGTGGTTGGGGTCGAGGCGCGTGTAGAAGAAGCCGTCATCGGCCGCGTCCCACACGCCCGAGCCGCCGCTGTCGGGGATGATGTCGGCGATGTCCGCGCCTGTGTCGAGGTCGCGCACCTTGAGCGAATAGAACTCCGAGCCGGTGTCGTCGTAGGACCAGATGAGCCTGCGGTGGTCCGACGAATGGTCCGACCCGCCGATGCGGAAATACGGCTTGCCCTCGGCCTCCAGATCGCCGTCGAGGATGATCTCCTCCGCGCCGCCGTCGCGCGGGGTGCGGAACATGCGCGGCTGCTCGCCGCCGGTCCTGTAGGAGGAGCCGTAGGCGAAGGGGCCGTCCTTCATCGGCACGGAAGAATCGTCCTCCTTGATGCGGCCCTTCATCTCGGCGAACAGCGCCTCGCGCAGCGCCGCCGTATCCGCCATCATCGCCGCCTGATAGGCGTTTTCAGCCTCCAGATGGGCGCGGATCGCCGGATCGAGCGTGGCGGGGTCGCGGAACATCTCCTGCCAGTTGCCGGCGCGCAGCCAGGCGAATTCGTCGGTGCGCAGGATGCCGTGGCGAACGTCCGACACCGGATGCTGTTCGGCGCGGGGCGCCTCGAGGGCGGGGAATGCGGATGCGGATGTCATGCCACCTCGGCCGGATAACGGGACTGAACGGCGAATGAACACGGGGCTCAGGCCGAGTTCAAGGCGATATGCTAGGATCGCGGCATCGATCAAGGCCCGGAGCGGGCGGGAGAGGTGAAATGACGATGCGGGCGGGCGTGAAATTCTGCGCGGCGCTGGGACTTGCGGCGGCATTGGCCGGGTTCGCGGGGCAGGCCAAGGCCTCCGCCTTCGCCGCCTGGCAAGTCGCCGACGTGGCCTTCGGCGACGTGCTCAACGTGCGAAAATTTCCGGCGAACAGCTCGCAGAAACAGTCGGCCTATCCGAACGGCACCGTGCTGCAGATGACGGGCCGGTGCACCGGCGGCGTCGACCTGTTCGACATTTCGGGGCAGCCGAAATTGAAGCAGCGGCAGACCGTGCGCTATGTCTGGTGCGAAGTCTGGCACGACCCCGCGCAGAACGGCAAGTTCGTCACCGGCTGGGTCTACGGGCGCTACATCCGGCCGTATTGAGCGCGCGTCACCTTACCCGTTGTCCCCATCAAATCCGCCCGGGCCGCGGGGCGCCGGCCCGGTTTCGCTTGTCCCGCGAAACTTCCGCGTCTATCCCGGTAAGTCAAGAAAAGTTGCCCGATGTCCGGGGCGCGGGGAGCGCGGGTGGGGACAGGACTCGTTCTTTTGCTGCCTTTCGCAGCCGCGCTCGTCGCGCCGCTGCTGACGGGAGCGCTGGGGAGCCGCGCGGCGTGGCTGCTGGCGCTCGCGCCGGCCGTCGCCTTCGCGCATTTCTGCGGCTTCCTCGGTCCTGTCGCCGAAGGTTCGGCGGTGAACGGCGGCCTAGATTGGATACCCAGCCTTTCCGTGCGCTTCTCCTGGCATCTCGACGGGCTGTCGCTGACCTTCGCCCTGCTGATCTCCGGCATCGGCGCGCTGATCGTTCTCTATTCCGGCGGCTACCTGAACGGCCACCCGCATCAGGGGCGCTTCTTTTCCTTCATCCTGCTGTTCTTCGGGGCGATGCAGGGGCTGGTCGTCTCCGACTCGTTCCTGATGCTGTTCGTGTTCTGGGAGCTGACTTCGATCGCCTCCTTCCTGCTGATCGGCTTCGACCATGCGCGGGAAGCCTCCCGCCGGGCCGCCCTTCAGGCGCTGATCGTGACGGGGCTGGGCGGGCTGGCGCTGCTCGCCGGCCTGCTGCTCGTCTGGAGCGTGACCGGCATCAGCGAATTCTCGCGGCTCGGGCCCCTGGGCGAGACGCTGCGCGCCAGCCCGCTCTCCCTCGGCGTGCTGCTTCTGGTGCTGGGCGCGGCCTTCACCAAATCCGCGCAGGTGCCGTTCCATTTCTGGCTGCCTAACGCCATGGAGGCGCCGACGCCGGTCTCGGCCTATCTCCATTCGGCGACGATGGTGAAGGCCGGCGTCTACCTGCTGATGCGGCTCAATCCGACGCTGGGCGGAACGCCGGCGTGGGAACTCCTGCTGCCGCTGTTCGGCGCGGCGACGCTGCTGACCGGGGCGGTTCTCGCCATCCGCCAGACCGATCTCAAGCTGATGCTGGCCTACACGACCGTGGCGTCGCTGGGACTGCTGGTTATGCTGACCGGCTTCGGTTCGGAGCGCGCGATCGAGGCGGCGGTACTCTATCTGGTGGCGCATTCGCTGTTCAAGGGCGCGCTGTTCATGGTGGCCGGCGCGATCGACCATGAGAGCGGCACGCGCGACATCCGCCGGCTGGGCGGGCTGCGCGGGGCGATGCCGCTCACCTTCGCGGCCGGCCTGCTTGCGGCGCTGTCGATGGGCGGGCTGCCGCTGTTCCTCGGCTTCCTCGCCAAGGAGGAGATCTACGCCGCGCTGACCGAGGGTCGCATCGCCGCCATGCTGCTGGTCGCGGCCATCGCCGGCAACGCGCTGATGTTCGCTGTCGGCTTCGCGGTGGGCCTGAAACCGTTCGTCGGCGCGGAGGCGAAGACGCCCCGACACGCGCACGAGGCGCCGCCGCTGCTCCTGATCGGGCCTGTCGCGCTGGCGCTGCTCGGCTGCGGGGCCGCGTTATTCTCGCCGCTGCTGCATCGTCTTGTCTCGTCGCCGATGGCCAGCGCGGTCGCCGGGACCGAACTCGACGTGACGATTTCGACCCTGCCGCATGCCGGCCTGCCGCTGCTGCTGTCGCTGCTGACCGTGGCGGCGGGAATCGCCGCCTATCTCGGGCAGGCACGATTGCGCGCGGGCGTCGACGCGGTGCTGGCCGCCATCGGCTGGGGACCCGACAAGGGCTTCGATCAGGCGATGCGCGGCCTGATCCGGCTTTCGGCGCTGGTGACGCGCATCGTGCAGAACGGGCGGCTGGACGTCTATCTCAGCGTCACCTTCATCGCTGTCGCGCTTGTTCTCCTCGTGCCGATGGTGCTGTTCGGAGAACTGCCGTCGGTGCCGTCCATGCCCGGCCTGCTGCTGCACGAATGGGCGGTGCTGCTGATCGCGCTTATCGGGCTCGCCGCCATCGTCTGGGCGAAGGACAGGCTGACGGCCATCGTCTCGCTCGGCATACAGGGCTTCGCGGTGGCGCTGATCTTCATGCTGATGGGCGCGCCGGACCTCTCCTTCACCCAGTTCATGGTCGAGACGCTGTCGGTCGTCATCCTCGCGCTGGTGATGACCAGGCTGAAGCTGTCGCCCGCCGATCACCGGCCGGCGGCGGAGAAGATGCTCGACCTGACCATCGCCGGCGGCTGCGGGCTGGCCTTCACGCTGCTGCTCCTCAAGGTGCTGGAGCAGCCCTTCGACGACGCGCTGACGCGCTTCTTCAACGCGCATTCGCTGGTGGCGGCGCATGGCCGCAACATCGTCAACGTCATCATCGTCGACTTCCGGGGGCTCGATACGTTGGGCGAGATCGCCGTGGTGATGATCGCCGGCCTGTCGATCCTGGCGCTGATCCGCGTGGCGACGCCGAAGAAGGCGGAGGGCGGCGACTGATGGGCACGCTGATCTTCCGCACGGCCGCGCCCTTCCTGACCGCGCTGATGCTGTTGTTCTCCGTCTTCGTGCTGCTGCGCGGCCACAACGAGCCGGGCGGCGGCTTCATCGGCGGGCTGATCGCCGCTTCCGCCTTCGCCATCCACGGTCTCGCTTTCGGCGTGCCGGCGGTGCGCCGCGCGCTGCATTTCCACCCCATGGCCGTCTCCGGTTTCGGGCTGGCGCTCGCCGCGCTGTCCGGGTTTCTGTCACTCGCCTTCGGCGTGCCGTTCCTGACCGGCCTGTGGACCAAAATACCCGTGCTGGACGTGGACGTCTCGACGGTGATGACCTTCGACATCGGCGTCTATCTGGTCGTCGTCGGCGCGATCACCTCGGTGGCGCTCGGGCTGGAGGAGCGGGAATGACGGAGACGCCCTTCGCCATCCTGACCGGCCTGTTCTTCGCCGTCGGCATCTACCTGATGCTGTCGAAGCACATTGTGCGCATCGTCATCGGCGTCGCGGTGTTCGGCAACGCGGTGAATCTTCTGATCTTCACGGCCGGACGCCTGTTGCGCGAGGCCGCGCCGATCATCCCGCCGGGGCTGACGGCGCCGGACGGACCGGTGGCCAACCCGTTGCCGCAGGCGCTGATCCTGACGGCGATCGTGATCTCCTTCTCCTTTCTCGCCTTCATCCTGGTTCTGGTGTTCCGCGCCTACCAGGTGATGGGCACGGACGACACGCCGCGAATGCGGCTGGCCGAACCGCGCGAGGGCGGCCTGCCGCCGCTGGGATACTGAGCATGGCGGCCGGCGCGGGAGCGATGATGGCGGGAAGCATGCCGGCGGGAAACTGGCTGGCGATCCTGCCGGTGGCGCTGGCCATCGCAGGCGGCGCGGCGCTGCTGATGCTGCGGCACCGCGCGCGCGGCCAGGGCGCGGGCGCGGTGGCGCTGCTCGCGGCGATCGTCGCGGTCGATGCCCTGCTGCTGCGCCGCGTGCTGACCGGCGGGCCGGTGGTGATGACCATGGGCAACTGGCAGCCGCCCTTCGGCATCACGTTCGCGGTCGACGCGCTCGGGGCCGGCTTCGCGCTCGCGGCCTCCTTCGTGGCGTTGTGCTGCTGCCTGTATTCATTTGCCGACATCGACGCGCCGCGCCGCCGATACGGCTTCTACCCCTTCATGATGCTGATGATGGCCGGCGTGAACGGCGCGTTCCTGACCGGCGACATCTTCAACCTCTATGTCTGGTTCGAGGTGTTCCTGATTTCCTCCTTCGGCCTGCTGATCCTGGGGTCCGAGCGCGAGCAGATCGACGGCGCGACGAAATACGCCGTGCTGAACCTGATCGCCACGGCGCTGTTCCTGATCGCCACCGCCTATCTCTACGGCGCGCTCGGCACGCTCAATATGGCCGACATCGCCCGCAGGATCGCGGCCGGCGCGGACGCTGCGCCGCTCGCCACCATCGCCGGGCTGTACCTGCTGGCCTTCGCCATGAAGGCGGCGGCGTTTCCGCTGAATTTCTGGCTGCCGGCCTCCTACCACACGCCGCGCATCGTCACCGGCGCGCTGTTCGGCGGGTTGCTGACCAAGGTCGGCATCTACGCGCTGCTGCGCGTGCTGGTCATGCTGATGCCGGAACAGGGCCGGCTGTATGCGCCGCTGCTGGAGGTCGTGGCCATAGGCACCATGCTGGTCGGCTCGCTGGGCGCGCTGGCGCAATCGGACCTGCGGCGCATGGCCGGCTTCCTGGTGATCTCCGGCGTCGGCGTGATGCTGGCGGGTCTGGCCACCGGCGGCGAGGCGGCGCTGGCGGGCACGATCGTGTACGGCCTCCACTCCATGCTCGCCATGGCGATCCTCTATCTGCTGATCGGCGCGATGAAGGATCTGGGCGGCAGTTTCTCGCTGCATGAGCTGGGCTCGCTCTACCGCCGCGCGCCCGGACTGGCGGCGCTGGCGCTGTTCGTCGTCCTCAGCGTGGCCGGCCTGCCGCCGGGGTCCGGCCTGTGGCCGAAGGCGCTTCTGGCCAAGGCCTCGCTGGATGCCGGCGCGTGGTGGCTGGCGGCAGGCATCCTTGCCACCGGCTTCCTGTCGACCATCGCGCTCGGGCGCATGTTCGCGCTGGCCTTCTGGCGCGATACAGTCGCGGACGAGCCGCAAATCTCCACGCCGGTGCCGCGCCGCGGGCAAGGCCGCGCCGCCCTGCTGGCGCTCGCCGTGCCGCTGGCGGCGATGGGGCTTTATCCCGAACCGTTCCTGTCGCTGTCGGCGGAGGCGGCGCGGGGGCTCATGAACGCGGACGCCTATATCGGCGCCGTCTTTGCCACGGAGGCGCGCTGATGGGCAGGCTGCTCGCCGCCGCGCTTCTGGCGCTTGCCTGGATCCTGCTGTCGGGCTCCTTCACCATCCCCAATCTCGTCCTCGGCTTGTTGCTCGGCTGGGCGGCGCTCTACCTGATCCGCGAGCAGGTGGCCCGCTCCCGCACCATCACGCCGACTTGGCATGTCTTTCCGCTGATGTTGCTGTTCGCGAAGGAACTGGTCCTGTCCGCCTGGAAGGTCGCGGTGCTGATCCTGACGCCGCGCATGGCGCCCAAACCGGGCATCTTCGCCTATCCGCTGACCGTGGATCGCGATTTCGAGATCGTGCTGCTGGCGAACCTGATCACGCTGACGCCGGGAACGCTGTCGGTCGACGTCTCCGCCGACCGCCGGACCCTGTTCGTGCACGCCATCGACTGCGCCGACCCGCAGGCCGCGATCGAGGACATCCGCAACGGTTTCGAGAGGAAGATCATGAAGGCTTTCCGCCGATGACCGCCGCCGCCGTGCTCGATGGCTGCGCCCATTTCGCGCTCGCCGTGCTGAGCCTCGCCTTCCTGCTGACCGTGCTGCGGGTGGTGAAGGGCCCCACGCTGCCGGACCGGGTCCTGGCGCTGGACATGCTGGTGGCGGTCGCCATCGGCTTCATCGCGGTGATCGGCATGAAGACCGGTTTCACCTTCTATGTGGACATCGCCATCGCGCTCGCTCTGGTGGGGTTCCTCGCCACGATCGCCTTCGCGCGCTTCGTGCTGGCGCGGGGCCGAGGGCGGGCCGGAGAGGGCGGCGCATGAGCGCGGCGCTGCAGGCCTGGATCGCGGGAGCCCTGCTGGTCGCGGGCTCGCTGTTCATTCTCACCGCCGCGCTCGGCGTGCTGCGGCTGCCCGATTTCTACACGCGCATGCACGCGGCGTCGAAGGCGGGGACCATGGGCTCCTGCCTCATGCTGATCGCTCTCGCAATCGTGACCAGCGATCCGGCGGTGTCGCTGAGGTCGCTCGCCGGCGTGGTCTTCTTCATCCTGACGGTGCCGATCTCCTCGCATCTGCTCGCCAGGGCGGCCCACAAGGCCGGTTATGCGCTCTGGCCGGGATCGGTGCGCGACGATTTGTCCAGCTTTCCCGAAGGCTTGACGACCGGACCGCAGGACGGATCGGAAGGTCAGGGCAAATAGTGGCGCGGGCCTGACCAGTTTGACATTGTCGGCAGGAAAAGTCTTTCCGTAGATTTCCAGCGAGAATTAGGGAGTATCTGAGAAGAGATTGACTTGCCCATGAATTCAGCTATGGAAACCCGGATGCGGCGACTTGCGGACCTTTCCGCGACCGTGCAAGGCCCTCGCGGACAAAGTAGGGCCGGATACAGCAACGCCGGGAAGAAAAATGGACAGCGCAGAGACCCTCACCTCCAACAACGAATTGCTGATCGAGCTGACGGCGGATGTCGTCGCGGCCTATGTCAGCAACAATCCGGTTCCCGTCGGGGACCTTCCGTCCCTGATCTCCGATATCCACGTGGCGCTGGGGCGCGTCGGCAACGCGGTCGAACAGCCGTCCGCTGAGAAGCCCAAGCCGGCGGTGAACCCCAAGCGCTCCGTGCATGACGACTATATCGTCTGCCTGGAGGACGGGAAGAAGTTCAAGTCGCTCAAGCGGCACCTGATGACCCACTACAACATGACGCCCGACCAGTATCGCGAGAAGTGGGGCCTCGACTCCAGCTATCCGATGGTGGCGCCGAGCTATGCGGCGGCGCGCTCGAAGCTGGCGAAGAATATGGGCCTCGGCCGCAAGCGCTGACGCGCCGGACGGGTTCGACCGACATGAAGGCCGCGGCTTCTCTGCGTCGCGGCCTTTTTTCATGGCGGGCTGACGCGCCTCATGCGCCGGAGCCCGGATGCGTCGTCGCCAGACGCTTCAACCCGTCGAGGGCTTCCTTCATCGCGATATGCCGGTTGAGGTCGTAGCTCCAGTGCGAGCGTCTGCCGCGCAGCCGCTCGCGCTCGATGGCTCGCCGCAGGCGCAGGATCGCGTGCTCCAGCGCCTGCTTGCCGGCCGTCGCGAGCCTGTCCGGATCGATGCCGCAGGCGAGTTGCAGCGCGACGGCCTGGCGCGCCTGGCGCGCCGCCTGCTCCTTGTCCTTCACGAACAGGGATGCCTCTTCCTTCCATGACGCCATGTGAACGCTCCCGATGACCTCCGGGAGGGTGCGGCACCGCGCGGGGAGCGAGGACAAAGACCGGGTGCGAAACCGTGGATGGCAAAAAAAGTCTTTTCAGATCAAATGGATATAAATTTTGCCCCCGTCATATTGTTCTTGCTTTGTTCACTTTAGGAAGAGAGTCCTATAGGATCGGTTCCTGTCGATCAGGGAGCGATTTCGGTGGGTGCAGGGGTGTCAGCGGCCGGTGTTGCCGGGGTGGAAGAGGCGGACGCCGACGCGGACCGTCGCGGCCAGGCGGCTTCGCCCGGAACGGGCGGCACGCCCGACGAGCGGGCGCTGGTGCTGTGCGAGGGCATGCTGGACATCGCCTCCGCTCTCTTCAGCGTCTGCGGCAAGGAACTGAGGCGGCCCGGCAGGACCAGCCTGGGCGTGGCGCGGGTGCGCCAGATCGCCATGTACGTGGCGCATGTCGGCCTCGGCCTCAGCATGTCGGAGGTGGGACGCGGCTTCGGCCGCGACCGCACCACGGTGCTGCATGCCTGCCATCTGGTCGAGGATCTGCGCGACGACGGCGATTTCGACCGCATGGTGACGATCACCGAGAAAGTGGCGCGGGCGGCGTTCCGCATGGGAGGGGCGGTTTGATGGGCGGAACGGACAAGGCGCGGCAGCGCGTGGAGCGCTTCCTGTCGAAGGGCGCGGCGAGCCTTGTGGTCGCGGCCAAGCCGGGCGAATGCCTGCTCGACGGCGGCGACAGGGGTTCGATCGCGCTGGAGGCCGCCGTTCTGGACGGGATGGCGCGGGAAGGGTTTTTGCGCGTCGAGGCCGGGCGCGTCGCGCTGGCGCGCGGTCTTGGTGCGGCGCCGGAAAGCCCGCGCCGGCTGGAAAGCAGGACCATCGCCGTCGAGGGCAAGGCCGAGATCGTCCTGGTGAACGTTGCCGAGTCGCCGCTGTCGCAATTGGCGAGGATCAGGACCCGCGAGGGAAAGTCCTTCCTGGCGCGGGCGGAATTCGACGCGGGCGAGCGCTTCCGGGCCGACTACACGCGCGGCCAGCTCATGCCGCGCCTCGGCGCGAACTGGGTCGCCAGCGTTTCGTCCGGCCGGCGCGACGGCGGCATTGCCGATCTCACGGAAACGGCGCTGGCGGCGCGCATGCGGGTCGAGAAGGCGATCGAGGCGGTCGGCCCCGAGCTGTCGGGGGTTCTGGTGGACGTGTGCTGCTTCCTCAAGGGCCTGTCGACGGTGGAGAGCGAGCGGGGATGGCCCGTCCGCTCCGCCAAGCTGATGCTGAAATCCGCCCTGGGCGCGCTGGCGCGTCACTACCAGCCGCCGCGCCCGCAGGCGCCGCGCAAAACCTTTCACTGGGGAAGCGCCGACTACCGGCCGACGCTGGAGCAGGCCTCAGGCTGAGCCGGCGCCGGCCAGCGCCGCGCCGGCATCCTGCCGGATGCGGCGCACCATGGAGCGCAGGCCGTTGGCGCGCTGCGGCGACAGGTGCTCGACCAGGCCGAATTCGCGCAGCGCGGCCTCGGCGTCGGTCTCGACGATCTCGCTGGCCCTGCGGCCAGAGAACAGCGCCAGGATGATGGCGACCAGGCCGCGCACGATGTGGGCGTCGGAATCGCCCTCGAAGCGGATGACCGGATCGGCGCCGGAGCCGACCTCCTTGGTCAGCCAGACCTGGCTGACGCAGCCGGGCACCTTGTTGGCGTCCGTGCGCCCGGCCTCCGGGAACGGCGGCAGCGCCGCGCCGAGGTCGATGACGTAGCGATAGCGGTCCTCCCACTCGTCGAGCAGGGCGAAGTCGTCGCGGATGGATTGGATGGTCGCGTCCATGCGCGCCATATAGGGGGCCGGCGGCCCGCCGTCACGTCAAAGCTGTGGCGAAAGACGAAACCGGCTATCGCGATTCCGGGTGATGCGGCGCGGCGGGAACGCTGCCGGTTGCGGTCGCGTCCTTCTCGCCATACTGATCGTCCAGCGCCTCGTAGGCGAGGCGGGCCCCCTCGCGGGCGCGCACGCCGATCGTCTGGAGCGCCGCGCGGCCGGTCACGCAGACGTCCGGCCTGCGCTCGCACATGCCCGCCATGTCGCTCACCGCCTCGCGCGCGGCCGACAGCGCCTCGATCGGCCCGACGGAGCGGCCGTTCTCGTCCGTGCCGCCGAGCGGCAGCGCGAGAAGGACGAGCGAGAACCAGAACGCGGTCCTGATGAGAAAGAACATGACGCAACCCTTTTCGGCGAGCGGTTCCCGTGCCGCCCTTCGACGCACCATGACATGAACGTGCCAAGAAGGATTTGAGCCGGCGATGGGCATTCGAGCCAAATCGGAGAGGAATCCTTAACCCCTGAGGCGGTGCGGAGGCAGCCGGCCGGAGCCGTCAAGCGCGCGTTAACCATAAAGCCATCGACCGTCGCAATCGGGCCCGCCGAGGCCCGGATGCGGGGGTTCGGCCCGCCGGGAATCCGCCGCCTTATTCATTCTTTAAAGGCTGGATGCGAGGTTCGGGACAGGAGTCGCGCCCTGTTCGGGCGCATCGTCAGCGAGTGGCAAGGTTGGATTTTTCCTCCACGCGAACCGGAGAGCTGCAGAGGGCCGTCGCCGCCATGTGCGACGGGCACCTGCGTGCGTCCGTCGCCGGCAGGGACGAGCGGCGCGCCGAGGTCAGGCTGCTGGGCTGGCTGGCCACCGCGCCCTTCCTGCTGAGCGCGGCCGTCGCGGGCACCGTCGCGCCCGCGCTCGGACCGCAGGCGGCGCTGGCGCTGGTCGCCACGACGTTCCTGCTGTTCTGGTCGGGAGCCGCCATCGTCTCGCGCGGCGGGCGGCTGGGGCTCGACCGGGCGGGCATGCTTGCCGCCGGCGGCCTGAGCGCGCTGGTCGTCGCTGGTGCCGGCGGCTTGTCCTCGCCGGCCGCGCTGCTGCTGCCGGCGCTGGCTTTCGAGGCGTGGTGGGTCGGACGGCGCAAGCGCGACCTTCTGTGGGGCGCGGGCGTCGCGACCGCCGCGATGCTGGCGCAAAGCGCTCTCGCCGGACATTTCGCGGGCGCGACGGCGAACACCGCGCACTGGCTGCTGCCGCTGGCCTGGCTGGCCTCCGTCGCGCCCCGCGTGGCGTCGCTCGTGCTGCAAGCTCCCGGAAGTGACGAAAGACCGGCGACGCTGGAAGAGGCGATCGACGCCGTCGTGTTGCGGATGAACGCCGTGGGCGAGGTCGCCCGCGTCTCGGGCCGAGCGCGTGAGCTTCTCGGCCTCGCGCCCGAATTCCTGCACATGAACGGCTTTTTCGAGCGCATCCACGTCGCCGACCGGGTCGGGTATCTGTGCGCCCTTGCCGACATGCGGCGCGGCGACGACCGCCGCCATGTCGAGCTGAGGCTGCGGCTGCCGGCGATCCCGCAGGACGCCGCCCCCGCCTACCGGAACTTCGCGCTGGAGATGATCCGCCGCGGCGAGGGGGCCGAAGGCCTGATCGCCGTGCTGCGGTCGAACGAGGAGGTGGCGGCGCTGCGCAAGCGCCTGGCCTCGGTTTCGGACCACGCAGAAGGGCTGGAGATCGCCAAGAGCCGGTTCCTCGCCGCCGTGAGCCATGAGCTGCGCACGCCGCTGAACGCGATCATCGGCTTTTCCGACATGCTGCTGAACGACATGGCGGGCCCGCTGAACGACCCGCGCCAGAAGGAGTATGTCGGGCTGGTGCGCGATTCCGGCCATCATCTTCTGTCGGTGGTCAACGCGATCCTGGACGTCTCGCGCATCGAGGCCGGCGTCTACACCGCCGATCCCGAATCCTTCCCGTTCCGCGAGGCGCTGGACCTGTGCCGCGCCATGCTGAGCCAGCAGGCCGGCGACAAGCAGGTCGCACTGGTGCTGGACGTGCCGTCCGACCCAGGCGAGATCCATGCCGATCGGCGCGCGGTGCGCCAGATCCTCATCAATCTGGTCGGCAACGCGATCAAGTTCACGCCGACCGGCGGGACGGTGGTCGTCGGCTGCCGCAGGGGCGACACGCATCTCGAATTCTGGGTCAGGGACAACGGCATCGGCATGTCGCAGGACGACCTTGCGCGCGTCGGCCGTCCCTTCACGCAGGTGCAGAACGACTATACGCGGCAGTTCGAAGGGGCAGGCCTCGGGCTGTCCCTTGTCAAGGGCCTGGTGGGGCTGCACAAGGGCTCGATGGTGATAGAGAGCGAGCCGGGAATGGGCACGACGGTCACGGTGGCGCTACCGCTCGCCGGCTCGGTGGCGACGCTGCCGCTGGCGGCGGGCGACAGGGACGACGGCGCCGGCAGATATGAGGGGAAGGCCGATGGCGCGCTCCGCAAGGCTGGCTGACCCGGTCGAGGAGGAGAAGGGGCTGGTGCGGTCCGGCGTCGACGGGCTGGTGGCGTTCGCCGCGCAGCGTCCGGGGGCGGTGGGCGGCGGCGTCGCCTTCATCGTGGCGCTGAGCTTCGTGTCGGCCAACGCGCTCTGGTACCAGCCGCACCAGCATCGCGGGGCGTTCTTCGCCACGCGCAGTTTTCCCGCCGGCGCGCCGCAGCGCCTGGAGCGTGAGACGGTGATCCGCATCGAGCGGCCCGAGGCCGCGGCGGTCTCCGCGCCAGTCCCCGCGCCGATGCCGCATCCCGGCGACCCGCGCGTGGAGCGGGTGCAGACCGTGCTGCGCGGCCTGCGCATCTACCAGGGCGAGATCGACGGGCTGAACGGCCCGGCGACGCGAAAGGCCGTCGAAACCTATCAGGCGAGGCTCGCTCTGCCGGTCACCGGCGTGATCGATTCGTCGCTGCTGGCCTCGCTCGGCGTGGCCGACGAGACGACCGCGAGCGTGCCGCCGAGCCCGACGCCGCGCCCGCAGGGATCGGTGCTCCAGGCCGAAGGGCAGGCGACGCAGGCGTCGAACGAGGAGCGCATAAAGCGCATCCAGGGCGGCCTGCGCGCCTTCGGCAACGCGAAAATCGAGATCGACGGGCTGATCGGCTCGCGCACCCGCGCCGCCCTGAAGGAGTTCCAGTCGCTGTTCGGCCTGCAGCAGACCGGCGAGCCGGACGAGGCGGTCTATGCCAAGATGCGGGAGATCGGCCTCGCCAACTGAGGCGGCGCCTTCTCGGAGCAAGCAGCCGATGCGCGTCACCACCGACTTCTGGGTATCGGCGCTGATCCGCCGGGTATTTTCCGGCGGCGGCTTCGCCGCCGTGCTGCGTAAGGGCGCGGCCGAGGCGGGCGCGGTGTTCGTCATCTTGCGCGACCGGCTGGGGCAGACTCGGCTGTTCGGGCCGGCCCCGCAGACGAGCTATGACGAGGCCAAGCCGCAGGACCGGCTCCTGGTGGAACTGGACGTGCAGCTTTCGGAGGAGAAGGCGACGGCCCGGCTGGAGCGCGAGACGCGGTTCGACCCCGACATCTGGGTGGTCGAGATCGAGGCGGATGCCGGCCGGCTGGAGGACCTCCTGCCTATAGAGACGCCTTGAGCGGGCGGCCTTCCCCGAAGTCTCTGTAAGGCTCGCCGCGAACCGATTCATTGGCCGGGGCCGGCAGGCGATGCCCTCTGGCGGTCATGACCGCCGCGACGGATTCCGAGACGAGCGTGCGGGTGCGCGTGGTCGCCACGTCGGGATGCAGCAGGCGATAGCGCGTCAGGAACAGGCGGATCGACTCGGCATGCGAGAAGCGCTCCGGCCGGACGGCCGCCGCGACGACGAAGGCCTGTTCCTCGGTCAGGCCGAGGCTGAGAAGGGCTTCGGCCAACATCCCTTGCGAGGTGTCGCCGGTGATCATGCGCGCGGCATGCAGTGGCGCTTCCAGCGCATCCGCCAGCGCCGTCTGGAAGAAGACGAGATTGCCGGTGAGGGCGGTCTCGCGCAGCTTGGCGAAGGTGGAGACGCCGCGCAGCGGGTCGATGCGCGTGCCGGCCGGCACCATCATGGCGCGCAGCCTGCGGCGCGTGTTCTCGGCCGCCTCGCCCGAGCGCGGCCCGTCGTCTTCGGCCGGTGCAACCTGCTGCTGCGGGCCGAAGGCGATGGCGACGGGCGTGGCCGGCTTCGGTGCGGCAGGCCGGTCCTGCGCCGTCTTCTCGACGGCCGCCGCCAGCGCGGCCACCGTCGGATGGAGGTCCTGCCGCCGTCCGATCGCGCGGGCATGGCCCTCGCCATGGCGGCCGATCAGCGCGATCAGGTCGATGTCGGACAGCGCGGCGGACTTGATAAGGAGAGGAGCCGCGACATCGATCGAATCCTCGCACAGCCGCTTGACCAGATCCGGCGGCAAGGCGGGACATTCCGACAGGACGGCCGCCGCGTAGCGGCGCGCTTCGGCCGGTATCCGGTCGAGCAGCGGAAGGGTGAGGTCCTGGAGCTGCGTGGCGTCGCGGCGCGAGGGGCGGGTGAGAGAACAGAAGGCGGTGATCGAGGCGCGGAACAGCCGCTCCGCCTTGGAGGCCTTGTCCTTGACGGTCAATTGTCGGAAATCGGACGCGGACACGATACTTACCCGGAACTCTACTCAGGAAGCTGGGACGATAGCTTTCGATTCAAAATAGAGCCGATCCGTTAAAGCCCTGTTAAGCTTAGCATAGGGTGAAACCGTGAGGATTTCCCCTATGTTGCGGCTTCTGCGCCACTTTTCGTTCTCCGACCCCCACACACAACTGCCGTACAGTCTCCCCAGAAAGGAGACGAACGACCTGTGAAACGGACCGAAACGACCAATCAATATCACAGCCACCGTATTCCCGCCGACGTGCTTGAGCGGGCGAGGGGGCTGACCCTAAGCCTGACCATCGGTGGCCAAGCGGTTAGCCTGCGGATCACCGACAAGACCCGCATCCTGCAATTCTCGGTGCGGACTGCGGACAGGCGCGAGGCCAAGCTCAGGAAGGCGCAAGCCAACGTGGACCTGGGCCGCCACTGGCAGGCTTTGCGCCAGGACTGCGATGCTCCTCCGCTGTCACCCGAAGAAGCCTTTGCGCTGGCCGGGGAGCTTCGGGACCTGTGGATGGACGAACGGCGGATAAAGACTGCCGCCATAGACGCAGAGACCACGCTTCCGGGCACTCGGTGGTATCCCGCTGAGCCCGGCTTTGAGCTTACCCCGCCCGAGGCTTGGGAGAGCGTGGCGGAAGCATTGATGCGGCCGAACGCGCTCAAGCAGGAGCCGGAAGAGTTCATCAGACCCCACGCTAAGCGGCTGCTCCTCAAGAAGGGCATCGGGAGGATAGATGAGGGGTCTATGGCGCTGCTGTGTCGGGCGCTGGTTATTGGCCTCAAGGATGCCTTTGCGCTTCGCATGCGGCACGCAAGGGGAGATTTCTCGCAGCCGCCTCAGACGTTTCCGAAATGGGAGCGCGGCGCGGCGAGTGAGCCAGCCCAAGGCATTCGCGACCTGTTCGATAGCTGGTGGAAGGAAGCCGAGAAGACCGGGAAGACCCCGGCAACGTGCAAGACCTACCGCAATTCCATCGAGCGGTTCATTGACCACCTGGGGCACCAGGATGCTCAGCGCGTCACGCCTGCCGATGTGGTGGCCTTCAAGGACGCCCGGCTGGCAGAGGGAAAAAGCCGGTCAACCATCAACGCCGTAGACCTTGGGTCGCTCAAGTCTGTCTTCGGGTGGGCCGTGACAAACCACAAGATGGCCACCAACCCTGCGGAGGGCATCAAGCTACAGCGTAACGTAAGGCCCAGTGTCAGGCCCAAAGGCTTCACCGCAGCAGAGGCGAAGACAATCCTCGGAGCCAGCCTCGCGGTGGACGTGACGGCCGCGCCGCGTCACCTTGCACTGGCCCGCCGCTGGGTGCCGTGGCTCTGCGCCTATACCGGGGCACGCGTAGGCGAGATCACCCAGCTTCGCCGGCAGGACATCACGGAGGTAGGGAAGGGGGTCTGGACCATCACCATTGCCCCGGAGGCCGGCACTGTGAAGACCAAGCAGGAGCGCACGGTGGTGCTGCATGAGCACCTTGTGGAGATGGGCTTTACCAAACTGGCGGAGGGTAGGGCGGGCCATGTGTTCCTGCCCGCCAGCACCGATACGGCGAGGTTGACCGTGAATAGGCAAGTAGCGGCCTTTGCACGGAAGGCGTGCCCGAACCTCAAGGCTAGCCCCAACCATGGCTGGAGGCACAGCTTCAAGACTATCGGGCGGCAGGCTGGGATAGCTGACAGCGTGCTTGATGCCATCTGCGGGCACGCCCCGGCTTCCATCGGCGGGGGCTACGGTGAGGTGACCTTGCGGACGCAGGCAGATGCCATGGCGAAGTTCCCGAGGTTCGAGCTTGCTTCGGATGGAGGGCAGCGATGGTCTACCGCCTAGCGCGGGGCGTCGGGGAGGCTTGGCGGCAGTTATGGCCGCTGGCAGGGCTCTTTGGGCTCATGCTGGTCTTCGAGCAATGCCAAGCGGATGCCTACAAACGGGGCTACGAGGCCCATCAGGAGCAATGCTGGGTGGACTTGAGGTCCTGTGCGCTGCCGAGGTGATGACCATAATGACCCGATAGCGAACAACTGATGTGATCGCACGAAGGCACCGTCCTTCAAGTCAGCATCATGCCCGCCCGCTGCGCTCATAGACCCCCTCGTCATTGGCAGACTTCAAGGCACCATGCAGCCTTCCCCTCCTTCCCCATCCCCCATCGCCGGGTCCCTTCAAGCCCAGCCGCATGCCACCCCTCCACGCCAGCCACCAGCCATCATCAAGCACCCATGCTACTCGGGGCCGGCTTGGGTGCTGGAGTTGCCCCTATTTGACCGGACAGTCGGCTATTGTGTTTGTGCCCGGATGAACTCCCGAGGGGAGCGCATTTTGAGCCCTGAGTGAGGATGGTTCTCGTTGTAGTCCTCGAACCATCCGGCGAGCTTGCCGAGCGCGGTGACCGGATCCGGCAAGGGGTTGATGCGAACATAGTCGCGTTTGAAGGTTTTGACGAAGCTCTCCGATATGCCGTTCGACTCGTGGCTCTGGACCGGCGTGAAGCAGGCAATGAGATTGAGCGCGGTGGCGAAGTCTCGCGTCTTTTTGGCCGTGTAGGAGCTGCCGTTGTCCGTCAGCCATTCGAGCGGCGCCGGCGACTGGAGGGCGCCGAACCTTCTCTCGACGGCCTCCAGCATCATGTCCCGGACCATGCCGCCGCTGATGCCCGATCCGACGACGGCATGCCATGCGATGATTTCGCGGTCATGGGCGTCGATGATGAAGGCGATCCGGATGAGGTCCCCGTTCCAGCACGAGATCTCGAACCCGTCCGAACACCAGCGCAGGTTCGAGCGCATGACGATGACTTTGCCGTCGTGGACACGGCCGGTCCGGCGGCCCGTGTGCCTGGCCAGCAGCATGTTGTTCTGGCGCATGATGCGGAAGACGCGTTTGTGGTTGACGGACGGCTCGCCCGCTCTGGCAAGCTCCCTGTTCGCCAGGGCCGTGATGCGGCGGTAGCCATAGGTCGGGCGCTCGTCGACAAGGCGGCGAACGAGCTGCACCAGGGTATCATCCTCCAGCTTGCGATAGGGACCGCGGGGCTTCTTCGCCCGATGCACCTTGTCATGAAGATGAGAACGGGCCAATCCGATCGTCTCGGCAACCGCCCTCATCGGGAACCGTCCCTCGGCTGCGACAAGAGCCGCAAGCTCGGTTTTTTTGATTCCGACTTTGCCAGCGCCTCCCTGAGGATCTCGACCTCCATCGTCTTGCGGCCGAGCAGCCGTTCGAGGTCGCGGACGCGCTCTTCGAGCCGTCGCACTTCCGAACTCCCGACTACAGGCTCGTCCGATCCCACCGCTGCCGCTCCGCCTTCCGTCAACAGACGGCGCCAACGATAGAGCAGATTGGGTGCGACGCCACGTCGTCTCGCCACAGACGACACCGTCTCGCCCGGGAGGAAACTCTCCTCGATGATCTGAAGCTTCTGCTCGGTTGACCAGTGTCGGCGCCGTGCCTCGCCGGTGATCAGTTCGATCCGTCGATAATCGTCAGCCATAAGCCTGTGCTTGAGGATAGCCTCAAGCCTCCCGCGTTATGCCGACTGTCCGGTCGAAATGGGGGCCAGTTCACCTTGATACCGCCAAGTCAATCCAAGGACAGGGGGCGGAGGGCGGCGTTGGGGCCTCTCCTGTCTATCTAAATGGGTGCTAATTCTTCGGGCCACACCAAACCTTTCGCAGCTGGCCTTGAAGCCAGCACGGGCATGCAGTGCGGGTTATGCGCGGATACGGCTAGCCGGGCGGCTGTACCGCTCGGGCCGCGTACAGGTCAGGAAATGAGTACGCTATCGCGCGAAGTGGTTGGTTCCGGGTGGAGCCTTTGCGGCCCTCTTTCTTGGTGTCTAGGTGTTCAGTCCCGAGGTTAGGTGGCTTGGGTCGCGGCTGAAGCGGTGCGGT
>JAPUFC010000041.1 GCA_027492275.1 Mesorhizobium sp. | reverse complement strand
CGACCAAGCCCGAGACATATCTGGCCCCGCGCGGCAAAAATTATCGGGGGGGGCAAACGGCGCCTTAACCCCCGAGGCCCGGGGGGCGCGGGGTCCCGCGCCGCCCCGCCTTCCCGACACCGCCGATCGGCAGAGGATTGTCCCGCGCCGTCGTTTTGGGTAGGCATTGGACCGCGCCGGAATGTCGGCGCGGTCCCGTGCAGCCGGTTTCCAAGACGATGATCCAGGACGTCGACGATTTCACCGAGAGCGCCGAGCCCTACCGGCTGTTCCAGTCTTGGCTGGACGACGCGACGAAGAGCGAGATCAACGACCCCAACGCGGTGGCGCTGGCCAGCGTCGACGAAAGCGGCCTGCCCGACGTGCGCATGGTGCTGCTCAAGGGCTTCGACGAGGCCGGCTTCGTCTTCTACACCAATTTCGAGAGCGCCAAGGGCCGCGAGATCCTGGCCAGCATGAAGGCGGCGATGTGCTTCCACTGGAAGTCGCTGCGGCGGCAGGTGCGCGTGCGCGGGGCTGTCGAGGTGGTTTCGGACGCGGAAGCCGACGCCTATTTCGCCAGCCGGCCGCGCGGCAGCCGCATCGGCGCCTGGGCTTCGGCGCAGTCGCGGCCGCTGGAAAGCCGCTTCGCGCTGGAAAAGGCGGCGGCCGAATACACGGCGAAATTTTTGGTCGGCGACATTCCCCGGCCGCTCTACTGGTCGGGTTTCCGCATAAAGCCCGAAAGCATCGAGTTCTGGCACGACCGGCCGTTCCGCCTGCACGACCGCGTGGTGTTCCGGCGCGAGGACGGCGGCTGGTCGAAGACGCGCCTGTACCCGTGAGCGCCCGGGCTCAGTCCTTCTTGCGGTTGAGGAAAGCCTGAAACGCCGCGCGCGCCTCGTCGCCGCGCAACGCCTCGCGGAACAGCCGCAGTTCCTCCTCGATGCGGGCGTCGAGCGCCTCCCTGTCGCCACGGATCAGGTCGCGGGTGACGGCCAGCGCCCGCGCCGGCTTGCGCGCGATCCTGGCGGCCGCTTCGAGCGTAGCGCTCTCGAGTTCCTCCTCCGCCACCACGGCGTAGATCAGCCCGGCGTCCCTCGCCTGCACAGCGGACAGCGGCTCGCCCAGCGCCAGCGTGGCAAAAGCCCGCTGATGGCCGAGACGCAGCGGCATGAGCAGGCTGGAGCCGGCTTCCGGCAGCAGCCCGAGATCGACGAACGGCGTGCGGAACACGGTGCGCGGCGTCGCGAAGCTCAGGTCGCAGTGCAGATGCAGCGTCGTGCCGATGCCGACCGCGATGCCGTCGGCGCCGGCGACGAGCGGCTTGCGCGCGCCCGCCAGCGCCTGCAGGAAGACCCAGGTCTCGGCCCCGTCGTCGCGGCCCTCAGCCATGGCGAGGAAGTCGGCGAGGTCGTTTCCGGCGCAGAAGGCGCCCGGCACGCCAAAGAGGACGTTGACGCGCACGCGCTCGTCCGCGTCGCCTTCGGCAAGCGCCTCACGCAAGGCGCGGTACATGGCCTGCGTCAGCGCGTTCTTCTTCTCCGGCCGGTTGAGCCGGATGGTCTGCACCGGTCCCTCGCGCCCGACGACAACGTCAGCCATGTCGTCATCCCTCTGTCAGAAAGGCCGCGGCCGCCGCCATGCCGGCGGAGCCTGCGACGATCGCGTCGCGAAGCGGGCCGCTCTCGCCGAGCAGCGTCTCGGCGTAGAAGCGGCAGAGCGCGACGCGGTCCGACTCTCCTTGGGCTAGGGCCGCGACGGCCAGGGACGCCCCGCCGGCGACCAGCCCGAAGAGGCGCAGATAGGGCGTCGCGCCCGCCAGCGCCTCCTCCGCGCGGCCGTCGCGCTGGCAGGCGAGCAGATGCTCCGTCGCGGCCGACAGCGCATCACAGGCCGCGTCGAGGCGGGCGGCGGCGGTGCCGAAGCCATCGAGCGACGAGGCGCGCAGCCGTTGGGCCACTGCGCGCAGCTCGCCGATGTAGCCGCGCAGATGGTCGCCGCCCGACACGGGCAGCTTGCGGGTGACGAGGTCGATGGCCTGGATGCCGTTGGTGCCTTCGTAGATCGGCGCGATGCGGGCATCGCGCCACAGCGCGGCGGCGCCCGTTTCCTCGATGTAGCCCATGCCGCCATGCACCTGGATGCCGAGCGAGGCAACCTCCACGCCGATGTCGGTGGAGAAGGCCTTGGCGACGGGCGTCAGCAAATCGGCCCTTTGCTGCCAGTGACCCCTTTCGTCCTCCGGCCCCGCGCCGGCCATGTCGATCGCATGGGCGCAGGAATAGGCGACGGCGCGCGCCGCGCGGGTCAGCGCCTTCATGGTCAAAAGCATGCGCTGGACGTCGGGATGATTGACGATGGGCGCCATGCCCTCGCCCGACCAGCCGGCCGCCTTGCCCTGCCGGCGCTCGCGCGCATAGGCCAGCGCCTGCTGGAACGCCGCCTCGGCCACGCCGACGCCCTGCATGCCGATGGCGAGGCGGGCGTTGTTCATCATGGTGAACATGCAGGCCAGGCCGCGATTCTCCTCGCCGACCAGCCAGCCGACCGCGCCTCTTTCGGCGCCCTCCAGCCCGTCGCCATAGGCCATGACGCAGGTGGGCGAGGCGTGGATGCCGAGCTTTTCCTCCAGCCCGACGCAGAACGCGTCATTGCGCCTGCCCAGGCCGCCACCCTCGCCCGGCAGGAACTTCGGCACCAGGAACAGCGACAGGCCGCGCGTGCCGGCCGGCGCGCCGGCCATGCGGGCCAGGACGAAATGGACGATGTTCCGCGCCAGATCGTGCTCGCCGAAGGTGATGAAGATTTTTTGGCCGAACAGCCTGTAGGTTCCGTCGCCCGCCGGCTCGGCGCGCGTGCGGATCGCGCCGAGATCGGAGCCGGCCTGCGGCTCCGTCAGGTGCATGGTGCCGGTCCATTCGCCAGAGACCAGCTTCGGCAGGTAGAGCTGCTTCAGCGTCTCGGAGCCGTGCATATGCAGCGCTTCGACCGCGCCCATGGTCAGCGTCGGGGCCAGCGCGAAGGCGACGGAGCCGGCGATCCACATCTCCAGCGCCGCCATGGCGAGCGAATGCGGCAGCGCCTGGCCGCCGAACGCCTCCGGCCCGGTCAGCGCGTTCCAGCCGCCTTCGGTCCAGCGGCGGTAGAGGTCCGGCCAGCCGGGGGGCGTCGTCACCGCATGGCCGTCGAGCCGCGAGCCGACGCGGTCACCGACCTTGCGCAGCGGCGCGATCTCGTCCGAGGCGAAACGCCCGGCCTCGGCGAGAATGGCGTCCAGCAGATCGTCGGATAGAGTGGGGAACAGCCCCGCGCCGAGCGCCTGCCCAAGGCCGGTGACATGCCTGAGCGTGAATGCGATTTCCCCGACCGGCGCGCGATACATCAGTCCTCCCCGAGCTTCACGGGCAAGCACTACCTCCATCTGACGTAAGGGTCAATTTGCGACGGTCTCCGATTGCCTTGCACCGGCCATGCCCCTACATGGTTCTCACGGAGGCCCGACCATGCTCGCCAGACCCGAAATTCCCCGCTGCATCGAATGCGGCACGCCGTTCGGTTCGGCGGGCTTCGCCTACTACCATGGCGACATCGCCGAGGGCGCGGCCTACTGGAGCGACCGGGGCGTGCTGTGCTCGCCGGCCTGCTCGCTGACGCATGCGCGCCGCCGCATGGCGGAAGGCACCATGCCGGAAAGCCCCGCCCCCGACCCGATGGACGCGTTCAGGCGGCGCTAGACCGCCCTTTCCCGCTCGACCGCCCGCCAGCCGATGTCGCGCCGGCAGAAGCCGTCCGGCCAGTCGAGCCTGTCGACCGCCGCGTAGGCCTTTGCCTGCGCCTCGGCAGCCGTCCTGCCGGTCGCGGTCACGTTGAGCACGCGCCCGCCATTGGCGACGAGTTTTTCACCGGCCAACGCCGTGCCGGCATGGAAGACGACGACCCTCGTCTCCTCCGCGCGGTCGATGCCGGCGATGACCGAGCCTTTCTGAGGCGCGGCGGGATAGCCCGCGGCGGCCATCACGACGGTCAGCGCCGTTTCGTCGCGCCAGCGCACCGACATGTGGCCGAGCTGGCCGTCGGCGGCTGCGTTCAGCAGCACAAGAAGATCGTCCTTCAGGCGGGTCATCAGCACCTGGCACTCGGGGTCGCCGAAACGGGCGTTGAACTCGATCAGCTTCGGACCGTCCTCGCCGATCATCAGGCCGACGAAGAGCACGCCGCTGAACGGCATGCCCTGCTCGGCCATGCCGCGCATGGTCGGCTCGACGATCTCGCGCATGGTGCGCTCGACCAGCACCGGCGTCATCACCGGCGCGGGTGAATAGGCGCCCATGCCGCCGGTGTTTGGGCCGGTGTCGCCGTCGCCGACGCGCTTGTGGTCCTGCGCGGTGCCGAAGGGCAGCGCCGTGCGGCCGTCGCACAGGCAGAAGAAGCTCGCCTCCTCGCCGGTGAGGAATTCCTCCACCACCACCTCGGCCCCGGCCGCGCCGAAGGAGCCGTCGAAGCAGGCGTCGACGGCTTCCAGAGCCTCGTCCACGGTCATCGCGACCGTGACGCCCTTGCCGGCGGCGAGACCGTCCGCCTTGACGACGATCGGCGCGCCCCGCTCGCGGACATAGGCCCTGGCGGGCGCGGCCTCGGAGAAGCGACGGTAAGCGCCGGTCGGGATGCCGTAGCGGGCGCACAGATCCTTGGTGAAGCCCTTGGAGCCCTCGAGCTGCGCGGCGGCCTTGGACGGTCCGAACACCTTAATGCCAGCCGCCCCGAGCGCGTCCGCAATGCCGGCGACGAGCGGCGCTTCCGGACCGACGACGACGAGGTCGATTTTCTTCTCCCGGCAGAAGGCGACGACGGCGGCGTGATCGTCGATGTCGAGCGCCACCAGCTCCGCCTCCCTGGCGATGCCTGGATTGCCCGGCGCGGCGTAGAGCCGGGTCAGCAACGGCGAGGCGGCCAGCTTCCAGGCCAGCGCGTGCTCGCGGCCGCCGGAGCCGATCAGGAGAACGTTCATGCCATCTCAACCTTCGCTTGGACCTCGCGGCTTCCGCTATGAGCCAAGGCCCGGAAGGTCAAGGCCGCATATCGCGCGGCGCTACCGTCCGTAGTGGAATCGGCAGGACGCAATCTCCAGCGATTGCGCCTCGCCGCTCCCGCTCACCCGGTAGACCAGGCGGTGTTCTCCCGTGATCCGGCGCGACCACCAGCCAGACATCTCGTTGCGCAACGGCTCCGGCTTGCCGATCCCCTGGAACGGATGACGCGCCGTGTCGCCGATCAAGGCATTGAGACGGGCGAGGACCGCCTTGTCGCTCTCCTGCCAGAACAAATAGTCGGCCCAGGAGCGAGCCGAGAACACAAGCCTCACTCGACCGCCAGATCGCGCTCGATCCCCCGACCGGCATCGAGCTCGGCGATGGACGCGCGAAGATGCTCCGCATTGGCCGGCGCGCTCAGGAGATGCAACGTCTCCTTCATCCCCTCCCACTCGCTCAGCGGGATTATGACAACGGGATCGTGGTTCTGGCGCGTGACGATCAGCTCATCGCGGTCGCCCTCGACCTTGTCGAGATGCGAGGCGAGATTGTTCCTGAGATCGGTGAAGGTGACATGCCTCATCGCAGCCTCCGCTATATGTACTTATTTGTGTACATGTAACATGCAGGCCTCCTGTCTTCCAGACGCCTTGACGCTAAGCCTGCCGCCTGCCACTCCGCTTGCATGGAGCAGATACAGTCGAAGACCGCGCAGGGGCGCGTGGCGGACGCGCCGAGCGGGCATTGGGTCTACCGCGCCCTGCCGCGCCCGCTGTGGCCGTTCGCGCAACTCGCGCGCTGGGACAGGCCGATCGGCTGGTGGCTGCTTCTGTGGCCGTGCTGGTGGTCGGCGGCGCTGGCGGCGGTGGCCTATGCGCGGCCGGGCGATCCGCTGGCCACACTGCTGCCGGACCCCTGGCATCTGGCGCTTTTCTTCGTCGGCGCGGTCGCCATGCGCGGCGCGGGCTGCACCTACAACGACATCGTCGATGCCGGCATCGACGCGCGGGTCGAGCGCACCCGCTCGCGCCCCCTGCCCTCCGGGCAGATAGGAAGGAAGGGCGCATGGGCGTTCCTGCTGGCGCAGGCGCTGGTCGGGCTGGCGGTGCTGCTGCAGTTCGACGGCTTCGCCGTGCTGCTCGGCTTCTGCTCGCTGGCCGTGGTGGCGATCTACCCCTTCATGAAGCGAATCACCAACTGGCCGCAACTGGTTCTCGGGCTGGCCTTTTCCTGGGGCGCGCTGATGGGCTGGGCGGCCGCCTTCGCCGATCTCGACGCGCCGGCGCTGCTGCTCTATGCCGGCTCGGTCTTCTGGGTGATCGGCTACGACACGATCTACGCCCACCAGGACAAGGAGGACGACGCGCTGGTCGGCGTGCGCTCCACCGCGCGCCTGTTCGGCGATTCGACCAAATCCTGGCTGATCGGGCTCTATGCCGGCGCGCTCATCCTGTTCGCCGCGGCCTTCTCGGCTGCGGAAGCGCCGATGCCTGCGCTGGCGGGGTTGCTGGCGGCCGGCGTGCCCATGGCGCGCCAGATCGCAACGCTCGACATCGACGATCCCGACCAGTGCCTGCGGCTGTTCAAGTCGAACGGCATGGTCGGCTGGATGATCTTCGTCGGCCTCCTCGCGTCCGGCTTCTGGGTGGCGCTGAAGCCTTTGGTTTAGAGCGGTTCTCGTTTTTGCGGAATCGGTCGAACCGCTCTATCTCTTTGTTTTAGCCGCATTTCCGGACGCAAAACCGCTTCGCACTTTTGCTGGAAATGCTCTAATCGCGGGCGATGATTTCCTCGCCCTCGATCACCAGCCGCATGCCGAGCGCGCCGGTGCGGCGGCGCATGAGGAAGCGCGGGCGGCGCGGCATGCTCGAAGCGCGCTTGCGGCGCTCGCGCGGCGGCAGCGCCTTGATGGCGGCGCCGAGCGATTCCTCCAGCGTGCGGGCGACCCCGTCGGCTTCGATCAGCAGCATCGGCAGGCGATAGGCCTCGGCCCAGGCGCGCCAGTCGGCGGCGATGTCGTCCAGGTCGCCGGCCACGAGCAGCGGCACCGACAGCATGGCGTCGTTGTGCAGCAGTTCCAGCGTCACCGTGACATGGCCCTCGCCGTCCTCGATGGCGCGCGCGGCGACGCCGAGGAAGGCGTTGGCGGGCAGCACGATGGTGGCCGGCAGGCCGCTCATCTTGAGCACGCGGCGCACGATCGCGCCGCGCTGGTCGATGGTGAACGTCACCTCGCCGAAGTCGTCCTTGCTCGCATAGCTGACGGCCTGCGGCAGGCGGAACGGGTCCAGGCGCATGGAGCGTCCGGCCCAGACTGGCTTCAGTCCGGTTGTCGTCATGATCGGTGCCTTCCTGTCTCTCCTGAGAGCGTTTCGCCCTCGCGGGCCGTTTTCCGGCCTCGTGGGAAGACAGTAGCGCGGGCACCTTATCGCGCCGCTTAAGAAGTTCGGTTAAATTTTCCTGATCGCGGCGATGGTTATCAAATCCCACCAAGCACAGGATTTCGTTATCTTTTCTGACCCAAGCGTTAAATCGTCTTGCCGGGGTTCATGATGCCGGCGGGATCGAAGGCGGTCTTGACGCGGCGCATCAGGTCGATGGCGACGGGCGGCGCGGTGGCGATCAGCTCGGCGCGTTTCATCTGGCCGATGCCGTGCTCGGCCGAGATCGATCCGTCCATCTGGCGCACCAGCGCGTGGACCGCCTCCTGCATCGCCGGATAGAGCGCCAGGAAGGCATCGCGGTCCATGCCCGGCGGCTGGCTGACATTGTAGTGCAGGTTGCCGTCGCCCATGTGCCCGAAAGTAGCCAGCCGCGCGCCGGGGCAGACCGCCTCGACCACCGGCGCGGCGCGGCGCAGGAAAAGCGGGATGGAGGCGATCGGCACGGAGATGTCGTGCTTGATGGAGCCGCCCTGCTGCCCTTGCGCGTCGGACATCTCCTCGCGCAGCTTCCACAGCGCCTTGGCCTGGCCGATGCTCTCGGCGACGACGGCGTCGCCGGCCAGCTCCGCTTCCAGCGCCTCGCCCAGCGTCTCCTCCAGCAGCCGCCGGGACTCCTCCGACGACACGCCGGACGAGACCTCGATGAGGACATGCCAGGGCCAATCGCCGGCCAGCGGGCGGGTCGATCCCTCGACATAGGCGAGGGCGAAGTCGAGCGCCGTCCCGGCCATCAGCTCGAACGCCGTCAGCCCCGCGCCGATGCGGTCGAGGCACAGGTTGAGCAGCGCCAGAGCCGTGTCGGGCGAGGCCACGCCCACCCAGGCGACGTCGCGGCCGCGCGGTTTCGGGAAAAGCTTCAGCACGGCGGCGGTGACGACGCCCAGCGTGCCTTCCGCGCCGATGAACAGGTTCTTCAGATCGTAGCCGGTGTTGTCCTTCTTCAGCTTGCGAAGGTCGTCGAAAACCTCGCCGGTCGGCAGCACCACCTCGACGCCGAGGCACAATTCGCGCGCATTGCCGTAGGCCAGCACGGCCGTGCCGCCGGCATTGGAGGACAGGTTGCCGCCGATCTGGCAGGACCCCTGCGCGCCGAGCGACAGCGGGAACAGGAGGCCGGCGGCGTCGGCCGCCTCGTGCAGCTTCTCCAGCACGACCCCGGCCTCCGCCGTGACCGTGTTCGACAGCGTGTCCAGTTCGCGGATGCGGTTGAGCCGCGACAGCGACAGCACGATCTCGCTGCCGTCGCCATGCGGCACCTGTGCTCCGACGAGGCCCGTATTGCCGCCCTGCGGAACGATGGGCGTGCGCGTTTCGCTCGCCAGCCGCAGGATGCGGCTCACCTCATCGACGCTGCCCGGCCGCAGCACCAGAGGCGTGCGGCCGTGATAAAGCTTTCTCGGTTCCTGCACGAAGGCGGCGATGTCGGCCTCGGCCGTGTAGGCATGCGCCTCGCCGACGATCTCGACGAAGCGCGACAGCAGCGCCGGTTCGATCATTCAGGAACTCCCCCTTCCAACCGCGGCCGCGGCGCGGCCGCCCGCGCGAGCCGGTCGTTGATGGCCTCGCCCAACCCTTCGTCGGGTATCGGCTCGACGGCAATGGTGGCCGCCTCGCCCGCGTCGAGACGCCGCAGATATGAAAACAGGTTGGCGGCGGCCTCCCGCAGGTCGCCGCGCCCGGACAGGTTGAGCATGCGCGCGGCCGCCGCCGCGCCGGCCGCGCGCATCGGCCCGAAGGCGAGCAGGCTTTCGCCCGGCCGCACCTCCCGCGCGTTCAGGCGGACACCAGAGGCCGGCGCGTAGTGCGACGCCAGCATGCCGGGAGCCTGGATGGCGCCGCCCGTCTCCCGCCGCAGCTTTCGTCCGGCCACCGCCTCGATGTCGGCGGCGGCGAGCCCCCCCGGCCGCAGCAGGATGAGCCCGTCGTCCGCCACCTTGACGATGGTCGATTCGACCCCGACCGTCGCCGGCCCGCCATCCACCACCAGCGGGATGGTGTCGCCGAACTCCTCCACCGCCGCCGCCGCGCTGGTGGCGCTGACCCGGCCGGAGCGGTTGGCGCTGGGCGCGGCGAGCGGGCGGCCGAGACGCGCGATCAGATCGCGCGCGAAGCCCGACGGTATGCGCACAGCCACCGTATCGAGGCCGGCGGTGGCGAGCGGATGGACGGGCGATTTTTGCGCCAGCGGCAGGACCAGCGTCAGCGGGCCGGGCCAGAAGGCGGCGGCCAGCTTTTCGGCGAGGGGAGAAAAATCCGCCACGCCGCGCGCCATGTCGAGGCTCGACACATGCGCGATCAGCGGGTTGAAGCGCGGCCGGCCCTTCTTCTCGTAGATCAGCGCGACGGCCTCGCCCCGCGTGGCGTCGGCGGCCAGGCCATAGACCGTTTCGGTGGGAATGGCGACGACGTCGCCGGCCGCCAGCAGCCCCAGCGCCCTGTCCATCGCCTCGCCGGTGTTCAGGATCGCGGCCACTTTTTCCCCGGTTCGATGCCGCATTTTGCTAGCGCCTGGACAGCCGACCGGCAAGCGCAGTCGACAATTTTGCGCGATGGGCGGGCATTTCGTTAAGGGGACGCGCGCTAGTATGCGGTTTGGCCGCTCTCCGGGCGGCTTGTCCGGTCCGTCACCGCGTCGAGGACATCAGCTTTGGTGCGCATCTTCGCAGTCCTTTGCCTGCTGCTTTCCGGCAGCGCCGCTGCCTCGGCATCGTCCTTCGTGACGCTTCCGGCGATCAAGGCGCGGCTCAGCCCGTCCATCGTGATGCTGGGTGAACCGGCGGCGGAGGCCGCAACGCCGGTCGCGCCGGCCCCACCCCCGTCCATCGTCGCGGCCGAGCCCGAAAAGCCCGTCAGGGTCAGCGCGTCCATCGTCGCGTTCGGCGCGCCCGTCTCCTTCGAGGCAGTTGCGGCCGTGCCGAAGCAGCGTGCCCCCGAAGCGCTGCCCACGGTCATGCGCGGCGGCCTGCTCGGCGAGGCGCAGATCCGTACCGCGCCCGCCGAAGCGGCCGTGCCGGCCGCGCGCAGAGGCACCAGCCGGAGACATCCGGTGCGCGAGACGCCGCCGGGACCGGCTATCCCGGAGCCCGACGCGGCAGCGCCGCCCCCGGCGGTGAGGCAGCCGGAATAGGCTTCAGCCCGCTATCTTCGAGAAATCCGCGACCTGGCCGGTGGCAGCGCGAATCCGCGACAGGAGCGCCAGGCGGTTGGCACGCACCGCAGGGTCGTCGTCGTTCACCAGTACCTGCTCGAAGAAGGAATCGACCGGTTCGCGAAGTGTCGCCAGCGCGCGCATGGCGCCGGAAAAGTCTTCGCGTCGAATCGCTTCGGCCGCTTCCTTCTCGGCCTGATTCAACGCCGCGAACAGCGCATCCTCCGCCGGCAGGACGAACAGAGCCGGATCGACCGTTTCGGCGACCGCCGTGCCCTTCTTCTCCTCTGCGGCAAGGATGTTCGCCGCGCGCTTCGTGCCTGCCAGCAGGTTCTTTCCAGCCTCGGTGTCGAGCAGCGAGCCCAGCGCCTCGACGCGCCGCATGATCATCAGGAGATTGCAGCTTTCCGGCGTGATGACGGCGTCGATGATGTCGTGACGCACGCCGCCGTCGCGAAGGTGGACCTTGAGGCGATCCTGAAGGAAACCGCGCAGGCTGTCGCTGATCGACGGATCGTGCTTGTCGACCAGCGGCAGCCAGGCGGGGGCATCCGCCCGCGCCTCGGCGATCAGGGCGCGGGCGCGGTCGCCGAAAAGGCCGCCGCCCGCCCCCGCCGACAGGATGGCGTCCAGCCGCCCGGGCGCCGCATGCGACGCGCCGATCTGGTGGCGCAGAATCTGCACGTCGTTGAACGGGTCGATGGAGACGTTCAGGCCGTTCTCCAGCACGATGCGGATCACGCCGAGCGCCGCCCGGCGCAGCGCGTAGGGGTCCTTGCTGCCCGTCGGCTTCTCGTCGATGGTCCAGAAGCCGGTCAGCGTGTCGAGCTTGTCGGCCAGCGCGACCGCCACCGAAACCGGGTCGGTCGGCACGCGGTCGGAAGGGCCCTGCGGCTTGTAGTGCTCCTCGATCGCCGCCGCGACCGAGTCGGGCTCGCCTTGCAGCAGCGCGTATTTTCGTCCCATCGCGCCCTGAAGCTCGGGGAACTCGCCGACGATCTCGGTCTGGAGATCGGCCTTGGCCAGCACCGCCGCGCGGGCAGCTTGGTCCGAATCCGCCCCGACGAGCGGCGCGAGGTCGCGCGCCAGCTTCCTGATGCGCTCGACGCGCTCGCCCTGCGTGCCCAGTTTCGCGTGGAAAGTCACGCCCTGCCGGTCGAGGCGCGCCATGCGCTGGTCGAGCGGCTTGTTCAGGTCCAGCCCGAATTTTTCCGCCGATGGCTTCAAAGCCGGAAGATCAGGCAGGTCGGACTGGTCGGTCTTCCAGAAATAGAGCGCGTCGGACAGGCGCGCGCGCACCACCTTGCCGTTGCCATGCGCGATCTCCGCGCCGCCGTCGCGCGCCTCGATGTTGGCGGTGAGCAGGAAGCGGTTGGCCAGCCTCTCGCCCTCGCCGGAAGGACGCACGACGAAGCATTTCTGGTTGGCGCGGATGGTCAGGCGGATGACCTCGGGCGGGATGTCGAGGAAGCTTTCCTCGAATTCGCCCATCAGCACGACCGGCCATTCGACCAGCCCCGACACCTCTTCCAGCAGGCCCTCGTCCTCGACCAGCTCCAGGCCGGAGGCGAAGGCGAGGTTCTTCGCGTCGTCCAGGATGACGCGCTTGCGGCGCTCGGCGTCGAGCACGACCTTCGCGGCCTCCAGCTTCGCCACGTAGTCGTCGAAGCGGCGCACGACGATCTCGCCCGGCGCATGGAAGCGGTGGCCATAGGTCACGTTGCCGGAGCGGATGCCGTCGACCTCGAAATCCACCATCACCGGCTCCTCGGTCTCGGGGCCGAAGGTGCAAAGGATCGATTGCAGCGGACGCACCCAGCGCAGGCTGCCGGGCCTGGCGGACGCCGCGCCCCAGCGCATCGACTTCGGCCAGGGAAAGGCGCGGATGACGGCCGGCACGAGCTCGGCGACGATCTCCTCGGCCGCGCGGCCGGGCTTCACCAGATGCGCGACGTAGAAATCGCCCTTTTTCGGATCGGAATGGACGTGCGCCTCCGACACGGAGGACAGGCCGGCCTTGCGCAGGAAACCCTGCACCGCCGGCTCGGGGGCTTTCGTGGACGGCCCCTTGATCTCCTCGCGCACGTCCTTCGAGCGCGCGGTGACGCCGCGTATGTCGAGCGCCAGCCGGCGCGGCGTCCAGTACTCCTGGCAGCCCTCATAGGTCAGGCCGGCATCCACAAGACCGTCCGTGACCATCTTGCGGAGATCGCCCGCCGCCTTGCGCTGCATGCGGGCGGGAATCTCTTCCGAGCGGAGTTCGAGCAGAAGATCGGGCATTTCAGGCGGCCTCCGCCGCAGCCGACGCGCCGCCGGCCTCGGTGAGCAGAAAGGCCTCGCCGCAGGCCTTGGCGAGGTTGCGCACGCGCTGGATGTAGCTCGCGCGCTCAGTGACGGAGATCACGCCGCGCGCGTCGAGCAGGTTGAAGACGTGGCTGGCCTTGATGCACTGGTCGTAGGCGGGCAGCACCATGCGGTGCATTCCGCCGGCGCGGGCCGGCGCGCCGGCCACCAAAAGGGCGGCGCATTCGCGCTCCGCATCCTCGAAATGGCGGAGCAGCATGGCCGTGTCGGCATGCTCGAAATTGTGCCGCGAATATTCCTGCTCGGCTTGCAGGAAGACCTCGCCGTAGGTGACCTTTTCCGCCCCCTCGCGGCCGTTGAAGTTCAGGTCGTAGACATTGTCGACGCCCTGCACATACATGGCCAGCCGCTCCAGCCCGTAGGTCAGCTCGCCCGAGACCGGCGCGCATTCGATGCCGCAGACCTGCTGGAAATAGGTGAACTGCGACACCTCCATGCCGTCGCACCAGCACTCCCAGCCGAGCCCCCAGGCCCCCAGCGTCGGGCTCTCCCAGTCGTCCTCGACGAAGCGGATGTCGTGCAGGCCGGTGTCGATGCCGATGGCGTCCAGCGAGCCGAGATAGAGCTCCTGGAGGTTGGGCGGATTGGGCTTCAGGATCACCTGGTACTGGTAGTAGTGCTGGAGCCGGTTCGGATTCTCACCGTAGCGGCCGTCCTTGGGACGGCGGGAGGGCTGCACATAGGCGGCGTTCCAGCGGCGCGGCCCCAGCGCGCGCAGCGTCGTGGCCGGGTGGAACGTGCCCGCGCCCACCTCCATGTCGTAGGGCTGGAGGATGACGCAACCCTTGTCGGCCCAATAGGCATGCAGGGTCAGGATGAGCCCCTGGAAGGAGCGCTCGGGTCGCATGTGGGCAGGCAGGGAAGCGGTCACGCGGAACGTCTCGGATGCGGCGGAAAGGGACGTGTCGTCCTAGTTCGCCGCACCGGGAGCGTCAAGTTCGCCGCCGGATCAGTTGCCCGCCGGCAGCCTGAGCTCCTGGCCCGGCCTGATGCGGCCCGGATTGCCGCGCAGCTCGGGGTTCAGGTCGAGGATCTCGATGTAGCGGTTGCCGTTGCCGAGCGCGTCGGCCGCGATCGACCACAGCGACTGGCCCTTCTGCACGGTGTAGGAGGCCGGCACGACCGGTGCTATCACCGTGGGCGTGTCGCTGCGCTGATTGGGCGCGGGCCGCGGCGTTTCCGCGGGCGCAGGCACGGCGGGCGCCGGGGCCGGTATGGCGGACGCGGGGGCCGGCATGGCGGCGGCCTTGGAATCCTCCACCGGCGGCAGACCTTCCACCAGCTTGCGCCGCACGCTCTCCATCACCGCATCGTCCGGCTTGAGGTCGCGGGCATGCGCCCACTGGAAGGTCGCCTCCAGCTTGCGCCCGACGCGCCAGTAGGCGTCGCCGAGATGATCGTTGAGGACCGGATCGTCCGGCTTCAGCGACACGGCGCGCTCCAGCTCGGTTACCGCCTCGTCGTACTGGCCGAGGCGGTAATGCGCCCAGCCGAGCGAATCGACGATGTAGCCGTCGCTCGGCCGCAGTTCGACGGCGCGGCGGATCATGTCCATGCCCTCGTCGAGGTTCATGTTCATGTCGACCCAGGAATAGCCAAGATAGTTGAGAACCTGCGGCTGCTCAGGATTGATCTCGAGCGCCTTGCGGAAATTGGGTTCCGCCTTCGGCCATTCCTTCAGCCGCTCATAGGCGATGCCGCGCTGGTACCAGATGTTCCAGTCGGCGCTCGACGCCTTCTGGCCGGCGGATTCCAGCCTCGCGACGGCCTCGTCGTAGACGGTCGCCGCGCCGCGGTAGTCCTCCTTGGAGGCGTAGACGCCGCCCAGCGCCAGATAGGCGCGCATGTCGCCCGGCTCGGCGTCGATCAGGCGGCGCAGCTCGGCGATCGCCTCGTCGCGCTTGTCGAGGTCGGCGAGATTGAGGCCCATCTGCAGGTCGGAGGCGCGCTTCAGCGGCGAATCGGCGGGCACGCGGCGGTAGAGATCGATGGCGCCCTGCGCGTCCTGCTGCTGCTCGGCCACCGCCGCGAGCTGCACCAGCGCCACGTCGCTGTCGGGCTTCAGCGCCAGCGCATATTGCAGGTAGAGCTGCACGAACGGCTCGCCGCCGCCACGGTTCAGCGCGGTGGCGAGGTTGAGCAGCGCCTCGGCCGCGCCGTCCGTCGGCGAGCCGGCCATCGGCGCGATCGCCGCGCCGCTTTCGATGCGGGCGCGCAACTGCGTCAGCGGCAGGCTTCCGGTCGCCATCTGGCCGGCCTTGTCGATGACCGCCAGCGCTTCCTGCTTCTTGCCGGTGCGCGACAGGTAGCCGGCATAGGCCTCGACGGCGCGCAGCCAGGTCTCGGGCGCGGCGCTGCCGGCGGTGACGTCCTCGCTGGCGGCGCGATAATTCTTGCGGGCGACGTCGGCCAGGCCGGCGGCGTCGGCGATCAGGCCCTTGTGATAGCTGAGGAACAGCCGGTACCATTCCGGCCCCTTGAGACCGTCCAGCGCGGCGACCGCCTGCGCGCCCTTGCCCTCGCCCACCTTGCCCCAGGCCGAGACCAGCGCGGTGATCAGCGTGTCGAGATCGGAGGACAGCGCCAGCTTCATCCAGTAGTCGACCTGGCCGTATTCCTTCTTGCGCAGGGAATCGACGGCGAGCGCGAGGCGCGAGAAGCGCTCGACCTCGGCCGCCGTCTTGAGCTTGTCGGCATAGGGCAGCGCCTCGTCGAAGCGGCCGCGCGAGATCAGCGCCAGCATCAGGCTCTGCTGCAGGCCGATGTTCTCGGGATCGAAGGCCAGCGCCTTCTTGTAGTAATCGATGGCGCTGACGAGGTCGTTGTCGGCCTCGGCCACGCGCGCGGCCAGGAAGGCGCCCGAAAAGGAGGTGACCCGCACAGGCTCGGGCCGGGCCGGGTCGGGCTGCGATGCCGCCGCCGGCAGCGCCGCCGCGACGCTCGCGGCGGCCAGAAGCGCCAGCCAGCCAGATAGTCTTTTGCGCATCTTCTTCCTTCCTGCGGGCCGTGGAGGCCAGACCCTTGACCGTTCCCCGGACCGCAAATCAGCATGAGGAAACGAGGCCGGGAGTCGGAGCACGACCAAGCCGCGAAAAGCATGGCCTTTTTAGGGACGCCGTTCAATCCCGCGAGGTTCACAATGCCAAACAGGCACAATGCCAGGACGGACCCTTGCCGGGCGGGTCAGCTCACGCGGGCGACGCAGAACTCGATGACGTCCAGCAGGGCCGATTTCTGCGGCGTCCTGTCCAGCGGGGCCAGCGCGTCGCGGGCGATGCCGCCGAAATGGCGCGCGCGGCCGATGGTGTCGGCGATGGCGCCGTGGCGGCGCATCAGGCCGATCGCCTTCTCCAGGCCCGCATCGTCGGCGCCGCCGCTTTCGATAGCGCCGCTCCAGAATTTCCGCTCCTCGGCGGTGCCGCGCCGGTAGGCCAGAATCACCGGCAGGGTGATCTTGCCCTCGCGGAAATCGTCGCCGACATTCTTGCCGAGGTCGCTGGTCGAGCCGCCATAGTCGAGCGCGTCGTCGACGAGCTGGAAGGCTAGGCCGAGGTTCAGCCCGTAGGAGCGCAGGGCGGCGCGCTCGGCGCGCGAGGTGGCGGCGATGACAGGCCCGACCTCCGCCGCCGCCTGGAACAGCGCCGCGGTCTTGGCCTTGATGACGGAGAAATACTCGTCCTCGGTCGTCTCGAGGTTCTTGGCGGCGGAAAGCTGCATGACCTCGCCCTCGGCGATGACGGTGGCGGCGGACGAGAGGATGTCCAGCGCATCGAGGGAGCCGACCTCGACCATCATGCGAAAGGCCTGGCCGAGCAGGAAGTCGCCCACCAGCACGCTGGCCTGATTGCCCCAGATCATGCGGGCGGTGCGCTTGCCGCGGCGCATGTCGCTCTCGTCGACCACGTCGTCGTGCAGCAGGGTCGCGGTGTGCATGAACTCGACGCTGGTGGCGAGCTTGACATGCGCGTCGCCCGCGTAGCCGAACATCTGCGCGGCGGCGAGCGTGATCATCGGCCGCAGCCGCTTGCCACCCGAGGAGATCAGGTGGTTGGCCACCTCCGGTATCATCTCGACGTCCGAGCCGGCTTTCGACAGGATGAGCTCGTTGACGCGCTGCATGTCGCGCGCGGTCAGGTCGATCAGCGGCTTGATAGAGGCGGCTTCACGCTTGCCGTCCTCCAGGTTGAGAACAACGCCCAATTCGCACTACTCCAATCCCTTCGCCCCCATAAAGGAGGGCGCGCCCCTTGCCAACTCTATAGCCGTGACCGGAGACGGCAAGTGGCGAAGTGGCGCGCCCCGTTATGGCGGTGCCGTTTACAAGCGCGGCGGTTCGGCGCAAACATCGCCGCCATGAAGGAAATCATGCGCACCAACGACGCCGTCGTCCTGTCCTTCGCGCAATCGCTGCTGAAGGACGCGGGCATAGACGTTCTCGTCGCCGACCAGAACATGAGCGTGCTGGACGGTTCCATCGGCATCCTGCCGCGCCGCCTGCTGGTGACCGACGAGGAAGCCGGACAGGCGCGGCGCATCCTGGCCGACGCCGGCATCGGCGCGGAGATGCGCGATCCCTGACATGGCCGGCACGCAGGAGGAGACGGGCGCCAGCACGCTGGACGCCTTCCATCGCGGCCGCTTCTGGCTGGTGCAGCCGGACAGGCGCGGCCACCGGGCCGGGACGGACGCCATGATGCTGGCGGCGGCGGTGCCTTCGGGCTTCGGCGGCCGGCTCGCCGACCTCGGCGCGGGCGCGGGCGCGGCGGGGCTGGCGGTG
>JAPUFC010000040.1 GCA_027492275.1 Mesorhizobium sp. | reverse complement strand
TGATCTGGCCGACGCCTGAGGACTGCTCCTGCGAGGCGGCAGCGATTTCCTGCACCAGATCAGAAGTCTTGCGGATCGACGGCACCATCTCGCCGAGCAGCGAGCCGGCACGTTCGGCGAGTTTCACCGAGTCCTTGGCGACGTTGCCGATTTCCTGCGCAGCGACCTGGCTGCGTTCGGCGAGCTTTCTGACTTCGGCGGCAACGACGGCGAAACCCTTGCCGTGCTCGCCGGCGCGCGCCGCCTCGATGGCGGCGTTGAGCGCCAGCAGGTTGGTCTGGTAGGCGATGTCGTCGATGATGCCGATCTTCTCGGCGATGCTCTTCATCGCCTCGACGGTGCGGCCGACGGCTTCGCCGCCTTCGACGGCCTGGCGGGCGGCGGTCGACGCCATGCCGTCGGTGACGCGGGCGTTCTCGGTGTTCTGGACGATCGAGGCGCTCATCTCTTCCATGCTGGCGGTGCTTTCCTCGACCGACGCCGCCTGCTCGCTGGACGACTGCGACAGCGACTGGGCGGTCGCCGAGACCTGGCCCGAGGCGTTGGAGAGATTGTCGGCGGCGGTGCGTACCTCGCCGATGATCTGCCCGAGCTTGCCGACCATCGTTTGCAGCGCCGCCATCAACTGGCCGACCTCGTCCTTGCTGTCGACCTTGATGTTGACCGACAGGTCGCCCTCGGCGAGCGCGTTGGCGGCGCTGACTGCTTCGCCCAGCGCCTGGGTGATCGAGCGGATGATCCAGAAAGCCAAGCCACTTGCCACGACCAGCAGCAGCAGCACCGCGATCACGATCACCTGGCGGCTGGTGGTGAAGCGAGCCTCGCTCGCTTCGAGGCGATCCGCCGCCGCTTTTTGCAGCAACGCCTGGAGCTTGCCGCCATGCTCTTTGGCCTCCTTGTACAGCGGATTGATTTTCTTCAGCAAGGCCACCTGGGCCTCGCTGTAGTTGCCCGCGAGAATCATATCGAGGGCCGGCTGCACGCCTTCCTTGAGATACCGCCCGCGTGCGTCGGCAAAAGCGTCGGCGAGCTTCCTTACCTCCGGATCGTCGATCGTGCGACTGTAGCTGTCCCAAAGGGCGGTGACCTTGTCGCGGTCGGCGGCGAGCGTGTCGGCATGCATCTTTACCGGGTGATCATGCAGTCTGGACGCCGGACTGGCCGGGTCGTGTTGCAGCGCGAGCATGATCTGTGCGCGGTTCTCCGACATCAGTTGCGCTATCTCGCCCATGGCCTGCAGTGGCTTCATGCTCTGCTCATAGGTCTGGCGGCCTCTCTGGTTGCTCGTCGCCGCCAGGTCAAGACCGACGAAGGCGACGACACAGATGGCCACCAGGAGTGTCAGTACCACGCCGTAGATGCGCGTGGCGATGCTTTGGTTCTTGAGCATTGAATCCATTCTCCGAGAGGGTTGCCCTAGTTCCTTGCAAGTGATCAAAGGCCTGTTGAAGCTCGCCACACCAGTTTGTTCGGACAGTCGCCCGGTCAGCGCGAGCGCTGCGTTCGAGCGACGACAGCGGATGGCGAAAAATGCGTGTGCAGGCGCGCTACTGGCCGCGTGCCGTCATGCCGCGCCGCTGCCCGCCTCGGCACTGGCGACCTGCGCGAGCAGCGCAATCTCGTCGACCGACAGCACCCTGACGATGTTGAGGATGATCACGAACCTGCCGGCGACCTTGCCCATGCCCTGGATGAAGTCGGCGCGGATGCGGGCGCCGAAGGAGGGTGGCGGCTCGATCTCGCTGCCGGGGATCTCGATCACTTCCGAGACCGCATCGACCATGATGCCGATGTCGTGGCGGAAGTCGCCTTCGCTGACCTCGAGGATGACGATGCACGAGCGTTTGCCGACCTGGCTTTCGGCGCCGCCGAAGCGGGCGGCGAGGTCAATCACCGGTACGACGCTGCCGCGCAGGTTGATGACGCCGCGGATGAAGGGCGGCATCATCGGGATCTCGGTGAGGTTGCCGTACTCGATGATTTCCTTGACGTTGAGGATGGCGACGGCAAACATCTCGCCGCCGAGCAGGAAGGTGAGGTATTGCTGCGGGCCGTCGGCGGCGGCCTGGCGGGCTTCGAGCGCGGCTGCCGCCTGTCTGGCGAGCGCGTTGACGGGGCCGCCAGCGGGACGGTTCTGGGCGATCTGGGTCATCGAGGGCTCCTCAGAAACGTTCGAAATCGTGTTCGGAAGGCGCCACGGCGGCAACCCGCCCCGCTGCCCGCGGCCGCGCTGCCGGCGCGGCGGTGCGCTGGGCGCGCGCGGCGGGGGCGGTCCTTCTCGCGGCGGCGGGCGAGCGGCCGGCGTCGGCGAGCTGGAAGAAGGTCATCA
>JAPUFC010000039.1 GCA_027492275.1 Mesorhizobium sp. | reverse complement strand
GGCGCGATCGTCAAGCGGACCCTGTTTTCGAGATCCTTCTTGCGCTGCGCCACCCGCCGCAGGTAGCTGGCCTGGTTCTTCGTGCACACCAGCGTATAGGGGCGACCATGGCGGTCGGTTTCCAGATAGAGGTCGCAGTCGTGCTTGCGAATCGAGATTTCGACATGGCTGCGGCACCCTTCGGCGGCCTTGAACCGCCACACCTTGCGCAGCGGGTCGGCGAGGAAGGCGGAGAGTTCGGCACAATCGCCGCACTGGCAGCCGATCCGGCTCGGGCGCGTGAAATCCGCCGGCGCTGCCAGCGGCTCGGCGATACGCTGGTGGAGATGGTCGAGGCAGGCGGCGATGAGACGCCGGGCCGGCGGCCAGTCGCGCACATCGCTACCCGGTTCCGCCAGCCGCAGGGCGGCAGGAACGAGGATGTCGTCGGCAGCGAAGGTGTCTGGCCATGCCAGCAGGTGGTCGACGGCGCGCTCGGCCAGCGGCAGGGCGCCCAGATGCCGCAGCGCGGTCAGCAGATCGACGGCCAGCGCCGGCGTCAAGGCGAATGGTCGTGGCCAGGCTTCCGGCGGGCGCGGCAGCGCCGGGTCGCCCGGCAAGGCAGCGAGCAGCGCCGTCGCTGCCGGCTTCAACAGCGTGTGGCAGCGTTCGGCAGTCAGCTCTGCTGTCGAAAACCGCACCGCCACCCGCTCGAGCAGCTCGGCGCAGGCGCTCGGCTGGTTAGGCGCGTTCCTGGCGATGATGCGCTCGATCAGCTCGGCTGCCGGCTCGGGCGACAGCAGCGAAGCGGCATCGGCAAGTGCCTCGTTGTCGCCGCGGTCGTAGTAGCCGCGGGCGGTCAACTGGCCTAACAACAAGGCAATGTTCTTTCTGTCCTGCAGCCGATTCAGGCAGGCCAGCAGTGTTGCCGACCTGCCCGTGCTGCTGGTCGACGGCCAGCCGGGGATGGGCCAGTTGTCGGCGTCGTCAATCACCACGCGGGCGAGCTGGTGTGCCTGTTCCCACAGCGCCGACGTCCGGTCGTCGCCGCTCTCGGCCCAGCGCCGGGCCAGTCCTGCGAGGTATGGCAGGAAGACTTCGCGGCCTGCTGCGGCGATCACCTCCAGTTTCCCGGCCTGCGGCCAGAGAACGAGCGCGGCGCGGTGATAAGTGCGCTCGAAGCTGGCGCCGGCGTTACCCGTGGCTTCGAAAAACTGCTGATCGTCGGGCTCTTCGTCGTCGAGCGCAGCGGGTGGGCAGAGTTCCTCATCGGTGAACGGCAGATCGGCGAGCTCGGGCCGGCTGCCGTCGGGCGCCTGCCATTCGGAGAGCGTCAGCGAGCGCTCGAAAATCTCGCCGACCTCGAAGTCCTCGTCTTCAAGTTCCGCATAGCGGCCGCGCCGCGACGACGAACCCGAATAACAGTACTCGGCGCTGCCGCTCTCTTCGATGCTCAGGCGGGCCAGATGGAGTTCGCAGTTCGCTCGCCGGGCCGCGGCGACAAGCACCGTTGCGACGGCGGCGTCAGCGTTCTTCAGCGTGCCGAAGGCGATCTCCGCCGGGGTGTAGGCATGCTCCAGGGGATAGATGAGCTTGTCGGGGCAGTCGCGCGGCGTGTCGGTCTTCGCTGTCACCAGTTCGCTGGCCCAGCGGCTGAGCAAGTCGGTCACCCGGTCTTCTTCGGCGTCGTAGGCTGGCGGCTCGGGAGGCTTCCCCGGACCTTGCCGGATCAGGTTGTAGATCAGCACCAGGCGGTAGCCCGAGCTGATCGGCCGTACTTCGTGCTGGCAGTCGGCGTAGAAAGCGGCGAAGGCGACTTCCGAAGCGTCCTCGCACGCGAGATCGAGGCGGACCTCGCGATCGCGGTGACGAATCAGCAGCTCGCCGCCGGTGTGCAGCGACGGCAGGACGATGACCAGCGTGGCGAACATCCCCGGTACCTTTTCGGTGTCGCGATGCCTGACGAAGAAGCTGCCGGTATCGTAGATCAGCATCTTGTACAGTTCGGCCGTAACAGGTTCCATCACGCCGAGACCGGTGGCGCTGCGGGCAAGGATCGTCGCCAGGCTGTTCGCCCAATGGCGGCCGCCGATGTGCACTCGCTCGGCGCCGATCTGCCAGGTCCGCCGGACGTCAGTGTCGATGAGGGTGTCGGCACCGCGGCCGTACGGCGCGGCCTCGGCAGCAGCGACCAGTTGCTCGGCCTGCGCCGGCAGGAGCGGCAGCGCGACGGGTCCGACGCCCGTCACTTCGAGCTGTGGCGCGAAAATGTCGAGTCGGCCGGTGGCGTGGAAATCGCCGGGGCGCCGGACGGACTGGAGGATGCTGGCAAGGTCCAGAGAAATGGCTGACATCGGCTTCGGCCTC
>JAPUFC010000038.1 GCA_027492275.1 Mesorhizobium sp. | reverse complement strand
GACATCCGCCCGATCCGCGACGTCACCCCGCTGATGCACAACCCGCAGCCCTTCGAGATCCTCAAGATGGATCGCCGCCGCGGCAACATCGTGGTGTCGCGCCGCACCGTGCTGGAAGAGAGCCGCGCCGAGCAGCGCTCCGAGATCGTCCAGAACCTCGAAGAGGGCCAGGTGGTCGAGGGCGTGGTCAAGAACATCACCGACTACGGCGCGTTCGTCGACCTCGGCGGCATCGACGGCCTGCTGCACGTCACCGACATGGCGTGGCGCCGCGTCAACCATCCGACCGAGATCCTGTCCATCGGCCAGACGGTCAAGGTGCAGATCATCCGCATCAACCAGGAGACGCACCGCATCTCGCTCGGCATGAAGCAGCTCGAGAGCGATCCGTGGAACGACATCGGCACCAAGTTCCCGATCGGCAAGAAGATCCGCGGCACCGTCACCAACATCACCGACTACGGCGCGTTCGTCGAACTGGAGCCGGGCATCGAGGGTCTCATCCACGTCTCCGAGATGTCCTGGACCAAGAAGAACGTGCACCCCGGCAAGATCCTCTCCACCACCCAGGAAGTCGACGTGGTGGTGCTCGAGGTCGATCCGTCCAAGCGCCGCATCTCGCTCGGCCTCAAGCAGACGCTCGAGAATCCGTGGGAAGCTTTCGCGCGCAGCCACCCGGTCGGCACCGTCGTCGAGGGCGAGGTCAAGAACAAGACCGAGTTCGGCCTGTTCATCGGCCTGGAAGGCGACGTGGACGGCATGGTCCATCTGTCCGACCTCGACTGGAACCGTCCCGGCGAGCAGGTCATCGAGGAGTATCAGCGCGGACAGATCGTCAAGGCGCAGGTGCTCGACGTCGACCAGGACAAGGAGCGCATCTCGCTCGGCATCAAGCAGATCGGCCGTGATTCGGTCGGCGAAGCGGCTTCTTCCGGGGATCTCCGCAAGAACGCCGTCGTCACCTGCGAGGTGACCGGCATCAAGGATGGCGGCATCGAGGTGCGGCTGGTGGAGAGCGGCCTCGATTCCTTCATCAAGCGGTCCGACCTGTCGCGCGACCGTGACGAGCAGCGCCCCGAGCGCTTCACCGTCGGCCAGAAGGTCGACGCGCGCGTCATCGCCTTCGACAAGAAGACCCGCAAGCTTCAGGTGTCCATCAAGGCGCTGGAGATCGCGGAGGAGAAGGAAGCCGTGGCGCAGTACGGCTCGACCGACTCCGGCGCTTCGCTGGGCGACATCCTGGGCGCCGCGCTCAAGAAGCAGGGCAGCTAAGCCTCGCCTGTCGGCAGAACAAACCCCGCCGGAGCGATCCGGCGGGGTTTTTGTTTCCGGGACCCTGGAAGCGATGCCTGAATCGTTTCAGGGGTTTGAAGGCGCGGGCCGCCTCGATGATTCAAGGCGTTCAGGCGTCGCGCGAACCGTCGTCATGCGCGACGCGGCCATCGATCCAGACCCGGCGCACGTTCAGATCGGGCGACATGGCCACGATGTTGGCGGCCGCGCCCGCGCGCAGATGGCCGAGGCGGGTCTCCTGACGTACGGCTTGCGCGGGGTAGAGCGAGGCCATGCGAAGCGTCTCGGCGAGGTCGAGGCCGACGACGCGATGCATGAAGCGCACGGCCGAAATCATGTCGAGGTCCGCGCCTGCCAGCGTGCCGTCCGCCAGCGTCAGGCGTCCGCCGGCGCGATGGATGGTGCGTCCGTTCAACTGGAACGACGTCAGCTCCGTGCCGATGGTGGCCATGGCGTCGGTGACGAGGAAGACGCGGCCGGGTCCCCGCTTGGCGCGCAGCGCGATGCCGATGGTCTCCGGCGCGACGTGAAAACCGTCCGCGATCAGCCCGGCGAAAAGTCCGCCGAGTGCAAGGGCCGCGCCGGCAAGGCCGGGCTCGCGGCTGCCGATCTGGCTCATGGCGTTGAAGAGGTGCGTCGCCATCGACGCCCCGGCGGCGGCGGCCTTACGGACGGTATCCAACGCGGCATCCGAATGGCCAAGGCTGATGGTGATGCCGGCTTCGGCGAGACGGCTGATCCGTTCGGGCGACACCGATTCCGGCGCGACGGTCGCCAGCAGGACGGGTATCCCCGGCCGCGCCGCGATCAGGGCGGTCTCGTCGGCATCGTCCATCGGCCGGATGAGCGCGGGGTCGTGCGCGCCCTTGCGCGACAGCGCCAGATGCGGGCCTTCGAGATGCAGGCCGAGGAAGCCCGGAATCCGTCTCCGTCCGACCTCCGCTGCGGCTGCAAGGGCGGCGGCGGTGGTTGCGCGCGTGTCGGTGATCAGCGTCGGCAGCAGCGCCGTCGTGCCGTAGCGGGCATGGGCGCGGCAGATGCGCCCGATCGCGCCGGCGGAAGGCGCGTCGTTCAGCATGACGCCGCCGCCGCCGTTCACCTGCAGGTCGACGAATCCCGGCGCGAGAAGGGCGTCGCCGAGAGC
>JAPUFC010000037.1:48883-92981 GCA_027492275.1 Mesorhizobium sp. | reverse complement strand
CGAAATATCACGATTACGACAGCGAAATCAGCGACTTACTTGGAGAATGTGGGATAGAGCTTGTTGGCCCCTGCCGTGATCGCCGTGATGTTGGTCGTACCCGTCACCCGCCGACGCGTCTTCGGCGTGCCGGAGGTCAGGTTGAGCGTGGCGGCCGAGGCGATGTCCGTCTCGTCATCCAAACCCATGGAAAGCAGATCGAGCGTCGTCGCGTCGCCGGTCGGCGCAAACTGGAAGCTGATCGGTGCGCCTGCGGCAAAGGCGGTTTCGCCCGAGGGACTGCCGATCGCCACTTTCACGTAGTTCGTGGCGTTGGTGACGGCCCCGAGCTTGAAGGCCGATTGCAGCCCGGCCAGCGTCTGCGTGATGATCCCCCGGCCCTTCGTGGTCGAGGTGCTGTCGGCCAGGGAGGCGACGAAGGAAGAGACGTTGCTGCCCTTGGCGCTGGTCTTCGACAGGTACATGACCGTCGCGGAGCCAAGGTTCGGATCGTTGAACCAGATCTTGCCCGGACCCTTGTCGCTGTCCGTCGTGCCGGTGTCGAAGGCGTAAAGAATGCCGGGATCAACAGTCAGCGCGCCAGCCTGGATCAGCCGGGCAAGCACGCTGGCGAGTTTGGTCGTCAGTTCGACCGTATCGGCCGCCAGCGACGTCTCCATGGCGATGGCGTAGGCTTTTCCCGAACCGCCCGTGCCCGGGTAATTGTACGCAAGCGTGAGGTGCGTATCATCGCCGATGCTGAGGATCGGAATGGCAAGGCCGTCAACCGACAGGATACCGCCCTCGACAAGGCCGATCGCCCATCCGGTGCCGGTGCCGACAACGGTCGGACTGCCGTTCGTGACCGCGATCACGCCGGTATTGTAGATGCTCATGATGTCCTCAGTGGTTGCCGGCGAGTTCGGCCAGATACTCGTCCATCGTCAGGGCGGGCTCGTCGCGCAGCGCCCGGATTTCATTCTTCATCGCCAGCAGCTCGGCGATCAGAAGCGCCCCGCCATAGTCGCGCTGCAGCCGCGCGGCCCGCTCGATGTCGGATGGCTGAACGGCGGTCAGGACGGTGCGCCGAACCTTCCGGTCATGATCCTCGACGATCTTGGTTTCGATCCGCGCGGCGGGCTGGCGCACCCGAACCGGCTCGGGATCGGGAAAGTCATAGAGGTCGACACCCTCCGGCAATTCCGGGACTGCGTCAGCGTCGACGTCGACGGACTGGACGAAACTGCCGTCGATATAAATGGCCTTCCTCATCGACGTCCCCATCTGCCTGCGACGGTTGCCTCGTTGAACTGGAACAGCATGCCTGTGTGCGTTCCCCGTTCATACGTGGCTTGCACGAGTTCGTAGTCGTTGTTGCCGATGGCAGGCTTGGGCTCGTCCTCGAACAGGGTGAGGTTATAGCGGACGTTGATCGAGCCGGTGGTCTCGTAAATGCTCGGCGTCGATACCCACCCCGTCGTGACATTGCGGATGGAGACGAAGGAACTGACGAGGTTGGTCGTGCCGGAGACCGTGCCGGACCTTGCCACGTAAAGGAATCCGTCCAGGAACCACGTGACCGGATTGCCGCTCTCGTTGTTGATGCTCCAGGCGGCGTGCGCCGTGCTGAAATAGACCGAGTCGGACGGCGGGTTGTTGGCGGTGTAGTATTGGCCCGAGACCGGCCTGACCCATGCCTCGAGCTCGCCGAGCGGTATGCGCGCCCGGTCCACCATGAGTTCGCGCAGATACCAGACACCGTCGATCAAGGCGCCCCAGATCGTCGGGTTCTCGCCGTTCGCGCCGGTCCAGTAATGCTGCGTGGCGCTGTTGAGAATGCGGGCAAACGGCTTGGTCGGATCGCCACCGGTGAACCCGGCCTCGATGATGATGCCGGCATTCACCCACGCCGCGTCGACCGTTGCCCTAGCCTGAAACACGCCGCGCGCCACGACATCGCCGGAGCCCGCCTCCGCCGTCAGCCGCAACAGCGACGAGGCCGACGTGCCCCCGATCGCCACGTTCACCAGATCGAGGATCTCGGCGAAGGCGCTGATCTTGCCGTCCTGCGCGTCGATGCGAACCTGCTGCGACCGCAAAGCGCCCGCCGTCACCCCCTGATAGCGAAGCAGCGCCGCCATGTCCGAGGCCTGCACACCCATGCCCTCGGCGACGTTGGCGGCGAGCCGGGTCAGGCGGTCGACGGCGTCGTTGACAGCCTGGTGCGCGGCTTGAAGCGCGGCATAGGCGTCGGGTGCGAGCGACCCGAGGAAAACCGAAGCCGCAGGCAAGACGGAGCCGCTGGTCGTCACCTGTGACCAGCCGGTCCAGAACGTGGCGCGGACCGGTAGCGTCACGAGGCGATGGCGATATTCATACGTCGTGTTTGCCAGCACGCCATCTGTGGTCACGATGACCTGCACCGGCACATCGGCGCGCTTGATGATGCTGTCTGCCTGGCCGACCGGGCGGTATTCCACCTCGACGCCAACGACGGTTACATCGGCGAACGCCGCCCAGGTGAATTTCAGCCCGGGTATAGTCTCGCCGCCGATAGAAACCCCGATGGCGAAAGCGTTGAAGGAACCGGCTTCGGTATCGTAGACCGGCTCACCGGGAGGCGCGGGAACCGTCGGCACCGTGACGAATTCCGTCGGGTCGAAAATCCCGTTCCCGACCTCCTGCAGCTTCGGATAGACGTTGCGGGCGTTCTTAGCGCCGAACGGGCCAAGCCGCTTTTCCAGCACCTGATAGCGTCGATCGCCATATCTGGCCGAGTTCCAGCGCACCCAACGCCCCGGCTTGATCTTGTCGAGGAACCGCGGCGGAAGGCAGATGTCGGCGTTGGCCTGGTAGCGGCTGGCTCGAAAGGCGATGTCGGCCAGACGATCGGCCACGTCGACGACATTCACCGCGCCAAAGGGCAGCGGCACCGCAAGGCGCTCTCCGTCTTCCGCCAGTGCGGACGCATCGATCTTCGTCTTGAACGGAACGGCCTCGTAGAACTTTTCCGGGTCGCGCCACGTCCCCGAGACCGTGTTCACGAGTTCGGAGCGTGTCCGGTAGCGCGAGAACCTGAAAGGCTCGTCGGGCACGATGTCGTCGTCGGTGAAGGTGACCAGCGGCGATTGCGCCGCCCCGACGATGGGGTATTCACCGGAAGCATCCTCCACCCACGTTGCCGCGCAGGCCTCGAGCAGGCCCTGCATGTTCTGGTCGTGTGTGACGCCCATTCCGGCCGCCGCAATGATGCCGGCCGTGTAGCGCTTCTTGCCTGAGACGTTCTCGTCGCAGATATTCGCGGCGATCGTCCATTCGGCCAGAGGCAGGCGGGATGCCGACACGCCCTTGCCGACAATCATTTCCGTGCCGATGAAGATGCCGCGCTCCAGCGCGTACATCATCAGGACCGGGTTATCGATCGATCCCGACCAACTGCTTTGATCATTCCAGCGGTCTGAACCGGATCCCCCGACAGAACTGTCCTTGCGCCAGTCATAGAGCGCCGGGCCGACGACCTCGAAGAATGGATCCCAGACCTCCCGCATCTTCTCGCGGTGCAGTTCCTGGTCGGCAACGGCGTAGGCGATACCGATGCCCTTGTGCTCCGATGCCCAGCGATTCGATGGGTTTGCGCTGTTGACCAACACCGGGTCGGCGACGGTCTGCGTTCCGTCATAGACATGGATATAGAAGTCGGCGTCCGAGTTGGAGACCTGCTTGCCTCGATAGTCGTCACCCGTGCCGTTGTCAGCGCCGAGCGTCGTCCATTCACCTTCGTTGCGAACCCGCGTGACGCCGGTGATGCGGAAGTCCGACAGTTTGTAGACGTCCAGCACACGCTTGTTGCCGGTGCCGTTGGTGTTGCGGAAAACCTGTTGCCCGGCCGTGCCGACCTTGCCGAGAACCACCTCCCGGGGCCGATCCTCGCCGTAGCTGGTCTCCAGCTTGACGGTCTGCGCCGCCACCTTCGGCTGCAAGGCCGTGCCGATGGCATATTTGGCCGCCATGCCGAGACCCATCTTCGCCACACCGGCGAGGATGGTGTTGCCGCCGAGCCAGGTCGCGACGCCGGAGACGATGCCGCCGGCCGCGCCGATCGCGGGAGCGAGGAATGGCATCAGCCGACCTTGAAGGCTTCACGCGCCTCGGTGATCGGCACATAGCCGAGCCCGCGCGCGGATTTGACGGCAATGCCGTGCATGGTGACGTAGCCGGCTGAAATCTGCCCGTCGCGCTCGACGGTGCAGACGTCGCCGCGCTGCGCCATCAGCCTGGCAATGGGCGGGAGATGCTTGGCAAGGACGTCCTCGACCGACTTCGCCTTCCGGCGCCGAAGAATCTTCGCCGCGCCAAAACCGCTCGCATATCTGCCCCGCACGCGCTTCGCCGGGTCTTTGCCTGTGACGGCATCGATGGCGTCGGCCACGGCGAGCATGCAGTCGCATTCTCCCCACGCGAAGTCAGCCGCCTGGTGCCGTTCTTCCACGGCAACGAGGCGGCGTTCCCAGTCGGGAAGCCGTGCCAGTTTCAGCATGTCGGGATGCTCAATCGAGTTTGATGTCGAAATATTCGTTTTTCACGGTCGAGGCGTGCTCGTAGAACTTGTCGCCGGGCGACACGAGCTGCTGGTCCTCGTGGCTGGCCGAGCGGTAGCCGTCACGGTGATTGTCGATCGCGCCGGAGAGGATGTTCCCGACAAGCTTGCTTTCGCCGCCTTCGGTCACATGATCGACCGTGTCGATATAGCCATAGGCCATAGGCTCGGCGTGCAGCAGCCCGCCCGTATCGGGATGGAAATAGAAGTCGTAGATCGTGAGAGGCCGGCCTTTGTAGTCTTCGCTCTCGATCCCCGCCAAGCGGTCAGGCGTGATCTCCTGCTTCGCGACCATCTCGATGGTGAAGGATGCAGCGGCGGTGCCGAGCCCGTAAACGAGATCTGAAACGGTGATCAGGCTGTTCGCCCAATAGGTCAGCTCGGAATGGACGAGGTCGCCCTTGCCGTTCCAGAAGCCGTAAATACCCGTTCCCAAGGCCATGCGGACGCCGGAACGCACTCCAAGGCGGCCTTCGTCGGCAAGCGTTTGAAGATCGGTCGGGAAGGTCACTTCGGCACCTCGACCAGCGTGAACGAGGCCGAAGGCCGGTTGCCATCCGACATATTGAGCGATCCCGGCACCAGCCGCGTGTTGAGGACCGGGTTCTTGAACGTGACCACCGCGCCGGTGGTGATGTAGGACGCGAGCGGCGGCTCGAAGGTTATCGTCAGCGCATTGCCGGCGGCGACACCGCCCGTCTGGATGCGCGCCAGCGCGCGAAACCCGTCCTTCTCGAAGCCGACGAGGTCGCCAGGACCGAGCACCAACCCATTGTCGATGCTGTTCACCGTGACAGACCGGGCGTTGGTGATCGCGGAGATCGCGCCTGTATTGGCCAGCGCCGCATTTCCCGCATCGCCCCAATAGGCGCGCGGCACGCACATGTGCTTCGGCGTGTACGCGACCGTCACCAGCCCGTCCCGGGCCGCATCGGCGAAGGCTTCGACCAGCAGCCGTTCCGAAGCCGAAAGCGGCTTCGTCTGCATCTGCACGCTCCAGTACGGATCGGCCCACTCCACGAAGGCCATGGCCCGCGCGCCATCGCGGGAGGTCGAGACCGACCGCACAATCTGCGGATAGGACGGCAGGAACCGGACTGCAGGCAGGGCGACCATCACTGATACCCGTGCTGCCGGTTATCGAAGCGCGAGAGCGATGCTATATGGACAGCATCGGACTCGAGCCGAAGCAGAGGAGAAATCATGAGTAGTGTCCAGATTGAGAACGTCAGCTGGTACAAGACTGACAACGACGATTCATTGCTTGGTGCCGAGGTGATTTTCAGACTTCCAAATCCACCGATGGCCGACGATGAGATGCAATCTTACAATCATGTCACGGTGCAGGTACGAATCGATCGTGCCGACGTATCCAAGTCATTCAAGTCCCTGCACGATGAAATTCTGCGAGTGGCAGAAAATGCCATCCGAGGAGCGCTGGCCCTCAGCGAAGGGAAAGCTTACGAATCCGTGATGGATAGCTGATCAGCCGCCGAAACCATGTAGGCGGACAAGCGGAAGAGCTTGGCCAAGAGCCCTCGGGAACTCCTTGCTTTTCACAAACTTCCCGAGGGCTGCGCCAACGACTTCTTGCGCGCCGGCCCTCATTCGCGCCATGAGTTCCTGATCGCCGTTGCCCTGCACGGTCACGCTGAGGTTCATATTGACATTGCCGCCGCCGCCGCCTAGGCCCCTCAGGCTCGGCAATGCCGGCAGTCCGTTGCGGCGCAGGGAATCCAGTGCGCCAGGCCCGCCGAATCGACGGACATCGTCCTGATTGAAGACCATTTCGCCGGCATGAACGATGCCGGCCGGCTTCTTGCGCGGCCCGTCACCCGTGTAGCCACCGGTATCATAGAGCCCGATACCGCTTGCCGTACCGCCGCCAGCGGGTGCGCTGGGGAAACGGCTGATGCCGCCGCCGAGCAGATTGGCGACCATGCCGAGGATGCCGCTGCCGCCGCCGCTTTTGCTCGCTGCGATGACATCGAAGATCGCATCGATAAGGTCGTTCAACATCTTGTCGATGATGCGATCCAGCGTCGATATCGCCACGTCGCCGAGTTCCTCCCATTCCAGTTTGCCGTCGCTCAGCGCCGAGGCGATGCCGCTCGCCGCCGACTTGACCGATTCACGGTAGAACTCGAACTGCTCGCGCTGCTTTTCCTGCGTCTCGGCAAGCTTGGCCGCCTCTGCCTGCGCCGTTGCATATTGATCGGCGAGATGCGCGATCTCCTGCCGCAACTGCGGCGTGACCTCCTTTCCGGCCTTCTCGGCCGCCGTCAGCAGCTCGCGCTCGATCCGCGCCTTTTCCGCCGCGTAGCCGTAGTCGTTGACGAGCGGGTTCAACTGGCGCGTCGCTTCGGTCTCAGCTACGAGAGCAACCGTGTAGTCTATGACCTGCTGCGTCTCTCGCTCGTAGTCGTCCTTTCGCTCACGCTTTGGTTTCTTGCCCTCACCGCCACGTCGGGCATCGCCAGCCAGGTTGGCTTGTGCAATCGCCTTAATCTGCTTGTCGGTAAGCAGCGCGCCGGCCGCGTCCGCATCCTTGCGTACCTTGGCGATCTCGTTTTCCAGCGCGAGCTGGTCTTTGGTGAGGGATGCGCGGCGGGCGGCTTCTTTAGCGAACGCCTGGCCTTGCCGGATGAGATCCATCGACGGGTCGGCGCTGGCGCGGGACGCTCGATCCTCAATGATTTCAGTCGTTCCGACTTTTGCAAGCTTGGAACGGAGAAGATCGGCCGACGCGATAGCCTTACCGAGATTATCTAGGAGAGGTGACAGCGCGTCGGCGATGGCTTGGAAATTCGGGTCGGAATTTGCGAGCGCGAAAATTCTATTCTCTGCTTCCTTCGCGGACGTGCTGCCCTGGTGAAGTCCGTCGCGAAGATCTTCAAGCTGCTTCAGCTGCGCTGGGGAAATGATTGAGAGATCAACGTTGCGGAACAGCGAATCGAACAGTTCTGCAATCTGCCTTTGTGCAGCTTCGGCTTCGGTAGCCGCTAAAGCTAGCGTTGCCGTCAGGTCATTCCGGGTTTTCTCATCAATCGCCGCTGCCGCGTCCGCTACAGCTGGCGTTGCTTTATTCGCGGCGGCCTCGACCTCAGCGAGCGCATTGGCGTACAACTTGGCCGCACGGCTGGCTTCGCCTGATGAGGACGCAAACAACGCGAGCGCCCCGACCACCGCACCTCCGATCAACAATCCGACAGGGCCTGCCGCTGCACCGACACCCGTAAAGGCCGAAGCAAGAGAGGCCATTGTCACGGCTCCACGGAGCGCCTGAGTAAAACGCCCCAGGGCCGCGCCACCTACTACGAGCTTAGCGATCATACCTGCAATGGAACGCCCCACGAGCGCGCCTGCGATCACTGCGGCAAGCTGCAACACGACGTCGGCCGTTTCACCGAAATTGTCGGCAAGGGCATTTAGGCCGGCGACCAGGCGCTGTGACGCACTCAGGCTTTCGTCGGTCTGCCCGATGTACCGGGTCAGCGCGTTGTTGACCTTCGTCAGGCCTTGGTCGATCGTCTGCGTGGCATTGGCGGCCATGGACTGGATTGTTGGCAGGCCACGGAGGAATGCCTGGAAAAACGCCTGCCCGGAGACCTTTCCATCGGTTACGAGGGACTTCAGCTTGGAGACCGAACCGCCCGCCGCGTCCAGTCCGTTTGCGACCGCGATCAGGATGGGGCGAGCGCCTTCGTTCACCGAGTTGAACTCTTCGGCCTGCACGCGAGCCTGACCGAGAAGCTGGCCGAGCTGGGTCAGTGCACCGGACGCCTGACTAGCGCTCGTACCGGCAACGCGCAGGGCAACAGCAACGCCGTCGGAGAATTTCAACAGCTCCTCCTGGCTGGCGCCGAGATTATCGGATGCCTGCGCGGCCTTGCCGAAGAGATCGCTCAAGGCCGTGATAGGTGCTGCGTTGGCCTGGGCGGACTGGAAGAGCCTTTCCAGAACCGCGACCTGTCGATCGCCCACGACGCCCGCAACGGCGAGGCTGTTCTTCGCTGACGTCCAAGCATCAGCATAGCGGAGGACTTCGCGGGCCGAAAGCGCAGCGCCGACGCCGGTCAGCGGTGCGATCAGCGCGCGAGCCGAACTCTTGCCGATCGCATCCAGATTCTTGTTCATCTGGCGATAACGGTTCTCGATTGCGCGAGCCTGGGAGTTCGTCACGCCCATGGCCTTGCGCATTTCGCGCTCGTACCCTTTGATGTCGGCCGACAACTGGACGACAAGCTTTTCGAGATCAGTTGCCAAGAGGGTGCCCTATGAAAGTTCTGGTTGGGGCCGCCTGCATCGCGATCATCGCCGCAGTCGGATACTTTTTCTGGAGCGAGAACGAGAAGCGACTTGAAAGAGCCGCCGTCACCCGGGCGATTACGGCTATTGACACGGCTGCGATCGAGCGAGAATGCAACCGCCGCTTGACCCATCTCAAAGCCTGGAAAGAGGGTACGCCCCTTCCTGAAGCCGGCACATTCGCCAGTACCCGTGAGTCCGTCGAAGCGTGCTTTGTAGCTTTGAAAGGCAGTGCTTGGGCGAGCGCCAATGCTGGTGTGATCTACTGGTAACTACGATCCGCTCTGAACCCACTCAAAAAGCTCGTCCTTCTCAGCCTCGGTGAGCCGGCTCCCGCCCTCCTCTGAGGAATTCGCCTGGATGTATCCGTCGGCGGCGGCCAGAAATTGCCACACCGACATGCCGTTCACCTCCTGCGGGGTAAAACCCATGACGGCGCCAAGCCCGTAGATTGCGGCGAACCTGATCTTACCTCGTGGGAGAGGATCTAGTTCGGGCTCGCCGCCTCGGCTTTTTTTTCGAGTTCTTCCTCCGGCGCCCCGTACAGCGCCACGCGCATCAGCGTCCAGGCCAGCGGCCGGTTGCGCTCGATCGGCTTTCCGTGGACATGTTCACGCACCAGCTTCAAGGCCTTGACAGGATCGAGACCGCCGCCAACCAGTGCGCACCGGATCACTTCGCCTATCTCCGCCGCAGTGCATTTCGGCGGGAGGAACTGCGGCGGGTCGATCGCCCCATCAAGATCGACCAGCGCGCGAGCCTGATCCTCCTGGCCGAGGAACGATCCGTCCACCCACCGGACGGCGCGCGGAAGGAGCGAAAGCCGCTCCTCGAGAACGTAAGGCCCGACGTCGCAGGCCTCTTGCAACTGGCCAAGCTCGCCCCAGCCCATCCGGAACTGATACTCCCCGTCGGCGAAGGGGAGTATCGTCGACGCGTCACGCATCAGGCTACCACCCGCGTCATCTCTCCATCGGAGACGAGTTCGACGTTGTTGGTCACCCGGCCGAGAGTCGACGTGTGGCCGATCGTCAGTGTCGTGACCTGCACAAAGCCCGTCCATGTGATGGTCTTCGCGGGAAATTGGATTTCCACCTTGGCGGGGATGGAATCCTCGCTCTCCCACGCGTCAAGCCATGTCTCGACGGACTCCGAGGCGAGCACGCCTTCGCCGCTGATCGCCATTGAAAGGCTGGTCACGTCGCGGCCGAGCCACGGGACGAGATCGGGATCATCGCAGTCGGGCAGGGCAACGTCTTCCGTCGCCTTCGTCAAAGTCAACGACTTCGAGGTGAAGCCGCAGGGCGCGGAATAGGTCAGCGGGTCGTCGCCGTTTCCGAGAAGGACACGGACTTTCCCGCCCTTGATGGTCGTGGGTTTGGCCATATCGGGGGTCTCCTATGATGGCAGGTTTGCCCGCCTTCGCGGGATGGTTGCTCAGTCGTGCTCGACGACGGCGCGGAATGTGATGACGGCGTGACTGGTCTTGCCGTCGGGATCGCGCAGCACGCGCCGGCTCTCGAATTCGATCGACACCAGCGCGTTTTCGACGAGCGCAAGGTCGGCGTCGTGCAACACCTTCCGCACGGCGTCGGCTATCTTCTTGACCTCGGGAAACCCGACCGCGCGCGACCATGCGTCGATCTGGATCGTGATCTCCGAACCGTCCTGGCAATCGTAGCCGTCGGGCAATGTCTGTTCGGGACCGAGCGAGATGTAAGGGAAATTCGCAGTGGCGATCTTGCCATTGGCATCGCGAGGCACGTTGTCGTACACGCGATCGCCGACCAGCCGACGTACCGCGCCATCGCTTTTCAGCGCACCGACAATGGCGATCTGCAACTCGTAGGAGGCGTCCATCATGATGCGGCGACTTCCCTCGCGGCCTTGCGCATCGCGGCGTTGACCTTTCGTTTGCCGCTCTTCCGGTTGGCGCGAAAAGCTGGATAGAAGAACGGCTGCGCGGTGGTGCCGGGATGCCGGCTACCTTTGAACAGGCCCCGGTTCAGATGCTCGGCCGTGCCGAACTCGACCCAACGCGTATAGAACGCCCGCTCGTCGCCGGCATAGATCGTGATCGTCAGATCCTTGCCAAGTTTGCTTCGCGCGACCTTGGCGATGGTGATCGAGCCGCGTGGCGGCGCACCCCATGTCCACCCGATGCTGTCGCGCAGCTCGCCGCTGTCGACCGGAACGAGGCTTTTCGCCAGATCGACGATGTCCTGCGCCCATTCCTCCATCGCGGCGCGAATGCGCGCCTTGGCGACCTCGGGCAAACGCTTCAGCTTGCGGTCCAGCTTGGCCAGTCCGAGGATCTTCGACATCAGGAGGCGACGCCGCTCTCGGCCAGAATCTCGTACCAGGCGCGATCCTCGGTTCGCGTCACGCCCCTGATCGCGAACACCACGCCGCTGCGCTTGTCGCGCGCCTGCCAGTCCGTGGTGATCTGGCAGCTCAACGACGAGGCGCGAACGGTGAAGATGACCGGCTGGCGCCCTTCAAGGCGCGACGCCATGACCATTTCCGTTCCGCGAAGGTTCTGGCGTCGGGCGTGGAGACAGAACCGCTCGACGAACCCACCCTCCGTGTTACCGTCATCCGGTCCCGTCGCCGTGCCACGGCTTTCGAAGCCGATATGCTCGCTAAGCTGCCCGGCCGTCGTCATCATCGACCTCGACAGGTTCGGCGGACTTGCCCGACTTCTTCATGCGAACGGCCTTGCCGGCAGCGATCGCCTTCGCCGCGCAATCCGAGGTCACGTTCAGCACATGCCCGGCGCGATAGGCGATCGTCACCGAGGGTTTCGGCTTGAAATCGAAGTCGGCGGTGAAGCGTACCCAGGGCATCAGAGCTGGACGTTCGGGAACTGCGGATTGAACGCCAGAACGCTGGTCGACTTGGCCAGACCGAGCAGGCAGACCGACTCGCCGGAGCCGACATCGGCGCGCGGGCAGATGCCGCCCGGCGTATCAGACAGATAATAGTCCGTTCCGGCTGTCAGCGCGGCGCCGATCGCGATGTCGCTGCCCGGCAGCGCGACCACAACCGGCTGGTTGAGCGCCGCGTTGTTCAACGCGATGGCGGTCGAACGGCGCGCCTCGGCCACCCCGGAATTGGAATCCGCCAGCATCCATTTCTTGCTGGTCGAACTCTTATACAACGCCTTGCCGGCCGAAATGGCCTCTCCGGCCACGCCCTGTTCCTTCGGCCCGGAACTGGCAAGCACGTTCGCTGCGGTAACGGTCAGGTCCGCCATGGAAAGTCCTTTCCGGGCTCTCAGGCCCAAACGCGATACGGAAGAAGCAATGCCTCGTAGCCGTGCGGCAGGTACGATCCGGCATCGCCGAGCACGACGGAGCTGCGGTTCTCGTAGAGCGTCGCCGCATGCATCAGCACGGCGACCTTGATCGGATCTGGAACGTCGTTGCCGCCCTCGACCGTGCCGAAGCCGGCGACATAGCGAACGCGCACGGCATCCGGGTAGAAGCCAACGGCAGGCCAGCATTGGCCCGGCTTGATCCATATCCTGTCGTCGAAAACCTCATAGACGTCGGGGGAAAGCGTCTGCTCGACGCCGCCCCCGTCGACATATTTGATGCTGGCGACGGAAATCACCGGCGAAAACGGCAGGCGCAGATATCCGCCCAGGCCGAAACAGGAACCCCGCCACTCCAGGGTTTGCACGCCAATCGCACGGCCAAACCATTTCGCGTGCGGCGCGTCGACATGCGACAACGCCGCGCGCACGAAGGCCATTGCCGTATCGTCCTCACGCGTATCGTCGAGGCGCAGATGTCTGCGGACCTCGTCGATCGACACAATGTCTGTCGGCGGAACGATGACGGCAACGGAGGTCATGAGGATCAGGCCACGAGCACGTAGAAGGTGCCAACCTTGGCGTTACCGCCCTGCGCGAGGGCGATTTTGACGCGATCGTTCGCGAGACCGATCCGGGCCTGAACAGCCGTGCCGCCCGAGGCATAGAGGGAAGCTGCACCAGCCTGCGAATGCGTTGGCTGGCGCGGAGCCACAACGGCCGAAGCGTTGACGTCATTCTGGGTCCAGAGGTTCACGCCGGTCGCTTCGCCAGTAATGGCGAAATCGACACCGTTTGCGTAACCGTTCGACCCGTCCTTGACGTACTCGATCTGATGCAACTCGCCGGTGACACGCGGCGAGTATCCGACTGCCGTTCCATCGGCGGCGGTGGTGATTTCAACACGATGACGACGCATTGTCATGCTCCTTCAAATGGCGCCGCAGCGCCGGTTGCGGCCTTACTTGGCCTTGGACTTCTGTCCGATGATCGCCTTGTTCGCCGGAGCGGCGCCTTCGGCCTTGTTGTCGGGCGATGGTTCGGATTTCTCCTCCACCGCATCCACACCATCCACGGCGGCAAAGCTCGCCGGATGCTTCTTCAGAAGCTCGTCGCCCAGTGCCTTGCTGACGTTGATTTCCTGCCCCGGACGTAGACTGTCCGGCTGGACCGAACTGACATGCATCTGGTCGAGTGCCTTGAGTTTCATGGTGATCTCCTTCGGCTCACAGAGAGGGCGGCCGGAACCGCCCTCCTTGGTCAGCCGACCGATCAGGTTGCGGCAAGCGCGTCGCTGAAGTCGCCCTTCACGAAGGCCTCGGGACGGTACACGGCGAGCGCCAGGCGCTCCTCCGCGCGGATCGTCACGAGGTTCTTGCGGAAGTTATCGCTGTCCTCCGTCGACAGCTCGACGTTGGCGTCTTCGCGATCGAAGATCTGCGCGCCGAGCTGGAAGGCGCCGACGAGGAACTTGTCGATCGTCATGGCCTGCGTCTCGACCACCGGCAGACGCCACAGGCGCGGCTCCGTGCCGCCCTGCGGATTGGCGAACAGGTAGGCGCCCTCGTCGGTCTTGGTCAGCTCGATATCCGCCCAATCGGAGGGATGCATTGTGATGCCGTTCGCCGGGAACTCGGCAAGGAAGGACTGAAGGATCGCCAGACGGATGATGTCGATCTTCGTCAGGTTGCCCGCCGCAGTCGGGACAATCGGAGCGGCGTACGCAGATGCCTGCGTATAGATGCCGTTCAGGTCAGTGCCGGTTCCAGCGCCGTTGAGAAGCTGGTTCTCCTCGACGTACATCAGTCCGTAGCGCAGGCGCCCGTCAATATAGGACTGGAGCTGCGGCACGTCGTCGAGGATCTGCTTCGTCGCCAGCACCCAATGGGCGATGGTGGTGACGGCCGTCGTCATAAGATCGAACTTGATCTCCGACTGCGGCTTGGTTGTACCGGCCGTCTCCGAAACCGTCGCCGCCGAGTTGGTGAAGCCGGTCTCCTTGACGTACTGGATCGCGTTGGAGGCGGTGCGGCCCGGCGTCAGCAGGTCGCGGATGGTCATGCGTCGCTGCGGCGGGGCGATGATCCCCGCCTGGCGCTGCGGCACGATCAGGTCGCCGGCCGAGCCGTTGGCATCGGTCGTCAAGGCAGAGATGATCGCCTTCACCGGGATGCTGATGCTGCCCTTAGACGGCTTCTTCGCGGCAAAGGCTTTGAAGTCGTCGTGCTCGGCGACCATTTCGCCGAAGGTCTTTTTGCGTTCAGGCTGGCCGGGCGCACGCACGAGTTTCTGTTCGATCTCGGTCATCCGAGCCGACAGCTCGCCGTGCTTGACAAGCGCTTCGTCGGCCGCCTTCTTGGTCTCTTCCGTGACCTTGCCGAGGTTCTTCAACTCGGTATTGGTCTTTTCGGCCTGCTCTTTGACCTGGTCGGCGGCCTTTTTCAGGTCGATCGCAAGGTCTTCCAGGCCTTTCTCGTCAGGCGGCGCGAAGAAGATGCGCGGCCCGACGCCAGACGCGATGCGGGCGATACCGCCGGCACCGATGGCCGCAAACGGCGCGAGCGCGGCGAAATCACCGGCATTGAGGAAGCCGGCGGCAGCATGCGCGCCGGAGGCCGTGAAAATGCCGAGGGCAGCGATGCACGCCACCGCCAGCATGGCGGAGAAGTTAAGTTTCATGACGGGGTCCTTTCAGGACGCGGGCTTGAAGGCGCTCACAGCCGCGCGTAGCGCGGAAAGAGCGGGTTCGGTCGCCTTGCTGCCCTCGGACTCGCTCCGAATGGCCTTCGCATAACCGTGCGAGGCGATCTGCACGGCCATGCTTTTCGGAACACCTGCCTCACGCAGGATATTCTCGAATTCCTTGACGGGCATGGGCTCACCATCGCGCAGGCGACGGGCGAACTCTTCCATGCGCTCGGATTTGACAGACTCGACGCGCGCCCGCCGGTTCGCCGGGAACGAGACGGGGCTGATCTCCCAGAGATCCAGCTTCTTCAGCAGCCGAACCGCATTATCCTGATCGGCATCGATCTCACGATATCCGATGGACAGGCCACGGATGGCCTTGTTCTTCATCAGCACGTGAACTTCCTTGGCACGCTGGACCTCGACGAGCAGGCGGCCCTTGCCCCACAGCCCTTTGGCATCCTCGGCAAGGTCTTCCCACACGCCGATCGGCTCGTTTGGGTTGTGCTGCCACAACATCAACACCGACGAGCCTTCGCGACGGTGCTTCGCAAGGCTTTCGATAAATGCGCCCGGAACAACCTTTTCGCCGTAGCTGTCGACGTTGTTGAAGATCGAGCCGTAGCCTTCAAAGGTGCCGTCTTCCGAGAGGTCCTTGACCTCCAGGGCGAAATCCTTGGTCTTCACTGGTCTCTCCTAGATCGGATCGCCCGGTGCGGGCTGGACCGCTCGCGGCGGCTGCTTGCCGAGCATTGGAAGCGGAACGAGGTTGGATTGAACGGTCAGCACATCGCCGCCATCCATTGGCGGGCGGTTATCGAGCGCGCGGCCTTCATTACGTGTGATGTAGCCGTTCTGCCCGAGCGACGAGAGCATGGCGGCGCGGCCGGCGCTGTCGGCCCGCAACAGTCCCTCGACGTTGAACTCGGCGAAGTATCGTAGCCGCTCTTCCGGCCGCAGCAGCCGCTTCTTGATCGCCTGCTCAAGTCGCGTCATAATCGGCCGCAATCCGAGGGTCAGCCAACCGAGCATGATCTGCTCGATTCCCGATCCCCACATCGTTTGCCCTTCGGCGGCATGTCCAATCAGGACGGGCGGCGTCCCATGCCAGCGGCAGATCTCCTCTACCGAGAACTTCCACGACAGCAGCATCTCCGCATCCTTGGGAGGTAGGCTCACCGTCTTGACGTCAAACCCGTGCTCGAGAAGCCCAGCCGAGGCCTCGGCCTCGGCCCCGACATATGGCTCGATGAACGTCTTGCGGAAATCCTTCCGACTGTCGGCATCCATCTTCACATTCGGCGGGGCGGTGAAGAACACGGACGCCTTCATGCCATTCCTGAACGTCGATCCGGCTGATGCCGTGATCGCGTCGGCAAGCCCAAGCGTCTGGCGCGCCATTGCTACGGGAGAGAGGCCGAGATCGCCACCGTCGCCGAAGCCACGCACGTGAAAAATCCGATCTTCCGTGTCGTCATAGGTCTTGCCGCGATACACGTATCGATATCGCAGCCTCCCTAGATCGTCGCGGCGCACATTCATCGCGCCAGGGGCCGACGGCAGCGGCGTCAGCGCCACAATGGTCTTGCCGTCAACGCCGAATTCCTTCCGCGCATAGGCATTGCCGTTGGTACAAATGGCCGCCACCATCCCTTCCAGGAATTCGACGGCGGTCTGATCCGCATTCGGGCTGTCATGCAGAAGCGCATAGAGCGGATGGCTGGTCGCCTGGACCTTGCTGCCGTCTGCCTTACGTTCAAAAAATCCGCAGGGCAGGGTCGCGACCGTCTGCGAATTCAGGCGCACGCACGCCCACCACGCTGCCAGGTTCATGGCACCTTCGGCCCCGACATCACGGCCGGAATACGACCGCGACAAGCCGCGACGGGAGTTCTCCGGGTCCTGCACCTTCAAAGCAGGCTTGCGCCACCAGAGCGACAGCCAGCTCATGCGACCATAAGCCCGTTCTTCAGGAAGTCGGAGATGTCCGCCTGGCCTTCTGGGTTCCAGCTCATCAAGATGGCTGCGCACAGCATCGCGATGACGGGATCGATCTTGGCCCTGCCGGCAGCCTGCTTCGTCGCCATGTTGCCGTTGCCCTTGATCTCGATCTTCACGTTACCAACACACCAATCCATCATCGCCGAGCCGTCATGGCTGATCGTGTTGTCCGAGAGCTTGTGCTCAAGGCCCCAGAGCGCTGGCGACAACGCAGGTCCCTGGCGAAGGCGATGCAGCATCGGTCCGTCGATCCCTACCAGCGCGAGGGCGTCAACGAACGCAGCGATGTTGTTCGGGTCGAAGCCGACCGCATTCTTCTCCGGCAGGAGACCGGCATCTCGCAGCTTCGAGGCGATGCGCGCGATGCGCGTGACGTATTCGGACACATCGCAGAAGGTGAGAGACCCTTCGGCCTGGAAATCCTTGAGCTGAGGCGCGATCTCCGCGCGCCGCTCCAAAACCTTGGGATGGGCGAAGGCATGGCACCATACCAGCCAGCGGCGCGTCACCTTCTCCCGGCCGATGACACAGACGCCGAAAAGGTCATCCAAGCCGCCGCCGTCGCCGCCGACGACGGCTACATCGCAGCGCTGCATCAGCGATTCGAGCGTCAACGTCCTGTCGGCCCGTAGGCTCCAGAATTCAGCGCCGCCCCAACCCTCATCGCCAAGACCGACGCCGATCTCGACGTTAAGATGCTGCGAAACCCAGATCTGCTCGGCTTCTTTGGTGGCCCTGCCGTTGTTCTCATAGTCATCGATCAGGCGGTGCAGATCGATGGACCGGCCCCTGTTCGGAAGCAGGTGGTTCCAGTTCCGCTGCTTGCGCCAATAGGTTTCGTCAAGCTGCAATTCCCGCGGGAACTCGTAGAGCACTGGCAACATGATGGGTGACGGGCCGCCGCGACCGTCGCGAATAGCGCGCGCCTTTGCCAACTCGGTTTTCCAGATGCCGGTCGGCGCGATGTCCGACTGCGTCGTGATCATGAGCGTCTGGCCGCCCTGCATCGTTATACCACCACCGCGGATTTGCTGCATGACTGCGGGCGCACCCTTCTTTTTGCCCAGCTCGTGCAACTCGTCGATGATCGTTAGCACCGGGATTTCGCCGACGAGGATCGATGTGTCGAAGGACTTGACATCGAGGGCGGTGCCGGTTTGCCGGCGCGTCACGCGCTTGAGATTGTCCTGCACATGAAAGATCGCTTTCAGCCGCTCGTCGAGGCGGATCATGCCCTGCGCCTGGTCGAAGCACCGCTCCGAGATATTCTGGCTCGGCGCGACGATCAGCATCTGCCGGTTCGGCGCATCCTCCATGAACAACGCGGTCAAACCGAGCGCTGCGACGTAGGTCGTCTTCGAATTTTTCTTGGGAACCAGATATCAATTGAACAAAATCAATGACTTACAGTCGCCATGTCGCAGGCTTGCCGCAAATCATGCGACGATGCCGGCTCCGATCTTGTCCATGGCGGCATCCACGAGTGCGGAATCCTCGAACAGATGGCCGTACAGATCGAAGGTCATCTGCACCGACGTGTGCCCCATGATCGTCTGGACGCGCTTCGGCGGCAAACCCGCCTCGATCAACAGGCTGGCGCAGACATGGCGAAGGGCATGGAAGTGATATTTGCTCTTCGGCAGGGTCGTGGTGCCTTTACCGTCGTTCTCGGCGCGGTGCTGGAGCCGGCTCCAGCTCTGGTGGATCGATCCCTGCCGGATCGGCGCACCGCTGCGCGTCGTGAACACGAGACCCGCCTTGTTCGGCCGCTGCGCGACTTTCCAAAGCCGAAGTTCCTGCACCAACTGAGGCGACATCGGCACATCCCGCAAGCCGGCCTCGGTCTTCGGATCGTTGATGCGACCGAGGATGTCGGCGGAATGCCTGACCTTGATCAGGCGCTTGTCGAAATCGACGTTCGCCCAGAGCAGGGCGCGGAGCTCGCCCTGGCGCAAGCCGGAAAAGGTCGCTGTCATCAGCATCGGCCGGAGATAGGCAGCAACACCGCCCGGCCCCTGGCTTCCCCGTGCGCAATCGAGCAGCCGCTTCACTTCGGCCTTCTCGGGTACGGCGATACGCCCCGATGGCTTCCCTGGCACCCGGAATTGATGCTCCCGCATGATGTTGCGGGCGACGTAGCCGCGCGTGTAGGCATGCTTCAACATGAGGCTGAGACACACCAGAACGTTGGTGATGGTCTTGTGCGAGCGCGGCTTCGCGCGATCCATGGCCAGATCGTCGATCCACTTCTGGACGACATGGAAGGTCAGCTGCGTCAGCAGCTTCGGGCCAAGTGTCGGCTGGATATGGTTCTTCGCCCAGCTCCTGAAGTTCATCACAGTGGCCGGTCGAATGCGATCCTTGATCGCAACGCGCGCGTCGCAGTTTTGAAGCCAGAGGTCCAGCGCCTCCGACACGGTGATGGTGGCCGAGTCGGGAATGTGCTCCCCGCGCTGGATCTCGCTCGTGATTTTGGTGCGCTGATAGTCCGCGTCCTTCTTCTTCTCGAAGGTCTTCTGCCGCCGGTTGCCGTTCTGGTCGGTGTAGTCGACTATCCATGCCGTTTTCTGGACGCCCTTGTGCGTCCACGTCCGCTTGCGAACACTCGCCATCGTTCAATCCTTTCATGAGAGGGAAGCCCGGCCGGGATGCGGCCGGGCCGATTGTGGGGGAACTACAGAACGGGAGTTCCGGAAGCCGCAAACATCGCGTGCATGGCGTCTACGTCGGCCACCCCGTGTTCCGTCGCGCCGCCATCGAGCGAATCTTCGCGACCATGCTCATTCTCGGCTTCGAGATCGACGCCTTCGCAACGATCCTGGGCCCACCAGGTTTGGGTGTGATTGCGGTCCTGCCAGGACGACCCGGGGTGGCGCTCTGCCGCGCCCAACCAGGGCTCGTCATCGCCGCCACTTTCCGTGTCGCAGCTGTCGTCCTCGCGATCGTCGATCACTTCGAAATCGGGATCGCCGTCGATGGCGTCGAGCAGGTTGATCAACCGCTCGATTGTCGTGACGACGGTCGTTCGATCGCGGCTGTCGATCGTCAGGAAGAACACGCCGCCATTGCTCGCCAGTGTCGCTCCAGCCGCTTCGATATTTTCGGCGGACCGGACCGAGACCGCCTCGCGACTGCGCATATGGGCAGGCCATGGAACCAAGCCGAATTCACCGCTGGAACCGGGAATGAGGCCGTAAACAAGATCGGGGATATAGGCGGCCATCACAGCACCCCCTTTCCCGAAAACGCGCCGACAACATCCAGATCCCGGCGCACCTTGGCGCACCATCCCGCGCCAGGGCGCAAAACCTCCATGGCGTCGGCCAGTTGCAAGGCATGGAACCACGCCCGCTCGATAGGGGAGCAGCGCTGGAAGAACTCCACGCACGCCTGATGGTAGCCCGCAGGCGCCGGTTCGGCTGTAAGCCAGCCCCGGCGCTCAAGAATGATCGGATGATCAAGCATGCCGGCAGGGAGGACGTGGGCGCACCACAGGTCCGCGCCGCCATCATTCGCGTCGGCGAGGGCGGCAGCCAAGGCTTGAGCCGCAGCCCGGACGCGGGTCATGGGCGGTTCTGCCGCCTCGGCCGCGCTCGCCACAGCGGAAAGGCAGGCCATGCCGGTGAGGGCGGTTCTTCTGGAGATCGGGGTCATGACCTCGCCTCCACGGCGGAGGCGGCTCGTATTGCGAGCCACATGTCGAGATCGGAACGGCGCGCGCAGACCTTCTTGCCGATCTTGAAGGTCGGCAACTGCCCCCTCGCATGGAGATGGTACACCTGCGCAGCCGTCATGCAGATATACGCCCGGATAGGCTCTACACCGTAGAGCAAATCCACTGTGTCGGGTTGGGCGCCAGACTGCGATGCTCGACCAACTGCTTCACGGCGCATCAGATATTCGACAGATCGCCGAAGCTCGGCAATTTCGGCCGCAAGCGTGCGGATGGACGGTGCATCGTCATCATGCACCAATGTCAGGTTGTGAGTTTGCATTTTCAGTCTTTCGCGAATGCCGGCTTTGCAAGGCCGGGGTTTTCCGTGCGGTACGGAAAACCTATGCCAGCGGTCGGCACTGGCTCCGGGAAGTTGCAAACATGTCGCGAAACATGCGCCATAGCCTTTCCCCCGAAGGGGTATTGCATAGCCATGGCCTTCCCGGCATAGTGGTGCCGGTCACGCCCATGGCTGGGCGCGTCAATATTTTCGGAATTATCAAGCCGGCAAGCCTGATGAATTCCTATCGCGACTGAGACCAAATCCCCGGCAAGGGATCGTCTCGGGAGTTTGCAAGCTCCGCGATCAACATCACCCTGTTCGCTCAAATCGTCAAGCATGCCCTTCGGGGCAGAGCTTGCTCGTCTACGCGGCCAGCGGCTCCGCCACGACGCGGAACGGGGCGATCGGCTCCCCGATCACATCCGGCCAGACCTTCAGGATCTCCGTGCCCATCACGTGCGAGCCCAAGACGACGTGCTGAATGTGCCCGCCGATGGCGTAGCCCATGTTCTCCGTGTCCTGCTCGCCGCAATGGAGGTCGTATTGGATAGACCGGGCCTTTTCGATCGCCGCGACCATGGGCGCGCAGTTATCCTCGGTCGGGTCTCCTTCCGGCCAGTCGCGGCCATCGACGCCGAAGGAGACGCCGCCCTCGACCCAGCGGTAGGTAGCACCCGTCTCCGACATGCCGCCCCATTTGCTGTAGGCATGCGTCGCACGGGCATAGACCTCGCCTCGGGCTCGCGACTCGGACCAGCCGGCGATCATGATCTCGCACCCTACGTCGCCCATCAGCGCATCGAACACCGCCCACACCTCCGGAAGGGCGTTGGTCAGGTCGTCGAAGGCCTCGAAGCTGAAGGCAGCAACCGCGGCGTAGAAGCCCGCGAAGGCGGGCGAGGAGCCGCGGCTGGAAAACACGGCATTGAGGCCGGGCAGGGGGCAGATCTTGTTTTCGACACGCATCAGAATGCCCGTCTCGGTGTCGTAGAACGCGCCGTCCGCAAACACATGGATGCAGTCCGGCTTGATGTAGGCGGTCATGAGGCTCATGCGAGTTTCTCCGGTTTCATGGTCGAGAAGATCGTGCCGACGGGACCGCCATCGGCCATGCCGGGCAGGCGCATTCCGGCCCAGGGGTCGCTTCCGCCGCCGCCGCGCACGCCACCGAAGATCGCCCCGACGATCGAGCCGAGGATGCCGGTGCCGCCGCCGCCGCCGTTCATCTTGAACAGAGCGTCGAGCAATTCGTTCTGGATCTTGTCGATGATCTTGTCCAAGACGCTGAGCGCGATGTCGCCAAGCTCCTTGAACTCCAGCTTTCCATCGGCCAGCGCGCTGCGCAGATCGGTCAGCGCGTCGCCCATGACGCCCTTCCGGAACTCCATGTCGTCCAACATCTTGCCCTGCGCCTCGGCGAGCTGGGCGGCTTCGACGGTGGCGACGGCGTACTGTTCGGCCAGGTTCTCGATCTCGGTGCGCAACGCCGGCGTGACGGTCTTCCCGGCCTCCTCTGCCGCCGTCAACAGCTCGCGCGTCGCCCGGGCCTTCTCGACCGCATAGCCATAGTCGTTGATCAGCGGATTGAGCTGGCGCTGCGCCTCGGTCTCCGCGACCAGCGCGGCCGTATGGGCGATGATCTGCTGCGTCTCGCTGGCATAGTCATCCTGCCGGCGACGCTTCTTGCTGTCGCCCTTGCCGTCGACCTTGAGACCGGGGTCCTCGATACTGACCGGAGCCTTGACGGCGCGCCGGCCGCCGCGCGTCGAGGGGCCGCCGCCTTCGACGCGGGCAAGCTGCTCGTAAAGTTCATCGATCTGGCTATCGAGTTCGTTGACGATCGCCGAGCCGATGACCGCGCGCGCTCCCTCCAGCCGCTTTTCCAGCACGGCGATCTGCGCCTTGATCTCGGCGGCAGTGGCAGCTTTGAAAAAGTCGGACTGGTACGGCTTTTCGCCGAGCGACTTGCCGACATTGTCGAGGCCGGTGAGCCGCCCAAATTCGGCCGCGAGACCGACGACGGCGTCCGTCGTCTGGTTGATCAGCCCGAGGAACTTGCCGATCGGACCGTTCGCCACGGCGGTGAAGATGGCGGCCACTTCGGTCAGCGCCGCCGGCAGGTCGTTGGACAGGAAGTCGGCGAGCCTGACGCCGGCCCCCGTCGTCTTGTTCATCTCGCCGGCAACGTCGGTCAGCACGTTTTCCAGCCGCGTGAACGCCTGCGCGATGGTCGACTGCGCGTCGGCCACCTTGCCGTCCAGGGTGCTCGCGCCGGCCTCGAACGCCCGGAAGAACGCCACGGACGACACCTTGCCCTCATTGACCAGCTTGCGCAGCGTGGAGACGTTGCCGCCGGCCTCCTTCAGGCCCTTGGCGACCGCCTGCAGTATCGGTAGGGCACCTTCCTGCACGGAATTGAACTCCTCGGCGCGCACGACGCCCGCGCCGAGCGCCTGGCTGAGCTGGAGAAGCGCGCCGCTCGACTCGGCGGCCGACTTGCCGTTCACGCGCAGCGCCGTCGCCACGCCATCCGTGAAGCGCAGCAGCTCGCCCTGCGATATCCCCAAATCCTTCGCCGAGAGCGCGGCACGGCTGTACAGTTCGACCAGGCTTTCCAGCGGCGCGGCGTTCTTCTGCGCGGAGGCGAACAGGTTGTCGTACACGGCCTTGAGCTCCGCCCCGGCCAAGCCGGCGACCTTCAGGGCGTTCTCGATGCGCGTGGCCGAGTCGAGCAGCTTCTGAGCGCCCTGGACGGACGCGCCGGCCGCAAAGATGCCGGCGATCTGGCGGCCCGCTCCGCCGAGCGTCCTCTCAAGGTTCTTGCTGGACTGCGCCGCGCGCCGCTCGATCGCTGTGAACTGCGATGTCGCGGTTCGCGAGGCCCGCTGCATGTTCCTCTCGAAATCGCGGATGCGCGCCTCGAGCGAGACGATAAGACGTTCGTCAGCCATTTTTCGTTTCCTTGATTGCCTTGGCGATGGCGCGCTTGATGCGGCGCGAGCTGCCTTTGCGATTCAGTCGGAAGGACGGCCAAAAGAACGGCTTCGCGCCGGCATGAACGGTGCCATATTCGACCAGGTGAGCATAGCGGGCGAGGCTGTCGCCGGCCGTCACGATCGTCTCCAGATCCCCGGCGACGCGCGAGCCGCCGGGCTGGGAATAGGGCGGGGTCTTCTCGCCGGGGCCGGTCACCTTGATGCTCTCCTCGAGGTTGCCGGTGTCTTTCGGCACGAGGTGGCGCATGTCGCCGGCCATGCGCTGGCCTTCCTTGATCAGCGCCGGGCGGGCCAACTGCTTCGCCTTCTCCGGAATGGCTTTCATCCGGCGCTGGAACGAGGAAAGTCCGTTCTTCGCCATCTACCGGACCCCGGTGGCGGCCTGAAGCTTGGCCGTGTAGGCGCGCGATTTCTCGCCTTCCTCGCTGGTCTGCCACGCCCGGCTCCCGAAGATGCCGGCCTCCATGATCTCCAGCGCCAGCAGGACGTTCTCCTCGATCGGCCGGTTGTACACGTAGCGCTTGACGCGGATGAAGGCGTCCATCGGCTTCATGCCGCCGCCGATCAGGCCAAGGCGGATGATCTCCGCGATCTGGTCCGGCCGCCAGGTGCCGTTCTTGATGGTGTTGAGGATCACGTAGCAGCCGCGATCTACCTTGCCCTCCAGCTCCCCGATCTGGTCCCAGCCGAGCTGGAACGGATATTCGCCGTCGGCGAAGGGGAGCACGACATGCGCGTGATGCACCGGCGCGGCGGGCGTATTTTCAGTGTTCTGATCCATGGGATTTCCCTGATGTCTGTTGCGTGAAGGCGGCGGCCGGAACTCCACGGCCGCCGCCAAGGCCGGCGTCGGGTTGCCCCGATCGCCTCGCCGGCCGAACTACATCGACAGCGCGGTGTTGAAATTGCCCTTCACGAACGCGCCGGGATGCTTGATCACGAAGGACAGGCGCTCCTCGCCGAGCAGGGTGACCAAATTACGCCTGAAGTTGTCGCTGTCTTCGGTGCTGATCTCCACCGTCGCCTCCTGGCGGTCGAAGATCTGCGCGCCGGCACGGCCGGCGCCGGCAAGGAAATTCCCCGACGCCATGGCGGTCGTGGTGATGACCGGCATCCGCCACAGCCGCTCCGCCTGCTCGGCACTGAAGGGACCGGAGCCGATGTAGTTGTTGTCGTCATCCTTCAACAGCTGCATGTCGCGCCAGTCGAGCGGGTTGAGCACGAAGCCGTCGGCCTCGTAGCCGGCCGCCTCGACCTGGGCGATGGCGAGCAGCAGAACGTCGACCTTGGTCAGGTTTCCGGCGCTGCTCGGAATGAACGGGGCGGCATAGGCCGACGCCGTGGTGTAGACGCCCGTCAGGTCGGTTCCGACGCCGCTGCCGTTGAGCAACTGCGCATCCTCGACGTCCGCCAGGCCGTAGCGCAGCTCGCTGTCGATGATCGAGCCGAGCGCCGGCACGTCGTCGAGGATCTGGCGGCTGGCGATCATCCAGTGCGCGATCGTGCGCACGGGCCAGTCCTTCATCTCGAACTGAAGGTCGGACTGCGGCTTGGTATTACCCTCCGCGACCGTCGCGGCGTTCAGGTCGCGAACCTTCATCGCCGGCCACTGCACCATGTTGGACGAGGTTTCGCCGGGCGAGAACCACGACCGCATGCGGATCTTGCGGCGCGGCAACTCGATGATTCCAGCCGGGCGGTGCGGGACGACGAGGTCGCCGGCCGAGCCGAGGGCGTCTGCGGTCGCCGACGTGATCGTGGCCTTGACGTTGATGCGCGCACGGCCCTTCCAGTTCGAGCCGATGGACTTCGCCTCGGCCGAGTTGCGCACCTGCGAGCCCCACGTTTCGGGCAGGTCCGGCACCCCCGGAGTCCGCACGTACCTCTGCTCCAGTTCGAGAAGGCGCGCGGACAGTGCCTGCATGGTCTCGTCGGTCGCGCCAAGGCGCTTCAACACCGCGACGTTGTGCTCGCCGAAGGCCTTGGTCAGCGTGGCGAGCGGGTCTCCGGCATCCTTGACGTGAAAGGTCGCGCCGGAGGCCAGCAGGGCGGCAGCGGCGCGGGTGAGATTGCTGTTGTGGATCATCACTTGGTCCTCAGGTTTGCCGTGGCGCGCTCGATCTCGGCGGCCAGGTCGATTGCTTTTTGGTGGTGCTCGCCGGACAGCGCCGGCCACCCGCCGGACGCCACGCGGTTCGCGGCGGCTTTCGCAAGACCGGCCTCGCGCAGGAGGTCGATCAACTCGGTTTTGCTCTGGAGCGTCTTCACGCCATCGACGACAGCCCGGCGGTTGGCCGGGAAGGCGACGACGGAGATCTCGACAAGGTCGACATCGATCAGCAGGTTGGAGCCGCCTGGTCCAACCGTCTTTCCCGAAGGCGGAATGGCGAAGCCGATGCTCAGGCCGCTGACGTCGCCGTGCTTGAGGTGCCCGTGGGCGTCCTTTCCGCGCGTCGTGTCGAGGTTGAGCTGGCCTCGGACATAGAGGCCACGGTCGTCTTCGCGCAGTTCGATCCACCGGCCGATCGGCGCGGACGGATCGTGCGACCACAGCATGCCGGGCGTCTTGCCTTCGGCCCGCATCTCGCGGAGCGTGCGGGCGAAAGCTCCCGGCGCGATGATATCGCCGTAGCTGTCCGGCGGGCCACCGAAAACACTGGCATAGCCGCTGATCTCGCCGGCGTTTCCGCCTGCAAAACGCAGCTCCAGTGCCGGCGTCATGCGGGCAACGGGGGTGGATTTGGTGAAAATCTGGCGGATCATGGGCGCACCTTCGGTCAAAGCAAAAGCGCGGGCTGGGAGCCCGTCGTCTGTAAGCTTCGCGCCAGGTGTGGTGGCCTGTACCGCCGAAGGTGGTTCGTCGCTGTGCGCCCCGGACCAGCCAGTGACGCTCTCGATCGAGCCGACCGGGAACTTACGGCCGCGAAACCTCACGGTCAATGCCCTTTCCCGGCGCTCTCGCCGGTGATGCTGTGGAAAACGCCAGCATCGATATTCGCCGCCAGACGGCGGAAGGCGCGCGCCGTCCGAGGGCTGCCGTTGATCTTCGCCGCCATCGCCCCGGCGAAGGTCAACAGCCTGTCGATGACCATGTCAGCGGGCGCGCCGGCCTCGAGCATCATCATCGCTGCGCGCTCGACGATCGTGTCGCAGGCGTTCTTGGAGCGTTGCTGGTCGAGCGCCGCCTTTTCGTACTCGGGAGAAGTCGGGGCTGGTTTCTTCATCGGATCAATCCTCACTGGAGCTGGAATGGACGCGGCGGCGGCGCTCGCGGTAGCGGACGCCAAGCTGTGTTCGTGCCTCACGGCGACAAGCGGCGCCGCAGAACGCTGGCAGGCGACCAGCGCGCTTCTCAGCCGGCTGAAACGCAATGCCGCACTGACGGCAGAGCGCCGGATGCTGCCGGCCCTCGCCGACGGTGTGCTCGCTGTTCCAGCGTCGGATTTGTTCAGCTTTTGCGGCGGAGCGGCATGGAGCAGAGCAAAACAGGCGCGGCCGTCCGTTCCGTTTTGGTGCCGGCATGCTTCCGCCGCACCGGCGGCAGCGACGCTCCGGTTCAGCTATGCCGGGAAGGTCCGGCTGGACCTCGCGGCTCAGCAGCCCGCCGGAACGGGAAATATCACGGCCTCCGCCCATCATATCCGCCATTATCGCATTGAACTTGCTTGATAATTCCTTGATCTCGGCCGCAGGAAATGCGGGCCGGGCCAGAAAATTCGATCCGCCGGAATTAAAAATCCGTAGGTGAGGGGGACGCGGGTCCGGGCGGGGAGGGCTTTCTAGACTTTCGACCCGCCCCCACCCTCAGTCGAGGGTCGCGTGCCGCTCCACCATGTCGTTGAGCCAGATCCACTGCTTCGGAGACAGGGTGAAGGCGCGCTTGGCATCCGATGCGCGCCTGAACACGTACCGCACGAAGCTTCGCTGCTTCTCCGTCAGGTCTGGCACGCCGATCAGCATGGTCGCGGCGGCAAGCGCAGCCTCCGGGCTCATCGCGCCTTCCGGCTCATCAACCTGCGGCGGGGATGGTGCCTTCTCGCGATACACGACGCGCTCGCGATAGACGATCCTCTCGACCGGCTCGCGCTGCATGAGCCGCACGACATCGTGAAGGTCCATGCCAGCGCCGCCCAACGTGCGCACGATCGCGGCGGCCGTGGCCGCCACCTCGCCGGCATGGTCGCTTGCGAGGCGCGGGATCAGCTTCCCGACCTTGTCCAACACGTTCTGCGCCATTGTCCCGATCCGTCCGCCCGCACGGCAATAGCGAGCCATGCAAAGCTGCATAGCTCGCACCCCTTCCGGGGTCTCAAAAGCCCGTTTTCCTGTTCAAAGCCCGGCTTCCTCGCGCGCACGCACGCGCCGCCGCGCCCGCGCGCGCGGGCTGTCTACGTTTTTGTGGGGGTCTGTATATTGTGGGGGTCTTGTACCTGTATAGGTCTGCGTCTGTGTCTATGTCTGTGTATATCGATACTCAATCGATAGGGTATCGATACCCTATGCATACACTATCGATAGGGTATGTGCGCATGGCTCAAGATCGCCGGCCGCCGCGCATGTAGTTCGTGTCTGAGAGCTTGCTGCCCTCCCTAACAGCCTGCGCCACGACGGGATCAGCCTCAACTGCGGCAGTGAACTCGGCCTCGGCTGCCGCCCTGATCTCGTCGCTCTGGATCTCTGAAAACCGCCGTGTCGTGCCGGTCACATGCTTGCTGTTCATGGGCGGATTGAATCGATACCAGCCGCGCACGAAGAACTCGCTCTCGGCCTGGTCGTGGATGACGAGCCCGGCTTTGCTCAACTCCGCCAAGGCGGCTGCCACCTTCTTGTCGTCCCAGCCGAGATCTATCCCAAAGTACCCCAGCGGCGCACGGAAGGCTCCGGTGCTGTTCTGGTGACTGCACGTCATCATGTACAGCAGCAGGAGCCTTGCGGCGTCAGAGACGGTGCGAAAGCGCTTCGATGTCCACACGGCGGCTGCAACCTTTGTGAATTGCCTGGGAGAACTCACCTGTCACTGTCCTTCGCCTTTCGGCCTCCCGCCCTTCTCCTTGGCGGCCAGCCATTCGACGAGGGACGAGCGCCGAGCGCAAACCTTCCCGTCGATTTTGAACGTCGGAAGGCTGCCCTTCTTGTGCAGATGGTAGACCTGATCGTGGGTCAATCGCAGACACTCGGCGATCGCTGGAACACCATAAAGCAGGTCGATTTCTTCGCCGCCCATGCCGCATTCTCCTTTCACTGTTGTCGCAAGCCTTGCCGCGTCCGGCTCCCGCCAGATTTCGCCAAGTGCCGCCAAGTATTTGATTTCGTTAGTGCTACACCTGAGTGTTGCCGCAACAAAAAGGGCCGCCCGGAGACGGCCTTTTGCAAATGAAAACAAGTGCTTATGTGCGACTTATACTTTTTCTTGGGAACCATGCACAACAGCTCCCAGACAAGCCGCCGTCCCGTCTCAGGATCTTCGCTCGCCAGGAACGCGACGAGGATGTCGCGGAACCAGTCACCGCAGGCCTCCCGCAGCGTCGGCGTGCCGGGCACGTCGGGCAGGCGCAACCGGTTGAAGAAGGCGAGCGCCTTGGCCGCCTTGACCTCGTTGACCGGCACATCGGCCATGGGCGTCCGCCCCGCCTGGATGCGCTCCCACCAATCGGGGCAGGCGAATCGAGGCAGCGACTCAATGCCGTGCATTGTTCGCCGCCTCGTTCTCCAGCTCGGCCATCAGATCGGCATCCGCCGCCGCCGCCCGCTGCTCGTCGACAACCTTTTTGCCAAGCCGCTCCAGCGGCTCGTCCTTCGGCTTCGACGCCATTTCGCGTTCTAACCGTGAGCGCTCGCCCTCCTGGAGCCTGGAGCGAAGATGGCTGATTGACGGGGTATGCCCCTCGCGTACACGGCGCAGCAAAACGTCGAGCATCACGCCGTCGATCAGGATCGCGCCGTTTTCCAGCTCGCGGGAAAAATACTTGCGAAGCGTCTTCTCATCGACGCCCATGTTCTCGGCAATGCGTTTCTGCGACCAGCCAGCCGCAGCCCTTACCGCGACAAAGTCCTGATTTTCCTTGTCTTTCTTGAACGAGGGCCGCCCCCGCCGATCACGGATCGGCTGGACTGGCTGGCCGAACATGTCCAGTTCGGGCCGCTCGTCTGAAAATTGCTCGGTCACCGGAATAAAAAATCCCTAGATGAGGGGGGCGCGGGTCCGGGCGGGGAGGGGTTCCAGACTTTTGACCCGCCCTCCGTCCGATGATCGCGATCTTGTGTGGTAATCGGCGTTTTGTGGCCGTTAAGCCTTACTTTGGCCTAGTGCCAAACGCCGCGCTGTTGCAGGCTGGCCTGCTCTTCACGCTGCTTCGCCCTGTCATGGCAGGATCGGCAGAGCGTCTGGAGGTTGCTCTCATCCCAGAACAGCCGCTCGTCACCACGATGCGGCTTGACGTGATCGCAGACCAGCCTCGACATATCCGGCTCGATCCGCCCGCACATCCTGCATGTGTAGAGATCGCGCAACAGGATGGTGAGCCGCAGCTTCACCCAACGCGCCGTCTTGTACCAGGCATGCCAGGGTTGCGCGCGTCTGTCGCGAGTATCAGCCATCGGATGTTTCGGGAATCATATCCACCGAGGTGAAGCTTGCGGCGATCGCCTATGCTTCACCCGATGGCAGGGACGGCACTGAAGCCTTGCTGCCAGGGAAGATGGTCGGAATGGCTAGCGCGCTTTTTCGAGATTCGCAACTGGCAGGCTGATCCGCACCTGTCGCCCGAAGAGCTGCGCCAACACCCACGCCGTATCGCCGTCCGGCGCCGCGACAACGACACCCCGCAACCCTTCGAAGTTCTCATGCTCGATGATCACACCGTCGCCGGACTTGAGCGCGCGCGCCTTGGCTATCTGCCTTTGCCGCTGCTTGGGCGGAAGTGCGAAGAACCCTTTCATCCCAACGAGTTCGGCCTCGCCGATGGCGACCGGATTGAGCTTCCCGCCCACCATGCCGATGACGCCCGTGAGGCCCATCAAGGCATTGCAAGCCTCTCCGGTCCAGCGCGCCCGAACGAACACATAGCCCGTGATGACCGCCCGATCGACAAGGCGGGAAATAGTCTTGCCGCTCGGCAAATGCACGCGCTGCTTGACCTTTTCGACCGGAGCCCAATGCGAAAAGCCCGCACCATGGAGAACGTTGTCCACAGCAATCTCGCGCTGCGACGTGACGATCATGCCGTACCAGCGTGCGTCCGGCAGCGATTCGCCCGCTGCGGCGAGCATCGCCGTCGCCCGCTGCGAGCGTCGGGTCTGAGCCGCCGCGATCTCCAGCAGCGCCCTTTCATGCTCGCTCGGCACGTCGTCGCGCGAGCGCAGGAGGGTCGCACCATCGAACTGCCGTTCCCTCGTCGCCATCATCGTCAGCCCCCTCGCGCCGCATTCTGGAAATCCGCCAGTCGATCCGGCCCGCCTGCCGGAAACCACACGTAGGGAAGCGAGCCGGGATCGGGGATCCACGGCCAGCCCTTTGCCTCGTGAAGCTGCTTCCAGGCGTGCCAGAGGTCGGAGCCGACGCGCACCTGCTCGAAGCCCTGCGCCAACCCCTCGGCGGTCGCATCTTCCGGCTTGACCGCCACGCCTCGGCCGGTCGCGGCCATGTCGTGCATGAAGTTCACGTCTGGCCAGCCGAACTTGGCCTGCCTGTCGAGGCGAGCCCTGTTTCCGGCCTCGGTGTCGCCGGTCATGAGCGCTTCCAGGAACGAACTGGCGCGCGGCATCGGTGCTGCAGGCCTGCCCAGCCGTTCGAAGCGAATCGCGTTCCACACCTTGCCGAAGGGCGCCGCCGTGACGGGCGCCGGCGCGTCCTGCGCCGCGATCACGCTGGCCGGCACGTCCAGCCACTTGCGCTCCCGGAAATAGTTTCCGAGCGAGATCGCCTTTTTGCGGCAATGGGCGATGTAGGCGCCGGCCTTCGCCTCGGCCTCGGCCCGTTCGGCGTCGGTCAAGGCGGCGAATTGCTTGATCGACCATGCGGTCGGCGAGTTTGCCCAGCCCGGCCAGCTGTGAACGGCGGCTATCCGCTTCACCCGCTTCTCGAACTTCGCCGGGTCGTCGCCGCAAGCCTCCTTTTCGGAAACCTCGCGCTCGCGCCCTCTCTCCGATGAAGGTTCTACTGGTGGTTCTTCTGACGGTTCAGCCTTATAGGGGGGTGTGGGGGGAACGGCACCATTTGCCGGTGGTTCCGGCACCATTTGCCGGTGGTCGCGGCAGGATTTGCCGGTGGCGCCACCGGCAGAATTTGCCGGTGGTCTGCCGCCCATGGCGAGGCGAATCTCGTCGGCCTGGAAGGTGCCGCCGGCCGTGCGACGGCGCTCGATCGCCAGCAATCCGGCCTCTTCGAGCTTGCGCTTCCAATCGCGAACGGCGCGTTCCGACAGTTCGGTGTCGGCAATCAGCCGCGCGTCCGAAGGCCAGCATTTCCCATGCTCGTCGGCATAGTTCGCCAACGCATAGAGCAGCAGCTTGCCACTCGGCCCGCCGGCCTCGACCGTGGACACCCATGCCGTTGCCTGCCAGCTCATCGCCCCGCCTTCCGCCAGGCGTCATAGGCCCTGCGCAGTTCCTTCCACCGCGCGGCGGCGGCGGAATCGTCATTGAGATCGCGTCGCAAGGTGACGCCGCACAGCGAGCGCAGCTTCTGCGCGACACGCTCATCGGTCAGCGGCTTTTCCAGGCCGTGCTGCTCGTGCAGGAACACCTTGAAGGCGGGCTCGGCGCACTTCATGGCGGCTTCCGCCGCATAATCCTTCGGATTTCCTGCCTCACGCGCCGCAGGCGCTCCGGCGGGGCGGCCTTCGGCCGGCGTCCGGTCGGACTTGCGGGCTTCGCCCGAAGCGACGCGCGCCGCCGCGATCGCCCGATCGACCAGGTGGAGGAGGAAGGCGAGGTCGGCCGGCGCGAAGGCCGCCACCTGCATCTCATCCATGTTGGCCTGCGGCTCGAACCGCAGGATCGGCGTCATCACGCCGTCCGGGTCGCGCGAGACGACCATGAAGCCGGCACCTTCGGCCACCAGCATCCATTCGGCGCCCAGCAGCGCCGCGAGGCGCGCACGCACGGCGGCCAGCTGCCGGCCTTCGGACATCGCCTTGCCTTGGGGCGCATGCGCGTTCACTCCGCAGCCTCCGCGAAGGCAGGGCGCACGTTGTGGACGGCGAGCAGGCGCACCATCTCCGGCGGCACCGAATTGCCGACCAGGTGATACTTTTCCGTCTTGGTCAGCCGCCGGCGCTTGCCGTCGATCTCGATCTCGTTCGGCAGCGAGCCCGGCTTGAAGCCATGCGCCGCCGCGCCTTCCTCCGGCTCCAGCATGCGCATGCCGATATCCGCGATGACGTAATCCTGCCCCCGCACGTTGACGGTCACCAGTCCGTGCCTCGCCTTGGCGGTGAGCGCGGACAGAGGGTCCGACGCACCCTGGTCCTGCCCGCCGGTGCCATAGTATTTCTGAAGGAACGACAGGATCAGCCCGGCATGGGTGCCGCCCGCCGTCAGCGTGGCGGCCGGCTCTTCCACGTCGCGCCCGGCGACGCTGGTGCCGCGCAGCGCCAGCATGGACGCGGCCACCACGCCCTGCTGTGTTCCGCGCGAGGTCAGCGTGGATACGGGCTCTTCCGCGTCGCGCGCGGGCTGGCCGGGATGCGAGCCGGCCGTGTGCTGCGCGAGGAAGGCCGACACGAGCGCAGCCTTGCCCGACCCTCCGGCCGTGAACGCCGGACCCGGGTCGCACGCGTCGGAACCGATGCTGTTGCCGTATTGATGCTGCAGGCTCACCGCGCACAGCACGCGGTCTTCCTTGGTCGTTGCCGACCCGGCCGGCTCTTCCATGCCGCGCGCATCCGACTGCGCCGCCCGCCCGCCCACGCCCATGGTGAACGGTGTCAGCTCGGTCGCCACCAGCGCGTGACCCGCGCCCCCCGCCGTGAAGGCATGGGCGGGATCGTCGGCGGCGTAGATGGGCTTGGCCGAATTGCGCATGACGCCGAGATGCGGAACGACCACACTCATCTCGCCTCGATGCGCGGTCGTGATGGTCCGCGACGGATCGTCGATCGAGTGGACACGGTCATGCCCGCCCGAATGCGTGATCGGCACGATGAAGGGCTTTGCCGCCGTGACCACGTATCGCATGACGCCGCGCGCCGTGCGCCGCAGGGTGGCGTCGGCCAGATCCTTCGCGCGGCCGAAGATCGACTTCACCGGCCGCGACCAGTCGATACAGGTGTGGACACCCACCCATGGCCGCAGCCCAAGTTTGCGCGCATGCTTGCGCGGGGCATGGCTGCGCGGCGGCCAGTGGATGGCCGAACCGTCCGCCTGCGCCACGCCGAAATAGCGTTTGCGGATGGTCGGCACGCCGAAGTCGGAGCATATGAGCACGCGGCCCTCGAACGAATAGCCGAGGCCGTGAAGATGCTTGAGCCAGGCGCGCCAGATGCGGCCTTTCTTCCTCGGGTCCGGCACGAGCCACTGCTCGGCCACCGGCACGCGCTCACCCTTGGCCGCAACCGTCCCGTCGAGTTTTAGCACCCGGCCCGTCTTCGGATCGCGCTTGGCGATCAGCCCGCCCCACGTCTGGATTTCGGGCACGTTCTCGAGCGTGATCGTCTCCGGCCGCACGGTGCCGGCCCATCGGCAGACGACCCATGCCAGCGACCGCCGCCGCTTGCTCACGGGCTTGCCGCCCTTGGCGACCGAAAAGTGCGTGCAGTCCGGCGAGGCGTGCAGCACGCGGACGCCGCGCCCGCGACAAACCTCGCGCGGGTCCGCCTCGAACACGTCGCAGCGAAGGTGCCGCGTATGCGGGTGCCGCGCCTTGTGGACGGCGACGGCGACCGGATCGTGATTGATGGCGATGTGGACGGGAAAGCCGGCCTGCTCCAATCCGTCGCAGCCGCCGCCCATGCCCGCGAACAGCACCACGGAAATCCGGTTGTCGAGGGGGAAGAAATTGGCGTTCACTGGTCGCTTGCCCCCGCCAATTCGCGAAAAACCTCGCGGCCGAGGCGCGTCAGCCGCCAGCTGCGCCATGCGAATCGCGACGTCTTGACCTCTTCGACGAGGCCGAACCGCTCCAGCTCGCGCGGTATCTTCCCGCACTGGCTTTCCGAGCCGGCGCCGACGAACAGCACCAGCTTGTTCGCCGGCATGGAAAAAACGCCGTCTTCGCCGGCATGAAAGCCGATGATGTAGAGCACGCCGGATTGAAGCAGCGAGAGGCCGGCCACGCGCTGCGCGATGCCGGGAACCGTCTGTTGCAGCGGCGGCGGCGTGACGACGTATCGTCGAGTCTCGTCGATCGCCATCATCGCGACTGAGCCTTTCGCCGCTCGATCTCGCGATCGATGTAGAACCGTGCCTTTTCCAGATCCTCGACGGCGCGCCCCTTCAGGTCGGCGCGCCAGATGTACTTGATGGCGTTGCCGAGGCAGAAGCCCATGTGCTCGACGATGTCGATGCACTCCACGCCGGAGGGATGGCTCGTGTAGTGCTGCGGGTGATTGACGGGATCGCTCATGCCCGCGTCGCCTCCAGCCCGGCTCGCGCCAAAAACGCCGCCCACGCATCGCCGAGGCCCTGTTTCGCGCCGGCCTCCGAAGCGAAGTGGCCTTCGCTCGGCCAGCTCTTGCCGTTGGTCCACAGCCGCCAGCGCCAAACCCTGCCGCCATCGCCGGGCGGGAAGATCGCGCCGATCTCCACCGAGCCCGAACGGGCGACGATGCGCCCGGCTTGCGCGTTCCACCGGATCATGTCCGCCCCGCCTTGCGCTTGCGCTTGCGCGCGACGCCGTTGGCCGCGTCGCGCCGTTTCTGGTTTTCGCCATGGCTGACCATGTCGAGATGATCGGGGTTGACGCAGCGCCGCTGCCGGCACCTGTGGTCGAGCTGCTTGTTGCCCGGCACGTAGCCGTGCGCGTTGACGAAGCTGACCTTGTGCACGGCGCAGGTGTGGTCGTTGAGCGTCATGCGCGGATAGCCGCCGCCGCGACCCTTGCCGCTGTCGCGCCCGCGCCACAGCCAGCACGGCGTGTCGAAGCCGGTGTCGACGATATCGACATTGGCCGCGATTTTTTGGGCGATATGGTCGCGGCGATCCATCATGCCGGCACCGCCTTCGGCCGCCGGCCGCGCTTGCTCGGTTGCGCAGGCTCCGTCGGTGCCTCGACATCCGGCTCTTGCGCGGCGCCGGCTTCGAAGCCCCACACGTCCCAGCCCGGCCGGGGCGCGCGGGCGAACAGCTCCAGCCGCGCCACGCCGGGAAACAGTTTTTCGATCGTCTCGGCATAGAAGTCGGGCTTGGCCGAATGCGCGCCCTTCTTCTCGGCGTAGACCGTGTGCGGCTGCGAGCCGGGCAGGGGTGCGGCCACGTCGCCGCGCCGGCCGATCAACAGCAGCTCGTGCCGGTCGCGACCCCAAAAGCCGGTGCCGGCAATTTCTTTGTCCCAGATCCAGTGATGGACGTAGGTGAAACCGCAGGCCTGCATCACGCGCAGCGCGTCCAGCAGCATCGGGTTGGTCGCCCACAGGAACAGCACTGCGGGGTTGTCCTGGCCGATCAGCTCGACCATCAGCGCGACGATCTCGTCGGTCGGCAGGGTGGGATAGTGGTTTTCCGCGCTCTTCTCGCGGCCCGTCACCTCCGAGCGCACGCCATATCGCCAAGGCGGATCGGCGTAATAGACGGGGTAGACGCGGCCGAGCTTTGCCGGCGCGGTCGCGCGCCCGGCCTCGGCGACCATGTCCATATGCGCCAGGCGCACCGAATGGCGCAGCTTCTGCACCTTCTCCCGGATCGACTTCGCGGCGTCGCGGATGACCTTGGGATTGGCGCTGGCGATGATCTCGATCTGCTCGGCCTTCGGCAGCGCGGCGATGTCGGCGGCAAGGCGCACCGTGACCTTGCGCTGGTCGACGGCGTCCTGAAGCTCCTGCGCGCCGTGGGCCAGAACCGATTTTGCACGCTCCACGCCCCGCTCGTCGACGGCGAGCATTTCGGCGGCTTGTCTCTGAGAAACACCCCCATTGGGGGTATTTTCTTCGGGCCGCCCTCGGTCCAGATTCGCAATCCGCCCTGCCACCATCCGGCGCTGGTCGTCCGTCAGGTGTCGCCGGTGCAGATTGTGCGACAGCACGAAGCCGAGCGGGTCGTCGCCCTGATACTGTTCGAACAGCGGCTCGATCCTGGCGAAGCGGCATGCGGCATAGCGGTTGCGGCCGTCGAGTATCCTGCCCTCGAAAAGCATGATCGGCACACGCTGGCCGAACGTGCAGATGTCGTCGGCCAGCTCGTGCAGTTCCTGCTCCGGCAGCAGCGGGAAGATTTCGGCCAGCGGATGGGGCGCAAGAGCATCCATTAGCGCATGCCGGCCTGACGCGGCTCGAGGCGATTGCCGCGCTTGCCGCTGTTCATGTGCTTGACAAGGATTTCGTAGAGGATTTCACGGGCGGGGCCGCCCGATCCGGCGAGTTGCACCACCTGTGGGTCAGCGATCGGAAACCGCGCGAGGGTCCGCCGCCATGATGAATCAACATGGAGTGTGGCGTCGTCAGCCTCCCAGAAGTTCGTGTGCCGAGACAGCATCCGCGCCAGAGAAATGAGAAAGCTACCGCGCAAATGAGTGGCGGCTCGCTTGTATTCGATGGAGCTGATGCCGAAGCATTCCTCGATCGTCTGGAACAGCGTCAGGCAGTTATGCCGGAAGCGCGGCAATGAAACGTTGCGGGCAGCGGCATCCAGCCCGCCGGCGATGTCGCCGACGCGCACGCCGGTCAGACCAACGCGGTGGCTGTGCAGATTGAGGCAGGCCTTGGTGAACAAAAGCGCCGGCAGGAGATGCTCCCGCCGCATATTCTGTTCCCAGCACACGCGGCCCAACAGCGGCGAGTTCCTTTCGTTCTCGCTCAACCCGTAGAGCGTCAGCACCGCCATGTTCTGATCGCGCAGGTTACGCATGTGCAGGCTTGGCGACACGCGCTTGGAATTGTTGTTGAGCGCCGTGAACCGGGCGGCCTCCCATGCCTGTGTCGTACCGAAGTGCAGGAGCGCGCCGAGCCTGATCTCCGTGTCGGGGACCAACTCCATCATCCGCAGCGCATTGCCGACGCGCTGCCAGCCGTCGATGAGAAAGCAGGGTGAGCGAATGATGAAATCATCGCCTTCGCAGAAATAGTCCTGCCCACGAATGCCGATGTCGACATCAGGCAGCACATGACCGCCCTTGATCGCCTGGAAGATGTCCGGCCGTTCTTCGAGGCCGCGCTGATATTCCTTGTCGACCTTGAGGAAGCGCAGCGTCGAGGGCGCCAACCGCCCGCGCAGCACGATGCTGCCCGGCGTTACCGCGCTTTCGTCAAGAGATGCCCGCTCGATCCGGACAAACGGGGAGACACGTGTATCCATAGAACCGGCCCTCCTCAGGCCATCCCCAGCGCGGCCTTGTAGAGGTCGAGGACGGCCTCTTCCTCGGCCCGCTCGTTCGGGTCTCTCTTGCGCAGGCGGATGATCGCGCGCAGCGCCTTGGTGTCGAATCCGGTCGCCTTGGCTTCGGCGAAGATTTCCTTGCGGTCGTCCTGCAGGGCGCCGATGTCTTCCTCGATTGCTTCCACCCTCTCGACGAAGGCACGCAGCTGGTTGGCCGCCACCGTCTGCGCCGGGTTTTCCTCCGGCGCGTCGGGCGACAGGGCTTTGCCCGGCCTGCCCTTGGCGGGTCCGCGCGCGCCCTTGCTGCGCTCGCCGGGGAACGCCGCGACGTTGTAGGGATCGTATTCGTCGCTCATGCCGACCCCGCTGCGGGCCGTTCGATCGGATCGTCGATCAGGAAGCCGCGATGCAAAGCGGAGATGGCGCGAACCGCGTCTATGAAATGCGGTCGGACAAAAGGATCGGTAGCGACGACAGGCGCGGACAGATCGACCGGCAGCGAACCGATCAGCTCCGCGACTTTCACCGCCGCCGCCTGCGTGTCGAAATGCAACGGCGAGATGCGCCTGCCGGACGGCATATGCGTGACCGACCACGCCTCGCCATTGTCGTCCGTGGATTCGATGCCGGCCGAGCGATGGACGGCGAGATGCCCGACGACTGTAGCCTCGACCTCGATCGACGAGACGGCGCCGCCCCGCATGACGCAGAGGATAGCGATGCGCTCCATCACGCCGCACCACCCTTGACGATCGTGAAGCCGCCCGCCGCCTTCACGCCGGCCAGCACCTGGCGGTACGACGCCACGGCCTCTTCCAGCCGCTGCGCAGCACGGTCCATCGACGAGGCTTCGGCGGGCGTCACCAGGCTGTCGGAAAACGCCATCGCGCCTTCGCTCATCAGTGCGGCCGCATGCGTCACCGCCTCGGCGTGGCTTGCCATCAGGCAGGCTTTTCCGTCGGGCGAGTCGGCGCGGCCGGTGTCGAGCCCGGCCAGTTCGGCCATGACGCGCGAGATGTCGGCGCGCCCGCACTCGCATTCCAGCATCCGCACATGCCAGATGTTGGGGAAGTCGCGCGCATCGGCATCCTGCCAGCGCCCCACCGTCGACTTGCCCAACGTGCAGATTTCGGCGGCGCGCTCGATGCCCCCGGCGGCGGCGATCAGGTCGCGGATCGCGGCCTTGAGACGGAAGTGGCCGGCATTCGTGTTCGGAAGCATGAAAACCTCACGGCAAAATCGTTCCCGCGCCGGGAAAACCCGGCGTCGTTTCCCGTGGCGGGAAGGCTCTGGAATGGGTCAGGTGGCGGGCATGGAAACCAAGTTTCAAACCCGCGAAAACATCACATCATCAGGGCGGCGCGTGGCTCCGGAAACGGTTCGGCCCGAAGCGCACCGGCTCCGGCGCGAACAGAAGATCGCCATCCGAAGTGAAAGATGCCGTCTCTCCGGCTGTCACGCATCGATCGATGCCGCGTTCCATCCCTGCCCCTTTGCGCGTAGGCAGGATTGCGTCCGGTTCTCTCCGCTGTTCAAAGGCGCTGCAGGCACCAGCAACCCCGCCCACCTTCTCGTGTGCCGTCTTCGGCAAGCTCGATTTGCGTTCGCCGGTGAGCGCCGGAAGGCCGACATGCTTGTCGGCGTAGAATGGAATGGCTCGACGCACGAATTCCGCGCGATCAACGCCCTCGGCCCTTGCGCCCAGCGTCAGCACGACGTTTTCGGCATCGGTGAGCGCCACGGTGCAGATGGTCGCCGCCCCGGCATCGGGAGGAGGGGATACCGGGGCGGCTGCGCGGCCCGCCGGGAGGGGCGGGCAACCGGCAAGACGATAGCCGCGATCGGCAAGGGCACGGGACCGCAAATTCATTCGGCGGCCTCCGCAGGAATGCGGGCCACAGCCGCAGCCAGAGCGTTGAGCGTGACGCCGGAGAAGCCGCGCTCATCAGCCTTCATCGTGAGCGCCAGCCAATGCTCTGACGGGATGGAAGAACGGCGCCTCATCGCTTTGGCTGTGCCGTAGCCAACGCCGATGTCGCGTGCGAAATCGGACAGCGAAGGCCACTTATTGATCATCTCGGCATGCGTCATAGACGATGGGGTACAATTCATACCCAAATTTGTCAAGCTTGCCGTTATGATTTGTACCCTAGAAGGTAGGTACAGATTGTACCATGGCTACGGACATCGAAAAATTCGAAAAGCAGCAGCGCGCCGAGCGCCTTCGTCAAGCGCGGACACGCGCCCGGATCGCTGGCCCGAAAGGCGTATATGACGCATCGGGCGGTTCCATCGATATCAATACCTACAAAGGGCACGAATCCGGCAGGAACGGATTTTCCGTTTCCGACGCGCGCCGCTATGCCGAACTGTTCGGCGTCTCGCTAACCTGGCTGTACCTTGATATGGGGCAGATCGAGGATGCCGAATTGCCCGGGGCCTCTCCCGAACTGGCGCGTGCATTCGCACGCCTCGTCGATAGCCCTAAAGAAACACAAGACGTTGTAGTCAGCTTTATAGATTTTCAGCTCGGTCAGGCGGCAAAATCGCCCGCGAAACCGCCACAAGACCAACGTCGTGGTCAATATGAACCCGCCAGTGGCCGCCGTGTATAAGTGCCATTGCCGTTGATATTTCTGCGGCCTTGCACTTAACCACCATCTTCGGATCTCTCGGCGCAGCAGCTCCAGCTGCTTGACGCAAATCCGCGACAATTTCTTCATTGCGCGTTGGATAACGCTTCATCACTCGGTGCGAGATTGCCACCGGCGCCTCCCTTCCGTAAGGCGGCACTCTGACTCAAAGAAGAGAACATTTCAAGAACTCTGATTCGGGTTATTTGTCGCCAAGTAAAGAACTCTCAGACGTCAACAGCCCCTTTGTGTTATGCCGCGCTTGAATGGAAGGGTACATATAATACCTTTCTGGCTTGACATCATGGGGTACTAATTGTACCCGTTCTCCATCGCATCCCGCGAATGGAGGTCTTCCGTGATCCACACCCAGCCCATCCGTCCTGCCGCCAAGCAGGCCCCGGCGCTCTCCCGTCTCGATCAGATGGCAGACAAGCTGCGCGAGCTTGGCGCGACCGGCGGCGTCGACGAACAGACCCTGTTCGAGAATTCCGACTTCACCCGCGCCGAGATCCGCGAGCTTGGCCCCGCCGCATCGGACCTCGCCCGCGCCCGCGCCGTCCGTCAGGTCGCCTGACCATGCGCGACCTCGTTCAGGACACCTGTAGCTTCGTCGCCATGGGGCTTTTCCTCATCTCGGCGGCCTTCTGGATCGGAGCGCTCTAGCCATGCGCGAGCCCTTCGACGACATCCACGAACCGCGCCGCCGCGCGCACTGGCCAAAGGACTATGTCGAAAGCCGCGAGCGCAACGAGCGCCGCGCCGACATCTTCGGCCTGTGCGAAATCGTCCTGCTGTCGGCGCTCGGCGGCCTCGCCGTCCTCGGCATCCTGGGGCTGCTCACATGAGCGCGGCACCGTTCGATCCCGCCGATCCCAACGAGCCGATAGACCATATTGCCGGCCAGGAGCGCAATCATGGCTGACCACACCTTCATCGAATGGACCGAGGCGACGTGGAATCCGGTCACCGGCTGTTCCGTCCTCTCGCCCGGCTGCAAGTTTTGCTACGCCATGAAGATGGCCGGCACCCGGCTGAAACATCATCCCAGCCGTGCCGGCCTCACGACCGAAACCAAGGCCGGCCCGGTTTGGAACGGCACGGTGCGCTTGAACGAGCAATGGCTCGACCAGCCCCTGCGCTGGAAGCGTGGCCGCATGATCTTCGTCTGCGCACATGGCGATCTCTTTCACGAGGACGTTCCCGACGAATGGATCGACCGCGTCTTCGCCGTCATGGCGCTCAGCCCGCAGCACACGTTCCAGGTGCTGACGAAGCGTTCTGCTAGGATGCGGGCTTATCTGTCCGTAGATCCCGATGTCCTGCGCGACCGCTGGTTTCGCGCGGTGCCTGCCGGCAAATGGTTTGTATCGGTCAGCGAGGCCTATGCCGGCCTCCACCCGCACGCGAGCGACGAGATGCGTGCGCTTTATCATCGTCATGCGCTGACGTGGCCGCTTCCGAACGTCTGGCTCGGTGTGTCGGCCGAACGGAAGCGCGAGGCCAGTGAGCGCGTGCCCGATCTGCTGGAGACGCCCGCCGCCATTCGCTTCGTGTCGGCCGAGCCGCTTCTCGGCCCGATCAACTTTCGCAGTATCGATGTCGATGGCTACTACGAAGTGCTGCCTCTCGGCGCCGGCTGGCTGGATCGCCTTGAAGAGGGTGAGACAGAAGGCCCGCGCCTCGACTGGATCATCGTCGGCGGCGAAAGCGGGCCGGACGCCCGCCCGATGCACCCCGACTGGGCTCGTACCATCCGCGACCAATGCGCCGCCGCCGGCGTGCCGTTCTTCTTCAAGCAATGGGGAACGTGGGCGATCGCCTCGGAGGCAAACGGCCACAGCGACTCCAGCATGGTGAGCAACGACGCCGTCTGGCTGCACCTTGACGGCCTCCAGACCAAGCCAAGTTGGCATCGCGACGACGTTCCGCTCGACGAGCCGCTCAATCCTGTCGGCATGTTTCGCATGGGCAAGAAAGCCGCCGGCCGGTTGCTCGACGGCGTCGAGCACAACGGGATGCCCAGCCAATGACTTTTCCATACATCTATCGCTGGGATCGCCAGGGGCGAAAGGGCCAGCCGTGTCAGGTCACGGCGCGTGGCACGATGAACTCGATCCGCGTCGAGTTTCCGGACGGCTACGTGATGATCACCAGTGGCAACGCCATCCGAAAGGCGAAGCCCTGATGCCCGTCCGCTATCTCTCTGTCATCAGCCGCGGGCAGGTCCGCGCCGAGCCCGAGGCCCGCTTCGTCTTCGGCGACAACTGCGCCCGCGTCGGCTACGGCGGCCAGGCCGCCGCGATGCGCGGCGAGCCGAACGCCATCGGCGTCGCCACCCTTTATGCCCCGGGCGACTTCTACCGCCCGCACGACCCACTTGCGCTGGAGACGGTCACCGGCGACCTCACGAACGTCGCCATGGCCTTGACCGAAGGCCGCACCGTCTATGTCCCGCGCGACGGCCTCGGCACAGGCCTGGCGCGCCTCCCCCAACATCACCCCGCTCTTCACCGGCTGATCGTCGCGTTTTTCCGCGCGGCGCCGGGCGAGCCTTGCCCCTGGAAGGATCTCTGAGCATGCCAGCCGCCAAGAAGTCGACGAAGAAGACCACCGAAACCGCCGCCACGCCGGCCGTCATCACCGCCTACAAGGGCTTCGGCCCCGGCCTCAAATGTATCAATTTCCAGTACGAGGTTGGCCAAACGTATCGCCACGAAGGCAAGGTCGTCTGCTGTCCGAACGAAAACCAGGTTGCGCGCGGGGAGGGCGGCTTCCACGCCTGCGAGCACCCGCTCAACGTCTTCCGCTACTACGCACCAGCCACGAGCCGTTTCGCCATAGTCGAACTCGGCGGCAAAACGGCGCGGGAGAACGGCGGCGACACCAAGATCGCGGCGGCCGAGATCACCATCAAGGCCGAGATCAAGCTGCCGGAGCTGATCAAGGCCGCCGTCAAATACGTCATGGACCGGGTCACATGGGTCGACGGCGACGTTGCGCGCGGCGAGAATGAGGGCGCCCGTTCCGACGCATGCCAAGGCGCTGCCTCCGCATCGGGAACGCGGGGCGCTGCTACCGCATCGGGATGGCAGGGCGCTGCTACCGCATCGGGC
>JAPUFC010000037.1:0-48783 GCA_027492275.1 Mesorhizobium sp. | reverse complement strand
CGGGAGAGCGGAGCGCAGCTACCGCATCGGGATGGCAGGGCGCTGCTACCGCATCGGGAGACTGGGGCGCTGCTACCGCATCGGGCGCGCAGGGCGCTGCTACCGCATCGGGATGGCAGGGCGCTGCTACCGCATCGGGCGCGCAGGGCGCTGCTACCGCATCGGGAGAGCGGAGCGCAGCTACCGCATCGGGATGGCAGGGCGCTGCTACCGCATCTGGCTTTGAGGGCAAGGCGCGCGGCGCCGAAGGCTGCGCGCTCTTCCTGGTCGAGCGCCAATCCTACAACGGCAAGATCCTGCACGTCTGGGCCGGCATCGCCGGTCGCGACGGCATCAAGCCCAACACCTTCTACCGCTTGGCCGACGGAAAGCCGATCGAGGTCGCATGAAACGGCAGCGCAAGAGCTGGGCCACGCGCGAGCTTCCGCCACTGACACTGGCGGAGCTTGAACGGCATCTCGACCTTATCGCAGGCTTTATGGTGAAATGGCCCGACATGGCTAAATTTCTCGTGCCGATTTATCGACGCATTGAGCGAGAGCGCGACGCCTTCCAGGGTAACGAGGCAACGATCGCTGCCGCGCATGAGCGCATCAGACGACTGTCGGATCGAACGGCAGCACAACCTTCATAAGCTCGTCGCGCCGCCACTCCAGTGAGCCGCCCTCGCCATATTTCGGCCGGTCGATCGCATGGCCCATGATCAGGCGGCGCAGCTCATCCTCCAGGCCGCCGATCTTCATTCGGTCCTCGAATGCATGCCGGAACGAATAGACCGTGTGCGCCTTGGTCGGCAGCAAATCGTTCGCGCGCAGGAACTTGTTCAACGCCGCCGACAGGTCGTTCTCGCGGTCGCGGTAGCGAGGGAAGCCTGCCTTGTGATGCCGCTCCGCAGCAGCGAGCGCCACGCCGACCAGCGGCACCATCCGACGCGACGACTCGGTCTTGATCTCGCGCGGATCGTCCGGATCCTCGCGCGGCTCGATCGCGATGTGCGGCACCTTGTGCGAGATGCGGAACGACGTCGGCTGCAGGTTGGCGATCTCGCTCGGCCGGGCCCCGGTCTCGATCATGATCAGCAGGATGCCGCGCGCCTCTTCGTTGAGACCGGCAAGCGCCTCGCCGCTCTTGAGCAGCTTGTCGCGAATCCAGTCGGCCGGAATGGACGGCCGCGACCGCTTTTTCTTGGTCGAGAAGCCGAAGCCGTCGAACGGGTTCGGGCGGTTCTGCTGGCCCATGTGCCGGAAATAGGCGCTGTGAAGCACGCGCAGATTGCCTATGTCGCGATTGCCGGACGACGGCGAGGCAGTGGCCTTGAGCCCCTTTGGGGCGATGCGCGCCAGCCAGTGCAGATAGACCTTGCGAGCGTCGTCGACGGTGATGTCCTCGATGGCCTTGTCGGACACGATCGAGATAAAATTGCTCACCGCGCGCTTCTTAACCTTCTTCCACTGGTCCTTCTGGACCTGGCTCTTGCCGGTCAGCTCGTCGGCGACGATCTCGTCGCAATAGATTTCAAAGGCGGCGCTGATCGTTGTCTTCGGAACCTCCATGGCGCCGACGGTGGCGCGCAGATCGGGACGCTGCGGATTGGACAGCGCTTCGAGCTCGAGCACGCGCCGCCGCAGATCCTCGTAGGCGCCGGCTGCAAGTTCACTGGAAGAGCGGAACGTATAGCCGAGCGCTTCGACCTGCCGCACGGCCGCCTCGTAACGCAGGCGGGCCGGATCGTTGACGCCGTCGACCAGCAGCGACGCCCAGAGCGCATCGTCGGCCGCCTCGAGATGGTCCCGCTTGCGCCGGGCAAGCGCGAGGTCATCGGTTTTGAGCGACATGCGGATGGTCGGCGCGCGCGCATCCAGATGCGCGAGATCGGTCGGCACGCGGCGCTTGTATTGCGCATTGCCGTTGATCCAGGCGAGGTATCGATCGGGATCGAGGCGGCTGCGTTTTCGGCCCATTCGCGCACCTTGAAAAAGCCGGATGTGTCCGGCCGCGTGGCGCGATTAGTGGCACGATAGCAGGCAAAAACGCAACCGGTTTCTGCGCCTCTTGCAAAAACCGCAATCTTTTCAATGGCTTGGGTATGTTGGTCGCGATCTAAAATGGTGCGGTCGAGAAGACTCGAACTTCCACGGGTTGCCCCACAGCGACCTCAACGCTGCGCGTCTACCAATTCCGCCACGACCGCACGTCGCAGAGGCCGGACCTGACCGGCTCGCGGCGTGTAGCAAATCGCTTCCGGCGAAACAAGTGCGAAGGGACGCTTATTCGGCTGGGGACGGGGAATTCTGCGGGGCCGGGCATCCGCGCCGCGCGGGGCCCGGCAAGGCCTGCAACGCCGCGCCCGAAAAGAACGGAGCCTGCCGATGCGTCGCATGCGGCAGGCCCCGGGAGGCGGCGTCTGTAGGCGTTTTCATCTGCCGGCGACCCGCAGGCGGGCGTGGCCCGTCCGGGGGTCGAGGGCGTCCGGCCAGCCGATGTCCTTGCGGATGTCGTCGGGCAGGTCGCGCAGCATCCGCTCGGTCTGGTAGCGGGCGCGCGCCGCGCTGAAATCGGAAGCGATCCTTCCGATGGATGAGATGATGGACATGTCTTTTTCCTTTCTGTCGTGCCGGCTTTCGTCGGCGTCGCCGATATAGGCGTGGCCCGTTTCCGCTCTCGTGCGCTGCGACGGCCGCGCCGTTTCCGCGCGGTTACAGGACACGGAGGAGTGCGAACCATCGGAGTTGACTATGCGGCCGGCATAATGTTCAATCAAACGAAATGAAATGATGCTTTCAATCAGATAAATTGAATTTTACGCCATGAACGCGCCGCTCAACCATCCCCTTCCCCTGCTCGACCTCGAGGTCTTGCGAACCTTCGTCGCCATCGCCGAGACGGGGAGCTTCACGAGCGCCGCCAGCGCCGTGTTCCGCACGCCCTCGGCTGTGTCCATGCAGATCAAGAAGCTGGAGGACATCCTCGGGCGGGCCGTCTTCTCGCGCGACGCGCGCTCCGTGTCGCTGACGCCCGACGGCGAGATGCTGCTCGGCTATGCGCGGCGGCTGCTTGCGGTGAACCGCGAGGCCGTCGCCAAGTTCATCATGCCCGACATTTCCGGGATCGTGCGGCTGGGTTCCCCCGACGATTACGGCGAGCGCGTGCTGCCGCCGGTGCTGAGGCGCTTCGCGCAATCGCATCCGTCGGTGGCGGTCGACGTGGTGATCGACATCAGCATCAATCTGCGGCGGCGGATGGAGGAGCGCCAGCTCGACATCATGCTGTTCAACCATTCGCCGAAGCTGCACGTCGACGGGGCCGAGACCCTGTTCGTCGAGCCGCTGGTGTGGGCTGGCGCGCGGGCCGGCAGCGCGCATCTGCGCGACCCGCTGCCGATTTCCGTGTGGGAGGAAGGCTGCGCCTGGCGGGCCGGGGCGCTGGAAGCGCTGGGCAAGGGCGGCCGCAATTTCCGCGTCGCCTATATGAGCGCGCATACGGCCGTGCAGCGCGCCGCCGTGCTGTCGGACCTGGCGGTCGCGCCGCTGCCGCGCTCCTTCCTCGGCGAGGATCTGGTCGAGCTGGGCGACCAGGACGGGCTGCCGCAGCTCGGCAGCTACGCTATCGGCATGGTGGTCGCGTCCGACCCCTCCGCGCCGGTGCAGGCGGCGGCCGAGCATATCCGCGCGACCTTCGAGGTGTTTCGCGAGACGGGGAAATTCTGAGGCGGCAGACCGGACTTGAGTGCCAGCAGCTTTTCCGTCACTCGACGGCTGTAGACTCGGCTTGGCGGAACTCGGAATCGCGCCATAGCAATCCGACGCGTTGGACGGAGCGCACTCCAGACCTGAAGTATTCGGTGTCGCCGGTCAATTTTCTGGTAACCGGCAGCATGGCGTTGAACCAAAACACGATTCCAAGACATAACCCGCTGAAAAACATATAAAAGACCAGTCTAAAGGCGTAGTATACGAAATCATTTGATACAATCCGCTGCGCCTTTGCTTCGCCCGTGACAAGGTAGACAATCGCCATTGCGATCCATAGCGCCAGGTACATGATCGGCAGAGGCGAAAGGAGGGCGAGCATGGCAATCAGGTTTGTTCGGCGCTTCATCATTGCCAACCCCCTGGGGTAGCTACGTTTTCGCTGTTCATCATAGGCGTTGAGCCTACCTGCCGCCAGTCTCCTGTGGCCAGGATGCAGGCAAGCCGATGGCCGTACCGCCGGTGTCCGGAGATTTCAGAACAGCATGCCCAACGCCGCCTGACCGGCGAAGCCGGCGGCGCCGATCACGGCGGCGACGACCGCCATGGAGGCCACCGCCACCGCGCCGCCGATCGCCAGCAGGATGCCGTCGCGCTCCGACAAAGCGAGGCCGAGCAGGGCGGTGGAGAAGGCCGGCAGCCAGTTGCCGAGCGGAATGGGCAGCGTCACGATGATGGCCAGGACGAGCGCCAGGGCGCCGATGATGCGGTCGCCCTGACGGCGCCAGAACGGCCAGTAGCGCGGCCGGATCACCTGCTCCAGCCGGACGAGGCGGGGCAGCACCCAGTCCATCACCGTGCGGAACTGGTCGGCGCTCAGCGAGCGGCGCGAGATGACGGACGGCAGCCAGGCGGTGCGGCTGCCGAGAACCATCTGGCCGGCGATGATGACCAGCGGCAGGCCGAGCACGGCGGAGGCGCCGGGCGGCAGCGGCAACAGGTTGAAGGCGGCGAACAGGACCAGAAGGGGAGCGAAGCTGCGCTTGCCCAGCGCATCGCTGATCTCGGCGATGGACACGTGGTCGCCGGCGTCGCGGGCGAGCTGCGCGAACAGGTCCGACAGACGCCGCGCCGGGCGGCGGCGCGGGGGCCGCGTCCTCTCCGGCGAAACGTCGAAGCCGTGATCGTCGGCGCTCATGAAGCCGCTTTCTTCCTTTTCCGATTGTCGCCCGTCCGCCCGGCGACGGCCCACCGATTATCACCGCGCGCCATTAAGCTTTGGTGACGGAGCGGCGCCAAGCACCGGAAGCTGCGTGCCCGACCGTCTGTTTTCAAGGCTTCAGCGGCGAAATTCCAGGATGTCGAGCTTCGATTCGAAGCGCGGCGCCGGCAGTTCGATGCGCCATTGCCGGTCGCCGGTGCGGAACGCATAGCCGATCTGGTCCGTGTCGGCGCCGCTCGCATAGGGCATCGCCGGGTCGTCGTTGAGATGCAGCGAGCCGAGATAGATCAGCCGGTCCGCGCCATCGTCGTAGAAGCGTCCGGTGGTGCGCTGCGAGCCGGTCAGCTTTTCCAGCCTCCAGCCGGAGCCGTCGTCGGTGACGCGGCATTTGAACCAGCCGTAGACGACCAGCGGGGAGATGCCGCCCGCCTTAATGGTGCGGCAGCGCCAGTCGCCCGTCATGTCGAAGCCGGCGAAGGACATGGAGGGCATCGCCAGCAGCCCGTCGAGTTCCGCGACCTCGCCGGTATCTCCGCTCCTGGCCTCGGCGAGCGCGCTCGCGCGGGTCTGCTCGTAGCCGTCGAGGCGCGCCTTGTCGGCCGGGGTCATGAGCTTCTGCACCTCGCCGTCGGCGAAGGCGGGCGAGGCGGCCAGCAGGGCCAGTGCGAGGGCGGCGATGCGCATTGATTGTCTCCGTTTCGAGGTGGCGGTTCCGCCCGCGTCCTCTTTCTCCGTTTCCTCAGGGAATCCGGCCGTTTCATGAATTGCCGGGCCGGCGCGGTCGCTGGTGGAACTCCAGGCCGTCCTTTTCGTTGCGTGAGGCAGTCCATGCAAAGGAGAGGACGACCCCCATGACCACCAAACGTCTCGGCCTGATCGCGCTGCTCGGCGCGGCCCTTCTGTCCTCGGCTTGCGCCAACACCATACGGGGCGCCGGGGCCGACGCCGCCAACGCCGTCGACGCGACGCAGAACGCCGGCAACCGCGTGGCCAACGCGGCCCGGTAGCCGATTGCCCGAGGTTGACCCGCCTCCGCGTCGGTTTAAAAAGGCCGCAGCCGGACCGTCGCGGAGGAAACTATGACCGGGAAACACATCGAGATCGCCACGCCGGACGGAACCTGCCGCGCGGGGCTGTTCGCGCCCAGGGGCGAGACCACCCAGGCCGGCGTCATCCTCTACATGGATGCGTTCGGCCTCCGCCCCGCGCTCGACGCCATGGCGGAGCGGCTGTCGCGCGACGGCTACTGGGTGCTGGTGCCCGACCTCTATTACCGGCAAGGCGACTACCCCGTCTATGACGGCCGGACCGCCTTCGCCAACGAGGAGAGCGCCACGAAGATTCGCGGCATGATGGCGGCGACCACGCAGGCCATGACGCAGCAGGACACGGCGTTCTTCATCGACGCGCTGACGCAGGCCGGAGCGACCGGGCCTATCGGCACGACCGGTTATTGCATGGGCGGGGCGCGCGCGCTCAACGGCGCCGCCGCGCACCCCGGCCGCATCGCCGCCGCCGCCAGCTTTCACGGCGGCAGGCTGGCCACGGACGCGCCCGACAGCCCGCATCGCAATGTCGGCTCGATCAGGGCGCGCGTCTATGTCGGCTGCGCCGGCGTCGACCAGAGCTTTCCGCCGGAGCAGTCCGCCGTCCTGGCGGAGGCGCTGCGCACGGCCGAGGTCGACCATATCATCGAGAACTATGTCGGCATGGCGCATGGCTGGGCCGTGCCGGACAACAATGCCCACGATCCCGCCGGGGCCGAGCGCCACTGGGGCCGGCTGACGACGCTGTGCCGCGAAACGCTGCGGGGCCGGGCCTGACGGCTCAGGCTTGGTGTAGAGCCTGACGGCTCAGGCTTTGGCTTCATTCACCAGCGCGTAGAGATTGGTGCAGCGCGCGCCGGAACGGCAATAGGCGAAGACGGGGCCTTCGAGCGCGTCCAGCGCCTGCGCCTGCGCCTCGACGTCGGCCCCGGTGATCTGGCCGCTGACGACGGGAATGTAGCGGAATTCGAGCCCGGCGTCCTTCGCCGCCTGCTCCACGCTGGCCGCGCTCGGCTGGCCGGGCTGCTCCTCGTCCGGGCGGTTGCAGATGATGCTCTTGAAGCCGGCCGCCTTGACCGCGCCGACGTCTTCCGGCGTGATCTGGCCGCTGACCGAATAGGTGGCGCTGATCTGACGATATTCCATGGCTTCCTCGCGCATCCGGTGCACGGCCGGCGGCGCCGGCCGAATTGGGCGACCTTCTTGCCACTCCTTCGGCCACGGGGCAACCGGTCCGGCGGCGCGGCGCGTCAGCTTCCGAGGATCGCGCCGCGGATGGTGCGGACGTTGCTGCGCATCATGTCGATGTAAGTCGAGGCGGGGCCGTCGGGGCCGGACAGCGCGTCGGAATACAGCGTGCCGCCGACGCGCACGCCCGTCTCGCGCGCGATCTGCTCGATCAGGCGCTGGTTGGTGATGTTCTCGACGAAGATCGCCGACGCCTTGTCGTGGCGCACCTGATCGATCAGCCGGGCGACGTCGGCGGCGGAGGCTTCCGATTCGGTCGAGATGCCTTCCGGCGCGAGGAATTCGAGCCCGTAGGCGTGCTCGAAATAGCCGAAGGCGTCGTGCGAGGTGATGACGACCCGCTTGTCTTGCGGGATGGCGGCGACCGCCGCGGTGACCTCGTCCTCCAGCGCGTCCAGCTTGACCGTATAGGCCTGCGCGTTGGCGCGGTAGGCGTCGCAGCCGGCGGCGTCCGCCGCGCAGAAGGCGTCGGCGATGTTCTTCACGTAGATTCGGGCGTTGGCGACCGACTGGAAGGCGTGCGGATCGGTGTCGCCGTGGTCGTGGCCGTCATGCGCGCCGGCTTCGGCATGCTCTTCATGCGCGTGCGGCTCGTCGGACAGTTTCAGCGGCGTGACGTCCTTCGTCAACTCGGTCACCGTCGCCTTGGTGCCGCTGGCCTGGACGAGGCGGGCGAGAAAGCCCTCGAAGTGCAGCCCGTTGACCAGCACCACGTCGGCCGCCGCCACCGCGCCGGCATCGGCCGGTCTCGGCTCGTAGACGTGGGCGTCGCCGTCGGGGCCGACCAGCGTGGTCAGTTCGATACGGTCGCCACCGACGTTTTTCGCCATGTCGGCGATAATGGAGAAGGAGGCGACGACCTTGAGGTCCGCGGCGGCAGCCGGAAAGGCGAGCGCGATGCCGGCGAGGACGGAGGCGAGGCTGAGCGTTTTTTGCATGGGGAGGCTCCTTTTCAGGCGACGCGATGACGGTGCCGCTGCACGCGCGAGCGCAGCACGCCGCGCGGACCGGCCAGCACCGAGGCGAGATAGACGGCTCCGGCCGACAGGATGATCGACGGACCCGAGGGCAGGGCGGCATGATAGGACAGCAGCAGCCCGCAGGCGCAGGCGGCGAAGCCGATGGCGACGGACAGCGCGCACATCGGCCCGACACGCACCGTCCAGAAGCGGGCGGCGGCGGCGGGCAGCATCATCAGCCCGACCGACAGCAGCGTGCCCAGCGCCTGGAAGCCGCCGACGAGGTTCAGCACCACCAGGCCGAGGAACAGGAAGTGCACGGGCGCGCCGAGCCGGCTGACCGAGCGCAGGAACAGCGGGTCCATGCTTTCGGCCACCAGAGCGCGCCAGAAGATGGCGAGGAAGCCGAGGCTGAGGCAGGTGATGCCGCCGATCAGCGCCAGCGCCTCGTCGTTCAGCGCCAGCACGGTGCCGAACAGGACGTGCATGAGGTCGACGCTGGAGCCGCGCAGCGAGACGATCAGCACGCCGAGCGCCAGCGAGATCAGGTAGAAGGCGGCCATGGAGGCGTCCTCCTTCTGCACGGTGAGCTGCGACACCAGACCCGCGCCCAGCGCCACCAGCGCGCCGGCGACCAGGCCGCCGATCGCCATCGGCACGATCTGGAGCCCGTAGAGCAGGAAACCGGCGGCCGCGCCCGGCAGAATGGCGTGCGCCATGGCGTCTCCCGTCAGGCTCATGCGGCGCAGCATCAGGAAGACGCCGATGGGGCAGGCGCCCAGCGACAGAAGCAGCGAGCCGCCCAGCGCGCGCTGCATGAAGGCGTAGTCGACGAAGGGAGCGAGGAGCAGGTCGTACATGGTCAGGCTGCCCGATGGCCGTCCTGCAGCCCGGAAGGTGCATGGCTATGGTCGTGGTCGTGCCCGGTCTCGGGCTCGCACCAGGCCGCGTCGTCGTGCCAGGCCTCGTCGAAGCCGCGCGCCTTGCGCATGTTCGCCGGGCTCAGTGACTCCTGCGTCGGACCCCAGGCGACGGGGCCGCGCGCGAGCAGCAGGGTCAGGGGAAAATGCCGGCGCACGAGGTCGAGATCATGCGCGACGACGAGCACGGTGCGGCCTTCGCCGCGCCAGCGCCGGATGAGCGCCAGAAGGTCCGCCGTGGTCTGCTGGTCGATCGCGTTGAAGGGTTCGTCCAGCAGCAGGATGTCGGCGTCCTGCACCAGCGCGCGGGCGAACAGGGCGCGCTGCAACTGGCCGCCGGAGAGCGTGTCGATGGGGCGCTCGGCGAAGCCTTGCAGCCCGACCGCCGTCAGCGCCTCGGCGACGGCGGCGCGGTCGGCGGCGGTGTGGCGGCCGAGAAGCCCGCGCTTCGGCCACAGGCCCATGGCCGCCAGGTCGACGACGCGGGCCGGAAAGGTGCGGTCCAGTTCCGATTGCTGCGGCAGATAGGCGACGGTGCAGCCGGCGCGCCGATCGACGCTTCCGGCCATGGGTTTCAGCACGCCCGCGATGCCCTTCATCAGCGTCGACTTGCCGGAGCCGTTGGCGCCGACGATCGCCGTCAGCGAGCCGCGCTCGACCGTGCCGCTCAGATGATGCACGGCCGCGTGACTGCCGTAACCCAGCGTCAGGTCGCGAAAAATCAGGGCCGGCTCGGACATCGGGCTTCCATGCGACAGGGAGGCCTCTCATATGTTATGTTATTACATACGTCAACCACCCGTTTGCCGGTGCCGCCTTGTGCGAAGGCTGCTTTCCGTTATGGAAGGCGCGTTCAACAGGAGAGAACCATGGCCATCAACCGCATCGGCGTCGGCGCGCGCATGAGCGAAGCCGTCGTCCACAACAACACCGTCTATCTCGCCGGCCAAGTGGGCGAGGGCTCAACCGTCGCGGAGCAGACGGCCGACGTGCTGGCCTCGATCGACGAGCTGCTGGCGAAGGCCGGAACGGACAAGACGAAAATCCTCCAGGCGATCATCTGGCTGGCCGACATGTCGACCTTCGCCGAGATGAACGCGGTGTGGGACAAATGGGTCGCGCCCGGCCACACGCCCGCCCGCGCCACCGGCGAGGCGAAGCTCGCGGCCGAGCAGTACAAGGTCGAGATCATCGTCACGGCCGCGCTCGATTGAGCTTGTATCCGCAAAAAACTTTCCGACGCCCCAAGGATTTGCCCGTGACGGTCGTCTCACGGGCAAATGACGGCGATGATGCTCGATGAAACCGAGGCGTCCGATGCCGAGCTGATCGGCAGGGCGCGGCAGGGTGACGGGGTGGCGTTCGGCAGGCTTGTCGAGCGCCACTACGACTTCGTCTATCGCGCGGCGTGGAAATGGTGCGGCGTGAAGGCCGACGCGGAGGACGTGGCGCAGGAGGTCTGCGCGCGCCTCGGCAAGGCGATCCGCTCCTATCGCGGCGGCGGCGCGTTCACGACCTGGCTCTACGCCATGACGATGAACGCGGCGCGGGATGTGCTGCGCAAGCGTTCCCGCGACCGCGCCAAGGCCGAGGCCTTCGGCATGCACGCGCTGATCGCGGGCGAGGCGGAGCCCGAGCCCGACGACCAGCTCGACGCGCTGTGGAGCGCGGTGCGCCGGCTGCCCGACAAGCAGCGCGAATCGGTGCTGCTGGTCTATGGCGAGGGCCTGTCGCATTCCGACGCAGCCGAGGCGATGGGCTGCGCGGAGAACACGGTTTCCTGGCACATCCATGAAGCGAAGAAACGGCTGAAGGTGCTGATGCGCCAGGCGGCCGGGGAAGAGTGACCATGGTTGACGACACCGACCTGAACAGACTGCGCGGCCTGTCCGCGCCGGCGGCTTCCGCCGAAGCGAAGGCGAGGGCGCTTTCCCTTGCGATGCAGGCCTTCGAGGAGGCCGGCGAAAAAAATCGCGCAGCCGCCAAAGGAACGTCTCCGACCTCTCGTCTCACCGGGCAGATGAGGAAGCTCTGGAGCGAGATGATGCAGAAGAAGCTTTTGGCGACGCCGGCGCTGGCCGGGCTGGTGGCTCTGCCGGTGGCGGGATACGTGACGTTCTCCCTGCTCAACGAACAGACTTCGCCCTTCGGCTTCGGCCGCGAGACCGCCGATGGCCCGGCCGGAGAGGTCCGGCAGACCGCAAACCGGCCTGTGGAGGAAAAGCTCGACGTGGAGGCCGACCGCGGCCTCGTGCTCGCCGAGCCGGAAGCCGCGCCGAAGCCGGAGGCCTTCGCGCCGCCGTCGCCGAGCGCGCCCGCCACCATGGCGACGCGGGATCGGGCGGCGGGCGGTGCGGCGGCTTCCAAGCGGCTGGCCGAGCAGGCGCCGGCCTATGCGCCGTCCGACATGCCCATGCCCTCGCAGGAGGACCGCGACCGCTTCGAGGCGTTCAAGACCAATCCGGTGCGCTCGGCGCTTGAGGACCCGGTCTCGACCTTCTCCATCGATGTCGATACGGCCTCCTATTCCTTCGTGCGCCGCTCGCTGAAGGACGGCTTTCTGCCCCAGGCGGACACGGTGCGCGTGGAGGAGATGGTCAACTACTTCCCCTATGACTGGAAGGGGCCGGACAGCGCTGCCGTGCCATTCAACTCGACCGTCACCGTGATGCCGACGCCGTGGAACGGGCAGACGAAGCTGATGCACGTCGCCATCAAGGGCTATGACGTGAAACCGGCCGAGCAGCCGCGCGCCAACCTCGTCTTCCTGCTCGACGTGTCGGGCTCGATGAACGCGCCGGACAAGCTGCCGCTGCTGCAATCGGCCTTCCGCCTGCTGGTCAACAAGCTGAACCCCGAAGATACGGTTTCCATCGTCACCTATGCGGGCAACGCCGGCACCGTGCTGGAGCCGACCAAGGCGTCGGAGCGGGAAAAAATCCTTCAGGCCATCGACACGCTGACGCCCGGCGGCACCACGGCAGGCGAGGCAGGTTTGAAGGAGGCCTACCGGCTGGCCCAAAAATCCTTCGTGAAGGACGGCGTCAACCGGGTGATGCTGGCCACCGACGGCGACTTCAACGTCGGCCAGACGGACGACGCCGATCTGAAGCGCATGATCGAGGAGAAACGCGAGTCCGGCGTGTTCCTGTCGGTGTTCGGCTTCGGCCGCGGCAACCTCAACGACCGGATGATGCAGACCATCGCGCAGAACGGCAACGGCACGGCGGCCTATATCGACACGCTGGCCGAGGCGGAAAAAGTGCTGGTGCAGGATGCCTCTTCCACGCTCTTCACCATCGCCAAGGACGTGAAGATCCAGGTCGAGTTCAATCCGGCCGCCGTCTCGGAGTACCGGCTGATCGGCTACGAAACGCGGGCGCTCAACCGGGAGGACTTCAACAACGACCGCGTCGATGCCGGCGAGATCGGCTCCGGCCATTCGGTCACGGCGATCTACGAGATCACGCCGAAGGGCGCGCCCCAGCAGATCGACGACCTGCGCTACGGACAGGCCGCGGTGAACAATCCCGGCGGCATCGCCAATGCGGACGAATATGCCTTCGTGAAGATCCGCTACAAGCTGCCGGACGAGGACGTGTCGAAGCTGATCACCACGCCGGTGACGGAGGTGAACGAGGTCGCGTCCTTCGACGCGGCGAGCACCGACCAGCGTTTCTCGGTCGCGGTCGCCGCCTTCGGCCAGAAGCTGCGCGGCACGGACCAGACGCATGCCTTCGGCTACGACAGAATATTGGAGATCGCTGCTGCCGCCCGTGGATCCGATCCGTTTGGGTACCGGTCGGAATTCCTATCGCTGGTGCGCCTTGCCTCGGCGCTCGAAGGCGGCAAGCGGTAGTGGCGATGCGGGCGAACTTTTTTCGGACCGGATCGTTCCGATAGGGAAAGTTCGCCTCGGGGCGGGTGAGGCAGGCCGGCGGGAAGCAATTCCCGCCGGCCTTTTCGTCGCGGAGCGCAGTTCCGAAAATTTTCGCCCCCCTCTTGTAAAAGATATATCTTTTGATAGATATGTCTTCATGAAGAGTATTACGGAAGGATTTCCTCGCATGCACGGAATGCATTTTCGCCGCCACGGCGGCTGGTGGGCCATGGCCGGTTCGCGCGACGAAGACGGGCGCGGCCCCGGCGGTCGGAGGGGTGGCGGCTTCGGCGGCGGACCGTTCGGGCGTCATCGCGGCGGCCCCTTCGGCGGACGCGGGCGGCGTGTCTTCGACGGCGGCGCGCTGCGCCTCGTCGTGCTCGGCCTGATCGCCGAGGAGCCGCGCCACGGCTACGACATCATCAAGGCGCTGGAGACGCGCTTCCAGGGAAGCTACAGCCCGAGCCCCGGCGCCATCTATCCCATGCTGCAGATGCTGGAGGAGGCGGATCTCGTCGTCTCGGAAGCCAACGGCAACAAGCGTCGCTATTCCATCACGGAGGCCGGAACGGCCTATTTGGCCGACCATGCCGAGGAGCTTGCCCGCATCAACGCGCAGATCGACGGCGTCTCGGCCGAGAGCGGCCATGCCGCGCTCGGTGAGGAGGCGCGGGACCTCGCCAAGGCGGTGTTCGTGCGCGTGCGCAAGGGCGAGCTGACGGCCGAGCAGACCGCCCGGCTGCGCGAGATTTTGCGGCAGGCGCGCAGGGATATCGACGGTCTTTGAAACTTTGAATCAAGCTTGAAAAAAAGACGGAACCAAATCCCGACTGCGGAGTTATGCGCCCCGCAAGTCGGGAGAAGTGCATTGAAGAAGAGGCTGTCGGTCGCCGCCTTCACGGAGCAGGCGATCGGTCGGGGGCAGAAGCGCCTGATCGTCGTGCCGGCGCTAATATCCGACATCAGGCGGACGATCCCCGATTGCGAACACACCGATGAGGAGCTGGCGCAACTGATCAGCGTCATCGCCGTCAGCAAATCGTGCAGCCTCTCCTTCATGAAGCCGGAGGTGTTCGGCGTCGGCACGCCGGCAAGGGACTGACTTTCGGCGGGCTGCCGAAACACTGGAACCCCCGGTCTCGCCCGGCGTTGAGGCAGGCTGCCACCTGCCAACAGGCCTTTCCATGAAAACCAGAACCGCCAGGCGCTCCGCGACGGCCTATGCCAACCTCATGCTGGCGCCCGCCGTGGTCATGATGCGGATGCCGCTGCTGGCAGCCGAAGCCGGCCGGTCTTCGGGCGGTGTCGGGGCAGAGACCATGCGCGCCGTGAGCGAGAAGGCGGCGGCGCTGGCCGAAGGCGCGGCGGCGGCGCAGATGTCGCTGTTCGGCGCCGCCATGAGTTTCTGGCCTGAGGTAGCGAGCGGGCGCGTGCCGGCGCTTCTCAGCGGCAAGGCGGCGGAGCGTTCGCTGGATGCCGCGCTGAAGCCCATCGGCCAGCGCGTGCGCGCCAACCACCGGCGGCTTTCGAAGGGCTGAACGGCATGCCGAACGGCGGAAGCCGCGCCTGAACAAGGCGCGGCCCCGCCATCGGATACGCATGGCTGTACGCGGACGCTCGACTGGTCAGAATTTCGGCTCCGGTACGCGAGACCTGATCCGGAGCGCCGGGTGGTCGCAAACGCACCCCCCTCGGCTTCCGGTTCTAAACGCACATCGTTACCGCGTGGTTAGCGAGCGGTTAAGCAAAGCTGAATCCGCGTTTTATTTCGCCGTTCCGCGTCGCTTGGCTTTTGCGCCCGCCCGGTCTAGTCCGGGTCCGGCGGGTCATGTCCCGCCGCCAGCGGAGGACGCTTCAGGCATGGCCCGCGCCATCATGTTGCAGGGAACCGGCTCGGATGTCGGCAAGACCGTGCTGGTCGCGGGGCTTTGCCGCGCGGCGCGCAGGCGCGGGCTGGTCGTCCGGCCGTTCAAGCCGCAGAACATGTCGAACAACGCCGCCGTGGCCGACCTGCCGGACGGGCGCGACGGCGGCGAGATCGGCCGCGCGCAATGGCTGCAGGCGCTGGCCTGCGGCGTCCGGCCGAGCGTCGACATGAACCCGGTTCTCCTGAAGCCGCAGGGGGAGACCGGCTCGCAGATCATCGTGCAGGGCCGGCGGCACGGCGAGGCGAGGGCGCGCGCCTATCAGGCGCTGAAGCCCGGCCTGATGGCGGCGGTGCTGGAGTCCTTCGCCAGGGTGGGAGAGGGCGCCGACCTCGTCATCGTGGAGGGGGCTGGCTCTCCGGCCGAGGTCAATCTGCGGCCGCGCGACATTGCCAATATGGGTTTCGCCACGGCGGCGGGCGTGCCGGTGGTGCTGGTGGGCGACATCGACCGGGGCGGGGTGATCGCCTCGCTCGCCGGCACGAACCTCATCCTCGACGAGGGCGACCGGCGGATGATCGTCGGCTATCTCATTAACAAGTTCCGGGGCGACGTGTCGCTGTTCGACGACGGGCTCACGATCGTGAAATCCTTCACCGGCTGGCGCTGCTTCGGCATCGTGCCCTGGCTGCCGGCGGCATCGCGGCTGCCGGCGGAGGATTCCGTCGCGCTGGAGCGGCTGAGCCGCGGCGCGGGACGGCGCTTCCGCGTGGCGGTGCCGATGCTGTCGCGCATCGCCAATTTCGACGATCTGGACCCGTTGAAGGCCGAGCCGGAGGTGGAGGTCGCCTTCGTGCCGCAGGGCTCGCCGCTGCCGGGGGACGCCGGGCTGGTGGTCGTTCCCGGCTCCAAATCGACCATTGCCGATCTGCTCGCCTTCCGCCGCAACGGCTGGGACCGCGACCTCGCCGAGCACCGCGCGCGCGGGGGCCATGTCGTCGGCATCTGCGGCGGCTACCAGATGTTGGGGGGGGCCGTCTACGATCCCGACGGCATCGAGGGCGACGTGAAAAGCGCCGAGGGGCTCGGCCTGCTGGACGTCGAGACCGTGATGGAGCGGGAAAAGACGGTGCGCAACGTGTCGGCCCGCTCGACGCTGTTCGACCTGCCGCTGGAGGGCTACGAGATTCATCTCGGCCGCACCACCGGCCCGGATACGGCGCGCGCGCCGGTGACGATCGACGGCGTCGCGGACGGCGCGGCCTCGCCGGACGGGAAGGTTTTCGGCACCTATCTGCACGGGCTGTTCAACGCGGGCGGGTTCCGCCGCCGCTTCCTCGAGGGGCTGGGCGTCGTCGGCGGCGCGGGCGATCACGTCGCGGCGATCGAGGCGGCGCTGGACGAGATCGCGGAGGCGCTGGAGCGCCATCTCGACGTCGACGCGCTGCTCGCCGCGGCGCGGTAGGGCTTCAGAAGCTGACGAGCTGGCGCAGCGGATGCGCCGGATCGGCCAGCAGCTTGACGGCCAGCGCGATGCAGACCACCACCAGCAGCGGCTTGATCAGCCCGGAGCCGACGCGGATGGCGAGTGCTGCGCCGATGCGGGCGCCCAGGAACTGGGCGAGCCCCATGACCAGGCCGATCTTCCACAGGACCGCGCCGCTGACGGCGAAGACCAGGAAGCTGCCGGCATTGGACGAGACGTTGAGGAGCTTGGTGTGCGCCGTCGCCTTCAGCACCCCGTATCCCGCCAGCGAGATGAACATGATCATGAAAAAGGATCCGGCGCCGGGGCCGAAGATGCCGTCATACATGGCGACCAGCGGCACCAGCGTGCAGCCGAGCAGGACCGGTCCCATGCGCCGCGCGCGGTCGAGGTCGCCGAGATTCGGCTTCAGCGCGAAATAGAGCGCTATGGCGATCAGCACGACGGGCAGGGCGAGGCTCAGCCACTTGTCCGGGACGATGGTCGCCAGCCCCGCGCCCACGCCGCCGCCGATAACGGACAGCATCGCGAACGGGAGCTGGCCGCGCAGGTCGACATGGCCCTTGGCGGCATAATGGAGGGTGGCGGAGGCCGATCCGAACATGCCCTGCAGCTTGTTGGTGCCCAGCGCCTCGACCGGCGACAGGCCCGCCAGCAGCAAGGCGGGCACGGTGATGAGGCCGCCGCCGCCGGCGATCGCATCGACGAAGCCGCCCAGAAACGCCGCGCCGGCAAGCAGGATCAGTTGCTGGGCGAACTCGGTCATCATGCGATCGGACTTTCCGGCGGCTGGTGGCGCCAACGATCACGACGGGGATGTTTGCGCAAGACGATTTTCGGGTTAGGAGTCGGGCAAATCAGCGAGGATCGCCATGGCTGCCGGCCTGCTTGCCCAGATACGCTCCCTGTTCGAAGGCGACCCCGGGGTTCGCAGGGTGGCCGACGATCCCGTGCTGTCGGCCGAGCTGCTGCTGCTCTTCCGCATGATCCTCGCCGACGGGGTGATCGAGGAAGCGGAGATGGAGACGTTCCGGCGCATCTGCCGCGACGGCTTCGGCATCGCCGACGAGAGTTTCGACGGTGTGATCGAGTATCTCAACGATTTCGGCTACGAGACCAACGGCGTGCAGGCGATCGAGCTGTTCAAGGACCTGCCGGTCGAGCGCCGCCGGCTGCTGGCGCAGCACATGGCCGAGATCGCCAAGGCGGATGCGAATCTGGCGGAGAAGGAGGTCCGCCTGCTGCGCCGCACGCTGGACCTACTCGGCGTCAGCCCGGTGGACGCGGTCAAGCCGGCCTAGGCCGGGTTCTCATCCCTGCATGGGTGCGGGCGCCCCCTCCGGCCCTTCGGGCCACCTCCCCCGCTTCGCAGGGGAGGATATGCCGGCCTCCACCTTCGATCCTCCCCCGTTCACGGGGGAGGTGGCCCGAAGGGCCGGAGGGGGCGTTGCGTTGCGCCAACCTCGATCGGCTCTAAGCCGCGACGTCGAGATGCACCGCCACGGGCACGTGATCCGAGGGCTTTTCCCAGGCGCGGACGTGCTTGTCGACGGACGTGGCCCGCAAAAGGTTGGCGGCTTCGGGCGACAGTAGCAGATGGTCGATGCGGATGCCGTTGTTCTTCTGCCAGGCGCCGGCCTGATAGTCCCAGAACGTGTAGACGCCCGGCTCCTCCGTGGTGTTGCGCACCGCCTCGGTGAAGCCGAGATTGAGCAGCCGGCGATAGGCCTGGCGCGTGACCGGCTGGAACAGCGCGTCGTTGACCCACTGCTCGGGGTTGCGGGCGTCGATGGCCTCGGGGATGACGTTGTAGTCGCCGGCCAGGACCAGCGGCTCCTCCAGCTCCAGCCTTGCCTTCGCCCAGGCCTCCAGCCGCGCCATCCAGGCCAGCTTGTAGCCGAACTTGCGCTCCTCGGTGATCGGGTTGCCGTTGGGAAGGTAGAGCGACACCACGCGCAGCGCGCCGCCTGGCGTCGAGAAGACGCCCTCGATGAAGCGGGCATGCTCGTCCGCATCGTCACCGGGCAGGCCGCGATTGACCTCGTCGAAAGGCAGCCTCGACAGGATCGCCACGCCGTTGAAGCCCTTCTGGCCGTGGGTCTCGACGGCATAGCCCAGCGCCTCGATCTCGGCGCGCGGAAACTGCTCGTCGACGGATTTGATCTCCTGCAGGCAGACGATGTCCGGTTCCGCCTCGCGTAGCCAGTGCACGAGGTTGCCGATGCGCGCCTTCACGCCGTTGATGTTCCAGGTGACGATTTTCACGCGCGAAAGCTCAGATCGAGAAGGAGGTGCCGCAGCCGCAGGAGGCGACCGCGTTCGGATTGCGGATCTGGAAGGACTGGCCCATCAGGTCGTCGACGAAGTCGATGACGGAGCCGCCCATGTAGACGAGCGAGAGGTCGTCGATCAGCACGGTCGCGCCATCCCGCTCGACGGAGACGTCGTCGTCGTTGCGGGAATCGGTGAGGTCGAACTTGTAGGAGAAGCCCGAGCAGCCGCCGCCCTCGACGGCGACGCGCAACGCGATCTTGCCGGGCTCGGAGGCCACGATCTTCGCGATGCGCTTCGCGGCCGCCTCGGTCATCTCGACCTTCATGGCGTTCTTGGCGTCGGCACCCATGGCGTCACCTTGCGTTGCTGTCCCTGCGATAGGTATGAAGCGCCACGCTTCAAGTCAACGGTGCGACAGGTCGACGGGCAGGACGATGGCGGCAGAAGGCCTTCAGGGCATCGGCTTCGGCTACCGGCCGCGCGCGGCCTATGCGTGCGACCCCGCGCGTTCGCGCGGGCGCTTCCAGAGCGAGGGGGACAGCCCGACGCGCACGCCCTTCCAGCGCGATCGCGACCGCATCATCCACTCGACGGCGTTCCGCCGGCTCAAGCACAAGACGCAGGTGTTCATCGCGCATGAGAGCGACCATTTCCGCACCCGCCTGACCCATACGATCGAGGTGGCGCAGATCGCCCGCGCGCTGGCCCGCGCGCTGCGCTGCGACGAGGACCTGGCGGAGGCCATCGCGCTGGTGCACGATTTCGGCCACACGCCGTTCGGCCACACAGGCGAGGATGCCCTGGACGCCAGGATGGCGGCATGGGGCGGCTTCGACCATAACGCGCAGTCGCTGCGCATCGTCACCAGGCTCGAACGGCGCTATGCGGAGTTCGACGGGCTGAACCTGACCTGGGAGACGCTGGAAGGGCTGGTCAAGCACAACGGCCCGCTGCTGACGGCCGACGGGCGGCCGGCGGGCAAGCCGGTGCCGCGCTCGATCCTCGATTTCGACGCGCTCAACCCGCTGGAGCTCGACCGCCACGCCGGGCTGGAGGCGCAGTGCGCGGCCATCGCCGACGACATCGCCTATGACGCGCACGACATCGACGACGGGTTGCGCGCCGGGCTTCTGTCGCTGCCGATGCTGGAGGCCGTGCCGCTGACCGCCGGCCTGCTGAAACAGGTGCGCGACCGCTATCCGGGGCTGGACGCCGTGCGTAGCGCGCACGAGCTCGTGCGCCGGCAGATCACCGTGATGGTCGAGGACGCGATCCGCACGGCCGGCGCCAATCTGGCGCGGCTCAAGCCGGATTCGGCGGACGCGGTGCGCGCCGCCGGCGAGACGGTGGTCACGTTTTCGCCCGAGATGGCGGCGCGGGAGAAGGAGCTGAAGACCTTCCTCTACGCCAACATCTACCGCGCGCCGGAGGTGATGCGGGCGCGCCGCGACGCCGACCGCGTCGTGCGTGATCTCTTCGACGCCTATTTCGCCGATCCGGCGACGATGCCGGAAGGCTGGCGCGACCTGCTCGCGCAGGCGGAAGAGCGCGTCAAGGCGCGCCATGTCGCCGATTTCCTGGCCGGCATGACCGACACCTACGCGCTCAAGGAACACCGGCGCTTGTTTGACCACACGCCCGATTTCGGCTAGGGGCGGGCGGTTTCCAGCACCCGAGATCCGTTCAATGAACATCTTCGCCGACTTCAACGCGCGAGTCGTAAAAGCCGTCCAGGGCCTTGATCTTGCTGCGAAAGACGGCGGCGCGCCGGACTTTTCGCGTATCACCGTCGAGCCGCCGCGCGACGCCAGCCACGGCGATCTCGCCACCAACGCGGCGCTGGTGCTGTCCAAGGCAGTGGGCGCCAATCCGCGCCAGCTCGCCGAGAAGATCGCCACCGCCATGGCGCTCGACCCGGACGTCGCCTCGGCCGAGGTGGCCGGGCCGGGCTTCGTCAATCTGCGGCTGTCGCCCGGCTTCTGGCACAAGCAGCTTGCGATCATGCTGGCCGAGGGCGGGGAGTACGGCCGTTCGACCGTCGGCGGCGGCGTGAAGACCAATGTGGAATACGTGTCCGCCAACCCGACGGGGCCGATGCATGTCGGGCACTGCCGGGGCGCGGTGGTGGGCGACGCGCTGGCCAATCTGCTGGCCTTCGCCGGCTACGACGTGACGCGCGAATATTACATCAACGACGCCGGGGCGCAGGTCGACGTGCTCGCCCGTTCGGCCATGCTGCGCTACCGCGAGGCGCTGGGCGAGGCTATCGGCGAGATTCCGGCCGGGCTCTATCCGGGCGACTATCTGATCCCGGTCGGGCAGGCGCTGGCGCGGGAGTTCGGGCGTGGCCTCAATCAGATGCCCGAGGCCGACGCGCTGGCCATCGTCAAGGACCGCACCATCGACGCGATGATGGCGATGATCCGCGCGGACCTGGCGCTGCTCAACGTGCACCACGACGTGTTCTTCTCGGAGCGCAAGCTGCATGAGGACGGCGCCGCGCCGATCCGCAACGCGATCAACGGGCTGACGCTCAACGGCCACATCTACAAGGGCAAGCTGCCGCCGCCGAAGGGCGAGAAGCCGGACGACTGGGAGGATCGCGAGCAGACGCTGTTCCGCTCCACCGAGGTGGGCGACGACGTCGACCGGCCGCTGGTGAAGTCGGACGGCTCCTACACCTATTTCGCCGGCGACGTGGCCTATCTCCAGGACAAGATCGACCGCGGCTTCAAGAGCACGATCTTCGTGCTCGGCGCCGACCATGGCGGCTATGTCAAGCGCATGGAGGCGCTGGCGCGCGCGCTGTCGGGCGGCGAGGTCAAGCTCACCGTGCTTTTGTGCCAGCTCGTCAAGCTGTTCCGCGACGGGGAGCCGGTGCGCATGTCCAAGCGCTCGGGCGATTTCGTGACGCTGCGCGACGTGGTCGACGAGGTCGGCCGCGATCCGATCCGCTTCATGATGCTCTACCGCAGCCACGACGCGCCGCTCGACTTCGACTTCGCCAAGGTGACGGAGCAGTCGAAGGAGAATCCCGTCTTCTACGTGCAGTACGCCTCGGCGCGCTGCCACTCGGTCTTCCGGCAGGCGAGGGAGCAGTTTCCGGGCGAGACGTTCGGGCGCGACGAGCTGGCGGGGCGGGCGCATCTGCTGACGGCGGAGGGCGAGATCGCGCTGGTTCGCAAGCTGGCGGAATACCCGCGCATGATCGAGGCGGCGGCGCTGGCGATGGAGCCGCACCGCATGGCTTTCTACCTCTATGATCTGGCCAGCGCTTTCCACGCGCACTGGAATCGCGGCACGGAGAACGTCGACTTACGTTTTGTTAAGGTTAACGACCGAGAATCGACACTTGCCAGACTAGGTTTGGTGCAGGCTGTCTGCGACGTGCTCGGCTCCGGCCTGGGCCTCGTCGGAGCGGACGCACCGACCGAGATGCGCTAGGAAAGGTGCCGAAAAAGCCACCTTTTCCCCACATTGCGCTGGTACTGGCGGACTTCCGAGCGGCGCGCGAATGCGCCCGGCCGAGTATCAGTTCGGGACGAAAAGAATGGCTGACAGAAACCATCTCAAGGTCGTCGACACGGCCAATATCGCCGAGGATGATCCGTTCGCGGAACTGACCCGCATCATGGGTTTCGATCCGCGCGAGCCGGTCAGGCAGACGCAGGCGCCGCAGAAGCTGGGGCCGCTTGCCGCCGCCGGGGCCGCGTCCGCGCCGGACAATCATGCCGCCGAGGAGGATTTCGAGATCGATCTCGAGCGCGAGCTGCTCGGAGAGTTCGATGCCGCCGAGCCGGAGTTCGTGGAGCCGGTATCCGGCGATCTCGATGTGGAGGAGCAGGCGCCGGTCCAGCACCACTATCAGCCCGCTGCCGCGCCGCAGGACGAGACGGCGCGGGGCGAGGACGGGATTCCCGATTTCAACCTGGACCTGGCGGACGACTTCGATGTCGAGGCCGAGCCGGTTTCCCACGTCGCGGCGAGCGACGCCGAGCCATTCACCGCGCCGGTGCAGCAGCCGGAGGCTGACTATAAGGTCGAGCCGGAGCAGGAGCTCGACTTCTCGGCCGAGTTCGACGCGGCTATGCTGGAGACGGATTTCAACGCGGCCGAGCCGGCGCTCGATTTCTCGCCCGCCGATGTGGCTTCCGCCGGAGCGACGGAGGTCGATGAGCCGGCTGCGGTCGAGCCCGAACCGGCCTTCGATGCGTCCTACGAGGAGCCGTCGTGGAACGGCGTCCCCGCCGCGCAGCGGGCGGACGAGGCCTATGGCGGGCAGGGCGGGGACGACCTCCCGCTGGACGATTCCGATTTCGACCTCGATCCGGCGCTCGACGCCGCCATGGACCTCGATGCCGCCATGGACGGGGCGTTCGAGGTCGAGGCCGTTGCTTATGACGAGCCGGCCGACGACGAGGCCTATGCCGAGCCCGAGGCGATCCATGTCGAGCCGCCGGCCCCTCAGGCCGCCGCGCCCGAGCCGCGCTTCAATTTCGAGGACGAGCTGAGGGCCTTGCTGGGCGGCGCCGCCGCCGGTGCGGGCGCTGCCGCCTTCTCCCGTCCCGCGCCGCAGCCGCAGGCTGCTCCGGCCGACATGCAGGATCGGGCGCAGGACGCGCGCATCGAGACGCCGCGCCCGCAGGCCGCCGCGTTCCAGCCGCGCCCGGCCGAGACGCCGCAGCCGGCGGATCACACGCGCGGGCTGGAGTGGATGCTGGAGGACGACACGCCGGGCGCCGCCGCCGACAACCATTTCGAGGATCCGCTGGACCTTCTGGCGAACATGGTTCGCTCGGATGCCCCGGTTGCCCCCGCGCAGGCATCGGCGCCGCAGGCGCAGCCGGCGCATGACGATCTGCCCGGCTTCGACGCTGATGCGTTCGCTGATGCGCTGGATGTCGGCGTGGAACAGGAACAGGGCCGCGACGGCGACCGAGTCGCGGCGGCCGAGAGTGTCGTCGAGGAGATCGCCGCCGAGCACGCCCGCAAGCGGGCCGACGGCAGACGCGATCCGCTCGACGTCATCAACTCGCTGACCGCCAAGTACAGCAGCCAGGCCGGCAAGCTTTTCTACGGGCGGGCCACGCCCGTGGCGCCGCGCGAGGCCGCCCCGCCCGCGGCCGGCAGCCCCGCGCCCTCCGTCGCCCCCGCCGCGATGGCGGCCGCCTCGGCCGCTCCAGTTTATGCGGCCGTCCGGCCGGAGCCGGAGATCGCGTTCCGGCCGCAGCCCGCCTTCGAGCCGCAGCCGGCCCCTGAGCCGGACCTTGCAATGGACGACGTCCTGCCCGCGGACGAGTTCGAACTGCTGGCCGCGCAAGATCTCGACGACATTCCCGAGATCGAGACGATCGAGGTCAGCGACCGGGCCGTCTCCATGCCGGACGATCTGGACATACCGGACGTGCCGTTCGACGAGGACAGGCCGGCCGAGGCCGCCTTCGATGATCTCGACACGGAATTCGCCAGCCTGCTCTCAGACATGAACGCGGGCGAGCCGTCGGAACCGGCAGTGTCCGGCGTTGCCTCGCATCAGGCGCCGATGGACTTCGACTATGACGGCGTGCACGGCCGGAGCGGCGATGCCGATGGGCCGGACGGCGCAGCCTACCGGCATGCGGATTTCGAGGACCCGCTTCTGGCGGAACCCTTCGATCTCGACGAGGCTATGCGCGCCGCCGACGAGCAGGACTACGCGGCCGACGCCGCGCATCCGATGGCGGCGGCCGGTCGGGACGAGCGCGATGACCGGCCGCGTCGCGGCCTGCTGATCGCCGCCGTGGTCGGCGGCGTGGCGCTGGTCGGCGCGATCGGCGCCTACGCGCTGTCGTTCGGCGGCGGCGGTTCCGACGTGCCCGTGCTGGTGTCGGCGGACCAGGGACCCGTGAAGGTGCGGCCGGAAAACCCGGGCGGCACGCGGGTGCCCAACCAGAACAACCAGGTCTACGACGCCGTGCGCGGCCAGCGCGCCGCCGGCGCTCCGCAGCAGGACAGGCTGGTGACCACGGCCGAGGAACCGGTGGACGTGACCCCGATGCCGGAGCAGATCACCGCCGATTCGGAGAGCGATTTCGACGAGGACGCGCTGGCCGGGGGCGAGGTCGCCGAGGCGCAGGACGGTTCGCCGATGGCCGAAAGCCAGGCGGCCGAGGCGCAGGCCCCGTCCGCCAAGAACGAGGACCGCATTTCGCAGATCGTGCAGGACTCCGCGGCCGATCCCGATACCGAGATTGCGGCGGTCGCTCCGCGCAAGGTGCGCACCATGGTTGTGCGGCCGGACGGCACGCTGGCGCCGCGTGAGGTGCAGGCGCCAGTGGTGCAGGCTCCCGCGCAGCCGGCGCCCCAGCCCGCGCCCGCCGCCGCCGGCACCGATGCGCTCGCCCAGATGGCCGCCGCGCAGGTTCGGCCCGCGCAGCCGCGCGCCCAGGTCTCCGACAACACGCCGGCGCAGCCGGCCATGCCGCGCACCACGGGCTCGACCGTGCCCGACCGGGCGCCGATCGCTCCGCAGCGGCCGTCCGAGCAGCCGGTGCAGGTGGTCGGCGAGGTCAAGCCGGATCGCGTCGCGGCCGTCACCAACGGCGCGGCCGCCGGCGGCTGGGCCATGCAGATCGCCTCGCAGCCGACCGAGGAGGCGGCGCGGTCTTCCTACCAGGCGCTCGCCCGCCGCTACGGCAATGTGCTGGGCGGCAAGGATGTCAGCATCGTGAAGGCCGAGATCGCCGGCAAGGGCACGTTCTGGCGCGTCCGCGTCAACGCGCCGAGCCGCAACGAGGCCGTGAGCCTCTGCGAGACCTACAAGGCCGCCGGCGGCACCTGTTTCGTGTCGCGGTAGTCCGGCGGGCGGCGGATCGGCGTCAGGCGGTCGGATATCTCCGGCTGCCGGCCGCCTAATGCCGTGGATAGGCCGTATCGCGTGGTGCGGCGATCCGTCCTTCGCTATATCCTGAGGGCCATGAGCGAATCAAAAGCCATGATCCTCGGCTGCGCCGGCCGGTCGCTGACCCGCGACGAAGTCCGTTTCTATCGCGGCGAAGCCCCCTGGGGCTTCATCGTCTTCTCGCGCAACCTCTGCGAGCCGGAACAGATCCACGACCTCGTCGCCGCCATGCGCGACTGCGTGGGCCGCCCCGACGCGCCGGTGTTCATCGACCAGGAAGGCGGCCGCGTGCAGCGCCTGCGTCCGCCGCTGGCTCCCAACTATCCGTCCGCCGCTGCGCTCGGCGCCCTCTACGGCGACGACAAGACGGCCGGCCTGCGCGCCGCGTGGCTGCTGTCGCGGCTGCATGCGGCCGATCTCGGCCGCTACGGCATCACCGCCGACTGCCTGCCCGTGCTCGACGTGCCGGTGGAGGGTGCGAACGACGTCATCGGCAACCGCGCCTATGGCCGCACGGCGGCCCAGGTCGCGGCGCTCGGCCGCGCCGCCGCCGACGGGCTGATGGCCGGCGGGCTTCTGCCGGTGATGAAGCACGTGCCCGGCCATGGCCGCGCGCAGGCCGACACGCATCTGGCGCTGCCCACGGTCGACACGTCCCTGGCCGACCTGCAGCGGCAGGATTTCGCGCCGTTTCGGGAACTGGCCGACCTGCCCATCGCCATGACCGCGCATGTCATCTACAGCGCCATCGACCCGAAGAACCCGGCGACGACCTCCGGCAAGGTGATCGAGGAGATCATCCGCCGCGAGATCGGCTTCGACGGGCTGCTGATGAGTGACGATTCCTCCATGAAGGCGCTGTCCGGCGACTTCTCGTTGCGGGCCGCCGCCATCCTCGACGCCGGCTGCGACCTCGTGCTGCACTGCAACGGCGACATGGACGAGATGCGCGCCATCGCCGCGCGCACGCGGCCGCTGGAAGGCGTTTCGCTGGAGCGCGCGCGCCGCGCGCTGGCCTCGGCCAGCCTGTCCGACCACACCAAGGAGGACGATCTGCGCGCCGAGTTCGCCGACTATCTCGGCGCGTTGGTGGCCTGAGATGGCGGGACCGGCCGACGCCACGCCGATGGACAGCCTGTGGAGCGACGCGGAGGAGCGGCGCGCGACGGGCGATCCGGCGCTGGTGGTGGACGTTTCCGGCTTCGAGGGGCCGCTGGACCTGCTGCTGCATCTCGCCCGCACGCAGAAGGTCGATCTCTCGCGCATCTCCGTCCTGGCGCTGGCGGAGCAATATCTGCGTTTCATCGACAGCGCGCGCCGGCTGCGGCTGGAGCTTGCCGCCGACTATCTGGTCATGGCCGCGTGGCTCGCCTATCTCAAGTCGAAGCTGCTCATTCCGCGCCAGGCGCGCGACGAGGAAGAGAGCGGCGAGGAGATGGCCGCCGTGCTGCAGTTCCGTCTCAAGCGGCTGGAAGCGATGCGCGAGGCCGCCGGACGTCTGGTGAACCGCAACAGGCTTGGCCGCGACGTGTTCGCGCGCGGCATGCCTGAACTCGTCGTCACCGAGCGGCGGAGCCAGTACACGGCCTCGCTCTACGATCTGCTCACCGCCTACGCCGCGCAACGGCAGCGCCGCGCGATCAGCAATGTGCGCATCGCCAAGCGCAATGTCTGGTCCCTGCAGGAGGCGCGTGAAATCCTGACGCGCCTCGTCGGCAGCTTCTCCGAGTGGACGGCGCTGGACCGCTTCCTGATCGAGTATCTGACCGGACCGGAGGAGCGCGCCACCGCGATCGCGAGTTCCTTCGCCGCCAGCCTGGAACTGGTGCGCGAGGGGCTGGTCGAGATCCGCCAGGAGCAGGCCTTCGCGCCGCTCTATCTGCGGCGCGGCGTCCGCAGCGCGCAGGCCGGGGAAACCGCATGAGCAAGCGAGCCCAGCCGTCCGGCGCGGCGGCACACGCCATCCAGGACGAGGAACCGCCGCTCAACCCGGCCGCGCGCCTGCATCTGGCCGAGGCGGCGCGCATGGCCGAGGCGATCGTCTTCGCCAGCGCCGAGCCGGTGAGCGAGAAGCATCTGGCGCAGCGCCTGCCGGCCAATGTCGACGTGCGCGCCGTGATGGCGCATGTGCAGGGCATCTACGAGCGGCGCGGCGTCAACCTGGTGCGCGTCGGCGACGCCTGGGCGTTCCGCACGGCCGGCGATCTCGCCTTCCTGATGAGCCGCGATACGGTGCAGCAGAAGAAGCTGTCGCGCGCCGCGCTGGAGGTGCTGGCGATCATCGCCTACCACCAGCCCGTCACGCGCGCCGAGATCGAGGAGATTCGCGGCGTCGAGACGTCGAAGGGCACGCTCGACACGTTGCTGGAGACGGAATGGGTGCGCATGCGCGGCCGGCGGCGCGCGCCCGGCCGTCCTGTGACCTACGGCACGACGGAAGGCTTCCTCGATCAATTCTCGCTGGAGGACATCCGCGATCTTCCCGGCATGGAGGAGTTGAAGGGCGCGGGGCTGCTGTCGTCGCGCATGCCGTCCAACTTCTCGGTGCCGACGCCGCCCGCCGATCTCGACGCCATGGCCGCCGACGAGGACCCGCTGACCGACATCGACCTCGAGGAACTCGGCCTGTTGACACCCCGCGTCACGGATGATTGACCCGGCGGGCCCGGTTCTTGGCCGGGGAATTCTGGCCGGGAGACCGATGTGAACAGCGCGCCCAGACGCCAGCAGGCGAAGGCCGGCGTCACCTTCGCGGCCCGTCTCGCCTTCGAGCGGATCAGCCATGCCTTCGGCCCGGACCAGCCGGTCCTGTCCGACGTCAGCCTGGCGGCGGAGCAGGGCGAGGTGCTGTGCCTGCTCGGGCCCTCCGGCTCCGGCAAGACGACGCTTTTGCGCATCGCCGCCGGAATCGAGGCGCAGACCGCGGGCCGGGTGCTGCTGAACGCGGAGGAGATCGCCGGGCCGGCGGTCTTCCTGCCGCCCGAGAAGCGCGCCATCGGGCTGGTGTTCCAGGACTTCGCGCTGTTCCCGCACCTGACCATCCTCGACAATGTCCGCTTCGGCCTGACGGCGCTGTCGCGCGAGGAGGGTCGGCGCGAGGCCGGCATCGCGCTCGCCCGCGTCGGGCTGGAGCATCTGGCGCAGGCCTATCCGCACGTGCTGTCCGGCGGGGAGCAGCAGCGGGTGGCGCTGGCGCGCGCGCTGGCGCCGCGCCCGGCGGTGCTGTTGATGGACGAGCCTTTCTCCGGTCTCGATTCCCGGCTCAAGGACAGCGTGCGCGCCGAGACGCTGGCCATCCTGCGCGAAAGCCGCGCCACCGCCATCGTCGTCACCCACGACGCGGAGGAGGCGATGCGCATGGGCGACCGGATCGCGCTGCTGAAAGGCGGACGGCTGGTGCAGATGGGCACGGCGCAGGAGCTCTACCTGCGGCCGGCGAATCTGTTCGCCGCCGGATTCTTCTCCGAGATCAACGTGTTTCCCGCGCGTGCGAGCGGCGGCGCGGCGGACACGCCGGTGGGGCGGATCGCCGCGCCCGGCGTCGCCGACGGCGCGAAGGTGGCCGTCGCGGTGCGGCTCTCCGGCTTCGACGTCAGCGAAGGGTCGGGCCCCGTCGACGGCGCGGTGCGGGGGCGAATCCTGTCCCGGCGCTATCTCGGCGTGGTCGAACTGGTCGAGATCGCGGTAGAGGGGGCCGAGACGCCGGTGCGCGCCCGCATCCGCTGCGGCGCCCTGTCGCAGCGGGCCGGCGATATATGGCTTTCCATGCTGCCGTCTGACGTTCTTGTGTTTGAAACCGGCGACGAAAGCGAATAGATCAATAGCCGAGGGAAACGGTTTCAAGAGAGAACAGCTATGGGTTCCTTTTCAATCTGGCACTGGCTGATCGTCCTGGTCGTCGTGCTGCTGCTCTTCGGCCGGGGCAAGATTCCCGAGCTCATGGGCGACATGGCCAAGGGCATCAAGAGCTTCAAGAAGGGCATGAGCGACGAGGACGCCGCCGACGACGGCAAGACCGTCGATCACCGCGCGGACGAGCCGATCCGCCCGGCGGGCGAGAAGATCACCAAGAGCTGATCGCTCTCTGAAGCTGCGCGCAAGCCGGGACAGGCCTCATGTTCGATATCGGCTGGACCGAGATGCTGGTCATCGCCGTGGTGATGATCGTCGTCGTCGGCCCGAAGGATCTTCCCAAGATGCTTCGGACCTTCGGCAAGATGACGACCAAGATGCGGTCGATGGCCGGTGACTTCCAGCGCCAGTTCAACGAGGCGATGCGCGAGGCCGAGCTCGACGACGTGAAGAAGTCGATCGACGAGCTGAGGAGCCTCAATCCCGCGAACGAGATCCGCAAGCAGCTCAACCCGCTGGGCCAGGCGGCCGCCGACCTGCGCGCCGGCATCCAGAGCACGCTGAACAGCCCGGCCAAGCCCGACACGAGCGCGACGCCGGCGGCCCCGACCGCGCAGCCGGCCGAGCCGCTCAAGGCCGGTCCGGCCGACATGCCCGCCGCCGCCGCGCCCGCCGCCGCCGTCACCCCGCCTGCCGCGGGCGAGCCGCCCGTGGTTGCGTCCGTGCCTGCGGAGAGCGTTGCCGAACCGGCGCCGGCGAAGCCGAAGCGGGCCGCGCCGAAGCGACAGCCGGCACGCGCCAAGCCTGAGAACAAGGCCGCGCTGGCGGTGAAGGCGAAGGCCACGCCGGCCGCGGCGAAAAAGCCCCGCGCGCCGCGGAAGAAGACCGGAGGCGAAGCGTGAGCGCCGAGGACGACGAGGTCGAGAAGTCGTCGGCGCCGCTGATCGAGCACCTCATGGAGCTGCGCACCCGGCTGATGTGGTCCATCGGCGGGTTCTTCATCGCCTTCCTGGTGTGCTTCTTCTTCGCCAAGCACCTGTTCAACCTGCTGGTGGTGCCGTTCAAATGGGCGGTGGCCTGGGCGGGGCTGAACTCGAACAAGGTCGAGCTGATCTACACCGCGCCGCAGGAATTCTTCTTCACCCAGATCAAGCTCGCCATGTTCGGCGGGCTGGTCATCGCCTTTCCGCTGATCGCCGCGCAGATCTACAAGTTCGTCGCGCCCGGCCTCTACCGCAACGAGCGCAACGCCTTCCTGCCGTTCCTGATCGCCTCGCCGATCCTGTTCCTGATGGGCGCGGCGCTGGTCTATTTCTTCTTCACGCCGATGGTTATGTGGTTCTTCCTCGCCATGCAGCAGACGGGCGGCGACGGCGAGGTGCAGATCTCACTGCTGCCGAAGGTGTCCGAGTATCTCAGCCTCATCATGACGCTGATCTTCTCGTTCGGGCTGGTGTTCCAGCTTCCGGTGGTGACGACGCTGATGGCGCGGGTCGGGCTGTTATCCTCGCAGGCGCTGGCCGACAAGCGGCGCTGGGCCATCGTCATCGCCTTCATCGTCGCCGCGGTGCTGACCCCGCCCGACCCGGTGAGCCAGATCGGCCTGGCCGTGCCCACCATCCTTCTCTACGAGGTGTCGATCTGGGCGGCGCGCATGATCGAGCGCAAGCGCGACAAGGAAAAACTGGAGCGCGAGGCGGCCGAGGCGGCGCAGCCGACGCCCGGCGACGCGCCCGACGTCCCCTCCGCCTGACAGGTTCGCCTATCTAAACGCAATCCCCTTGCACCTCGGGGGGATGCGGTTTACCCCGGCAGCGCCTGCGATTTGGGACGTGCCATGCTCGACATAAAATGGATTCGCGAAAACCCGGACAAGCTCGCCGAGGCGCTGGTCAGGCGCGGCTGGTCGTCCGGGCAGGCGCAGTCGACGGTCGAGGAGGTGGTGGCCCGCGACGAGGCGAGGCGAGCGCATCTCGGCAAGCTGCAGGTCAAGCAGGAGCGGCGCAACGCGGCCTCCAAGGAGATCGGCAACGCCATGCGGGCGGGCGATTCCACGCGCGCCGAGGAGCTCAAGCTGGAGGTCAACGAGATCAAGGTCTTTCTGTCCGAGGCGGAGGCCATCGAGCGCACCCTGGACAAGGCGCTGGAAGAGGCGCTGGCGGTGCTGCCCAACGTGCCGCTGGACGACGTGCCGGAAGGGCGCGACGAGAGCGACAATGTCGAGCTCCGCAAGGTCGGGCGCGTGCCCGTGCGCCCCAACTGGGCGAAGGAACATTTCGAGATCGCCGGGCTTGCCGGGCTGATGGATTTCGAGCGCGCCGCAAGGCTGTCGGGCGCGCGGTTCACGGTGCTGAAGGGCCAGTTGGCCCGGCTGGAGCGCGCGCTCGGTCAGTTCATGCTCGACCTGCACACGACCGAGCACGGCTATACGGAAGTGCAGGTGCCGCTGCTGGTGCGCGACGACGCGCTGTACGGCACCGGCCAGTTGCCGAAGTTCGAGGAGGATCTGTTCTTTACCCCGCATGCGGGCGCGCGGCTTGGGTTGATTCCCACCTCGGAGGTTCCGCTCACCAACCTCGTGCGCGAGGAGATCACCGCCGCCGAAAAACTGCCGCTGCGCTTCACGGCGCTCACGCCGTGTTTCCGCTCCGAGGCGGGCTCCGCGGGGCGCGACACGCGCGGCATGCTGCGCCAGCACCAGTTCTACAAGGTCGAGCTGGTGTCCATCACGGACGCGGAAAGCTCGCAGGCCGAGCACGAGCGGATGACCGGCTGCTCCGAGGCGGTGCTTAAGCGGCTCGGCCTGCCGTTCCGCACCGTCGTGCTGTGCACCGGCGACATGGGCTTCGGCGCTCAAAAAACGCATGACATCGAGGTGTGGCTGCCGGGGCAGAACGCCTATCGCGAAATCTCCTCCTGCTCGGTCTGCGGCGACTTCCAGGCGCGCCGCATGGATGCGCGCTACCGCCCGGCGGGAGAGAAGCAGACGCGCTTCGTGCACACGCTGAACGGCTCGGGCGTCGCGGTCGGGCGGGCGCTGATCGCGGTGCTCGAGAACTATCAGAACGAGGACGGCAGCGTGACCGTGCCCGAGGTTTTGCGGCCCTATATGGGCGGGCTGGAGAGGATCGGCGCATGAGAATCCTCATCACCAACGACGACGGCATCCATGCCGAGGGGTTGCAGGTGCTGGAGCGCATCGCCTCGACACTGTCCGACGAGGTGTGGGTGGTGGCGCCGGAAACGGACCAGTCAGGCTTCGCGCATTCGCTGTCGCTGTCTGAGCCGCTCAGGCTGCGCGAGATCGGCGAGCGGCGCTTCGCGGTGCGCGGCACGCCGACCGACTGCGTCATCATGGGCGCCAAGCAGGTGATGCCGGCGATGCCGGACCTCATCCTGTCCGGGGTGAATTCGGGCTCCAACATCGCCGACGACGTCACCTATTCGGGCACCATCGCGGCGGCCATGGAAGGCACGCTGCTCGGCGTGCGCGCCATCGCGCTCAGCCAGAGTTTTCGCCAGGACGAGGACGGGAAGCGCATCGTGCCCTGGTCGACGGCAGAGGAACTCGGGCCCTCGCTGGTCGACAGGCTGATCGGCGTCGACCTGCCGGCCGGGGTTTTCCTCAACGTCAACTTCCCCGCCTGCCGCCCGAAGGAGGTGAAGGGACGGCGCGTCACCGCCCAGGGCAAGGTCGCGCACGGCATGTGGATCGACCAGCGCACGGACGGGCGCGGGGTGCCGTACTACTGGCTCCGCTTCAAGCGCGAGACGCTCGACCTCGTCGAGGGCACCGACATCCACGCCGTGCGCAACGATTTCGTCTCGGTGACGCCCTTGCATCTGGACCTGACCGCGCATGAAATACGCGGCCGGGTGGCGGAGGCGCTGGGATGATGGGCATGGCGACGACCGTGTCGGACGAAAGCGACCGGCAGGGTTTCGCCGCCCTCCTGCTCAGGCTGCGCGGCAAGGGCATTGTCGGCAAGAGCCTGGTGGCCGCCTTCGAGGCGACGCCGCGCCGGCATTTCGTGCCGGCGCAATGGCAGGCCGTGGCCTGGGCCGAGGGCATGATCCCCATCGAGTGCGGCGAGGCGATGGAAGGGGCAGACCTCCAGGCGCAGATCATCTCGGCGCTGGCGATCGAGCCCGGCCACCGCGTCCTGGAGATCGGCACGGGCTCCGGCTACACCGCCGCCGTCATGGCGCGCCTGGCCTCGCGCGTCATCACGGTCGAGCGTTTCAAGACATTGTCGGCGCTCGCCCGGCAGCGCTACGAGGACCTCGCCATCTCCAACGTCTCCGTGCGCCACGCCGACGGGCTCAACGGGCTTCCGGGCGAGGGGCCGTTCGACCGGATCGTGGTGTGGGGTGCGTTCGAGGCGCTGCCGCGCCAGTTCGTCGATCAGCTTTCCAGCGGCGGCACGGTGATCCTGCCGGTCGGCGGGGCCGAAAGCGAGCAGGTGCTGGTGCGCCTCACCAAGGTGGGCAGCCGCTTCGAGCGCGAGGAGATCGGACACGTGCGGCTTCAGGCGCTGCAGGCGGGCCTTCCGCAGGTCCTGTGAAGGCGTGACGCGGATGCCCGTTACCGCCCGGTGAATAAAGTTCGATTCAAACGCCGCGGCTTAACCGACGAGTAACATTAACGCGCTTTAATTCCGCTTGTCTGTAAAGGGTATGCGGGTTCAGTGCCATGCAGTTGAGCGTTCTCAGGCGTAACGGTCGCAATCTCTCGCGCGGCGCGGCGGTGCTGGTTCTGGCGGGGATGGCCGCCGGTTGCAGCTCGACCCGGTTCGGCGGGATCGACAATTTCTTCACGGCTTCGACCCCCAACCAGCGGGAGATCATCCGCCCCGCCGGTTCGCAGCCTTATCCCGGCGGCGCGGTCGCGGCGGCTCCCATCGAGGCGGCGCCGGCGGGCTCCGTCAGCCGCAGCTCGCTGCCGCCGGCAGGTTCGCCCGGCCAGATGACGGCCTCGGCCGCTCCCGCCATGCAGCCCGCCCGCCAGCTCGACCAGACGCCGACCGGCACGATCGCCTCGGCGCCCGTGCAGTCGCAGTCGCTTTCCGTGCCGAACCAGACCGCCGCCAGCGGCGATGCCGATCCGAAAGGGTGGTCGCGCACCGGCGGCACGCAGGTCACCGTCAAGGACGGCGAGACCGTCTACAATCTCTCCCGCCGCTTCGGCGTGCCCGCCAGCGCAATCATGGCCGCCAACGGCATCACCGAATCGCAGGGGCTTCGGTCAGGCCAGCAGATCGTCGTGCCGACCTATGTCTACTCCTCCAAGGCGCCGGTCTCCGCGCCCGACTCGCACCCCAAGGTCGCGGCGGCGAAGTCGTCGCGCGGCGAGCAGCAGCTCGTCCCGCCATCGAAGCCGGCCGAGCAGACCGCGCTCGCCGCGCCGAGGCCCGCGGCGGCCAAGCCGACCGGCGGTGCCGGCAGCTACGTCGTCCAGTCGGGCGACACGATCTCCTCCATCGCCCGCAAGACCGGCGTCAGCAGCGTCGCGCTGAAGCAGGCCAACGGCCTGTCGGACGGGGCGATCCGCATCGGCCAGTCGCTGACCATCCCGGCCGGCGGCAAGCCCGTCGCGGCCCAGGCGCCGGTGGTGGCGGCCGTGGAGACGACCAAAACCGATCCGGTCGTCACCAGCGCGACGCCGAAGCCGGCCCAGCCGGCGGGCTACACGCCGCCGAAGAAGTCCGAGGTGATCCAGCAGGCCTCGCTCGACACGACGCCCGCGCCCGTCGCGACCGGCATCGGCAAGATGCGCTGGCCGGCGCGTGGCCGGGTCATCGCGGCCTACGGCAAGGGCGGCGGCCGCTCCGGCGACGGCATCGACATCGCCGTGCCGGAAGGCACCTCGGTCAAGGCGGCGGAGAACGGCGTCGTCATCTATGCCGGCGACGGGCTCAAGGAGTTCGGCAACACCGTGCTGGTGCGCCACGAGAACGGGCTGGTCACGGTCTACGGCCACGCCAGCGAGCTCAAGGTTTCGCGCGGCCAGACGGTCAAGCGCGGCCAGGAAATCGCGGTCTCCGGCATGAGCGGGCAGACCGACTCGCCGAAGCTGCATTTCGAGGTGCGCAAGAATTCCGCGCCGGTCGATCCCTCTACCTATCTGGAATAAACGAAAAAAGATCGCGGGCCGCCTGACCTCCAGTCCGGCCCGCCAGCTTGCACCCGCTCCTCGAAGGGGCGGGTTTTTCGTTGTTTGAAGCGTTTTGTGGTGCTACCGGCGGCGCAGCAGCCCGTCCAGCGCCAGGCCCATCACCTTCGCCGAATCCACCATGTCGTCGATGCCCACCCATTCGTCGGGACGGTGGGCGAGGTCGAGTATGCCGGGACCGTAGGCGATGCAGTCGTGCAGGTGGCCGATGCGCGCGATGTGCTTCTGGTCGTAGGTGCCGGGCGAGATGACGTAGTCCGGCTCCTGGCCGAGCACGGCGCGAATGCCGCCGGCGACGGCCTCGACCACCGGCGCGTGCCGTTCCGTCATCAGCGGCTGCACCTCCATGATGTCGCGGACCTGATAGTCGAAGCGCGGGCGCGTGTGGCGCAGGCGGTCGAGGATGGCGATCACCTCGCTCTTCACCTCGGACAGCGTCTCCTCCAGCAGGAAGCGCCGGTCGATCACCATGCGGCAGGAATCCGGCACGTTGGGGGAGGGCAGGCCGTCATAGTCGTCGGTCTGGCCGCCATGGATGGCGTTGATGTTCAGCGTCGAGCGGCGCGCGCCTTCCGGCACGACGGGCATGCGGGTGCGCTTGCGGTCCAGCGCCGGGAACAGCTCGCGTTCGAAGGCCTCCATCACCGCGCCCATGTGGCGCACCGCGCAGTCGCCGAGGAACGGCATCGAGCCGTGCGCGATCTCGCCCCTGGTCTCGATCTCGGCCCACCAGACGCCGCGATGGCCGAGGCAGATGCGGTCCTTGTTCAGCGGCTCCGGGATGATGACGTGGTCGACGCGCGGCTTCGAGAAATAGCCGCGCCTGGCGAGGTAGGCGACGCCGCCGAAGCCGCCGGATTCCTCGTCCACCGTGCCCGAAACCTCGATGGCGCCGGGAAAGTCCGGATTGACGTCGATGAAGGCTTCCGCCGCGATGATGGACGCGGCCAGCCCGCCCTTCATGTCGCAGGCGCCGCGCCCGAACACCTTGCCGTCCATGACCTCGCCGCCGAACGGATCGACGGTCCAGCCGGCGCCCGCCTCCACCACGTCGATATGCGAGTTGAAATGTACCGTCTGGCCGCGCGTGCGCCCGTCATAGCGCGCCACCACGTTGACGCGCGGGTAGCGGTCGCTGTCGCCGGGGGCGCCTTCCGCGCGAATGAACTCGACCTGGAAGCCGCGCGAGGCCAGCCGCGCGCCGATGAATTCCGCGCAGGGCGCGTAAGCCTCGCCCGGCGGGTTGACCGTCGGGAACCGGATCAGGTCGGAGGCGAGCGCCACCAGCTCGTCCGTCCGCTCCTCGATCGTCCTCAAAAGCGCTTCGCTCATGCGCCGATTTGAGCAAGGAACGGCACGTCTTGGCAAGGCATGACAGGCTGGCGCCGCGCGCTGCAACCATCACGGGAATGTGTTCAACCTGTGCGCGGCCATTAGGAGAATCTTTCTGGACTCCCGTTAGGTTTCGTATTCCGCTCGCAAGAAAGCAAAGAAAAGGGCAACGAAGGGCAATTGGGGTCAAGCGAATGAAAAGGAAAATTCTTGCCGCGCTGGTGGTTGCCGCCGGGCTGGCCGGCGCCACGGCCGAGGGGTGGGCGGCCAATCTCGTCGCCCGCGTCGAGCTGTCGACGCAGACCATGACGGTCAGCTACAACGGCCAGGTGCTGCACCGGTGGCCGGTGTCGACGGCCCGCAGGGGTTTCGTCACGCCGCGCGGAACGTGGAAGCCGACGCGCATGCACAAGATGTGGTATTCGCGCAAATACGACATGTCGCCCATGCCCTATTCGGTGTTCTACCACGGCGGCTATGCGATCCACGGCACGAATTACGTGAAGAATCTGGGCAAGCCGGCGTCGCATGGCTGCGTGCGGCTGCACACGGCCAACGCGGCGACCTTCTATTCGCTGGTCCAGCAGGTCGGCTCCGCGAACACGCGCATCACCGTCGTCAACTGACCATGCCGGGCGGGAAGGGTTTTCGGCCCTGCCGCCAGCGCTTGTGGAACCACATCCACTGGCCGGGATGCTCGCGCACCCAGCCCTCCACCACGTCGGTGAGCTGCTGGGCCACGGCCTGCACGTCGATCTCGCCGTTCGGCTGCCGCGCCAGTTCCAGCCTGCCGCCGATCTCCAGCCGGTAGCGGTTGCCGGGCAGGCGGATGCAGCGCGCGGGGTAGACCGCCGCGTCGTAGCGGCGCGCCAGGATGGGCACCAGCGGATTGGTCACGCAGGGACGCCCGAAGAAGGTAGTGAAGACGCCGTCGTCGAATTTCTGGTCGACCAGCACGCCGATATTGCCCCCTTGCGCCAGGATCGCGCCGAGCGCCAGCGCCGAGCCGCGCCCCGAAGGCAGCAGCCCGCCCATGGCGGAGCGGCGCGTGGAGAGGATGTAGCGGGCGATGTATGGGTTGTTCGGCGGACGGAAGAGGGCGGTCACGTTCATGCCGAAGGTGGCGGCGGCGACCGGCAGGAGCTCGAAATTGCCGAGATGGCCGGTGAAGATGATGTGCGGACGATCCGTCTCGCCGGCCATCTCCTGGAAGTTCTCGATGCCCGTCACCTCGATGCGTCCGGGCCGCCTGCCTTCGGGATCGTAGTCGAACAACTGGTCGAGGAAGAGATACTCCGCCGCCAGCCGCGCCATGTTGCCCCACATGTCGGAGGCGATCTCGGCGATCTCGGCCTCGGGTTTATCGGGATAGGCGCGGCGCAGATTGTCGAGCGCGGTGCGGTGGCGGCCGAACCACGGGCCGATGCGGCGGGCGGCGCGGTCCGCGAAGTCCAGCGCGCGGTCGGCGGGCAGGCGGCGCAGCAGCGCCATGACCGCCATGGCCCCCTGCGCGATCAGCCAGTAATTGGCCTGGCGCAGCCACAGGAGCAGCGGCCGGATCGCCGGGTGCGGGAGCTTCTTGCCCTTCTTCCGGGTGGGCGGGGGTGGCATCAGCCGACGCGCAGCAGGATCTTGCCGAAGACGTCGCGGCTTTCCATGCGCTTGAGCGCCGAATCGATGCCGTCGAAGCCGACCTCGGTGTCGATCACCGGCGAGATCTGGCCCGCCGCCATCTTCTGCATGGCGTCGGCCATGTTCTCCATGCGGCAGCCGAAGGAGCCGAGGATCTTGAGCTGCTGCTGGAAGAGTTGCATCAGGTTCATCTGCGTGGAGACGCCGGAGGTAGAGCCGCAGGTGACGAGCCGGCCGCCGCGCTTCAGGCACAGCATCGAGCCGGCCCAGGTGTCGGCGCCGACATGCTCGAAGACGACGTCGACGCCCTTCTTCCTGGTGATCTTGCGCACCGCGCCTTCGAAGCGGTCGGTGCGGTAGTTGATGACGTGGTCGGCGCCCAGCGCCTTCACCTTCTCGATCTTCTCGTCCGAGCCGACCGTGGTGATGACGGTACAGCCCATGCGTTTGGCAAGCTGGATCGCCGCCGTGCCGATGCCCGAGCCGCCAGCCTGCACGAGGATCGTCTCGCCGGGCTGGAGCCTCGCATTGTCGAACAGCATGTGCTCGACCGTGCCGAAGGTGACGGGCGCGACCGCCGCGCCGGTCGCGTCGACGCCGGGAGGGGCGGGGACCAGCAGGCGGGCGGGCAGGTTGATTTTTTCCTGCGCGAAGCCGTCGAGATGGAACCCGTGCACCCCGCCGACATGCTCGCACAGATTGTCGCGGCCCTCGCGGCAGGGGCGGCAGAGACCGCAGGTGCGCGCGCCGTAGATCGAGACGAGCTGGCCGGGCAGCAGGCCGGCGACGGCGGGGCCGATGGCGGAGACCACGCCGGACGCTTCCGCGCCGATGGCCAGCGGCAGCTTGCGCCTGGCGAAGGCCATGCCGCGCCAGCCCCACACGTCGATATGGTTCAGCGCCACGATGCGGATGTCGACGGTCACCTCGCCCGGGCCGGGGGCAGGCGGTTCGGCCACGTCGACGCTTCGCAGGACGCGGTCTTCGATCAGTTGCAGGGCGCGCATGGTTTCAGCCGGTGAATGGTAAATGGGTGAATGGTGAATGGTGAATGGCAGGCAGATGTGCTGTGTGAATGCCGGCGGCGGCCGCCGCCTCCTTCTCCCGACCATTCACCATTTACTATTCACCATTCACTTTGCTCAAACGGGTTCCCGCGCCAACACAAGGCAGGTGTTCTGGCCGCCGAAGCCGAAGGAGTTGGACAGGACGGCGCGCACGTCGGCGCTGCGCTTCGCGTTCGGCACCACGTCGAGGAGAATGGCCGGGTCGGGATTGTCGTGGTTGATGGTGGGCGGCAGCACGCTTTCGCGCATGGTCAGCACCGAGAAGGCCGCCTCGACCGCGCCGGCGGCCGACAGCGTGTGGCCGATCATCGACTTGTTCGAGGAGATGGGGATCGACTTCATGCGCTCGCCGAAGACGGTCGACAAAGCGAGATGCTCCATGCGGTCGTTCTCGGGCGTCGAGGTGCCGTGCGCGTTGACGTAGTCGATGCCGTCCTCGCCGAGACCGGCATCGGCCAGCGCGGCGCGCACGGCGGCGATGGCCGGCGAGCCGTCCGGCTTGGTGCGGGTGCGGTGGAAGTCGTCGGCGTGCTCGCCGCAGCCGCGCAGGACGGCCAGCACCGTCGCGCCGCGCGCCGTCGCGCTTTCCAGCGATTCCAGCACCAGCGCGGCCGCGCCCTCGGCCAGCACGAAGCCGTCGCGGTCGCGCGAAAAGGGCTTCGAGGCTTTTTCCGGCGCATCGTTCTGGGTGGAGAGCGCCGACAGCAGGGAGAAGCGGATCAGCGCCTCGGCCGTCGCCGAGCCGTCGGCCCCGATGGCCAGCGCGCGGTCGCATTCGCCGCGTCGGATGGCTTCCACGCCGAGCTGGATGGCGGTGGCGCCGGAGGCGCAGGCGGTGGAGAGCGTGATCGGCAGGCCGCGCGTGCCGAAGCGGTCGGCGAGCCGGTCGGCGATGAAGCCGAACTGCGAGGTGTCGAACATGTCGAGCGCGTTCAGGGCGCGCGCGGCGGCCAGAAGCCTGCCCATGCCTTCGCCCTCGGCCTTCGCCCTTTGCAGCGCGATGCGGCTCGACCAGTCCAGCTCGACGGGCGGCGCGGCGAGGAACAGCGGCCCGCCGAATTCGCTTTCGGAGTGGCCGGACTGGCCGATGGCCTCAAGCGCGGCGGTCTCGGCCATCTCGCGGGTCAGCGCCGTCGCGCCGCGGCTGCTCGACGGCAGGAAATCGACCATGCCGGAAATGCGCGTGTTGAGATGCTCGATCGGAAAGCGGCTGATCGTCCTGATGCCGGAGCGCCCGGAGGTCAACGCCGTCCAGTTCTCCGCCTTGCCGGCGCCGAGCGAGGTGACGATGCCGATGCCGGTGACCGCCACCAGCGGCCTGCCGAGATGATCCGCCATGCCTGCCATGATGCGCTCCTAAGCCCGCTCGACCAGCGCCATGCCTTCGGAGCGGTGATAGCCGACCGCGGTGGCCAGCACGGCGCGGACCTCGCCGTCCAGCGCCTGCTCCGCGCCCGGGTCGAGAGGCGGAAATGCCTTGCCGTCCTGGACGGCCAGCGCCGCCAGCGCGACCGCGAAGGGGAACTGCGCCTCCTTCAGGTGGCCGGTCAGCGTCGAGAAGGCGCGGATGGCGCAGCCGAGGCCGTCGAGCGCCTTCTTCTCCGCGCCGGTCGCGGCGTGCGCGCCGGAAGCTCCGGACACGGCCAGCTTGGTGGAGCCGGCGCGGCCGGCGAGCGCCTTGAGCCCGGCGGCATAGTCTCCCTGCCGGCGCAGGCGGTCGGAAGCGACCGCTCCCAGCCGGGCATAGGCGCGCGCGCCGCGTTTTTCGGCATGTTCGCGCGATTCCAGCACGAGGAACGCGCCGCCGGAGCCGGTGACCACGCCGCCGCCTTCCATGCCCTGCCGCTGCCAGACAGGCTTCCAGCGGCCGCGATGCAGGTGGCTGCCGAGCTCGTAGCCGAGAAGCATGTCGTTGTGCTCGGTCTGGAACGCGCCGCCCACCAGCACGTGGGTCGACTGGCCGGAGCGGATGCGGGCCGCCGCCGTCTCGATCGCCGCGACACCGGCGCCTTCCTCGCCCATGAAGGTGCGCGAGGAGCCCGTGACCTTGTGGACGATGGAGATGTTGCCGGCGAGCAGGTTGGAGAGCTGCGCCAGGAACAGGGTGGGGCGAAGCTCGGTGGTCAGCTTCTCGTTGACGAGGACGCCGATGTCGTCGCGGCCGTCCGAGGCGGCGAGGATGGAAAGATCCACCGCCTCGTCGCGCTCGCCGCCGCCGGCCGCCACCACCATGTCCATGGAAGCGCAAAGCGCCTCGTCCGCCTTGATGCCGGCGTCGTCCAAAGCCAGCCCGGCGGTGTAGGTGCCGAGCCTCTGCCAGGTCTCCATCTGCCTCTGGTCGCCGCGCTTGGCGATCTGGAGGTTCCAGTCGATGGCGGGCAGGGGGTGGACCGTGTAGGGCGCGTAGGCGGCTTCCTCCAGCGGCGGCCGGCCGGGCGGGGCGGAGAATGCCGCGCGGTGCGTCTCCACGCCCTCGCCGAGGGCGGACACCAGGCCGATGCCGGTTATGACGACGTCGCTGGAGGACATGGGCGCGTTCCCGTCCGGCATCGCGCCGTTCAGGCCGCCTTGGCGGCGACGAGGCCGTCGATCTTGGCGCAGAGGTTCTTCATCACGAAATAGTCGTCGGTCGAGGCCTTGCCGTCATTGACCTCCTGCGTCCACTTCTCGAGCGGCACCTTGATGCCGAACTCCTTGTCGATCGCGAAGACGATGTCGAGGAAGTCCAGGCTGTCGATGCCGAGATCGTCGATCGTGTGGCTTTCCGGGGTGATCGTCGCGATGTCGATCTCGCTGGTGTCGGCGATGATTTTTGCGACTTTCTCGAATGTGGTCGACAAGGGTTCTTCCTTCGAATCGAAATGGGCGAATCGGAACAGGCCGCGCGGGGCACGGCCGGGGTCCGTTGATGGGGCTGTCTATTCCGTTTTGCCGGCGGTGAAAAGCCCGCCGCGAGCAACCCCGGACCCTCAGTTGAAGACGATGCGGGCGAGCACGCGCAGGCTGTCTTCCTCGCCAGCCGACACGATCACCGCCTCGCCCTCGCGCGCGCCGGCGCCCGTTAGGGCCTGGATCGTCTCCAGATGCGTCACCATGACCATGTTGCCGGAGCCGGTGTAGTCCCGCACGCGCCTGACGATCGCGGCCAGTTGCTCCTTGCGCTCCGCCTCGCCGGCGGCGGGCGGGTCGAGCGGCGCGAAGTCCTCGAAGGCGCCGAAGGCGAGGCGGGCGGTGTCATGCGCGCGGCAATAGCGGCTGGACAGGACGAGCTCGGTGGGCGCCGCCCTTGCCGCGAACAGCGCGCCGAGCTTGCGCGCCTGCTGGCGGCCGCGGTCCGACAGGTTGCGCTGCGTCGAGCACTGCGCCACGTCGAAATTGGCCGGGTCGGCCGCGCCGGGCGCGATGGCGTGGCGCAAGAGCACGACATGCTCGCCGTCGCGCAGCAGCGCCCAGCCTGCCTCCGTCGTGCCGGCCGGCAAGGCCGTCATCAGCAGCGCGGCCGTTGCCGTCCACAGGGCGATCCACAAGCGCATGCACGTTCTCCTCAGCCGCGATATAGGGAGAGGAAAGCGGCGAAAGAAGCAAGCTGCCGCGGGGTCACGGTCGCGTGGGGACCGCCCCGGCGTGCGCGGCCGGAGCGCTCAGCCGCGCCTGTCGGCCAGCGTCTTGCGGATCAGCTCGATCTTCTGGTCGGTTATGGCGACCGGCGCGGTGTAGCCGGCGGCGACATAGCCTTCCTTCGCCTTCTCGAACAGCGCGATGGCCTTCTCATAGTCGGCCGCACCGCCGCCCTGGGTGGCGCGGTTCCAGGCGACATCGCCCAGATTGTTCTGGCCGAATGCCCATTGCAGGGGCTGCTGCTCGCGCGTGAACACCTTCAGCGACGCCTCGAAGGCGGCCTCCGCCTCGGCGAGGTATTTCGCCGTCTGCTCGAAGGTGCCGAGATTGAGCAGGCTCATGCCGAGCCCGTTCTGGGCGTTGGCCCAGTCGACCGGCGCGTTGTCGGGCGTCAGCACCTCCAGCGCCGCGCGGCGCGCCGCGATGGAGGCCGTCAGGTTGTCGACCGGCCGCTCGGCCGTCGCCAGCCATTGCAGCGACGCGCCCAGCGCCGCCTGCGCCATCGCCCACTGGCGCGGGCTGGTGTCGCGGCGGTACTCCTCCAGCGCCGCGCGATAGGCGTCGGCGGCCTGCGCATAGCGCGCCGTGTCGCCGGCCATGGCGCCCATGAGTTGCAGCGTGTTGCCGAGATTGAAGTTGCTCATCGCCCAGTCGAGCGGCAGCGCGTCGCGCCGGTAGACCCCCTGCGTGGCGCGGAAGGCGGCGGCGGATTCCTCCAGCTTGCCCGGGTCGCCCGTGCGCTGGCCGATCGTCTGGTAGACGGAGCCGAGATTGTTCTGCACGGCGGCCCAGTCGAGCGGGAATTTTTCGCGCGTGTAGATGGCGATGGCGTCCTCGTAGGCGGCGGCGGCTTCCTCCAGTCCGCGCGTGGCGAGGTCGAAGCGCGCGGCGTTGTTCAGCGCGTTGCCGAGGTTGAGGCGCGTCGTCGCCCACGACACCGGGAAGGCGTCCCTGGTGCGCACGTCGAGAGCGGCGCGGAAGACCTTCGCCGCCTCCTGGTATGCGGCCGGGTCGTTGCGCACGCCGCCCAGCGCGTTCAGCGTGTTGCCGAGATTGTTCTGCACCATCGCCCACTGCACGGGCGCGTTGTCGCGGCGATACTCTTCCAGCGCCGCGCGATAGGCCGCCTCGGCCGCGACAAGGCTTTCCGGGCCCGCCTGCCGGTCCGACAGGGCGAAGAGCGCGAGGCCGAGATTGTTCTGCGTCGAGGCCCAGTCCAGCGGCAGCTTGCTTCGGTCGCGCCTGTCGAGCGCGGCGCGCAAGGCGGCGATGGCCTCCTCCAGCAATGCGGGATCGCCGCTGCGCTCGCCGAGTTTCAGCAGCGCGTTGCCGATGTTGTTCTGGGCGGCGGCCCAGTTCGCGTCGTCGCCGGCCGCCGCGAAAACCTCCAGCGATTCGCGGAAGATCGTGGCGGCTTCCATGAGCTTCGCAGGCTCGGCGTCCCGCTCGCCCATGGTCTGGAAAACCACCGCCATGTTGTTGCGCGTGATGGCCCAGTCCCGTGTCTTCTGGCCGTAGGGCACCATGCCGAGGATCGTCTCGTAGGCCTTCACCGCGCCGTCCAGCGCGGCGCGGTCGCCGGTGGCGGAGCCGTGCGCGTTAAGCGCCTCGGCCTCCATGTTCTTATAGTTCCAGGCGAGCGTGTCGTCCCACTTCTCCGCGAGATCGAAGGCCTTGGCGTAGTCGGCGGCCGCGGCCCGGTAGTCGAAGGCGAGCGCGGAGGCGTCCGCGCGGCGGACATAGATCGCGGCGTCCGCCAATCGCTTCTGCTTGACCAGTTCCTCGGCGGAATCGACCGCGGCGCCGGTCGCCTCCACGCGCGCCACCGCGTCGTCGAGGAACCTGCGCGCTGTCAGGATCGCGCCCTCGCGGATCGCCGTGTCGGCGGCGCCGGCCAGGCGCACGATCTCCGGATCGTCGGCGCGCAGCGCCTCGCGCTCGGCGAACATCTTGCGCAGCCGCTCGGCCTGTGCGTCCAGCACCTGGCCGAGCTCGTTGGGATCCTCGGGGATCTTGTCCGTGCCCAGCGCTCGCAACACGCCGTAGAGTGAATCGAGCGGCACGCCGTCCTTGGCGGCCGCCAGTTCGATCTGGGCGCGGTTGGCGCTCGGCAGATCGGCGATGGTGAGCAGAAGCTGCCGCCTTTCGCCGGTGATCAGGGCCGAATCACCCGTCGGCTCGTCGGGCGCCATGCCGAAATAGAGAAGACGGCGCAGGCTCTCGTTGATCCAGGGGCGCTGCCGGGCGCGCGTGTCGAGATAGACTTCCTCCGTCACCATGCGCATCACGGCGCCGAATTCCGCGCCTTTCATGGCCGCGAGGTGGCGCAGCAGCGCCGCCGCGTAGGGGCTGTTGCCGCCGGCCGGCCCGTCGAGGGCGGGGCGGCCGGGCTCGGCGGCGAAGCCGATCACGGTGCCGAGGCTTTCGGTGGTGGCGGTGGGTTGCGTCAGCGGGGCCGCGCCGCGCACCGGCGTCAATCCGCTCGCACCCATCTTCGCGCCCGACGCCTTCGGCTTGCGGCGGACGACGGCGTCGGCGGGGAAGGGGTTGGTGCGGCAGGCGTCGAGTAGCACGATCGACACCGGCACCTTGCTTTTCAGCTCGTCCAGAACGGCGGAGATGGAGACCAGCGCCTCGTCGGCATTCGACAGCGACGACAGGTCGGCATCCACCGGAACCAGAAAATTCTCGCCGCCGGCCTCGATGCCGTGGCCCGAATAATAGAGGAAGGCGACGTCCGCATCCGCCGCGTCCTCGACGAATCGCTCCAGGTCGCGTTTCAGCCGGCCGGAATCGCGGTCGCTGACGCTGCGCGCGTCGAAGCCGAGGTCGGTCATCAGCTTGACCACGTCGCGCGCGTCGTTGGCCGGGTTGGGCAGGGGCGCGATATGCTCGTATTTCGACTGGCCGACGATCAGAGCCACGCCTTTCAGCGCCTGCGCCTGCGCGGCCGGGGCAAGCAGCGCCAGCACGGCGAGGACGGCAAGGAAGATCTGGCGGGGAGACGGCATTCGTCGCTTTCTCTGTTTGTCCATTCGATCGCAGCGGCTGCCTTGCTGCCACCCGACCGTGATCAAATTCCGGCGGAAGCGAGGAGCGCGTTGCGCGCCGGCCTCCGGTTCCGTATCAGGCGGGCATGTACGATCTGGTTCAAGCCGTCCTGTTTGTCTTCGGGCTCGTCGGCCTGGGCTATGTGGCAGGCCTGACGGGCTACCTCAAGCCGGAGGTGGGCGATGCGCTGTCCGAGTTCGCGGTCGGCGTCGCCCTGCCGGCCCTCGTCTTCAACACCATGGCGAAGGCGGATTTCCAGGGCGCGAACCCGCTGACGGTCTGGTTGGCCTATTTCACCGCATCGGCGGTGGCCGGGCTTGCGGGGCATGTCGCCACCACGCGGCTGTTCGGCCGCGACGCGCAGGCCGGCGTGGTGGGGGGCCTGGCCGCGTCCTTCTCCAATCTCCTACTGCTCGGCGCGCCGCTGATGCTCGGCGTGTTCGGCCAGCAGGGGTTCGAAATCCTGTCGCTGGTGATCGCGGTCCAGCTTCCCCTGCTGCTCACCGTCTCCATCATCCTCTTCAACCTCATGGCCGCCCGCGACGAGCGGGCCGGCTTTTCCAGCATCGCCGCCGATATCATGCGCCGCATCGCCCGCAACACGCTGATCCTGGGCATCATCGCCGGGCTGTTGTGGCGTCTCGGCGGTTTGACGATGCCGGTCGTCGCCGACAGGCTGATCGTCGCGCTGAGCGGCACGGCCGGAACGGTGGCGCTGTTCGCCATGGGGCTCGGCCTGCGACGGTTCGGCATTTCGGGCAACATCGGGCAGGCCGTGGTGCTGACCGGCCTCAAGCTGTTGCTGATGCCCGCGGCGGCGCTCGCCATGGTGCTCCTTCTCGGCATGCCGCCGTTCGCCGCCAAGGTGGTGGTGATCGCGGCGGCGATGCCGGCCGGGGTGAACGCCTATCTGATCGCCATGCAGTTCGGCACCGGGCAGGGGCTGGCGTCCACGCAGATCACGCTGTCGGCGGCGCTGGGCGCGGCCAGCATCTCGCTGTGGCTGGCCATCGCGACAGCGATCCTCGGCTGACGGAGCCGTCAGCCGGCGGCGAGGAAGCGCCGCGCGGCATAGAGCGCCACGGCGGCCGCGTTCGACACGTTCAGCGAGCGGATCGCGCCCGGCATGTCGAGCCGCGCGAGCGCGTCGACCGTGGCGCGCGTCTTCTGGCGCAGGCCCTTGCCCTCGGCGCCCAGCACGATGGCGATCCTGTCGCCCGCCAGCGTGGCCTCCAGCTCGGCCGGGCCGTCCGAATCGAGGCCGACGGTCTGGAAGCCGGCCGCTTTCAGCGTCTCCAACGCCTCGGCGAGGTTTTTGACCTCGATGTGGTCGATATGCTCCAGCGCGCCAGACGCGGATTTCGCCAGGACGCCCGATTCCTGCGGGCTGTGGCGGGCGGTGGTGATCAGCGCCGAGGCGCCGAAGGCCACCGCCGAGCGCATGATCGCGCCGACATTGTGCGGGTCGGTCACCTGGTCGAGCACGACCAGGAGCCGGGCGTCGCGAAGCGCCTCCAGGCGTTTCGGACGCAGCGGCTCGGCCTCCGCCAGCACGCCCTGGTGCACGGCGTCCGTGCCGGCGAGGCGGTCGATGTCGCGCGGCTCCACCATCTGCGCGGGAAAGGCGAGGGCGGTCAGGTCGGCAAGGCCCAGCCGCTCGGCGGCGTTGCGGGTGACCAGCAGCCGCCGGATCCGGCGCGCGGGATTGTCGAGCGCGGCGCGCACCGTGTGCACTCCGTAGAGCCGCACCACCCCGTCCGCCGGCGGCTCGCCCGGCGCCTGCCTCGGGCGATGCCCCTTGCCGTCGCCGGCGGCGCGGTCGCGATGCGCCCGCCGCAGTCTTGCGTAGTGGGAATCCTTGGGCGTGCCCGCCTTGCCGTCGTCGCTCATGGGGCTCCTATATAAGGCGGCGGCGGCCTTGCCTATGCGCCGACGCCCGGCAGCCGGCAAAAACTCGGCGGCGGCGGCCGGGCGCGGTTGACAGGCCATACCCTTGTCGCCATAAGGCGCTTCGCTGGCTTTCCGGACGGGCTCGATGTCCCCGGAGCGCCGGCGAAGCGCTTGTCGCATGGCTCCGGCCGCAGTCTGGAGGGGTGCCCGAGTGGTTAAAGGGGACGGACTGTAAATCCGTTGGCTCAGCCTACGTTGGTTCGAATCCAACCCCCTCCACCACTGCCGGAACCGGAGCCGCGGGACGCGTGAAAAGCGTCTCGCTTTCTCGGCGCATCATGCATACACTGACGGCGCGCGGGTGTAGCTCAATGGTAGAGCAGCAGCCTTCCAAGCTGAATACCCGGGTTCGATTCCCGGTACCCGCTCCAGTTTCCCGCCCGTCATTGTTTCATGCGCTTCGCGGTTCGGCGGCTGTTGACCGCCGCGGGCCGCCCTCCCATATGAGCGCTTTCGTATGCCGGCGGGCAGGCCGCGCGTCCGTCCCCCGCGGACGGCCGGGCACAAAGGCCTTGTCTTTTTCGGCTGTTGTCGCTAATCGCCCCGCATCAAATTGCGTCGACGCGTAAGGGCCCAGGGAAAAATCGATGGCTAAAGGTAAATTCGAGCGGACGAAGCCGCATGTGAACGTCGGGACGAT
>JAPUFC010000036.1 GCA_027492275.1 Mesorhizobium sp. | reverse complement strand
GGCCAGCGAGCGCAGCTCCGACGGGTCGAGGCGCGTGTCGATGGCCCCGCGTTCGCGCGCGCCAAGCCGGTCGCCTGCCGCTTCGGCGGTTCTGGTGGTTTCAGCGATCTCGCTGAGCTGAAGCTTGACGAGAAACCACGAATCGAGGTCGGGGACGAGGCGAATGAAATCCTCGGCGAGGTGCGGCGGCAGCCACCAGATCTGGCGCTGCGGCTGCTCGCCGAGGGGCTCGCGCTTGAGGTTGAAGCGGTAGAGCGCTTCCCGGCGTTGCGCGCTGTCGAGCGGCAGAGCGCTGGCGAATCCGTCGATCGAGACGGCGCCCGGGGCGAGCGTCGACAGGTGCGCCAGCAGATCACTGGCCAGTGCCGAGGCGCCGGCGACCGTCTGCAGGGTGATCTCGTGCAGCAGAATGCCACGCGCCGCCAGGTCCTCGCGCAAGCCTGCTACGACGCGGCGGCGGGCGCCTTCGCTGCTGAATTCGACGCGCGCCAGGCCCGAGTCGCTGCGCTCGCACCAGAGGACGAGCCGCTGGCGGACGTCGGCGATGCTGCCCAGAGGCGACGATCTATTCGGTTCCACCGGGCACCCGACCGGTGTCCGGGCGGGCAATCCTGTTCTGGCGAACGAGCAGGTCCACCACCAGCGGATGCACGCCGAACCAGCGTTCGCCGTTGAACTCCTGCACGGCGCGCGACCGCAGCAGCGAATAGAGCACCGGCGCGGGAATCTTGGCTTCCGGGTCCCCTTGGTAGATGCGCAACATCCGTTCCGCTTTCGCTTCGTAGGCGATGGGCCGCGCCTTGCCGTCGCTTCCGGTCTCCTGGTCGTACTGGCTTTCGCCGAGCTGGCGCTCGTAGTCGGTCCGCAGTTGGCGTATGGCGCCGCTCGCGTCATCCGCCTCGATCTGCCGGCCGCCGCGCAGCAGCGCCGTATCGCCGGCGCTGGCGGTCATCGCGAAGAGGTTGCGCAGATTGCCGCCGGACGCCTCGATCAGCCGTTCCATCTCGCCGGCGGCAAAGAGTTCGGGCCGCATGCGGGCTTCGAGGACGGCGCGGATGGCCGCCCGCCCAGACTCGTACGGTCGATGCTCCCGATCGAAGACCATCGTGTCGGGGAGGACGAAGAGTGCGCTCTGCGCAACCGGCAAGGAGCCGGCTCGCGGCGAGTAACCGAGCGTGATCGGAATGGTGAAGAGCAGGTGGGCGTCGAGTTCGCGAATGGCGTTGGCGTAGGTGACGAAGAGATCCTCGGTCTGCTTGGGCGAAATCCCGGCCTTGTCGAAATCCTCGAAGATGAACAGCCACTCGTGTCCGGTCGCCGCACGCAAGAGGTCGTTGCAGTGCAGGAGCAAGCGGTTGGCCGCGCCGATCAGTTCGTCGAGGCGGCTCAAGCGGTAATTCACCTTCTGCCGGTCGCGCACGCTGGCATATTTGATCTCGCCCTTGATGTTGGCGAACAGACCGGTGAGCCTGGCCCACACGGTGTCGCCCGCGACGCCGGCGCCGGCCGCGGCCTGCGCGGTCGTCTCCGTCCTGGTGGTCACCATATCCTTCTCGCTGGCGAACCAGTCCTCGATGTCCTTCAGGTAAGCGTCGTCGGGTCGCCGACCGGCGCCGGCGGTTTTGTCCTTCGCCGTGCGCCGGGCGACTTCGATCATCATCAGGAGAACGACGTCGAAGGGCTGGAAGCTGATCGGGTCGAGGCTCTCGCTCGCGCTCAGCCGGATGACCCGGTACTTGTCCTCGACCTCGCGCGTCAGGCGTGTCAGTTCGGTCGACTTGCCGACGCCGGCGTGCCCCATGAGCAGCGCCTTGTACGGCATGGTGCCGTGCGCCCGCCGCAAGCCGAGGCTCATCCGTTCGACGACCTGACCGCCGCGCACGGCATTGATTTCCTTGCGGTAGAAGGCGGCGAAGTCGGCGGGATCGATCAGCGGTTGCGGCGATAGAGCCTTGTAGAGATCTTCGAGTGTCTCGGCGCGTTGCAGCATGTCGTGTCCTCCATGACTCGGCGGAACCCGCGAGGGAAAGCGGGCAACGCCCGAGAATACAACGAAGGAGCCTTGCGTCTCAACGATTCTGCCGGCACGCGCGATCGAGCTGCGGAACCCGGAGGCGGACGGGTCGATCCGGATCGGGGGGAAGCGAAGCGGGCGTGGCGCCGGCGGCACCCGTCCTTCTCCATCTCGTCGCCGCGCCCGCGCCTGAGCATGACGATCTCGCCGCGCTCCATGACCGGGTGGTGGTCGGCGAGCGAACGCGCGAATTCGTAATTCGGCTCGATGAGCAGGATGGCCATTGCGCCGCTTTGCGCCAGCGCGCGGCCGGTCGCCAGTAGTGGTGGCTGGCCGCCGGCGAGGCCGCCGGCGAACGGCGCGGCGCCGTCACGCGTCGCCGTCGGGCCGGGCGCCGAGGTCGCGCGCCAGACAGTCGGCGATCTCGTCGTCGCTCCGGCCCATCGCCTGCAGCAG
>JAPUFC010000035.1 GCA_027492275.1 Mesorhizobium sp. | reverse complement strand
CGGGGGGGGGGCGTGGCCCGCCGCGGCGCTGGCGCAACCGGCGACCACCTACAATCCGCCCCCCACCCCCCCGTCCGGGCGGGGCCGCGACCAGACCCGGTTCGGCCCGCTGGAATTCGCCGGCGGCATCGAGATGACGTCGTCGGCGCGGCGCTTCGGTTCGTTCTCCGCCTTCCGCTTCCTGTCGCCCGGCAGGGGCTTTTTGGGCGTCAACGACCGCGGCTACTGGTATTCCGGCACCATCGAGCGCGACGCCGCGGGCCGTCCCGTCGGCTTCGCGGATTTCCGCATGGACCCGATCCTCGACGGTCAGGGTCGGCCGCTCGCCGGCAAGGACGATGCCGATGCGGAAGGGCTGGACGTCAAGGACGGCGTGGCCACGGTGAGCTTCGAACGCAACCACCGGGTGGTCCAGTACGGGATTGCGCCAGGAGGGATCGGGCGGGCGCTGCGGGAGCTGGATTTCGTGGTGCCGCGCCACGAGCTGCGCAAGAACGGCGGGTTCGAGACCGTGACGCGGGCGCCCCCTCGAGGCCGGCACGCTGGCGGGCTGGTGGTCATCTCCGAAACGAGCCGCGACAAGGCCGGCAACATTCTCGCGGCCGTCATCGAGGGACCGCGCAAAGGGGTGTTCACGATCAAGAGGAACCACCCGTTCGACATCACGGACGGCGCGTTCCTGCCCGACGGCGACCTGCTCCTCCTTGAGCGCAGCTTCTCCTGGACGAGCGGCGTGGGCATGCGGCTGCGGCGCATCCATGGAGAAGGCATCGCACCGGGCAAACTCGCGGACGGGCCGGTGCTGCTGGAGGCCGACATGGGCTACCAGATCGACAACATGGAAGGGCTCGACGTGTGGACGCGCGCCGATGGCGCACTGATGGTGTCGTTGATATCCGACGACAACGGGTCGATATTGCAGCGAAACGTCTATCTCGAATTCGTGCTGCGGGAGAAAAGTCCCTCGCAGTGAGGCTCATGATCACGGGACGGTTGCCATGCAGATCGGCATGATCGGATTGGGACGGATGGGCGCCAACATGGCGCGGCGGCTGATGCGCGCCGGCCACGACTGCGTCGTCCACGACATCAATCCGGCCAGCGTGGAGGCGCTGCGGCGCGAGGGCGCGACGGGCGAAGGCTCGCTGGAGGCCTTCGTCGCGGCGCTGAAAACGCCGCGCGCGGTGTGGATCATGCTGCCGGCGGCGATCACCGGCGCGACGGTGGAGCAGCTCGCCGACCTCCTGTCGCCCGGCGACACGATCATCGACGGCGGCAACTCCAACTATCGCGACGCGGTCGACCTCGCCGCCCGGCTGGCCCCGAAGGGCATCGACTTCGTCGATGTCGGCACCAGCGGCGGCGTGTGGGGGCTGGAGCGGGGCTACTGCCTGATGATCGGCGGCCCCGATCAGGCGGTGCGGCGTCTCGATCCGATCTTCGCAGCGCTTGCGCCGGTGACGGAAGCCGGGCCAGAATCCAGTACGGCGGCGCGCGGCTATCTGCATTGCGGGCCGAGCGGCGCCGGCCATTTCGTCAAGATGGTGCACAACGGCATCGAATACGGCATGATGGCGGCCTATGCGGAAGGCATGAACATCCTCAAGGCCGCGTCGGCCGGCAAGACGGTGCGCGCGGCGGATGCCGAGACCACGCCGCTGGCCGAACCGCAATACTACCAGTTCGACATCGACATCGCCGCCGTTTCGGAAGTGTGGCGGCACGGCAGCGTCATCGGCTCGTGGCTGCTCGACCTGACGGCGGAGGCGCTGAAGGCTAATCCGGACCTGTCCGGCTTCTCGGGCCGCGTGTCGGATTCGGGCGAAGGGCGCTGGACCCTGCAAGCCGCGATCGACACGGGCGTTCCCGCGCCCGTCCTGGCCTCGGCGCTGTTCGACCGCTTCACCTCGCGCGGCCAGTCGGATTTCGCCAACAAGCTTCTGTCCGCCATGCGCTACGCTTTCGGCGGACATGTCGAGAAGCCGCACAAGGACGGCTGACGGCGTACTTGTGCGCCGCCGGTCCGTCGGCAGGGATCAGGCCACCCGCACCTCGATGTCGCCGACACCGTCGATATGGCCGTTCAGCACATCGCCGCGCCGGACCGGACCGACGCCCGAGGGCGTGCCCGACATGATGACGTCGCCCGCGGCCAGCGTGAACAGCGCCGACAGATAGGCGATCATCTCCGGCACCTTCCAGATGAGCTGGTCGAGGTCGCCGGTCTGGCGGCGCTCGCCGTTGACGTCCAGCCAGACCGCGCCCTTCGACGGATGGCCGATGGCGCTGGCGGGCCGCAGCGGGGAAAACGGCGCGGACGCCTCGAAGGACTTGGCGACCTCCCACGGCCTGCCCTCCTTCTTGACCTTCGCCTGAAGGTCGCGCCGCGTCATGTCGAGGCCGACGCCGTAGCCGAAGACGCAGTCCAGCGCCCGCGCCACCGGAATGTCGCTGCCGCCGCTTTTCAGCGCCACCACCATCTCGATCTCGTGATGCACATCCTCGGACGCCGGCGGATAGGGGAAGACGCCGTCCAGCACGATGCTGTCGGGGTTCTTCTGGAAGAAAAAGGGCGGCTGGCGCGTCGGGTCGCCCCCCATCTCGATGGCGTGCGCGGCATAGTTCTGGCCGACGCAATAGATGCGCCGGACCGGAAACATCGCATCCGCGCCGGCGATGGGAACGGCCGCCACCTTCGGCAGCGGGATCGCGTAGGTCGTTGGCGTCATCTCTTGGCTCCTGACTAACAAGGCGATGTAGCAGCAGAAGCGCGACGCTCCAAGACGGCGACGCTTAGCGGGGCAGGAATCGGCGGTCCACCATGTCGGCGAGCATCTTGACCCTGGGGCGGATGACGAAGCCGTCGATGACCTCCAGACGCCCGTTGTAGTTCAGCGTGTGCAGCCGCCGGCCGGGCCAGGCGGGGCCGGGCGCGACGCGGCCGTCGCTTTCCTGCTCGAAACCCTCCTCGTCCAGCCGCGTGACGCGCATCAGGTTGACCGCCGCGCCATAGGCGGCGCGGCAATCCTGCACCGGGCGGTAGAGCATGCCGTCGAGATTGACCAAGTTGCCGGCCGGCCGCGCGGCGCGGTCATCCACCAGCACGGGGTTGGCGCGGTGCGCGCGCCAGGGTCCGAACAGGTCGCTCGCATGCCAGATCGCCAGCGTGTCGGAATAGCCGCCGATCGCCTCGCGCGTGACCGCGAACATCCAGAGCAAGCCGTCATGGGCGGCGATCGTCGCGTCCGCCGCCTCCACGTCGCCGACCAGAACCGCATGCCTTTCCCACCGCAGAGGGAAATCCACCGCGCGGTAGATGGCGATCTCTCGGTTCGCCGAGCTTTCCGGAATCATCCATATCTGCCCGTCCCACTCTATCAGCGACGGGTAGGACAGATGCCACGGCTCCTCCAGCACCGGGAAGGTCTGGCCGGGACGGCCACGCTCGTCGAAGGACACGGCGGAGATGATGCCCTTGCCCGTCCGGTAGTCGAGATCCTCGAAGAAGAGGTAATCGCGACCCTGCCAATGCAGGGGAAACGGATCGGCGTAGAAATGGTCGACGGGATCGGCCAGCACGTTCCAGCGCACGCCTCCCAGATCGCGGCGGCTCCAGACGTCGTCGCCCGGCCGGACGAAGCGCCAGCCGACCCGCCAGTGCGACGGGTGGCAGCACAGATGGTAGGCGGCGCGGGCGGCGGCGGCCGCGACCATCCGGGCCGAGCGGTGCAGCGCATTGGCGGCGCCGATGCGGCGCACGGATTTGCCGCGCATGGCTTCGGGCGAGAAGATCGCGCCGGCGCCGTCGCCGGCCAGCTCCCGGACGATCAACGTCAAGACGCGGGAATAGACCGCCTCCATCCCCTCGCCGAGACCGCTCGCCACCTCCAGCGAGGCGAAGCCGTGCGCCACGATCGCACCTTCGATGCTGTCGGGCAGGCGCTGTTCGATGGCGATCTCCGGCGTGCCCTCGAAGAAGAGCGCGCCGGCCAGCGCGTTCACCCCGGCATGGCCGTTGTAGAGAGGACGCAGCAGCACCGTGCCCGGCGGCGGATTGCGCGGCGCGGCGGCGGTGAGATCGATGATGGCGTCGGGGCGGAAATCGCCGGGCTCGGCCATCCGGCTCGCCGCCTCGGCCTTGCGGATGCGGTCGCTGGCGCAGGGCCGGCCTCGTCGCTGCGTCAGCCTCTCCAGCGCCAGCAACGCGCGCAGCGCCGCCGGCTCGTCCTCCGACGCCGTTTCGGCCAGGCGCAGGAAGACGCGCGCGCCGGCCACGCGCTCCAGCGCATCGGCCAGCATCAGCACCCAGCGGGCCAGCGAAGGCTGGTCGACGCTGATCAGGACATCGAGGGCGCCCGGCCTCATGGACGGGACGACGGGCGCGGCGCGAGCCCCGGCGCCGCTCCCTCGCCGGCGGCTTCGGCGCCGCGCACGCGGCGGATCAGGCTGGCATATGCCTCGACCATGTTGCGGACCGAGTAGCGGGCGGCCAGCCGGCGCCCCAGCGCGATCTTTCGCGCCGCCAGGACGGGATCGCCCAACAGCCTGTCGATGGCGGCGGCGAAGTCGCCGGTGTTCGCGGCGTCGACGAACAGGGCGCATTCCTCGCCCTCGCTTTCCAGCACCTCGCGCAGCACCGGCAGGTCGTTGGCCACGACCGGCACGCCGGCCTGCGCGGCCTCGACCGCCGCCAGCCCGAAGGTCTCGGCGAGCGTCGGGAAGACGAAGACGTCCAGTCCGGCCAGGAACACGCCGACGCGGCTCGGCGGCAGGTCGCCGGCGAAATGCAGGCGATCCGCCACGCCGATCTCGCGGCCAAGCGCCCTGAGGCGCTCCTCGTCGGGCCCCTGCCCCGCGACCGCCAGATGGAGGAGCGGTCTTGCAGCGAGGACCCGAATGGCGGCGTCGAGCTGCTTCAGCGGATGCAGCCGCGCGACAGAGCCGAGGAGCGGCACGTCCGGCGGCAGGCCGAAGGCGGCGCGCGCCTCCGCCTTCGGCATCTCCACCGACTTGTCCTCGAAGCCGTGCGGCACATGCGCCAGCAGCCTGCGGTAACGCGGCGGGTAGTGCTGGTACTCGCGCCAGGTCTGGTTGGAATTGACGGTGATGACGTCATAGGCGCCGGCAAGGCCGAGCAGGCGGTCGATGCGGCGGGTGAGCGGGCCGATCGTGGCCGGCGCGGAGACATGGTTGGCGATGATGACGGGCGTGCCGGCCAGACGGCCGGCGGGCGCGCCGAAGATGTTGCCGTAGTGCTGGAAGGTCAGCATCACGTCCGGCCGGATGGTCCGCACGATCCGCGCCAGCCGCCACAGGAACCTGACGAAGGAGAACGGCCCCTTCGGACTGCCCTCCACGACGAAATGGACATTCTTCCAGCGGTCGAAAGCGTGCGTCTTGCGGTAGAAGAAGAGGTGATGCACCTCGTATTCGGCTTCGCCGCAGCGCAGCCGCGCCGCGAAGCCGTCCGCCAGAAGGCGCGATATCTCCTGCGCACCGGCCATCTCGGCCTGGGTCTGCACGAACAGAAGCCGGGTGGGCCGCTGCGCCGGGCCCTTGCCAGTGGTCATCTTGGACATTTCCGTATCCGCATCGGCGGCCATAGAAGCAGCAAAATCTCAAGAAAAGCTTGTCCGCCGCCGGGACGCCGCCACCCGGCCCGTCCGGGACCGACGGGTTAACCGCACGTTCAGCAATCTTCTTTACGGTTCGGTCATCATCGGCCTTCCTGCCCGGAGGGCCACGCGGCACGTTCAGGAACCTTCATGCCATCCAACTGGGATCAGCCCGAGCCGATCAGCGCCGCGCCGATCAGTAGCGAGTCGGGCGGGCCGCGCCGGGCCGGATGGCGCAGGAAGACCGCCGAGACGCCCGCCCCCGTGCAGGACGGCCTGATCCAGCCGCAGGTGCTGACGCGCTTCGTCGGCCGCAACTGGCTGGCGATCGCGGCCGCCGCCCTTCTGGCCGGGGCGGCCGGGGTCGCGCTTCTGTCCGTCGTGCCCTTTCCCTACCGCGCGACCGCGACCGTGCTGGTCGATCCGCGCAGCCAGCAGGTTACGCTGCAGGAGAACGTGCTGCAGCCCATCGGCGCCGACGCGGCCGTGCTGGAAAGCATGGTGCAGATCATGAAGTCGGACGGCTTCCTGCTGCCGGTGATGCAGCGGATCGGCCTTCCCGGCGGCCAGGGCGCCAGCGAGGAGCAGCGGCTGAGGCAGCTCGCCGACTTCAAGAAGAACCTGTCGGTCGAGCGCAAGGGCGCGACCTATCTGGTCGAGGTATCCTTCAAGGCGGCCTCCGCGCAGGAGGCCGCGCGCATGGCCAACGCCGTCGCCACGACCTTCGCCGACACGCAGAACGGCTACCTCAGCGAGGCGACGCAGAATGCGGCGCGCGCGCTCTCGCAGCGGCTGGTGGAGCTGCGCCGCAAGCTCGACGCCTCGGAGAAGGCCGTCGCCGACTTCGCCGCGCAGCGCGGCCTGGTCTATGTCGACGGCGGCAGCACGCTGCAGCGCAGGCAGCTGGCCGAACTCAGCGCCCAGCTCGCCGCCGCGCGCACGGCGACGGAGGAGGCGCGCGCCCGCTACCAGCAGCAGCTCGACGCCAGCAATTCGTCGGTGGTGCTGTCCGACGGCCGCAACGGCGAGCCGGCGCAGCTCGCCTTCCTGCGCCAGCAGCGCGCGCAGCTCATGCAGACGCTGGAGGAGCAGAACCTGACCTACGGCCCGCGCCATCCGCGCATCGCCGCCACGCGGCGCGCGATCGAGGGCGTCGACCGGCAGATCGGCAGCGAGCGGGCGCTGCTGGTCAACCAGCTCAGGGGCGCGCTGGACGTGGCCGCGGCGCAGCAGAAGAAGCTGGAGGCGGACATTTCCGGCCTGAGCTCCGGCGTCGCCATGACCGAATCCGACGAGGTCCGGCTCGAGGCGCTGCGGCGCGAGGCGGCGGCCGACCGCAACATCTACGAGAGCTTCCTCAGCCGCAACAAGGCGACCGACGAGCTTGCCGAGCTGAAGAACGACAATGTGCGCGTGGTCTCGCCAGCCGTGCCGCCGCTGCGCTCCAGCAAGCCGTCGACGGCGCTGGTCGCGCCGCTGCTGGCGCTGCTGGGCGCGGCCGCGGCGACGATCGGGCTGGCGCTGCGGCAGGGCCTGACCTCGCCCAGGCGGCGCGAAGTGGAAGAGGACGCAGAGCCGGCTCAACCCGCCGTCGACGCCGCACCCGCCGTCACGCCGGCGCCCGAGACTCCGGCCGTGCCGATGGCGGCCAACACGCAGGCGATCGACGAGACCCCGGCGCAAGCCGTGCCCCCTGCCCCGGCGCGGGACAACGAAGCGGCGCCGCGGCGTCATCCGGCGTCGACTTCGCTGCTGATGCTGGCGAAGTCGCTGAAGGAGGAAGCGCAGCGCGAAAGCGTCGACATCGCGCCCGCCTCGCGCAGCATCTCGTGACCGCCACGCGGTCACGAAGCGTTAACCATGGAAAATTTACCGGCATTCTCCGTGTCGTCGTAACCGAATATTAACTCTCACCTTTCGTTAAACACGATCATTTACCCATTTGGCATAGTTCCTGATTAGATCAGGATCAGATTTCATATGCCTCGGCCCTTTCGCTCGCAGGCAGTTCTGATCCCGGGCGCGACACGGCGCCCATGTCACGGAGTGTGCGACAGTGAACTCGATGGTCGTCAATCAGGACATCATTGCCAATTGGGAGCCGCGCCACGCCAGCCTGTTCGGCGCCGAGATCGTGCGCCTGAAACACCGGCTGGCCGAGACCGGCCTGTTCACCCGCGAGGCGCTGGGCCGCGTGATCGAGCGCTGCCCGCCCAGCCATTTCGGCCTCAGGGCGCGCGGCGTGGCGGTGGACGACCCCAAGACGATGGAAGGCGAGCTCGGCGCTTCCAGCGGCATGGACGCGATCCGCGCCATCGAGAAGGGCCGCATGTGGATGAACATCCGCAACGTGATGGAATGGGCCCCCGAATACAACGCGCTGCTCGACCGCATCTTCGACGAGTTCGAGGCGCGCATGCCGGGCTTCAAGACCAGCAAGCGCAACCTCGGCATCCTGATTTCGTCGCCCAACGCCAACGTGTTCTACCACGCCGACATCCAGGGCCAGGGCCTGTGGCAGATCGAGGGCAGCAAGAGCGTCTACCTCTATCCGCGCTCCGACAGCTTCATCACGCCCGAGAGCGTGGAGAAGATCGTGCTGCGCGAGACCAGCGAGGACATGCGCTACGAGCGCTGGTTCGACGACTACTCGACCATCGTCGATCTCAAGCCCGGCGAGATGATCACCTGGCCGCTCTACGCCCCGCATCGGGTGCAGAACCACGATTGCCTCAACATCTCGGTGACGACCGAGCACTGGACCAGGGACATCTGGAACGCCTACGCCGTCAACTACGGCAACGGCGTGCTGCGCCGCACGATCGGCTGGCGCAACGGGTCGACCAAGGCCGCCGGCCTGCACGTCTATCCCAAGGCGGCGGCCGCCTTCATGTGGAAGAAGATGGGCCGCCAGATCAAGGGAGACGTGGTGAAGCGCCGCGACTTCCGCATCGACGTCAACGCCGAAGGCGGCCGGGCGAGCATAGACTGATCGTCCGGCGCAAGTGGTAGGTACCGACATGCTCTCGGTGGACAAGACGGCCCTGCGGCTCGACGTCGACGTCAGGCTGGAGCCGCGTTTCGATTTCTTGTCGGACGAGTACCGTTCCTTCTACCGGGCCGGGCGGGCGACCGCCTTCCAGGCGCCGCTGTGGCTGCACATGATCCACCAGCGGCTGGCGCCGGCCCTGTCGGCCAGCCAGCGGACGCTGACGCTGCGCACGCGCGGCAGCGGCGAGCTGGTCGCCGTGTTCCCCTTCGTCATCCAGCGGGCGCGCGGCCTGCGCATCCTCCAGCCGGCGGATTTCGGCGTCTGCGACTACAACGCCGTCGTCGGCGATCCCGAAACGCTGGAGATGATCGCGGCCGATGCCGGCCTCCTGCGCACGATCCGCGACGAGCTCGCGGATTGCGACCTGCTGATGTTCCGCAAGATGCGCTCCGACGGGTTCGACGTCGCGCGTCTGTTTCCCGGCGCGCACGGCAGCGTGGGCGAGAACGCCGCCTACTCCATGGAGGTGGACGAAAAGTTCGACGACTGGCGCCGCACGACCATGCGCCGCAAGTTCACCAAGGAGCTGGAACGGCTGCAGCGCCAGCTCGACCGCGAGGGCGGCCCCTACGAGCACCGCGCGGTGACCGGCGAGGCCGAGATCCGCGCCGCCTTCGACTTCCTGCGCGTGGCCCGCAAGGGCCGCTTCGCGGACGATCTGTTCGGCCAGGCGCCCTATTTCGAGTTCTACCGCGACTACGCCATCGAGGCCGCGCGCCAAGGCGAGGCGATCGCCTATGTGAGCTATGCGGCCGGAAAGCCGGTCGCCGTGCTGTTCGGGCTGGCCGGCGACGGCCATTTCCACGCCGTGCTGATCGGTGCAGACACCGAAACGCTGGGCAAATATTCGCTCGGCATCCAGATTCTCTATCAGGTGATCCGTATCCGCCATGAACAAGGTTTCAGGCAGTTCGACATGGGCCTCGGCAACACGGGCTACAAGAGCCATTTCCGCGTCGCGGAGACCCCCGTGCACAACGTGACCTCCGCGCGATCCCTGCGCGGCGCGGCCGTGGCGATGATCTACCACCACGCCAAGCCGCTGAAGAACAGGCTGCGGACACTGGCGCGCAATGTCCGCTGAGCTTTCCGGGGACGACAGCATGCGCCGCTCGCCGATCGGCCAGGCCATGGAACGACTGGGCCGGCTGGCCGCCGACCCGGCCATGCGCGGTATAGCCGGCGTCTTCCTGCTCAAGGCGTCGGTCATCGTCCTCAACTTCCTTCTGGTGATGCTCGCGGCGCGCGTCATGGACACGGTCGAGTTCGGCGTGTTCTCGATCCTGTTCTCGGCCGCCGGCCTGTTCTGCATCATCGCCACCTTCGGCCAGCAGATGCTGCTGATGCGCTCCTGGAACGAATATGTCGCCGCCGGCGACCCGGCACGGCTCAAAGGCGCGCTGCTCTACGCCATGCTCGCCTGCCTGCTCGGATGCGCGGTGGTCGGCGCCGGCTTCTTCCTGTGGACGGCCTCGACCTACACGGTCCTGCTGGCGCTCGCCGTCACGCTCTACATGACCGCGCAGGCGGCCTCGCTGACCTCCTCGCACCTGGTGCGCACGGCCATCGGCGTCGGCTCCGGCGACGGCTACGGAAACCTGCTGGTGGTCGCGCCCGCGATCCTCTACCTCGCCGAGCGGCTGGTCAGCGGACAGCCGGCTGAGGTCAGCACGATCTTCCTGCTGTTCGCCGCCGGCGGGCTGGCCGCGCTCGCCATCCATTTCGCCCTGATCCGCCGGCGTCTCGGCCAGCTCTATCCCGGCATGCGCGCGCTGAAGCCGCGCTTCGAACTGGCCGACTGGCGCTCGCGCTCGCTCAAGCTGTGGATCTCCAACGGGCTGGAGGCGACCAACCAGTATCTCGACGTGCTGATCATCGGCTATCTGATGAGCCCGGCGGTGGCCGGCGGCTACTTCGTGACGACGCGGCTGGCGAATGCCTTCGCGACGGCGTCGGACACGATGCACATGTTCTCGACGCGCCACATCCCCGACCTCTACTATCGCGGCGAGTTCACGGCGCTGAACCGGCTCATGGATTCCGTCGCCATGCTGACCGCGGCCTTCGTGGCGGCGGGGCTTGTCGTGCTTCTCGCCGGCGGACAGTTCTTCCTGGCCATCTTCAACGAGGCCTATGTGCCCTACTACTCCGCGCTGGCCTTGCTGGTGTTCGGCACCGGCGCCATCGCGGCGGCGGGCTCGTGCGGCTCCATCCTCATGCTGACGGGGCACGAGGGGCGCTATCTCTCGATCATGGCGGCGACCGTGGCGATCCGCGCCCTCGGCTTCTTCGCGCTCATTCCGCCGCTCGGCATCCTGGGCGCCGTCTCGGCAACCACGGTGTCCTTCCTGTTCATGGCCTTCATGCTGCGCCGGTCCGCCAAGAGCCTTGCCGGGCTGGACGGGTCCGTCCTGCGCCTGCTGCGGCGCAGGAACGGCGCGCAGGCATCGCCGGCCGAGTGAGCGACGGGAACGCCGTCCGCGACCATCGTTCGAAAGCGCAGGCAGGGCCGCCGGGCATCCGGGCAAGACGCAGCCTCATGACGCGCAGGTGGCGCGTTCGACGGAGTTCCGTCCCCGGTGAAGACCGTCACGGTCCCTTCAGATCCCCGCCCCTCGGCTTCTCGCCACACACGGACCGCTGTCGAAACATCTGGCTCCGGCGCCGCTTCGGCGGCTATCCGGCAACAAGCCGCCGCGCCTCCATAGATTTGGGATGCCGAAACCGCCGCTGAAAACGTCGGCAGGGTGGCGGCTGATCAAGATCGTCTTCGGCTTGACCCGTCCTGCGGAAGGATGCCCAAAACGGTTCAAAATCCTCGACTGTGGCCGATCCGTATCGCATCGGCAGGTGTCGAGCCGAAGGCCGGCCCGAACGCATCCGGCCCGATGGCCCGCCACAAGGCGGCGAAGACGACCGGCCGGATGATCATGTTGTTCTTTTGCCGGCGCTTCACTGCTGGTGCGTTGGCCAGAGGGCGACCTTGGTGATGCCGGACCGTCGGTTCGGCCAGGCCCTCCTCGCAGGATATGCCCTTTCGCCGGAAGACAGTTCCTTGAGCCCCCGAAATGTCGCCGGTACCAACGAGACGGGCCTGCGACACCGAACGACGCGGGGCGCACCATTCCGAAAAAAGAAAAGCCGGGACGAGGTCCCGGCTTTTCAACGCGATCAGCGGCAGGCTTACCAGGTCTTGCGCACGCCCAGATTGCCCGAGAAGCCGAGGAAGCTGTCATCGCCGAACTGCACCGCGCCCTTGGCGAAGCCGCTCCAGCCATTGCCGACATTGATGAAGTTCGCACCGCCGGCGACTTCGCCGAAGGTACCGCCCACATCGTAGCTGACCGGCAGGTTGAAGCCGTTGCTGGTGAGCGTGGCGGTGTAGTCGCCCTTGAACTCATGCCAGGCGCTGGCTTCGAGCCACGGCTCGATGATGTTGCCGTTGCTGACCATCTGGGTGCCCAGACGGGCCCCGAGGCGGCCGCGCAGGCTGTCGGCGTCGTTGATGGACACGCCCGTGCCGAGGACGACGGCGTCGTCATAGGTGGTGCGCACGTAGGACAGCGTCGCCTTCGGCTCGAAGAACCAGCCGGTGGCGCCGTTGAAGCGGTAGCCGGTATCGACCGTCACACCGACGGACTTGAAGTCGGTGCTGAAGGAGTCGCCGAAGCCGCCGCCGAGGTCGGAGCTGTAGTCGATCTTGCCGAAGTCGGCCTTGAGCGCCGCATCGGCGAAGAAGCCGCCGTTGAGGTAGGTCACGTAGGCGCCGATCGAACCGACCTTGTAGTCGACATCCGTATCCGAATTGCCGAAGTCGAGGTTGGAGCCGGTGTAGCCGCCCATGATGCCGACCAGCCAGGCCTGGTTCTGGCCGCTCGCCGTCAGGCTCTCGCGCCCGCCGTCGAGACCGACCATGAAGCCATAGTGATCCTGGTTCCACTTGCTGTCATAGGTGTAGCTCGGGCCGAGCAGGCCCGGCGTGGGCGCGGAGGTGTTGGAGAAGTCGCGCTCCGCCGTGCCGCCGAACAGCTTCAGCCAGGCACCGGGGGTCACGTTCCCGGCAACCGCCGCGGACGCACCCTCGTTCTTCGGATCCACGATTCCCGAGCCGGTTTCGCCGAAGGCCGAACGCAGGTCCGCGGTGCGGTCGAGCCAAGTTCCGGTCGAGGCGTGCCAGAGGTTCTGCGCACCCATGCCGATGACCGGGAACTCGTAGGCCTCGCGGTCGAGCGTGGAGGCCAGCACCCACTCGCTGAAGTCCGGATCGCCGAGCGGCACGTCGCGCAGGTAGGCGTCGTAGCGGAACAGGCCCTTGTCGATGCCGCCATTGGTGTAGAAGTTCGTCGTGTCGGTGTTGCCGTCGACAAGCGCGAACAGGATGGCATCGTCATTGCCCGTGAACAGGCCCGGACCGCCGTCGAGATCGTTGACGTCGATCAGCGTCGCGCCGGTGACGTTGCCGCCAACCACCAGCAGATCGGCCACGCCGCCCGGGGTGAGCGTCGCGTCGAAGGCCAGCACGCTGTCGGCCGCGAGCGGATCGGCGAGGTCGCGGCCGTTGAAATTGCCGGTCGTCACCGTCACGTCGTTGATCACGCCGTCCTGGGCGGTCAGCAGACCGCCCTCGTTGTTGAAGTCCTCGAGGCCGGCGAAGACCGTCAGCAGATGGGTGCGGACGGTGCCGGTGTTGTTCACCGCGTCGTTGCCGCCGAAGCCGAGGAAATTCAGGCCGCCGGTGTTCCACAGGCCGGTGTTGTTGAAGGCGTTGTCCTCGCCGGACAGGAACGCCACCGAGCCGTGGATCTCGCCGTCATTGTTGACCAGGGCGCCGCCGCCGGCCGTGACGATGGCCGGCTCGAACGCGCCGAGCGGATCGCCGGTCGTGCCGATCAGCGTGCCCGCCTCGGTTTCCTCGCCGCGGATGACGCCGTTGGCCGTGTTGTTGATGGTCACGCCGCCATCGGTCAGCGCGAAGATCACCGGCGAAAGGAAGCCATTGCCCTGGATCGTGCCGTCATTGTTGAGCACGGCGGCGTTGTCCGTCGCGCCCGGCGTGCCCGCCAGGATCACGACGCCGGACACGTCGCCCTCCACCCGGGCGCCGGTCTCGACGTTGATCGTGACGCCGCCCGCACCGAACGCCTTGGTCGCCAGGATGCCGACGCCGCCGGATTCGATCGTGGCGTTGTTGCCAATGTCGACCAGGACGTTGCCTGTGCCGAAATTGGCGGCATTGACGCCGATGATGTCGGCCTCGACGCTGACGCCAGCCAGGATGTCGGCATGGGCGAGGCCCGGACCGAAGGTGACGGCGTTGGCGCCGATGAGCGGCGGGTCGATGTCGCCGCCGACCCTGACGGTGGCGTTGCCGCCGAAGGAGATCGCCGAGGCGCCGAACAGGCCACTGTCGGCCTGGATCAGGTCATGCGTCCTGACCGTGGCGTCGCCGCCGAAGGCCGTGCCCACCACGCCGCTGCCGTTGTTGGAGGTCACCGCGCCGGAGTCCACGACAACATTCTCGCCGAAGGCCAGGATGCCGGTCGCGTCCGACGTGACCTGGCCCCCTTGCGAGTCGACGGTGGCGGTTTCGAACGAAATCGCGCCGATGCCGATGCCGGCGGTGCCGCCCGCGTTGGTGTTCGTGACGTCGTTGCCCTGCGTGTCGACGTTCAGATTGCCGGTCGCGAAGGCGCCGACACCGGCCAGGCCGTTGGCGATCACATCGTTGTGCAGCGTCACGTCGCCCGCACCGCCAAAGGCCGCCGCCAGGATACCGCTGCCGTTTTCGGAGCGAACCAGGCCGGAGTCGACGTCGACCGTCGCGCCGATGGCGACGATGCCCGTGCCGTCCGACGCGACAAAGCTGTTGGTGCCCTGGACACTGGTCAGACCGCCGCCGACGGCGAGAACACCGAGGCCGCCGGTGTTGCGGACATTGGCCACATCGGTGTTCGGATCGTAGTCCGCATCATCGGGGTTGAGGTTGACCGTGACGTTGCCTGTGGCGAAAGCGCCGATGGCCGTGATGCCGTTGGCCACGATCTCCTCATGTGAGTTGACCAGCGCATTGCCGCCGAGAGCGACGGCGAACACGCCGCTGCCATTGGCGACAACCACCGTGCCTGCATCGACCGTGGCGTTCACGCCACCGGCGATCAGGCCGACGCTGTCCGCATTCACCGTGCTGTTGTCGGTGTTGATGATCGCGTCGCCGCCGCCAAGCGCCAGCGCCATGGCGCCGATGCCGCCGGAGTTGACGACGTTGCGCTGCGGATCCAGGTCAGGATCGGCATTGTCCGGAGCGAGGTCCGAGGTGTCGATGACCGCGTCGCCCCTGCCGAGGTTCAGCGCCAGCAGGCCAAGCTCATTCGCATTGACGATCGATGCCTCAGCCAAGCCGTCTCCGACATCGACCGTTGCGTCGGCCGTGCCGCCCAGCGCAACTGCCATGCCGCCGATATCCGGCGAACTGCCGGCCAAATTGGCGCCATTGATGTTGCCGCCGTGAATGTTGACGGCGGCTGCATTGTTACCGGACACCGCCATGGCGCCGACCGTGAGGTCGATCGAGCCGAGCGAGAGCGCACCGAGCGGGCTGACGCCCGCGCCACCGCCAACGAGAACGTTGCCGCCGACATTCGTCGTGGCGGTGTTTCCATTGGCGATCGCGGCGACGCCGATGCCCGTCGCCAAGACAGTACCATTGGCTGTCGCGGTCGCGGTCCCGGTGCCGGTGTTGAGAGCCAGCATGCCGATGCCCTTGATGGGATCGGCCGGGCCGACCGCCGGGGTCGAGCCTATCTGCGAGATAGAGCTACCCGCGCTGGACGATACATCCACGCTGCCGCTGCCTGCGCCAATACCGGCAACGCCGACGGGCAGGAAGGTGGTCAGCGGAAGCGCCGTCGTGCCGGTCTGCTGGACTTGACCGTCGATGTCGATGTCGACAACGCCAGCTCCGTTCGCCGTGCCGACAATGCCGGCGCCCGACCCGCGAACGACGCCCGTGGTCCCCACGTGGACAAGCGAGTCGCCGCCGCCGCCCGCGAGAGCGGCAAAGCCGGTGCCGATGCCAACGCCGGCAACGGTCGTCGTGGTCTCGATGGTACCGTTGATCGTCCCGTCCGCCTTTATGTCGCCGCCATTGGTCTGGATGCGAACGCCTTCACCGTTGGTCGCACTGATTCTGGTGTTTGCCGCGCTGTCGAAGGTGACGTCCGAATCGGCCGTGTTGGTGGAAATATTGACGCCATGGCCGCTCGTCTGGCCGGTTCCACCATCGACCGTTCCATCCAGAAGTTTGAACGTGACGTCGGAATTGGCACCGGTGGTGACGATATTGACGCCGTGCGCCGTGCCTGCGGCCAAGCCGGAGGCGGTGCCGCCATTGATGTTCGTGCCGCCATCAAGTTCGAGATTGACGGCGGAATCGCTGCCGGTCGTGGTGATGCCCACGCCGTGAGCAACGCCAATACCGCCGGAAATGGTGCCGCCGTTTACATCGACATTGTCGAGGTTGAGCGTGACGCCCGAGTTGCTGCCGGTGGTCCCGATCGCAAATCCTTGCGCGCTGTGCGACGCGGAAGCGGACAAGACGGTGCCGCCATTGATCGTCGCGTTGGCCACGTTGGCGACGATCGCCGAATTCGCGCCACCTGTCGAAAGGGAAATACCGTTGGCGGTATGATTGCCCGTGATGCTCGACAGCGATCCGCCTTGGAAGGTGGCGCCGCTGCCGTTATTCTCCCCATTTCTATCGAAGTTCTGGTTCACGTCGAAGAGGATGCCGGCGCCGGTGCCATTGGTGCTGGCCTGGAAGCCGTTGGATATTCTGGCTTCGTACGACGCAGCGCTTATCGGATTGAAACTGCTGGAATTCGCGCCGGTGAAGCTCGGCGCAGCGCCCACACCTTCCTGCTTGATGTTGATATCAAGGCTGCGGCTGGCACCCGAGGTCGTGATCTGCACGGCGCTGCGGTTGCTGCCTGAACTGGGGCCGACCGCCGGCGTGTTGGTGAAATCGAAGATGAGGTTACCCGTCGCATTGTTGGTCTGCGCGGTCCCGTAAACGATGCCGCTGTTATAGCCCGGCCCCGGGCCGGTGCCGCAGCTCACCGTGAAACCGTTCGGCGCGCCCGCCGGGATCGGGCCGCATTCGCTGGCGGCCCTCACCTGCTCGACCGACATCGGCGAGAACATACCCGCCGCGACGAAGGCGGTCAGCGCCGTACCTGAAAGAAGCGCCCTGTTCCTGCGCGCCATCCTGGCGACGATCCCCGCCGCGCCGGCCTTGCCCGAAATCCTCAGCATCTATGCCCACCCCTTCTTATAAAGTCGCAACGCACCTCAAAAGCGGGCGCGCGGAATCCAAGTCACCGGACTCCTGCGATGCCGCAGGGGCATGTGTCAACCGGATCGACGGAAACTCCCGGAGGCCACCCGCACAATTAACGATTGTTTTGGGTTTTGTTGCGTTCACGACACAGTTTGGCGGCTGGCGGCCCTCCAATCCGCGCCAACCGGTCAGGCGCGGGCGAATTCCACCCTTCAGCTCCGGCAAGAAAGCCACACATTGCCTCGGACGACATTCTTCATTATGAGAATGCCGGGCGTCGGGGGACGGACGGACAACCGTCCGGGTCGCGAGGTCCGTCCACAGGATTCTCGCATCGAAAGGCGATCCATGAAGCGCCTCCTCGTTTCCCTGCTGTCGCTGGCCGTGATCGGCCTCGGGAGCTTCGCGGTGGTGCAGCTCGCGCCGGTTCTGCTGAAGGCGCCGGAGGCGCATGCGGAGGCGTCCGCGCGGCCTGCCCCGGAAGCGCCCGCCGGGAAGCAGCCCACACTGGTCGCCCAGGCGGCCGCGCCGGAGAACAAAGCAGCCATGCCGACGACAAGCACGACGACGACCACCACCACCCATGGCGGCTGGACCGTGACCTGCAACGAGGGCGGCACGCCGCCCGCCAAGGTGTGCACGGCCTCGTTCCGCGTCATCAACAAGCAGAACAACCAGAACCTGCTGGTATGGGTGTTCGGCCGCAACAAGGAAGGCAAGCTGCTGGCGGAGTTCCTGACGCTGACCGACGTGCTGGTGCAGCCGGGCGTCGTGGTCACGCTGGACGACGGCAAGCCGGTCAAGGCGGACTATGTCGAGTGCACGTCGAGGGGCTGCAAGGCGCGGGTCGAGCTGACGCCGAACATGGTGCGCCAGATGAAGGGGGCGAAGAAGGCGCGCATCGACATGACGCGCCTCGACGGTCAGGTCGTGCAGTTCACGATGGACATTCCGGGCATCGACCTGGCGCTGGGCGACCTCGGCGCCTGAGCCGCGAAACCGGGTCGCGCGAGGCGCGGCCCCTCCTCGGACAAGCATCCTATCCGGCAGGCGAGAAGAGCGGCGGACGCCCTTGGCGAACAGCCGCGTCGTCCGATGAGCCTTCGGGCTGAAAACCGCTTGCGAAATGGTGCTGCGAGAGAGGATTGAACTCTCGACCTCTCCCTTACCAAGGGAGTGCTCTACCACTGAGCTACCGCAGCCTGTCGAGTGCGGCGGACTTCTGCCACATCGCTCCGGGCAGCGCAAGGCACCTTTTCCGGGTGTTTGCGAAGAGGCGCCGAGTATGGAATCCTGCCTCGGAACATCGAGGCGCGGCGGGCCGGCGGCGCAGTCGGAGCTTCGACCAATCGCGACGGCGAAACGAATGAGCGGCAGGCAGGACGGACCCAGCAAACCCAAGGGGCAGAGGGCGCGGCTGGCCGAAGCCCTGCGCCAGAACCTGCAACGGCGAAAGACGCAGGCGCGCTCGCGCGACCGGATCGCCGGGCAAGACGAGCCCCCCACGCAGGACGAAGCAGGCGCGCAGGAAGAGGCCGCCACGGCGACCGGCGAGCGCGAAAATGGCCCTGAAAACGCCGGATAAGGGCGCTTCCTTGAACCGGACGGCGCGATGCTCTAGACGGATCGTTCGCTCTCTTGCCAGAATCACGGCGTTTGCCGGAAGGTATTTTCATGGACCGGATCAGGATCGTCGGCGGCAACGAACTCAAGGGCCGCATACCGATCTCGGGCGCCAAGAACGCGGCGCTGCCGCTGATGATCGCCTCGCTGCTGACCGACGACACGCTGACGCTGGAGAACGTGCCGCATCTCGCCGACGTGGAACAGCTCATCCGCATCCTCGGCAACCACGGCGTGGACTATTCCGTGAACGGCCGGCGCGAGCGCCAGAACGAGGGCTATTCGCGCACCATCAACTTCACCGCCCGCACCATCGTCGACACCACCGCGCCCTACGAGCTCGTCTCGAAGATGCGGGCGAGCTTCTGGGTCATCGGCCCGCTGCTGGCGCGCATGGGCGAGGCGCGGGTGTCGCTGCCGGGCGGCTGCGCCATCGGCACGCGCCCGGTGGATCTGCTGCTGGAGGTGCTTGGCGCGCTCGGCGCCGACATCGACATCGAAGGCGGCTACGCCGTGGCCAGGGCCCGGAACGGGCGGCTGACGGGCAACCGCCACGCCTTTCCGAAAGTAACCGTCGGCGGCACGCATGTCGCGCTGATGGCCGCCTCGCTGGCCAAAGGCGAGACGGTGCTGGAGAACGCGGCGCGCGAGCCGGAGATCGTCAACCTGGCCGACTGCCTGAACGCCATGGGCGCGCGCATTTCCGGGGCCGGCACCTCGACCATCACCATTGAGGGCGTCGATTCGCTGTCGGGCGCGCGCTGCCGGGTCATTCCCGACCGCATCGAGACGGGTACCTATGCGATGGCCGTGGCCATGGCCGGCGGCGACGTGGTGCTGGAAGGCGCGCGGGCCGATCTGCTGCAGAACGCCTTCGACGTGCTGGTCGAGGCCGGCGCGCATGTGACGCCGCTGGAAGACGGCGTGCGCGTCACCCGCAACGGCAACGGCATCCGTCCCGTCGACGTGACGACTGAGCCCTTCCCCGGCTTCCCGACCGACCTGCAGGCGCAGTTCATGGGTCTGATGACCATGGCCAACGGGCGCTCGCGCATCACCGAGACGATCTTCGAGAACCGCTTCATGCATGTGCAGGAACTGGCGCGGC
>JAPUFC010000034.1 GCA_027492275.1 Mesorhizobium sp. | reverse complement strand
TGTGTTTCGGCGTGCAAGTTTGACCCCATGAGGCGGGGGATCGGCGTCCAACTTTGACCCCCTTGAGCCGGTTTCGGTGAGACTGTCCGTCCTGGTTTCGGATGGGCGGGCGGGGGATGAAGGGCGTGGATACGATTGCGCGGATCCGGCGCGAGTTTTCGATCCGCGGGAAGACGATCAAGGAGATCGCCCGCGAGCTGCACGTCTCTCGGAACACGGTGCGCAAGGTGCTGCGCTCTGGCGCGACGTCGTTCGAGTATGAGCGGAAGGTTCAGCCGCAGCCGAAGATAGGGCCCTGGCGCCCTGAGCTGGATCGGCTGCTGATGGCGAACAACGGCAAGCCGGCCCGCGAGCGCCTGACGCTGATCCGTCTTTTTGAAGAGCTGCGGGATCTCGGCTACGAGGGCGGATACGATGCCGTTCGTCGCTATGCGCGAGGCTGGCGCCGCGAGCAATCCGCCGTCACAGCCGACGCCTATGTGCCTTTGAGCTTCGCGCCCGGCGAGGCCTACCAGTTCGACTGGAGCCACGAGATCGTCGTCATCAATGGCGCCACGACCCAGGTGAAGGTGGCGCATGTCCGGCTTTGTCACTCGCGCATGCTGTTCGTACGGGCCTATCCGCGCGAGAGCCAGGAGATGGTCTTCGACGCCCATGACCGCGCCTTCGCCTTCTTCAAGGGCGCCTGCACGCGCGGCATCTACGACAACATGAAGACCGCGGTGGAGACGATCTTCGTCGGCAAGGAGCGGGCCTATAACCGCCGCTTCCAGCAGATGTGCAGCCACTATCTGGTCGACCCTGTCGCCTGCACGCCAGCCTCGGGCTGGGAGAAGGGGCAGGTCGAGAACCAGGTCGGGCTCGTGCGCGAGCGCTTCTTCGCCCCGCGCCTGCGGGTCAAGAACTACGACGAGTTGAACGCCTGGCTGCTGGATCAGGTGCTCCGCTACGCCAAGGCCCACCGCCATCCGGAGCAACGTGACCGCACGATCTGGGAGATGTTCGAAGCCGAGCGCCCGAGCCTGGTGCCTTACGCGGGGCGGTTCGACGGCTTCCACTCACTGCCAGCCTCGGTGTCGAAGACCTGTCTCGTGCGCTTCGACAACAACAAGTACTCGGTCATCGCGAGTGCGGTCGGGCGCCCCGTCGAGATCCGCGCCTATGCCGATCGGATCGAGCTGCGCCAGGACGGGCGTATCGTCGGCGAGCATCCCCGCTGCTATGGCCGCGACCAGACCATCTACGATCCCTGGCACTATGTCCCGGTACTGGCTCGCAAGCCGGGCGCCCTGCGGAACGGAGCGCCCTTCAAGGACTGGGTCTTGCCCGGTGCGATCGACCGGGTCCGGCGCAAGCTCGCGGCCGTTCAAGACGGCGACCGGCAGATGGTTGAGATCCTCACCGCGGTGCTGAGCGACGGATTGTCCGCCGTCGAAGCCGCCTGCGCGGACGCTCTGCGGCAAGGCGTCCACTCCGCCGACGTGATCATCAACATCCTGGCCCGGCGCCGCGAGCCGGCGGCAGCGATCACGATCATGACGCCCGATGCCTTGCGCCTGCACCATGAGCCTGCCGCCGATTGTGCCCGCTACGACAGCCTCAGGAGAGCCGTGTGATGGAACGCTCGGAGATTCTCGCCACCATGGGCGAGCTCAAGCTCTATGGCATGAAGGCCGCCTTCGACGAGATCATCGCCTCGGCGGTGAAGCGCCAGCACGAGCCGCAGCGCGTCGTCGGCGACCTCCTCGCCGCCGAAATCGCCGAGAAGCAGGCTCGTTCGATCAAGTATCAGATCACCATCGCCAAGCTGCCGCTCGCCAAGGATGTCGCCGACTTCGCCTTCGACGGAACCCCGATCAACGAGACCCTCGTTCATGATCTCGCCGGCGGCAACTTCCTGGCGCACCAGCGCAACGTTGTCCTCGTCGGCGGGACTGGGACCGGCAAGACCCATCTCGCCATCGCGATCGCCCGGGCATGCATCCGTGCCGGTGCTCGAGGCCGCTTCTTCAACGTCGTCGATCTCGTCAACAAGCTCGAGGCCGAAGCCCGCACCGGCCGCCAGGGCCGCATGGCCGATTATCTCGCACGCATGGACTTCATCGTCCTCGACGAACTCGGCTATCTGCCCTTTGCCCAGTCCGGCGGACAACTGCTCTTCCACCTGGTCAGCAAGCTCTACGAGCAGAGCTCCGTCATCGTCACCACGAACCTCGCCTTCGGCGAATGGCCGTCCGTCTTCGGCGACGCCAAGATGACCACCGCGCTCCTCGACCGGCTCACCCATCACTGCGACATCGTCGAGACCGGCAACGAGAGCTGGCGCTTCAAGAACAGGCTCTGAGTTCCCCGCACACCACCGATCCGGAGTCGGCGCGGCTGCGCAATCCAGACCAGCTCCGCCGCGCCGCCTCCTCGCCGCGAAGCATACTCAAGGGGTCAACATTGGACGCCGATCGGGGGGCAACTTTGCGGGCCGTTTGACACATCAAGCGCATGTCAGCGTTCTCGACACGGATGAAAT
>JAPUFC010000033.1 GCA_027492275.1 Mesorhizobium sp. | reverse complement strand
AGCAAAATCAGGCGATCTTGAAGTCAAGCGGCAGGCCACTTGGGGAATGTCGGATAAAGACGAGCGCGGCTGCCGGCCAGCCTCGCCGGCAGCCGCCGCGTCCTGATTGAAATCGATTTCATTCTGTGCTTTCCTGCCGTCATCAAACAGGGAGGACTACCGTGAGGAAACTGACCGCTATCGCCTTGTCCACCGTCGCGGCCATCGCCGTAACGGCCTTCTCGGCCAGCGCCGACGACTTCAAGATCGGCCTGTCCAACGGCTGGGTCGGCTCGGAGTGGCGCACCCAGATGATCGAGGAGGCGCAGGCCGCCGCCGCCAAGTGGAAGGAGAAGGGCCACAACGTCCAGGTGGTGGTGCAGAGCGCCAATGTCGACGTGCCGGGCCAGATCGCGCATGTGCGCAACTTCATCAGCGAGGGCGTCGACGCCATCATCATCAACCCGAACAGCCCAACGGCCTTCGATCCGGTCTTCGCGCAGGCGAAGGAAGCCGGCATCCTGGTGATCTCCACCGACGCCGAGGTGTCGTCGCCCGACGCGCTCTATGTCGGCATCGACCAGAAGGCGTGGGGTGCGGCGGGCGCGGAGTGGCTGGCCAAGACCCTCAACGGCAAGGGCAACGTGGTGGCCATCAACGGCGTCGCCGGACATCCGGCCAACGAGATGCGCGTCGCCGGCTACCGCGAGGTCTTCCAGAAATATCCGGACATCAAGATCGTCAACGAGGTCAACGCCAACTGGGACCAGGCGCAGGGCCAGCAAGCGATGCAGAACCTGCTCGCCACCTATCCCGACCTCAACGGCGTGTGGGTGCAGGACGGCATGGCCGCCGGCGCGTGGAAGTCGATCATGGACGCCAAGAAGACCGACATCGCGGCCACCGGCGAGATCCGCAAGGACTTCATCGACATCTGGGTCAAGGACAAGCTGAACTCCGGCGCCTCCGTGAACCCGCCCGGCGTCATGGCGTCGGCGCTCAACGTGGCGGTGCTGATGCTGCAGAAGAAGGAGCTCAAGGAGCCCGCCACGGCCGGCCAGTACAAGAACGCCATGTACCTGCCGATCCCCTTCATCGACAGCTCCAACCTGGAAGAAGTGGCCAAGGCGCTGGACGGCAAGCCGGGCTACTATTCCTACACCAGCTCGCTGTCCATCGAGGACGCCGAGAAGCTGTTCAAGTAACGGGTTCCTCCCGGGCCGGGGGCGCGCGGACCTTTCGCCGCCCCCGCGCTCGCGCCCCATCGGAGCGGGGTCTCATGTCCAAACTCAAGCTTGGCGGCGTGAGCAAGGCTTACGGCGCGACAATGGCTCTTCGCCGTGGCGACCTCGAGGTCGAGGCGGGCGAGGTGCATGTGCTGATCGGCTCGAACGGCTCGGGCAAGTCGACGCTGTGCAAGATCGCCGCCGGCAGCGTGCGGCCGGACGCGGGCGAGGTTTCCATCGACGGCCAGCCGGTGCGGATCTCCGGTCCGCAGGCGGCGCGTTCGCTTGGCATCGGCATCTTCTACCAAGAGCTCAGCCTGGCGGCGCATCGCACGGTGGCGGAAAACATCTTTCTTCCCGACCTGCCCGTGACGGCGGGGCTGTTCGTCGACCGGGCCGCGCTGTCCGGGCGGGCGGCAAGATACACCGCGCTTTTCGACGGCGTGGCGGGAGACGGGTTGTCGACCGACGCGGTGGTGGAGAACCTGCGCGCCGACCAGCGGCAACTGGTCGAGATCATGAAGGCGCTGGCGACCGAGGCGCCGATCCTGATCTTCGACGAGCCGACCTCGGCGCTGGACCGCGCGCAGGTCGACCGCTTCTTCGACATATTGCGCGACCTGAAGGGCCAGGGCCGCGCCATGATCTTCATCTCGCACCGGATGGACGAGATTTTCGCCATCGGCGACCGCGTCACCGTCATGCGCGACGGCGAGACGGTGGCGACCGCGCGCATCGCCGACACGGACCAGGCCGAGGTCGTGCGTCACATGGTCGGGGAGGCGGGGCAGGGCGCGCAGGCAGCCGCGCCGGCACCGGTGGCCGAGGGCGAGACGGTGCTGGCCGTCCGCGGCATTTCAGGGGTCGGCTATTCCGGCGTGAGTTTCGAGGTCCGCAAGGGCGAGATCCTCGGCTTCGGCGGGCTGCACGGGCAGGGACAGTCGCGCGTCCTGCGCGCCATCTTCGGCGCGCACCCGGTCGCGTCGGGGGAGATCCTGCTGCACGGGACGCGGCTCGCGGCGCGCGGCCCGCGCGAGGCGATCCGCAGCGGGCTCGCCTATGTCTCCGGCGACCGGGGCCGCGACGGCGTGATCCACGGCCGCCCGATCCTGGAAAACGTGATTCCGATCCATGCCTTGCGGCAAAGGCTTCATCTGGCGAATCCGGCGGCCCTGCGCCAGAAGGCGCAGGCGGCGGTGGAGGCGCTGCGGACGAAGTTCGCCGGCTTCTCGCATCCCATCAACTCTCTGTCGGGCGGCAACCAGCAGAAGATCGTCATCGCGCGCTGGCTGATCGACCGGCCCGACGTGCTGCTGCTCGACGACCCGACCAAGGGCATCGACCTGTCGGCCAAGGCCGATCTTTTTGCCCTGATCCGCCGGCTGGCGGCGGAGGGGCTGGGCATCGTGCTCTATTCGTCCGAGGATGCCGAACTGCTGGCCAATGCCGACCGCATCCTCGTCTTCAACGGCGGGCGGGTGACGCGCGAGCTGACCGGCGAGGCGCGCACGCGCTTCAACCTCACCCAAGCCGCCTACGAGGCGGCGTGATGGCGGCAATGATGACCGGATCGACGGGCCTCAAGCGGTGGGTGGAGCGCTATCCGTTCCTGCCGGCGCTGCTCATCCTGATCGTGCTCCTGGCGCTCAACGGCTTCTACCAGCCGCGCAGCGTCAGCATGGCCGGCATCACCGGGCTGACCAAGACCTATCTGGCGCTGATGCTGCTGGCCGTGGCGCAGACCTATGTCGTCTATGCCGGCGACATAGACCTGTCGGCGGGGGCGATCCTGTCGCTGGTCAACGTCGTCATCGTGGTGCTGATGCAGCATTGGGGCGGCGGCGCGCTGTCGGTGTTCGGCGCCATCGGCGTCGGGCTGCTCGTCGGGCTGGCCTGCGGGCTGATCAACGGGGTCGTCGTGGCGGCGCTGCGGCTGCAGGCGATCGTCGCCACCTTCGCGACCTCGATCTTCTTCACCGGGCTGGCGCTCTATGTGCTGCCGGTGGCGGGCACGCCGGCTCCGGCGGCCTTCTGGCGCACCTATGGCGGACGTTTCCTCGACATCCCGTTCGTCTTTTATGCCGTCGTCGTCCTGGCGCTGCTGCTCCGCCTTTTGGTGCGCATGCGCCTTTCGCTGCAACTGCTGGCCGTCGGCGACGACGCGCAGCGCGCCTTCCAGAGCGGCCTGGCCGTGACCGCGATCCGCATGAAGGGCTATGCGCTGTGCGGTCTGTTCGCCGCGCTCGCCGCCTTCTGCGTCACCGGCGACACGGCGAGCGGCGACCCGCTGGTCGGCGGCAAGATGACGCTGTTCTCCGTCGCCGCCGTGGTGCTGGGCGGCAGTGCGCTGGCCGGCGGCTACGGCACCGTGGTCGGCTCGGTGTTCGGCGCGTTGATCATCGGGCTGATCAACTCGCTGGTCTATTTCGTCGGCACGCCCTCCGAATGGCAGAACCTCTTGCAGGGCCTCGCCATCCTGGTGGCGCTGATGGCCGGCGTCATCGTCGGGCGAAGGGCGCGGGCATGAACGCGATCCTCGATCTCGTCAAACGTCCGCTGCTGGTCGCGCTGCTGCTGATCGTCGGGCTGCTGCTGCTCGGCGAATGGCTGTCGCCCGGCTTCGCCTCCGGCCAGCAGATCCTGCGGCTGCTGATCGTGGCCGCGCTGCTCGGCATCGTCGCGGCGGGCCAGAACCTCGTCATCCTCGGCGGGCGCGAGGGCATCGACCTGTCGGTCGGCGGCGTCGTGTCGCTCTCGGCCATCATCGCCGGCAACCTGATGAACGGCGCGGATGCCGGCATTCCGCTGGCGATCCTCGCCTGCGTCGCCGCGGGCGCGCTGTTCGGCCTGCTCAACGGGCTGGGCGTCACGCTGCTGCGCATCCCGCCGCTGGTGATGACGCTCGGCATGCTGGGCGTGCTGCAAGGGCTGCTGGTCGTCATCCGCCAGGGCATTCCGTCCGGCCGCGCCGCGCCCGGTCTGTCGCAATTCGTCAGCCAGCCTTTCCTTCTCGGCCTGCCGGGCATCATCTGGCTGTGGATCGCGGTCGGCGTCGCGATGGCGCTGCTGCTCAACCGCACCATCTTCGGCCAGCGCGTCTACGCCATCGGCTCGAACGAGCATGCCGCATGGATGGCAGGCGTGCCGGTCAGGCTGGTGCGGATCGGCATCTTCATGCTGTCGGGCGTGTTCGCGGCCATCGCCGGCATCTGCCTGCTCGGCTATTCCGGCTCCTCCTTCGCCAATGTCGGCGAGCAGTACATGCTGCCGTCGATCATCGCGGTGGTATTCGGCGGCACCTCGCTGGCGGGCGGCAAGGGCGGCTACACGGGCACCATGGCCGGCGCCTTCATGCTGGTCATCCTGCAAAGCATCCTGACCACCGTGAACATCGACGAATCCGGGCGGCAGATGGTGTTCGGGGCGACGCTGCTGGTGCTGATGCTGTTCTACGGGCGCGGCAAGGCCATGAGAGCCTGAGCATGACCCGGCGCCCGCGCATCAAGGACATCGCCGAGCGGCTCGGCGTCTCGCCGGCGACCGTTTCGCGGGCGCTGTCGGATACCGGGCTGGTGGCGGAGCCGACGCTGTCGCGCATCCGCGACGCGGCGAGCGCGCTCGATTACCGGCCGAACGTCAGCGCGCGCAATCTGCGCACGCGGCGCGCCATGGCGGTGCTGATGGTGGTGCGCGACGTCGGCAACCCGTTCTACCTCGAAATCCTGAAGGGCGTGGAGGCGGCGGCGCGCGCGGCCGGCTATTCGGTTCTGATGGGCAACACCGAGAACGACCCGGACCGCGAGCGGCAGTATTTCGACATGCTGCGCGACGGCCATGCCGACGGCATGATCCTGATGACCGGCAAGCTGCCCTCCGCGCCCGGCTATGCCGAGCGCCTGCCGAAGGGATTGCCGGTCGTGGTGGCGCTGGAGATGATCGAGGGGTCCGGCTTCCCGCATGTGCAGATCGACAACGAGGCGGCCGCCGCGGAAGCCGTGCGCCACCTGATCGGGCTCGGTCACCGGCGCATCGCGCATATCGCCGGCCCGCTGCCGGAGGTGATGTCGCAGCGCCGCCGCGACGGTTTTCGCCGGGCGATGGCGGAGGCGGGCTTGGCCGTACCCGACGGCTACGAGCAGCGCGGCGACTATCTGCTGCAGACGGGGCGGACGCTGTGCCGGGCGCTGCTCGACCTGCCCGAGCCGCCCACGGCGATCTTCGTGGCCAATGACGAGATGGCGTTCGGGGCGATCCACGAGTTGCGGCGTTCGGGGCTCGACGTGCCGGGCGACGTGTCGGTCGTCGGCTTCGACGACATCTATCTCAGCGCAGCGCTGTTTCCGCCGCTCACCACGGTCAGCCAGCCGCGCGCCGAGATCGGTCGGCAGGCGATGCGGCTGCTGCTCCGCATGCTTTCCGGCGAGGCGTTGCCCGCCCGTCCGCTGGTGCTGGCCACCGAGCTGAAGGTGAGGGGCACGACGGCCCCGCCGCGTGCAACCGTTTCGAACTGAGGAGATATCCATGACGACCCTGCCGAAGGAAAAACTGCGCGTCGGCTTCGTCGGCAGCGGCTTCATTGCCGATTTTCACCTGAAGTCGATGATCGGCGTGCGCAATGTCGAGGTGACCGGCGTGTTCAGCCGCAGCGCGGCCAATCGCGCGCGCATCGTGAAGCGTGCGGCCGAGCTCGGGCTCGGGACATGCACGTCCCATGACAGCCTCGAAAGCCTGCTTCGCGCCGGCGATGTCGACGCCGTCTGGATCTGCTCGCCCAACCACACGCGCCTCGACGTGATGCGCGTGCTGCATACCGAGGTGAAGGCGGGGCGCAGCGCGGTCTTCGCCATCGCCTGCGAGAAGCCGCTGGCGCGCACCGTGGCCGAGGCGCGCGAGATGCTGCGCCTGGCCGAGGATGCCGGGCTGAACCACGGCTATCTGGAAAACCAGGTGTTTTCCACGCCGGTGATCCGGGGCAAGGAGATCGTCTGGCGGCGGGCGGCCTCGACCACCGGCCGGCCCTATCTGGCGCGCGCGGCGGAAGAGCATTCCGGTCCGCACGAGCCCTGGTTCTGGCAGGGCGAGATGCAGGGCGGCGGGGTGCTGTCCGACATGATGTGCCATTCGGTCGAGGTGGCGCGGCACCTGCTGACGGCGCCGGGCGCGCCGCGCGGATCGCTGACGGTCAAGGCCGTCAACGGCACCGTCGCCAACCTGAAATCGACGCGCCCGCACTACGCCGACCAGTTGAGGAAGCGCTTCGGCGCGGGCGTCGACTACCGCAACCGCCCGGCGGAGGATTTCGCCCGCGCCACGGTCGAGTTGGAGGACGCGGAGGGCAACGCGCTGATGATCGAGGCCAGCACGTCCTGGGCCTATGTGGGCGCCGGGCTTCGCATCCAGCTCGAACTTCTGGGTCCGGAGTATGCGATGGAATTCAACTCGCTGGGGCACCGGTCTGAAAATCTTCATGTCGCGCGCTGTGACCGGCGCCGAGGGCGAGGACCTCGTCGAGAAGCAGAATGCCGAGCAGGGGCTGATGCCTGTCTTGGAGGACGAAGCGGGCGTCTACGGCTACACCGACGAGAACCGGCACATGGTCGAATGCTTTCGCAAGGGCGAGACGCCATCCGAGACTTTTCACGACGGACTGGCGGTGGTCGAAATCCTGATGGGCCTCTATCGCTCGGCGGAACTGGGCGAGACGGTGCGGTTCCCCGCACCGGAACTGGAGACCTACGTTCCGCCGGTGGCGAGACCCCGTGGCTGAGGACGGGCTGACCCTTCTGAGGCGCGAGATGGCGCGGCAATATGCCGACGCCCGCGCCTCCTATGATGGCGCGCTGCCGGACGCCTTGCCGATCGCCCGGCGCATCCGCGAGACCGGCCGGCTGCTCATGCTCGGCATGGGGGCCTCGCACTGGGCGAACCGCATGGTTCTGGGCACCTACCGCGCGCTCGGCGTCGATGCCCAGGCCGAGGTGATCTCCGAGCATATGCGCCAGCCGTCGCCGCGCCGCGACGGCGTCACGCTGCTGGTGTCGCAGTCGGGCGAATCCGGCGAGATCGCCGCCTGGCTGGGCCGCAACCCGTCGCGGAAAGACCAGTGCGGACTGACCATGAACGCCGACAGCACGCTCGGGCGGGCGCTGCCGGCGCTGGTCGGGCAAGGCGGGCGCGAAAAGGCGTTCGCGGCGACGCGCAGCATCGTCGTGACGCTGGCGCTGCACGCCGCGATCCTCAAACATCTCGGTCACGACGCCGCCGCGCTGCGCGACGTGCTCGATCATGCCCGCCGATCCCGTTCGCGCCGGACGAGGCGATGCTCGCGCCGCTGGTGTCCTGCCGCACGCTGATCCTGTCCTCGCGCGGGCAGGCGCTGGGCGCGATGGAGGCCGCCGCGCTGACCTTCATGGAGCTGGCGCGCATGCCGGCCATGGCGCTGGAGCTCGGCCAGCTCCTTCACGGGCCGGCGGAGGCGCTCTCGGACAGCACGGCGCTGGTGCTGGCGCGCCCTCAGGGCGAGGACGCCCGCTCGGTGACGCGGATGGCCGAGGCTGCCGCGTCCTACGGCCTGTCGCCGATCCTGCTCGACATCGGCCCGCAGTCGCCCGTCGCCGGCGCGCGCGGCGTCGCGTTGCCGGCCGCCGAGGGGCTGGCGGCGGTGCTCCTGCTGCTCCCCGCCGTGCAGACGCTGGTGATCGAGGCGGCGGCGCGCCGCGTCGAGGATTTCGGCTTTCCCCGCCGGGTGACGAAGGTCACGGACGGGGAGACGCCGTGAGCGCGCCGTCGATCCTCGTCCTCGGCAACGCCAATGTCGACCTGGTGCTCGGCGAGGTGGACGGCTGGCCGGCCGTCGGCACCGAGGTGGTGGTCGAGCGCAGCGAGATGCGCGCCGGCGGCTCGGCCGGCAACACGGCGCTGGCACTTTCGGGCCTTGGCGTGCCGCATCTCTTCGTCGCCTCGACCGGCAACGACCCGAACGGCGCGTGGCTGCGCGAGAGATTCGATCCGGCATGCTGCGACTGGATCGTCGACGACTGCGACACGACGGTGACGGTCGGCATCGTCCACAAGGGCGGCGACCGGGCCTTCTTCACCACGCCCGGCCATCTCCAGCGGGCGAGGCTGGACGATCTGCTGGCGCGCATTCCCCGGGCGACGGAAAGCGGAGTCTTCGCAATCGTTTCGGGCGGCTTCCTCATGCCGGAGATCGAGGCCGACACCCTGCGCCTGCTTGAAACGCTGCGCGACCGGGGATGGCGGACCGCCATCGATCCGGGCTGGCCGCCGCAGGGCTGGAGCGGCGATGCGCGGAAGGCCTTCGCCGCGTGGCTGCACGTTGCCGACATGACGCTGATCAACGAGGAGGAGGCGGCCGGCGCGAGCGGCGGGATGGCAGCGGAGGACGCGGCGGCCTTTCTGGCATCCGGCCTTTCCGGCGACCGGGCGCTGGTGATCAAGCGGGGCGGGCAGGGCGTGTCCTGCCACGGCGCGGGCGAGACGCTGCATGTGACGGCGCCTTCCGTGCGCGTCATCGATACGGTCGGCGCGGGCGACACGTTCAACGCCGGCCTGCTGTCGGCGCTGGCGCGCGGCGCGGGCCTGGAGGAGGCCCTGCGCCTCGGCGTGTCGGTCGCGGCGCACGCCATTTCGACCTTTCCGCGCCGCTACGCTTGAACCGGGCGTCGCGAAACGCTTTGTTGGTCCCGGAATGAGTACGCTCCCGGAATTCTTCACGCGCCCGGCGGTGGCGGTCGCGCCGGAGCTGATCGGCGCGGCGCTGCGGGTCGGCGGCGTCGGCGGCATCATCGTGGAGACGGAAGCCTATGCGCGCGACGATCCCGCCTCGCACAGCTTTCGCGGCGAGACGCGGCGCAACCGCGCCATGTTCGGCCCGCCCGGCCATGCTTACGTCTATCTCTCGCACGGGCTGCACTGGTGCCTGAACTTCGTCTGCCTGCCGGGCAGCGCCGTGCTCATCCGCGCCATCGAGCCGCGCTGGGGCATCGACAGGATGAAGGAGCGGCGCGGCCTGTCGGACCCACGCTTGTTGTGCGCCGGGCCGGGCCGGCTGTCGCAGGCCATGGGCGTCGACATCACGCTGGACGGGCAGGCGCTGGGCGCGCCGCCGTTCGAGCTGGTTGCGGGCGCGGAGGCGGCCCCGTTCACGGCCTGCCGGCGCATCGGCATCAGCAAGGCGGTGGATCTTCCGTGGCGTTTCGTCGCCCGCGGCTCGCGGTTCCTCAGCCGCGCCGTTTCGGCCTGAAGCATGTTTTCCGGAGCGGGAACGCGCTCCAGCCGGTCAATGCATGTTGAGCGGCGGTTTCGGGGAGATCGTGTCGTGCCGGACGGTCGGGCGTTCGATCATCCGGCGTATCGTCGGGAGGTCGCCGCCGGAGTGCAGGGCGCGGATACGCTTCAGCACGTCCTCGTCGGCCTTGGTGATGCGGTGGCTGAACCGGACGTAGTCCAGCCAGGTGGAACAGTGGAACGTCTCGATCCAGCAATCGGGGTGCTCCAGGTCGCGCGCCAGCGTCCAGTGCCGCGCGCCGTCGCGCCTGCGGATGCGCTTGCGCTCCTCCATGATCTCGAGGAACGTGTCGGTGTCCTGCTCGCGGATCCGATACTCGACGGCGATCCGGATGGGACCGCTTCTCGGGCTGATGTCGAGGGCGAGCTTGGGCTCGCGGAACTGGTTCAGCGGATCGAAATCCAGCATGCCGGACGGGATCGGGTAGATGAAGCCGACGGCCGCGCCGGCAAGCATCAGCACGGCGGAGGCGGCGAGCGCGCCGCCCGCGCCCTGCGTGTCCGCGAACACGCCCCACAGCCACGAGCCGGTGGTCGCCCCGGTGAAGACCAGGGTCTGATAGATGGCCAGCGCGCGCCCGACCACCCACCGCGAGGTGGCGAGCTGGAGGCTGACGTTCAGCCGGGAAAAGCAGAGCGTCCAGCAGGCGCCGCAAACCAGCAGGCTGGCCGCGGTGAACAGGAGCGAGGTGCTGGCCCCCACCACCAGGGCCGCGGCGGCATAGAGCGTCATCATGAGGCGGATGTAGCGCTCCGGCGTGAACATGCTGCGCAGCCTGCCGCTCATGAGTGCGGCGGCCACGGCCCCCATGCCGAAGCAGCCGAGCAGGATGCCGTAGGTCGTCGCATCTCCCTTCAGGTGCTCTCTCGTCACGAAGGGAAGCAGCGCCATGACGCAGACGCTCGAGCTTCCGAACAGGAACCCGCGCAGGCCGATCCGTTCGAGATTGGGCGACATCGCGAAGTAGCGCAGGCCGGAGCTGATGGCGCTGCCGAGCGTTTCGGGCGGGAGCGCGTTCGGGTTGCGCTCCGGCTTCCAGCGCAGCAGGATGGTGATGGCGGGGATATAGAGCAGCGCGTTGATCACGAAGGCGGCCATCACGCCCAGCGTGCCGACGATGATGCCGCCGATGGCCGGCGCGATGCTTCTCGATGCGTTGAAGCCCACCGCGTTCAGCGTGACGCCCGCCGGAAGCTGGTCGCGCGGCAACAGATCGCCGACCGACGCCTGCCATGACGGCTGGTTGAGCGCCGTGCCGCAGCCGACGAGGAAGGTCAGCGACAGGAGCAGCCACGGCGTGAGCATGTCGAGCCAGGCGAACAGCGCCAGCAGCAGCGAGAAGCCGAACAGCATGCAGTGCGCCGTCACCATGACGCGATTGCGCTGGAAGCTGTCGGCGATGGCTCCCGCCGGCAGCGAGAACAGCATGAGCGGCAGTGTCGTCGCGGTCTGCACCAACGCGACCATGCTCGCCGAATTGGTCATGACGGCCATCATCCAGGCGGCCGCGACGGCCTGGATCAGGAGACCGAAATTGCCGCCCTGTACCGCGAGCCAGAGAGAGCGAAAGGGCGTGTAGGCGAGCGGAGCGAAGGGCCCGGAGATTCTGCGCGTGTTCACTTCGTCCGGCATTCACGACTCCCACGGCGACAATCTAGACGACTGCCCCATGCTGGCAAGGCCGCGCGTGGGCACGAAACGCGCGACGGGCCGGTCCGCACCGGTCTTTATATCCATGTGGATATTTCGTCTTGAAGCGATCTCCCGTTCTTGGCTTTCGCTTTGGCTTGAAGCTGCCTTCTTCGCCGAATGAGGCTTCCTTATTTATATTCATGCGGATATATCGACTGATGAGAGCCGAGGCTTACGAAGGAGAAATTCGATGATCTCACGCAGGCGATTCACGGGAATGGTGGCGGCGCTTCTGTGCGTCGCCGGCGCCTTCGCGTCCGCCGGGCCAGCCGGCGCCCAGGACAAGGTCACCGTCTTCGCGGCCGCCAGCCTCAAGAACGCGCTGGACAACATCAACGCAGCCTGGAAGGCCGACAGCGGCAAGGAGGCGGCGATCTCCTATGCGGGCAGCTCGGCTCTCGCCAAGCAGATCGAGGAGGGCGCGCCGGCCGACGTGTTCATCTCGGCCGATCTCGACTGGATGGCTTATCTCTCCGACAGGAAGCTGACGAAGAAAGACTCGGAAACGAGACTGCTCGGCAACCGCATCGTGCTGGTGGCGCCCGCCGATTCGACGGCCAGCGCGGTCATCGCGCCAGGCTTCGACCTTGCCGCCCTGCTCGGCGGCGGACGGCTCGCCATGGCCAATGTGGACGCGGTGCCGGCCGGCAAATACGGCAAGGCGGCGCTCGAGAAGCTCGGCGTCTGGGCGTCCGTGTCGGACAAGGTGGCGCAGGCGGAGAACGTGCGGGCGGCGCTGGCGCTCGTGGCGACCGGCGAGGCGCCGCTCGGCATCGTCTACCAGACCGATGCAGCCGCCGACCCGAAGGTCAAGATCGTCGGCGCCTTCCCGGAAGATTCGCATCCGCCGATCATCTATCCGGTCGCCGAGACGGCGGCCGCCAAGGCCGCCGACGCGGGCGCCTTCCTGAAATACCTGCAGTCGGCGAAGGCGAGGGGCCTTTTCGAGGCGCAGGGCTTTACGGTACTGGTGCCCGTGGCATCCAATTGAGGCGGCGCGACCTGAGCGATGGAGTGGCTGAGCCTCAGTCCTGACGAGTGGACGGCGGTCCGCCTCTCCATCAAGGTCTCGGCCTGGGCGACAGCGGTCAGCCTGCCTTTCGGCATCGCGCTGGCCTGCCTGTTCGCCCGGGCCAGCTTTCCCGGCAAGTCGCTGCTGAACGGGCTGGTGCACCTGCCGCTGATCCTGCCGCCGGTGGTCACGGGCTACCTGCTGCTGCTCGGTTTCGGGCGGCGAGGCCCCATCGGGGCGTTCCTCGCCGAGCATTTCGGCATCGTCTTCTCGTTCCGCTGGACGGGCGCGGCGCTGGCCTGCGGGGTGATGGGCTTCCCGCTGATGGTGCGCGCCATCCGCCTGTCGGTGGAGGCGGTGGACCGCAGGCTGGAGGCGGCGGCCGGCACGCTCGGCGCCAACCCCGCCTGGGTGTTCGCGACGATCACGCTGCCGCTCATCCTGCCGGGCGTCATCGCCGGGGCGATCCTGTGCTTCGCCAAGGCGATGGGGGAGTTCGGCGCCACCATCACCTTCGTCTCCAACATCCCGGGCGAAACGCAGACGCTGCCGTCGGCCATCTACACCTTCACCCAGGTGCCCGGCGGCGACACCGGGGCGTTGCGGCTGACACTGGTGTCAATCGCCATCGCCATGGCGGCGCTGATCGCATCGGAGATGCTGGCGCGGCGCGTCAGCCGGCGGATGGACGTGGAATGACGCTGGCCGTCGACGTCCGGCACCGGCTCGGCGCCTTCGACCTGGACGTCGCCTTCGAGAGCGGCGGCGGCCTGACCGCGCTGTTCGGGCCGTCGGGCTCGGGAAAGACCTCGCTGGTGAACATCATCGGAGGCCTGATCCGGCCGGACGGCGGACGCGTCGCGGTTGACGGCCGCACGCTGGTCGACCGCGACAGGCGCGTGTTCGTGCCGCCGCATCGGCGCAGGATCGGCTACGTCTTCCAGGACGCGCGGCTGTTCCCGCACCTGACGGTGAGCCAGAACCTGCGTTTCGGCCGGTTCTTCGCGCCGGCGGGCGAGCGCTACGCGGATTTCGGCGGCGTGGTCGGGATGCTGGGCATCGGCCATCTTTTGGAGCGGCGACCGAACCTGCTGTCGGGCGGCGAGAAGCAGCGCGTCGCCATCGGCCGCGCGCTGCTGGCCAGTCCGCGCCTGATCCTGATGGACGAGCCGCTGGCCTCGCTGGACGATGCGCGCAAGGCAGAAATCATGCCTTACATCGAAAGGCTGCGCGACGACGGCAAGGTGCCGATCGTCTATGTCAGCCACTCGCTGGCGGAGGTGGCGCGGCTGGCCAACGACGTGATCCTGCTGTCGGCGGGCCGGGTGGCGGCGGCGGGCGCGGCCGCCGCCGTGCTGTCGCGCTTCGATCTCCTGCCGGAGGACCAGCGCGTCGAGGCCGGCTCGCTCATCGAACTGACCCTGGTCGGACAGGACGAGGATTTCGGGCTGAGCGTGCTGCGCTCGCGGGGCGGCGAATGGCGGCTGCGCCGCATCGAGGCCGCGCCGGGATCGGCCTTGCGCGTCCGGGTGCGGGCGCGCGACGTGATGATCGCGACGGAGAAGCCCGCGGGCGTCAGCGCGCTCAACGTGCTGCCGGCCGTCGTCGCGGCGGTCACGGAGGATGCGGACGGGCCGGAAGCGCTGGTGGCGCTGGATTGCGCCGGCGACCGGCTGGCGGCGCGCATCACGCGCCGGTCGGCGCGACTGATGGCGCTGAAGGCCGGCATGCCGGTCTTCGCGGTGGTGAAGGCGGTGACCTTCGACACGCCGAACGCCGTCCGGCCGCCGCGCGGGTCCTGAACGGCATCGTGCTCAGGCGGCGGGCGGCCGCGCGCCCGGCAGGTCGCCGATGTTCTTTTGCGGCGTCAGCCACCAGGCGAGCAGCGCCAGCATCATGGTGCCCGCCGCGGCGGCGAACAGCATGGCGAAGGGGCCGTATGGAAGGTCCGGTATCGCGCCGCTGTGGCCTTCGGAGGCCAGCGGGATGCCGAGGCCGAGCGCGATGGCGCCGAGCAGCGCCACGCCGCAGGCGCTTCCCAGCGCGCGCATGAAGGCGAGCAGTCCGTTCGCCACGCCGAGATTGGCCCGGCCGGCGGCGGCCTGCAGCGTCACCATGGCGATCGGATACATCGTGCCGGTTCCGAAACCGATGCCGATGCAGATGATCTGGAACAGCAGCAGGTCGCGCGTCGAGGCGACGGCGGTCAGCAGGACGAGACACAGCACCGCGAAGAGCAGGCCGAACAGGCTGATCCTCTGGTGGCGCTTGATCTTCAGCGTCAGCCGGCTGCTGGTGAAGGAACCGGCCGTGGAACTGAGCAGCAGGCCCAGCAGCGCCACGCCCGATTCACCGGCCGACAGGCCCTGATAGGATTGCAGGTAGATGGGCAGGTAGACCGTCAGGCCGATGACCGCACCCTGGGTGAGGAACATGGTGATGGCGATGCCGCGAATGATGCGGTCGCGCAGCACGACCAGGGAGATGAGCGGCTCGTCGGTGCGCAGCAGATGACGCGCGAAGACGATCCAGAACAGCGCCGAAACGCCGAAGAGCAGCAGGATCGGCAGGGAGAGCCACGGATAGCGGGTGCCGCCCCAGGTCAGCGTCAGCATCAGAAGCGAGGTGGCGGCGACGAGCAGCACGGCGCCCACGACGTCCAGCCTGTGCCGGTCGCCACGGACGGCCAGTCTCTTCAGCGGCTTCCAGATGACGGGAAGGCCGAGAAGGACGATGGGGATGTTGATCCAGAAGATCAGCGACCAATGGAAATGCTCCGCGAAGACGCCGCCGAGGATGGGTCCGCTGAGGCTGGCTACCGCCCACATGCCCGAGAACCAGGCCGCGTAGCGGGCCCGTTCGCGCGGCGGGACGAGGTCGCCGATCATGGTCTGCGCGAGCGTCATCATGCCGCCGCCGCCGACCCCCTGGAGCGCGCGCGCCAGGACGAGCGCGAGCATGCCCGGCGCCAGCGCGCAGGCGATCGAACCGAGCATGAAGATCGACAGGGCGAGAAAGACGACGGGCCGGCGCCCGTAGGTGTCGGAGAGCTTGCCGTACAGCGGGGCCACGGCGGTGGCGGTGAGCAGATAGGCCGTCACCACCCATGGAAGATAATCGGCGTGGCCGAGCGCGGCGGCGATGACCGGCATGGCCGGCGCGACGATCGTCTGGTCGAGCGCGGCCGGGAAAACCAGCAGCAAGGAGCCGAAGATGATCCTCTTCTTGTCGCTCTCGCCGAAGGCGGCCGCCTGGGGTCCGTTACCGGAAGGGGTGTTGTCCATGGTGTCCGTCCGCGCCCCATCCGCGCCGTCGGGACGGCTGAGCGGCGCTTCCCGATCTGTCGGAAGAACGGAGGCGATAGCAGGGCGGGCCATCGCTGTCGAGGCGCGTCGGCGGGAAGCGTCCCGTCTCGCCGCCGCTGCGGCGCGGGGCCGTGCCGATCGTGCAATTCTGCATTGAATCCTGTTTCGGCCGGAAGCCGGCCGTTCCGCCGTTCCGGCCGCCGAATCCATCTCAGGTTGAAGAAGGGGCTGGACACTAGCCGATCCAAAGGCACACTAAACCACAAAGTGATTCGGCCTATCCAGCATTGCGAGTCAGGTGAAAGTGGGACTCACCTACACCTCTTCCCGAAAGGAGGCGTACTATAGTGCGGGATGCACTGTGGTTGTCGCGCTCGCAATGGGCCCTGTCCTTGCGGGCAGTCCGGTATCCCATGCCGAAAGTCTGACTCTCCCGGCGAGTCCCGCGCCCTTTTCCATAGGCGAGGATGATCTGCGCCGCGCTCCCGCGAGCCCGATGCCTTTCGCGATCACCGCGGCCGATCTCGACGGCGGTGCCGCGGCGCTGGCGGCCGATGAAACGGTTACAACCTATCGGGGTGCGGAGTCCGCCGGCAACGCGGCCATCACCAACAACGAGAACCAGGCCGTCGAATTCCTCGACGACAGCACCGCCGCGAACGCGACCATCGTCAACAATTCCGGCGGCAATGCCCGCTTCCGCGATCGCGCCACGGCGGGTTCCGCCTTCATCTCCAACAATGCCGGCAGCGCGGTCAGCTTCGACGGTCAGGCCACCGCCGGCGGGTCGAACATCACCAACAATGCGGGCGGCTCTGTCACCTTCGCCGGGCAATCCTCGGCCGGCTCGGCTGCGTTCACCAACAACGGCGCGGTGCGTTTCAGCGGATCGTCGACCGCGGCCAACGCCAACATCACGAACAACCAGGGCGCTTCGGTCGCTTTTTCGGGCGACGCGACGGGCGGCCTGGCGCAGATCGCCAACAATGGCGGCGTGACGTTTGCCGACAGGGCGTCGGCCGGCCAGATGCTCATCACCAACAATGAGGGGGCGACCCTCGGCTTCTCCGATTCCGCGACCGCCGCGACCGCCGCGATCACCAACAATGGCGAGCTCGGTTTCTCGGGAAATTCGACGGCCGGCGACGCCACGATCATCAACAACGCGACGGGTAACACCAGCTTCGCCGGCAATGCCAGCGCGGGCACGGCGCTTTTCCAGAACGGCGGGCAGATACTGTTCGGCGGCCAGGCGAGCGCGGCGCAGGCGGAGATCGTCAACAACGCGACGGGCACCGTGCTGGTCCGGCAGAACGCCACGCTCGGGCAGGCGTCCGTCAACAATGGCGGACTGCTCGATCTTTCCGGCAACGCCTCGGCCGGGGCGGCCTCGATCTTGACCGGCCCGGACGGGGTCACCGTGTTCCGGCAGAACAGCACTGGCGGCACGGCGGCGCTGATGACCGATGCGGGCGGCAAGGTCGATTTCTCCGGCGTGATGGGCGGCGCGATCACGGTCGGCTCCATCGCCGGGCCGGGCAGCTATCTGCTCGGCGCGACCATGGTGACGGTCGGCGCGAACGGGATGTCGACCACCGTGGACGGCGTGATCGCCGACGGCGGCCGCTCCGGCGGCGCGGGCGGCGGGCTGACCAAGGCGGGAGCGGGCACGCTGACGCTGTCGGGCGCGAACAGCTACACCGGCCGCACCGTCGTAGAGGCCGGCGTGCTGCAGGCCGGCGCGGCGGGCGGGTTCTCGGCGGCGTCGGCGTTCACGGTGCGCTCCGGCGCGCTTCTCGACCTCGCCGCCTTCGACCAAGAGGTCGGCTCGCTGGCCGGTGACGGCGTGGTGGACCTCGCCACGGCGCGCCTGACCACGGGCAGCGACGATTCCGACACGGTGTTTTCCGGCGCCGTCGGCGGCACGGGCGGCGTGACGAAGGTGGGCGCGGGGACGTTCGCGCTTGCCGGCATCAACGGCTACAGCGGCGCGACGATCGTGTCGGAGGGCGAACTGGCCGTCACCGGCTCCATCGCCGCCTCGGCCGTGCAGGTCGCCGCCGGGGCGCGGCTCAGCGGCACGGGCGCCATCGGCTCGGCCGACATCTCCGGCACGCTGGCGCGCGAGACCGACGGCGGCACGATGACCGTCGCCGGCGATCTGACCTTCCGCCAGGGTTCCACCTTCGAGGTCGCCGCGCTTCAGCCGGGGGCCGGCGCGCCTCTGGTCGATGTCGGCGGGACGGCGACCCTTACCGGAGCCGCGCTGGTGCTCAGCCCCGGCAGCGCGTTTGTCGGGCCGATCGGGTCGAGCTATCGGCTGATCACGGCCGACGCGGTGGTCGGGACCTTCGATTTCCCGGCTTACGACCTCGTCTTCCTCGATGTCGGCCTGGCCTATGCGGCGGACGGCGTGGACCTCACCATCGAGCGCAACGCGGTCGCCTTCGACGCGGTGGCGGACACCCGAAACCAGGCGGCCGCCGCGCGCGGGCTGGAAAGCGTCGGCTCCGGCGGTCTCTACCGGGCCGTGGCGTGGTCGCAGAGCGAGAACGAGGCGCGCGCCGCCTTCGACGCGGTCTCGGGCGAGGTCCATGCCTCGGCCGCCAACCGGATCGTGCTGCAGGCAGTGGCGACCCGCGACAGGCTGCTGTCGGCGGCTCCCGCCGGCCCCTCGGACCAGTACAGCCGGCTGTGGATCATGCCGCACGGGCAGATCGGCGACGTGGATTCGAACGGCAACGCGGCCGGCTACGGCTGGCGCGAGGCGGGCGTGCTCGCCGGCGCGGACCGCGAGGTTCTGGACGGCTGGCGCGCCGGCGTCGCGGTCGGCTACGCGGGAGGGACGATGGACGTGGACGCGCGCGCCTCCAGCGCCCGGCTGCGCAGCATCACCGCCGGCGCCTACGGCACCGGGGATGCCGGCGGTGTGCGCCTGACCTTCGGCGGCCTTTATGGCTGGCATCGCGTCGAGACCGAGCGCGCGGTGGTGGTGGGGCCGTTCCGGGATGCGCCGGAGGCCAGCTATTCGGCGCGGTCCGGGCAGGTTTTCGTGGAAGCGGCCTACCCGCTGGCGCTCGGGTCCGGCGTCTCGGTCGAGCCGTTCGGCAACGCGGCCTATCTGGCCATGCGCGCGAACGGCTGGCGCGAGGACGGCGACGAAGCGGCGCTGTCGGGGGGCTCGCGCACGGTGGACGGATGGCTGACGACGCTGGGACTGCGCGCCACGGCGTCGCTGCCGGCGTCCTATGGCGGCACAGAGCTGGCCGCCACGCTGGGCTGGCGTCACGCGGCGCTGAACGGCGGCGGCGGGGCCGTGCGCTTCGCCGGCGGCGAGGCTTTCTACATCGGCGGGCTGCCGCTGGACCGCGACATGCTGGTGGCCGGGCTGTCGGCGCGCATGTCCTATGCCGGCGTACTGTTCGACGTGAGCTATGCAGCGCAGATCGGCCGCCTGACGAGGGACCAGGCGGTCATGGGCAAGGCGAGTGTGAAGTTCTGAGTGTTTGCCGCGTAGGGGCGAAGATCAGGCGGCGGTGTGAATGCGGCGATTGACTTTCAGGTTGAGCGTACCGGTTGATTGCGACCGAGGGGCGGGGGCTGTCGCGGCCTTCGATCGCGGGGACGGTCGCGACGGGACGACGGGGCGACGGGCCGGCCGGAAGCGTGCCCTGCGGCGTGGGACGATCGCGGCGGGCCTTTGCGCGCTGCTCGCGGCCGGCTGCAGCCAGACGCCGCCCGTCATGACCTCGACCAGCCTGCGCAGCGTGCCGCTGACATCCGCCTTCGCGCTGCCCGAGCCGGGCGGTCCGCCGGTGACGGCGGTGCTGGAGCGGCGCTATTCCAACGCCATTCAGCAGGAGATCCTTCTGGCGACGTCCGCCCGCACGCCGGGCCAGAACATGCTGCGGGTGCAGCTCTTCGGTCCGGCCGGGCCGGAGGCGGGCCAGACAAGCCTTCGCCAGGGCTATCTGCCCCCCACGGGGACGGGCAGCGAGATGCGCGAGCTGCTTCCCGGCGTGGCCATGAAGCGCTCGCAATATTACGTGCAGAACAAATACGGGCCGTTCGGCTATGCCGTCGGGCGCGCGTCGTCCGGCGACACCTGCTTCTACGGCTGGCAGAGGATCACCTCCACGGGCAACGCGCAGACCTGGGTCGGCAACAAGGGCTCGATCCAGGTTCGCCTGCGGCTGTGCGACCAGACGGCGTCGGAAGAGCAGTTGCTGCAAGCCATGTATGGCTTCACCATCAATGTCTTCTACAAGGACGGCAACTGGAACCCGTTCGGGGAACCGCTCCCGCCCGACGAGACGCTCGGGCGCTCCGGCGCGCCGATCTATCCGGTCGGGTCCGAGCGCTTCCAGACGGTCGTGACGC
>JAPUFC010000032.1 GCA_027492275.1 Mesorhizobium sp. | reverse complement strand
GCTTCGGCGACGGGCGCGCGCGGTGCCAGCGGACGCGGCGCGGGCGCCGGAGCGGGGGTCGGCTGTGCCGGGCGGCGAGGCGCTTCGGCGCGCGGCTGCCGCGCTTCCGACGTGTCCGTGTTGCGGCCCGACCGGGCGACGATGGCCGACAGCTCCTTCAGCGCGCTGACCTGCTCGGCGACGGCGCGGCGGATCGCCGTGGTGGACTCCTTCGCCTCCATCGGCAGCTCGAACACGCCCTTCTTGATCTCGGAGCGGGTGTCGTCCAGCTCGGACTTGATGCCGGCCGCGATGCGCCGCATGTCCTCGGTCGCGTCTGCGAAGCGCTTGGTCGCGGACTCGATGACCTCGCCCATCGCCTGCTGGATCTTGCCGGTCGATTCCAACGTCCGGTTCTCCGCCTCCGAGACGGCGTTGCCGACGAGGCTCTCGTAGGAGCGCATGACGCGCTCCAGCTCCTCGGACTTCTTGACCAGGCCGACGGCGAGGTCCTCCAGCGAGGACTGGCGCTCCAGCGTGTGCTCCAGATTGCTCTGCGCCGATGACAGGAGGTCGGCCGCGCTGGACAGGAGCCGGCTGTGCGAGTCGAACTTGGTGGCGATCGATGCCACCTCGCGCAGCGTGGCCGAGGACAGCTCGGTCAGCCGGTTGGTGTTGTTCTCGACCAGCGTCGCCGAGGTGGAGAAGCTGTTGGCGGCGCGTTCCGTCGAGGCCGCGAAGCTCTGCGTGCTGGCGACGAGGCGCTCGTCGACGACCGACAGGCTTTCCGAGGCCTGGCCGACCAGATCGTTGAGGTGCGCCGTCGAGGCGGACAGGCGATCGAGCAGGCCGGCGACGCCGCTGGCCAGCGTGTCGCGCGCCCCGCCGATGGACGACAGCGTCTCTGCGGTGCGGCTGGCGAGCGCATTGACGAGCGCGTCGTTCTCGGCGCGCAGGCGCTCGGTGGTGCGGGCCGTCACCTCCTCGACCTTGCCGGCCAGATCGTTGCCGCTTTCGGAGAAGCGGTCGATCAGCGGCCGCGCCGTCTCGTCGAGGATGCGGGTGATTTCCGCCGCGCGCTCGGCCAGCACGGCGTTCAGCTCCTTGGTGTTGGCGCCGATGGTGCGGGCCGCCTCGTTGGTGCTCTGGCCGATCCGCTGGCCGACCGCCGTGAACGTCTCCGAAATGACGTTGGCGCGGTCCACGAGCTGCTGCTCGACGCGGGCGACATGCTCGCCGAGCTTCTCGCCCATGTTCTCCGCCCCATGGGAGAGGCGGATTTCGGCGGTCTCGACATGCGCGGTGATGCGCGAAGCGACCTCGTCCAGCGACTTGCCCATGTTCTGCGCGCCGTAGGAGAGGCGGTTCTCGGCCTCTTCGACATGCGCGGTGATGCGCGAGGCGACCCCATCCAGCGACTTGCCCATGTTCTGCGCGCCGTAGGAAAGGCGGGTCTCGGCCTCCTCGACATGCGCGGTTATGCGCGAAGCGACCTCGTCCAGCGACTTGCCCATGGTGTCCGCGCCGAGGGAGAGGCGGGTTTCGGCCGCCTCGACATGCGAGGTGACGCGCGAGGCGACGTCGTCCAGCGTCCGGCCCATGTTGTCGGCGCCGTAGGACAGCCGAATCTCGGCGGCCTCGACATGCGAGGTGATGCGGGACGCGACATCGTCCAGCTTCTTGCCGACGGCGTCGGCGCCCTGCGCCAGACGCGACTCGGCCGTCTCGATATGCGTGTCGAGCCGCAGGGCGACGGCGTCCGCTCCGGCGGCGAACCGCTCGTCGGCGCCGGTCAGCATGTCGGCGATCGACTGCGCGCGCGCCTCCAGTTCGGCGGAGGTCTGCTGCGCGCGGGCGACGACGCGCTGCTCGGTGTCGGCAAAGGCGCCGGCGATCTGGTCGGCATGCGAGCCGATGATCGCCGAGCTCTCCATGATCCGGGCAGCCAGCTTCTGGTCCGCATCCGAGAAGACATCCGATATTTCGGACGCGCGCACCGAAAGCGCCTCGCTGGTCTCGCCGATGCGGGTCGCGATGCGGCGGTCCGCCGCCTCGAACACGCGGCCGATCTCGATCGCCTTGCCGGAAAGCTGCTCGGCCGTCTGGATGGCGCGCGCGGCGACGCGGCCGTCGGCATCGTCGAAGACGCGGCCGATCGCCTCGGCCTTGGCAGTCAGGGCATCGGTCGTCTCGGCGACGCGGGCGGCCAGCCGGCCCTCGACATCGTCGAAGGCCCGGCCGACTTCCTCGGCGCGCGCGGTGAGCGCCTGGCTGGTGTCGCCCACCCGGGCGGCCAGCCGGCTGTCCGTCTCCTCGAACAGGCGGCCGATCTCGACCGCGCGCTCGGAGAGCGAATCGGCCGTCTCGCGGACGCGGGCGGCGAGACGCTGGTCGGCCTGCTCGAAATTGAGCACGATCTCGCCGGCCTTGGTGCCGAGCGCCACTGTGCTGTCGGTGACGCGCGCCGCAAGCCGCTCGTCGGCATCGTCGAAGATGCGTCCGAGATCCCCGGCGCGCTCCTCCAGCCGGCGCGAGCCGTCCAGGATGCGGCTGGCCAGACGGCCGTCGGCATCCTCGAAGACGCGGCCGAGCTCCGCCGCGCGGGCGGCGAGGGCGGCCGCCGATTCGCCGACGCGAGCGCTCAGTTTCTCGTCGGCGTCATCGAAGTTGCGCACGATGTCGCTGGCGCGGGAAACCAGCGTCTGCGCCGTCTCCATGGCGCGGGCGGCGAGCCGCTGGTCGGCCTCGTCGAAGGTTTCGGAAATCTCGCGCGCCCTGGCGGCGACGGCGCCCGCCGCCTCCTCGCCGCGCGCCAGCAGCGCGTTGGACGTTTCCCGAGCCCGGGCGGCGAGGCGGTCGTCCGCGTCCTCGAAGGCGCGGGCGATGTCCTCGGCGCGGGCGAGCAGGGCGCCCGACGTCTGCTCGGCGCGCTCGGCGATCCGGCGGTCAGCGTCGGTGAAGGCCTTGCCGGCCTCCTCGTTGAGAACGTTCGTGACTTCGAGCACCTTGTCGCGCAGGGCGCCGGCGACGAAGACGGCGCTGCGCTCCAGCACCTGGCGCACATTGTCGACGCCGACCGAGAGGGCGCGCTCCATGGTGCCGGTGCGCTCCTCGATGACGCCGCTCTGGCGGCGGAAGGCCTCCTCGATCTTCTCCACGTCGGAGGCCAGCGCCCTGGTGATGTCGTCACGCCGCGCCGCGATGGCCTCGAAGTGCCGCGAAATCTGGCCGTCGATCTCGCCGCGGGCCGCGGCGAGCGTCTCGAAATCGGCCTGCAGCGCCTCCGCCAGCCTGTCGCGGCTTTCGGCCAGCCGGCTGACATGCCCGGACACCACGTCGTCGAAGACGGCGCGGCCTTCGGCGACCTTCTGCAGGTCGGCGTGCAGCGCCTGCGACAGCACCTCGCGGCCCTGCGCGATCTTCTCGACCTGCGCCGCCACCAGCATGTCGATGTTGGAACGTGCTTCGCCGAGCTTGGCGAGGTCGGCCTCCAGCGCGCGGGCGAGCACGTTGCGGCCCTCGGCCAGCTTCTCGACCTGGCCGGTGACCAGACCGTCGATGCTCGTGCGGCTCTCGGCCAGCTTCTCCAGATCGTCCTGGAGGGCGCGGGTGAGCATGGCGCGGCCGTCCTCGAAGCGGGCGACCTGCGAGGACACGATCTGCTCCACCGTCGCGCGGCTCTCCTCGACGCGGGCGAGGTCGGCGCGCAGCGCGTTGGTCAGCAGGTCGCGGGCCTGCGCCAGCTTCTCCACCTGGTTCGTCACCAGCGTGTCGATGCTGGCCCGGTTCTCGCCCAGCTTGCGCAGGTCCTCGTCGAGCGCGCCGGTCAGCATGGCGCGGCCCTCGGCGAACTTCGCCACATGGCCGGACACGATCTCCTGCACCGTGTCGCGCGTCTCGGCGATCTTCTCCAGATCGTCCCTGAGCGCGCTGGCCAGCATCGCCCGGCCTTCCTCGAAGCGGGCGATGTGGCCGCCGACGATCTGCTGGACGGTGTCGCGCGTGGCGCCGATCTTGTGCAGATCGTCCTCCAGCGCGCTGGTCAGCATGGCGCGTCCGTCCTCGAAGCGGGCCATATGGCCGGCGACGACGCGCTCCATCTTCTCGATGTCGTTCTCCAGCGTGCGCGACAGCTCCTCGCGGCTCTGCGCCAGGCGGGCGGCCTGCGCGGCGACGAGCTCGTCCACGGCCGAGCGGCTTTCGGCGATCTTCTCGAGGTCGGCCATCAGCGCGCTGGTGAGGATTTCGCGGCCCTGCGCGATCTTCGCCACCTGGTCGCCGACCAGCCCGTCGATGCCCGAGCGGGTCTCGGCCAGCCTGCCGAGATCGGCCTCCAGCGACCGGGCGAGCGACTCGCGGCCCTCGGCCAGCTTCTGCACATGCCCGTCGACCATGCCGTCGATCTCGGCGCGCGCCTCGGAGAGCTTGCGCATGTCGGCCTCGAGGGCGCGTCGCAGGATGTCGCGGCCCTCGGCCAGCTTCTCGACCTGGCCCGAGACGGCGTTGTCGATGCTGGCGCGGCTGGCGGCCAGCTTCTCCAGATCCTCGTCGAGGGCGCGGGTGAGGCCGGCGCGGCCCGACGCGAATTTCTCGACATGGGTGGCCAGCAGGCTGTTGATGCCGGTTATATCGGCCTCCAGCGCCTGCGCCAGCAGGTCGCGGCCCTGTTCCAGCCGCTTCATCTGGTCGGACACCATGCCCTCGACCGCGTCGCGGCCCTCGGCCAGCCGCGCCAGATCGCCGTCGAGCGCCTGCGAGATGCTGCTGCGGCCATCGGCGAATTTCTGAACCTGCGCCGCTACGATGTTGTCTATGCTTGCCAAATCGGACTTCAGCGCGCGCGAGAGGATGTCGCGGCCCTCGGCCAGCTTCTCCACCTGCGAGGCGACGATGCCGTCGATGTTCTTGCGGGTTTCGCCGAGCTTGGCGAGGTCGGTTTCCAAAGCGCGCGCCAGGATGTTGCGGCCCTCGGCCAGCTTTCCGACATGACCGGCGACCATTTCATCAATGGATACGCGGGCTTGCGTCAGCTTCTCGGAGTCGTCGTTCAGTGCCCTCGCGAGCTTGTCGCGACCCGCCGCGAGGCGATCGAGCTGATCGGTCAGCGAGGCGTCGATGACGGCGCGCTGGTCGTTGACCTTGCGCAGGTCATCCTCCAGGGCGCGGGACAGAAGGTTGCGGCCCTCGGCCAGCTTCTGCACCTGGCCGCTGACCGCGGCGTCGATGCTGGCGCGGCCTTCCGCGAAGCGGGCGAGGTCCGACTGCAGGGCGTTGGCCATGCGCTCGCGGCTTTCGGCCAGCTTGCGCGAATGGTTGTCCACCGCATCGTCGATCTGCGCGCGGGCTTCCGCCAGCCGCTGGATGTCGCCGTCGAAGGCGCGGGACACGACGTGGCGGGCGTTTTCCAGCCGGCCGGCGAAGTCTTCCGCGCGACCTTCCAGCATGGAGGAGGTGGAGGCGACGATGTCGGCCATCTCGGCGCCGATGCGCGCCTTGCCCTCGTCGATCATGCCGAACAGCGTGTCGCGCCCTTCGGTGAAGGTGGTGGCGATCTCGCGGGCGCGCTCGACCAGAGAATCGTTGATCTGGCGCGCGCGCGCCTCCAGCGCGGCGTTAAGCTTGGCGGTGCCGGTGTCCAGCGCCTGCGCGCGGGTCTCGAACTCGGAGATCAGGCCCTGGCCGCGTTCCGCCAGCGTGCGCTCGATGCCCGACAGGCTGTTCTCGAACTCGGCGCTCAACGTGCGCGCCGCGCCGCCGAGCAGCGACACCATGCCCTGCGTGCGGTCGTCCAGCAGGTCGGCCAGCGAGCGGCTCAAATTGTCGGTGCTGTCGGTCAGCTTGGCGATGCGCGTGTCCAAGAGGCTGGCGAAGCCCTCGCCGGAGGTCGACAGGCGGTCGGTGATGGCGTCGACGCGCGAATCCATGGAATCGAAAAGGCTCATGCCGCTGTCGTTGATGCGGTCGATGAGCGTGTCGCCCGAGGTCGTGATCGTCATCGACAGCTTGGTCGAGGCGTTGAGGATCGTGTCGCGGATGATGTCGCTGGCCGCGCCGATCTCGTCGCGCAGCGTCTCGTGCGCGCTGGTGATGGACGAGCGGACGCGCTCGGCATGGCTCACCACCGCCTCGCGCTCGCTGCCCAGCCCGTCGACCAGCGAACGGATGCGCGAGGCGTTGTCGGAATAGGAGCGCTCGATCTGGTTGACCTCGGCGTGGACGAGCGTTTCGAGCTCGACAGCGCGCGCCAGCGTGCGCTCGATGCCTTCGCCCATGGCCGCCACCTCGCGGCGCACGGCCTGGCCGACCGTCATGATGCGGTCCTGCGCCAGGTTTTCCGGCTCGGCCAGGCGGAACGCCACCTCGGTCATGGACTGCGCCGCAATGCGCATCTCCTGCGCCCGGCGCACCATGGCGGCGAAGGCCCAGATGAAGGCGACCGGCAGCAGCGTGCCGACCAGGAAGACAATCCATTCCGGCCGCTGGACGATCTCGGCCGGCTCGCGGATCGCCCACAGGGTCGATCCGTACAGCCGGTCGGCCAGAAGCGTCGCGACGCCGATCCAGGCGACGGAGAGCAGCGCCGCCAGCCAGTAGATCGTGGTCGGGGCGCGCCGGTTCAGGCCGCGAAGGGTCGAGCGGAAATCCTTCTGCCGGTCGTCGTTGGCGGGCGAGAAAGGAGCCGGGCCGCCGGCGGGGGCGACGGGTTCGAGCGGGCCGAAATCCTGCCGGGCGGCGGGCGCGGGGGAAGCGGGACGGGAGAGGGGGGATTTCGCGGGGCCGGCTGCCTCGCTGGCGCGCCCCTCGCGGGCGAGCTCGTCCGCCGCCTGGGATATCTGCGCCTCGAGGTCGTCGATCGACGCCGCCATGTCGAGATCGCCGGGCCCGCCAGAGAGATCGAGGTCAAGCGCCTCTTCGAGTTCCCTGGCAACATCGTTGCCCACGTTCTTGGTCGTCGTCGGTTTTTTTGCCATGCCGCCTTACCCTGTACAGATGGAGCGCCGGCGGCCGCTGGGTGCCGCGTCTTTTCTTGTCAGCGCATGAGGCTCATATGGACCCACTGCATCGTAGTGACACAAAGGGGTAAAGGAAACATGCATTCGCGCACTTGTATAAAACTTTAAACATAAGGTTAACAGCGCCACGATTTTGGCGGATTTGCGCCAGCTTTCTCCAGTTCCACAATTAACTGAATGTGCACATCCGCCCGACAGGATCGGGACGGCTTTTCGACATGTTTTCATGAGGCAAACGTCATGACCTTGAGCACCGTACGAGGCGTGGCCTTTTCCATGCCGGGCGGGGAATCCTCGGGCAGGGCGCGCCGACGTCCGATCGATCTCGCGCGGCTGGCGCGCCAGACCATGGAGGACCCCGCGCTGGAACGCGAAGTGCTGGCGCTGTTCGCGCAGCAGTCCGCCGCCGCCTGCGAGGCGCTCCGGCTTGCCGATGGCGAGGAGCGGCGCAGGCTGGCGCACGGGCTGAAGGGTTCCGCGCTCGCAGTCGGCGCCATGCCGATCGCCGACTGCGCGGAGGCGATCGAGGCGGCGCCCGGCGACGCCGCGCTTCCCAGGCGTCTCGAACGCCTCGTCGACGAGGTCCGCGACTTCATCGCGGCCATCAGCCGCTGAGGTCCGGCCCGCGGCAGGTTGACAGGGCCGGAAGACGATCTATGTCGAGGGCGGTCGGGGAGTTTTCATGATCAAGGTCACCTACGTCAATCACGACGGCACGCGCTTCGAGGTCGAGGCGGAGCCCGGCTCCTCCGTGATGGAGAACGCCGTGCGCAACGCCGTGCCGGGGATCGATGCGGAATGCGGGGGCGCCTGCGCCTGCGCCACCTGCCATGTCTATGTCGACGAGGCGTGGACCGGCGTGGTCGGCGAGCCGTCGCCGATCGAGGAGGACATGCTGGATTTCGCGTCCGACGTTCGGCCCAATTCGCGCCTGTCGTGCCAGATCCGGCTGACCGACGAGATGGACGGGCTGGTGGTCACCACGCCCGAGCGCCAGGGCTGAGCGCTACCGGCCCTCGGTGCGCTCCATGCGGTATCGCAGCAGCCGCGTCATCCGATCCTCGAAATTGATGCCTTCGATGCGGTCGAAGTTCAACTGCGCCTTGTCGTGCTCGTCGAGGATTTTCGAGGCCGTCGCCTGCGCCTTCTGCGCCACCTTCTCGCAGGAACGCTGGCGGTCCAGCCGCAGCAGGGCGTCCTCCAGCTCGCGCGCATGGTTGCGCGCGATGACGAGATGGCCTTCCTCATGGCGCCTGATGTCGCTGGACAGCGTGTCCCAGACCGTGCGCACCTCCTGCGAGGCCTTCGAGCGCTGCCGCCACTGCGGCAGGATCACCTTGGCCTTGACGCTCACATGCGCCTCCGCCACGCGGCAGTAGCCGCCCTTTTCCGCGTAGCCCAGCTTGGTGTTGAACTCCATCTGCGTCGCGCCGGCATGGCGGCGTCCGGTGGTGCTGACATGCGGGCCGCGCGTCGTCAGCTCCATCTCGAGCTGGTCGAGCGTGGTGCCGTTCACCGAGAAATAGCTGTAGGTCTTGGACATGGATGCGGCCGCCGCCGGGTGAACGGCCAAAGACGCCGCCGCGAGGCAGGCCAGGGACGTGACGAGGGCTGGAAGGCGGAGCCTGCGGGTCATGGCCCAGTTTGCGCCAGGGCCGGCCGCGACGCAACGGAATTCCCGACGCACGTCGCCCTCGTCCCGGACGGCCATGAAAGCCGTTGCTTTTTGCCCGGCGAGACCGCATGGCTGCGGCGCAATCGAGGGCGGCGCAGGCGCGATGAAGACGAGGGTTTGGCATCTGGCCCATGGCCGAAGCCTTGAGCTCGGCGCGGTCGCGCGCCTCATGGGCATCCTGAACGTCACCCCCGACAGCTTTTCCGACGGCGGCCTCCATTTGTCGGCGGATGCCGCGCTCGCCCGGGCGCTGAGGATGCGCGACGAGGGCGCGGCGATCGTCGATGTCGGCGGCGAGTCGACCCGGCCGGGGGCCGAGCCCGTCGACGCGCGCGAGGAACAGCGCCGCGTCCTGCCGGTCGTCGAGGCGCTGGCGGCGGCCGGCGGCGGGATGCTGATCTCGATCGACACCTACAGGGCGGAGACGGCGCGGCTGGCGGTAGCGGCGGGTGCCCACATCGTCAACGACGTGTGGGGGTTGCGCAGGGACGCCGCGCTTGCCCGCGTCGCGGCCGAAACCGGCGCGGGGCTCGTCATCATGCACACCGGCCGCGAGCGCCGGACGCTCGCCGATCCGATCGAGGACCAGTTCGCGTTTTTCGATCAATCGCTGCGGGCCGCCGGGCAGGCGGGCGTTTCGGCGGAGCGGATCGCGCTCGACCCCGGCTTCGGCTTCGGCAAGGAAACGGTGGCGGCGAACCTCGACCTCATGGCAAGGTTCGGGGAACTGGACGCGCTCGGCCATCCGCTTCTGGTCGGAACATCCCGCAAGCGTTTCATCGGCGGGCTGACCGGACGCGAGACCGGCGACCGCGACGCCGGCACGGCGGCGACCAGCGTCGTGCTGAGACTGAGGGGCGCGGCCCTGTTTCGCGTTCATGACGTCGCCATGAACAGGGATGCGCTGGCGGTGGCGGACGCGCTGCTGGCGCGGGAAAGGGAAATCCGGCCATGACCGCCTATGTCATCCGCCTCCAGAACTGCGCCTTCTTCGCCCGGCACGGCGTGCATGACGAGGAGCAGACGCTCGGCCAGCGCTTCTATGTCGACGCGGTGCTGACCGTCGAGGGCGGCGCGGCGCTGGAAACCGATTCCATGGAGGCCACCGTGGACTACGGAGCGGCCTTCCAGGTCATCGAGACGATCATCACCGGCCAGAGGCGCTATCTGATCGAGGCGCTGGCGCTCGAGGTCGGCAAGGCGCTGGTCGCCCGTTTCGCGCAGGTCCGCAGGGCGGAGGTCACGGTGCGCAAGCCGAACGCGCCGGTGCGCGGCGTACTCGATCACGTCGAGGTCACGGTTGCCTGGCCCCAGTGAGCAAGCGCCGGACCGCGTCTTGGCCTATCTCAGCCTCGGCGGCAATCTCGGCGATCCCGCCGCCGCGATGGCCTCGGCGCTGGCGCTGCTCGACGCGGACCCGCTGAGCGAGGTGGACGCGGTGTCCTCGCTCTACAGGACGCCGCCCTGGGGCAAGACGGACCAGCCTGATTTTCTGAACGCGGCCGCCGCGCTGAAGACGGGGCGGTCCCCGCGGGGGCTGCTGGCGCTTTGCCTGGAGGTCGAACGCCGTCTGAAGCGCGTGCGCGCCGAGCGCTGGGGCCCGCGCGCCATCGACATCGACATCCTGACCTACGGCGACAGCATCATCGACGAGGAAGGACTTCGCATTCCGCATGCGCGAATGCTGGACCGGGGCTTCGTGCTCGCACCGCTGGCCGAGATCGCGCCGGCCCTCCTGCTGGACGGCAAGACGGCTGCGCAACGCCTCGCGGCCATCGATACCGGGGGTATCGTCAGGCTGGCGGGCGGCGACGGTTGGTGGCGAAAGGCCGACTAGCCGGCGAAGCCGCCGCCGTCGATGAACGCCTGCTCCTGCGGCGTCGTCTCGCGGCCGAGGATGAGGTTGCGGTGCGGGAAGCGGCCGAAACGCGCGACGATGTCGCGATGGCCGATCGCATGCTTTTCGGCCTCGCCGCCCAGCGCCCGGTTGCGTTCGACGGCGATCTCCTGATCGGCGATGTCCTCCGAATGCGAGAAGGGGAGGTAGAAGAACAGGCGCAGATCCTTTTCCACAGCCTCGTCGTGGCCGGCGGCCAGCGCGCGGCGGGCGAAATAGCGCGCCAGCGGATCGGTCGCGTACATGTGGCCGGTGCCGCGGAAGCAGTTGCGCGGGAACTGGTCGAGCAGGATCATCAGCGCCAGCGCGCCCTCCGGCTCGTCCGCCCAGGCATCGAGGTCGCGCCGGGCCGCCGCGACGTGAAGGTCGCGGAAACGGTCGTGGAACGCGGCGTCGAAGGCCGGGTCCTTGCGGAACCAGGCCTCGAAGCCGGCTTCGCGCCAGAAGTCGACGATTCCTTTCGCCCGTGGATCAAGTCCGGCCATCTATACCTCCCGTCGCCGTGTCGGCTTGCGCCGCGCCGCCTTTCAGCGCCTCGGCCGCGCCCTCGTTCATCGCCTGTCCGGCGCGCCGCGGCCGCGTCAGCGGCGTCGGCGTCGGGTCCGGTATGTTGCCCTTCATCAGGTGCCGGCCGGAGGTGATGTCGCCCGCGATCTGCAGCTCCAGCCGCTCGGCGTCGCGCCGCCGCAAATCCTCGATCGTCTCGGCGATCTCGTCGTCCTCGACGCCGAGCCTGCGCAGAGTCTCGCCGCCGAGCACGATGGCCGATTCGAGCGTCTCGCGGATCTGGAAATCGACGCCCACCGCGATCAGCCCGAGCGCGGCGCCCCGGTCGAAGGCGCGCCCCAGCACCGGCACCAGCGGAAACTCGTCGTGCATCAGCTCGGCGATGCGCACCGCCGTCTCCGCCTTGTCGACGCAGATCAGGACGGCGCGCGCCTGATGCGCCCCGGCGGCGTGGAGGATGTCCAGCCGCGTGCCGTCGCCGTAATAGACCTTGAAGCCGAAATCGGCGGCGGCCTGGATCATCTCCACGTCGTTGTCGATGATCGAGACCTCGACCCCGCGCAGCAGCAGCGGCTGGCTGGCGATCTGCCCGAAGCGGCCGAAGCCGATGATGAGCACGCTGCCGGTCAGCCCGTCGGCCATGTCGACGCCGTCGAGCGTCTGCGTGTCCTTCGGCTCGAACCGCCTGAGCACGATCATCGCCAGCGGCGTCAGCACCATGGACATGATGATGACGGCGGTCAGCACGGCGTTTTCCTGCGCACTCAGAATGCCGAAGGCCAGGGCGGAGGAATAGAGCACGAAGGCGAACTCGCCGCCCTGCGCCATCACCACGGCGCGCTCCAGCGCTTCCTGATGGCTGGAGGCGCGAAGCCGCGCGACGGCGTAGATGCCGATCGCCTTCACGATCATGAAGGCCAGCGTGTAGCCGGCGATCATGCGCCAGTTCGCGGCCACCACCGACAGGTCCAGCGACATGCCGACGGCGATGAAGAACAGGCCGAGCAGGATGCCGCGGAACGGCTCGACGTCGGCCTCGAGCTGGTGACGGAAGGTCGATTCGGAGAGCAGGACGCCCGCCAGGAACGCGCCCATGGCCATCGACAGCCCGCCGAGGTCGAGCGCCAGCGCGGCGCCGAGCACGACCAGCAGCGCCGCCGCCGTCATCACCTCGCGCGCATGCGAGTTGGCGAGGATGCGGAAGAACGGGTTGAGCAGATAGCGGCCGGCGAGGATCAGCCCGGCGATGGAGGCCAGCCCGATCAGCACGTCGACGCCGCGCTGCGCCAGCGTCATGGTCTCGCCGCCGGGGGCGAGGAAGGCGACGAGCGCCAGCAGCGGCACGATCGCCAGATCCTCCAAGAGAAGGATGGAGATCATCCTCTGGCCCTTGGGCGACGACAGGTCGCCGCGCTCCTCCAGCACCTGCATCACGATCGCCGTCGAGGTCAGCACGAAGCCGGCGCCGGCGACGAAGGAGGCCGCCACCGGAAAGTCGGTGGCGACGCCGACCAGCGTCAGGAGCGCGGCGCAGACGCCGACCTGCAACGCGCCGAGGCCGAAGATCTCGCGCCGCAGGCTCCACAGCCGCGAGGGCTGCATCTCCAGCCCGATGATGAACAGGAACATGACAACGCCGAGCTCGGCGACGTGAAGGATGGTTTCTGGCTCGGAGAAGATGGCGAGGCCGAACGGGCCGATCACCAGCCCGGCGCTGAGATAGCCGAGGATGGAGCCGAGGCCCAGCCGCTTGAAGATGGGCACGGCGACGACGCCGGCGCCGAGCAGCGCGACGACCTGAACCAGACCTTCGGTGAGTGTGGCCGCCTCGCTCGCCATCCGCGACGTCTCCTGGATGGCCTAGTTATGCGAAGCGCGACGGCGAATGGCAACACGGAGCCGCGCGGCGGGCCGGTTTTTGCCGCAGGCGCGGGAAAGTGCGCCGCGCCGCTATTCCTTGGCGATGGCTCCGACCGAGGCGGCGTCGACGCGCTTCAGGTTCATGCCGATCACGGGAACCATGGTCTTGTCGACCTTGACCGAGACCGTCACGCGCATCGTGTCCTCGTCGGGCAGGCGCGCCTGCATGATGCCGCGCAGATCGTTGCGGTTGATGGCGAAGACCACCTTGTTGCCGTCCACCACGTTGCCGGAGATGATGTCCAGCCCTTCGCCACGGGCGCCGTCCATGAACATGCCCTTGTAGCCGGCCGCACCGCTAGCCTCGACGCTGGCCGTCATCTTCTGGCTGAACACGCCGACGCGGCAGCCGCCGTCCAGCGTCATTCCGAGCTTCTTCTGCGGCGTCGAGCCGGCGAAATTGCAGGTGAACTTGGTGCCCTTGTACTTGCCGGCGATGATCTCGCCCGGTCCGACCCAGGTGCCCTCGATCGCCTGGAAGAATTTCTTGTCGCGCTCGCCGGCCCCGGCGGGAACGGCCAGCGCCCCCATGCAGACGGCGGTCGCGGCGGAAAGCATGCAGCGGGAAACGCGGTTCATGGACGGCACTCGGCGATCTGGAAGCTGGACTCGATGGTGAAGACCTTCACCGGAAATGGTTAACGGTCCGTCTACCACCGCCGCCGGCGGCCTGCGAAGGTCAGGCTTTTGCGCGCCCGGAAAAGGCCGCCAGCGCCTTCAGGAAATCGCCGAGGCCCGGCCGTTTCAGGGCCTGGAAGGGCAGTGGCCGCGTCGCATCGATTGCCGCGATGCCGATGCGCGCGGTCATCGTGCCGTTCAGCACGCCTTCGCCGAGCTTGGCGGACAGCCGCGCCGCCAGGCCCTGGCCGACGATCTGGTGGACGAGATCGTCGCCGGCCGCGATCGCGCCGGTGACGGCGAGATGCGCCAGCACGCTGCGGATCAGGCGGAAGAAGCCCAGCGTTCCGGGCCGCGCGCCGTAGAGCTCGGACAGGCGGCGGATCAGCCGGCCGGATTCGAACAGCACATAGGCGAGGTCGACGAAGGCCCGGGGACTGACGGCCGTGACCACCGACACCCGCTTGGCGGCGTCCAGCACGAGGGTGCGCGCCCGCAGGTCCAGCGGCGCGAGCAGCTCGCGTTCCGCGATGGCGAGGAGGTCCGCGCCGTCGATGACGTCGTCGCGCATCTCCGCCAGCGCCCGCCGCCCGGCGGCCGTTTCCGGCTTCGCCGCCATGGCGGCGGCGAGGTCCGACACCACCGAACGGGCCGCCCTGGGGTCGTTGCGGGCGATGGCGTCCAGGGCGCGGCCGCGCAGCTTCTCGACCGAGGCGAGACGGATCACGGCGAGGGCCTCGCGCAGCAGGATGACGGCGAGCGACGCGGCGGCGGCGACCGCCAGCGCGGCGGCCAGCCAGCCCAGCCATTCCTCGCGCTGGAAAAGCTCGCGGATCAGCCGTTCCGCCCACAGGCCAGCGGCCAGCGACAGCAGCGCTCCGGACGCGCCCCAGAAGACCCGGCCCAGCCAGGACCGGCGGACCGGCGCAGCCGGCGGCGGCGGGATGTCGGCCGCTTCGTCCGGCTGCTCGAAGACGTCGATCTCGGCCGGCACGACGACCGAGTCGGGGTTGACGACGCGGGGCCGGCGCGGCGGCTCGGCCGAAGCCGGCGGAGGCTCGGCCGGCGGCTCGACCCGGAAGGCGGCGGGTTTGCGCGGCGCGCTCATGCCAGACGGTCTCCAATGAGGAACTGCAACGCACGGTCGAGCCGGATATGCGGCAGCGACAGCGTGACGCCTTCCGCCGTGCGGTCCAGCCTCGGCGGACGGAAGCGGACGAACCGGATCGGCGGCTCGGCCTCGCCATGGCCGTCGCCGTCGAACAGCGTGTCGATCTTCGCCGGCAGGTCGCCGGGGAACACGGCCGTCTCCGTCTGCCCGTCGAAGCGCTCGCCGCCGATCGTCTCGCCCTCCAGCGGCGTGCCGATGATGACGGGCAGCGTCTCGCGGCCCTGCCGCACGGTGCCTTCGCGGGTGGCCCGCACGGCGGCCATCGCCACCACGTCGACCGCCGCGCCGGAGAAATCGGCCCGCGCGATCGCCCGGTCGGCCAGCCGGCGCACGATGGCCTGCAGGCGGTCGTGGCTTTCGTGGTGCAGATGGTCGGCCTTGGTCGCCGCGATCAGGATGCGGTCGATGCGGCGCGAGAACCAGTCGGTGAGGAAGCCGCCGCGCCCCGGCCGGAAGCAGGCGAGGATTTCGGTCAGCGCCCGTTCCAGGTCGGCCATGGAGCCCGGCCCGGCGTTCAGCGCCTGCATGGCGTCGACCAGCACGATCTGCCGGTCCAGCCGCGCGATGTGCTCGCGGAAGAACGGCTTTATGACGTGGGTCTTGTAGGCTTCGTAGCGCCGCTCCATCATGGCGTGCAGCGAGCCGGACCTCGCCCGCCGATCGCCGAGGCCGGGCAGGGGGGCGAAGGTCAGCGCCGGCGAGCCGTCCATGTCGCCCGGCATCAGGAAGCGGCCCGGCGGCAGGGTGGACAGGGCGCGCTCGTCCAGCCGGCAGGCGCGCAGATAGGCCGTGAAGCTTTCCGCCAGTTTTCGCGCCGTCGTCTCGTCGGCCGGGCCGTCGGCGTCGATCGTGTCTGAAAGACCGCGCCAGTCGCGCGAAAGGTCCTCGCGCACGGGCAGGTGCGCCAGCGCGAACGCTTCCGCCGAAAAGTCGCGGTAGGTCTTGCCGAGCAGCGGCAGGTCGAGCAGCCATTCGCCGGGATAGTCGACGATGTCGACCGACAGCCGCCCGCCGGAGAACATGCGGCCCCAGGCGGAGGCGGATTCGTAGTCGATGGTAAGGCGCAGCTCCGAGATGGCGCGGGTGGAGTCCGGCCAGATGCGCTGGCCGACCAGCGCCTCGACGTGATCCTCGTACTGAAAGCGCGGCACGGCGTCGTCCGGCTGCTCCTCCAGGAAGGCGCGGGCGATGCGCCCGGATTTCTGCGCCTCGAACAGCGGCAGCCGCCCGCCATGGACGAGGTTGTGGACGAAGGCGGTGATGAAGACGGTCTTGCCGGCCCGCGACAGGCCGGTCACGCCAAGCCGCAGCGACGGCGAGAACAGCGACGAGGCGCGGCCCGACAGCGTGTCGAGCGCGATGCGCGCCTCATCGGAGAAACTGGTCAGCGACGTCGCCAAGGAAGTGCCTTCAAGCGGAGCATGGGCTCCGATATAGGCAATCGATCGCGACTTTGAAATGGAGACTCAGCGCTCCGACGCCGTGAGGAAGGCGGCCAGACGCCCCGTTCCGGGCGCGGCCTGCGCCAGCGCGCCGTCGAAATCGATCACCGCCAGGCCGGCGGTGGGAAAGCCCGCGCCGAGCGGGCCGGCGGACGGATGGGAAGCGGCGAGCCCGAGCGCCAGGTCCTCCATCATCGGGTTGTGGCCTATGACCAGCAGCGCGTCGACCTCTGCCGAGTGCTTGCGGATCGCCTCCAGATAGCCGGTGGCGTCCTCGCTGTAGAGGCAGTCGAGGAACAGCACGCGGCCCGTGTCGGCCTCCCCGGCGACGCCCGACAGCGTCTCGCGCGCCCGCCGCGCGCCCGAGCACAGCGTGATGCCGGGGATGAAGCCGCGGCGCTGCATGGCCGCGCCGGTGGCCTGCGCGTCGGCCACGCCGGCCGGATCGAGGGGGCGGTCGAAATCGTGCTGGCCGGGCGCCGCCCATGCGGCCTTGGCGTGCCGCAGCAGAAACAGTCGGCTCAAAGCGCGCATCCTCCACCAGTGCTGCGTGGAAGCGTGTAGTCGGGCCCGCCCGCGCGGGCAATCCCGCGCGGCGCTTGCGCGGCCGGACAGGCGCGGGCCTTTCCGGCCGCATCGGCATTCCCTTGCGTAAGTCTAGGAAAAGCTTCACGGAATTTCGCCGTCGCGAGCTTTGACAAATGCGTGAACAGGCAGGGCTTTTAACTTGTGCGGGGCTTTGCGGCTGTATATATGGGCGCAAAGTTGCCGGATTGTGGGGTGAGTCGATGAGTGGTCTCGTTGAAGCCGACTACGTTCCAACCGACGACGAGCCGTTCATGAACGAGCGTCAGAAGGCCTATTTCCGGGCCAAGCTGGTTTCCTGGAAAAGCGATATCCTGCGGGAGGCGCGCGAGACGCTGGAAATCCTCCAGCAGGAGAACGCCAACCATCCCGACCTCGCCGACCGGGCATCCTCGGAGACGGACCGTGCCATCGAGCTGCGCGCCCGCGACCGCCAGCGCAAGCTGATCGCCAAGATCGACGCCGCATTGCAGCGCATCGAGGACGGCACTTACGGCTATTGCGAGGAAACCGGCGAGCCCATCGCCCTCAAACGGCTCGACGCGCGGCCGATTGCGACGCTGTCCATCGAGGCGCAGGAGCGCCACGAGCGCCGCGAGAAGGTCTATCGCGACGACTGAGCGAACAGGGAGTAGCGAGTAGCGAATAGAAAGGCCGCCTTCGAGGCGGCCTTTGGCATTACTGGAAGCAGCTATTCGCTACATCCTACTCGCTACTCGCTCTTTTCACCGCTTCGAGCTGGACAGTTCGCCGAGAAGCTTGGTCATCTCGTCGTCGACGGACAGTTCGCGCGGCCGTGCGGCATTGCGGGCCGGCGGCGGCGGGCTGTCGAAGCTGACCTCCAGCTCGCGCAGCAGCGTGTCATCGAGGGTGTTGCTGTTGCGCTGGGGCGCCCTGCTTTCGGCCCTTTGCTCCGTCGCCCTGTGGTCCATCCGGGGCTGCGCATGGGCCTGCGGCGGGCTCGCCGGCCGGCTTGGCGCGGAATGGCCCTGCGGCATGTAGGCGGCGGCTCCGGCGGAGGAGACGGCCGGCTGGGCGGGGCGCTGCGGCTGCGGCCTCGGCTGCGCCTGCTCCCTCTGAATCTGCGTCCTGGGGGCCGGTTCGCCGGCGACCGGCCGGGGCGCGGCGGGCGCCCGCTGCGGTTGCGGCTGCGGCCTTGCCTGCTGCATCGCGATCTGCTGCTGCACGGGCATCTGCTGCTGCGCGGGAAAGGCCTGCTGGGGCGGCGCGAGGTTTTCGGGCCTGGCGCGGGCCGGCTCCGGCGTCTCGCCGCCCGTCAGCGCGGCGCGGCGCGGCTGTCCGAGCCGGATGTCGCGCTCGACCACGACGTCGGTCGGCCCGCCGATCATGATGAGATGCTCGACATCGTCGCGCCGCACCAGCACCAGCCGCCGGTGGCTGTCCACGGCGGCCGCGTCCATGACGGCAAGCCGCGTCTTGCGGTTGCGCCCGCCGGCCACGAAGGTGCCGAAGGTGAGGCTGCGGATCAGGCGCACGATCACCAGCACCACGACCAGGAGGATCAGGGCGGCCAGCGTCCACAGCGCAGCGGTGGCGAACTGCGGTCCCGCCACCCCCTCGAGCCAGTTCAGCATCAATCCACCCCGCTCTCGAACCCCGGCGCGGACAGTAGACCCGGATGGAGCGCGTCCGCAAGCAAGCTTGCGCCGCAAAGCGCGGTGCGGGATTGTTTTTCGTTGCTTTCGCGCCGGCGCATCTTTTCGCGCCAGGGAGAATGTGATTCAACCGGCGCGCGGCGCGGTGACATCCCGGGGATTCGGCAGCGATGGAAAGAGAGACGCGCGGCGACTTCTACCCGGTGCCGATCGTCGACCAGAACACGCGGCCCGGCGCGATCGCGCGGCTCGTCATCTTCGTGGTGGTGCTGACGGTCACGGCGATCGTCTTCGGCCTGTTCCGCGAGCGGCTCGGCGATCCTTTCCTGCTCGGCCTGCTCGGCATGCTGGCTATGATCGGGGTCGGCTATCTGTTCGCGACCGCCATCGGATTCATCCAGATCGCGCCGCGCTCGACCACCGACGAATTCTCCAAGGCCTATGTGGATTCCAAGGGCGAGGGGCTTTTGGTCAGCGATGCGCGCGGCCGCGTGGTCTACGCCAACCGCGCCTATGCGGACATGACGGGCGCCGCCTCGCAGGCCGACCTCAGGACGGTGGAGAACCTGCTTTCCGACATGCCGGAGTCGGCCGCGACCGTCTACCGGATCGCCTCGGGCCTGAAGGACGGGCAGGCGGGCGAGGGCGAGTTCCGCCTGTCGCGGTCGCTGCGCCCGGGCGCGGAGCCCGGCGGGCGCTGGTACAAGGTGCAGGCCCGCACCTTCATGGCGCCCGGGCTTCGCCAGCCGCTCCAGGCCTGGCTGCTGGCCGACATCTCGCGCGAGCGGGCCGAGCAGGAGCGCTTCTTCCTCGACCTGCAGAAGGCGATCGATCACCTCGACCATGCGCCGGCCGGCTTCTTCGCCGCCGACACCGCCGACAGGATCACCTATCTCAACGCCACGCTGGCCGAATGGCTGGGCGTGGATCTCGCCAGCTTCTCGCCCGGCGCGCTCGCTTTGTCGGACATCGTGGCCGGCGACGGCATCGCGCTGCTGCGCGCGGTGAAGGCCGATCCCGGCTCCTCGCGCAGCGGCGTGGTGGATCTCGACCTGACGACCACGTCGGGCCAGATCGTTCCGGTCCGCTGCCTGCACAAGGTCTCGACGAGCCGCGAGGGCACGCCGGGGCCAAGCCGCACCATCGTCCTGAACCGCACGCGCGGGGAGGACACGTCGGCCGAGCTGCGCGCCGCCGAGGTCCGCTTCACGCGCTTCTTCAACTCGACGCCGATGGCGATCGCCGGGGTCGATCAGAAGGGCCGGATCGTGCGCACCAACGCGCCGTTCCTGTCGCTGTTCTCCTCGGTGGTGGACGGCGACGCCGTGGCGCGCGGGGTGCGGCTGGACAGCGTGCTGCACGAGCGCGACCGCGCGGCCTTCGCCGCCGCGCTCGACAAGGCGAAGTCGCGCCAGGCCGACATCGCGCCGATCGACACGGTGCTGCCCGGCAACGAGGAGCGCCACCTGCGGGTCTACGTCAACGCGGTTGCCGAAGGCACCGGCGAGGACGCCGAGGAGGCGGCGATCGTCTACGCGGTGGACACCACCGAGCAGAAGGCGCTCGAAGGCCAGATGGCGCAGAGCCAGAAGATGCAGGCCGTCGGCCAGCTCGCCGGCGGCATCGCGCACGACTTCAACAACGTGCTCACCGCCATCATCATGGCGTCCGACCTGCTTCTGGCCAACCACCGGCCGTCCGACCAGTCCTTCCCGGACATCATGAACATCAAGCAGAACGCCAACCGCGCCGCGTCGCTGGTGCGCCAGTTGCTGGCCTTCTCGCGCAAGCAGACGCTGCGGCCCGAAGTGCTGTCGCTGACCGACGTGCTGGCCGACCTGCGCATGCTTCTGGCGCGCCTCGTCGGCACTTCCGTCCAGCTCAAGGTCGACCATGGGCGCGACCTGTGGCCGGTGCGCGTCGACATCGGCCAGTTCGAGCAGGTCATCGTGAACCTCGCGGTCAACGCGCGCGACGCCATGCCGGAGGGCGGCACGCTCAGCCTCCGCACCCGCAACGTGGACGCCGCCGCGAGCGCCGCCTACGGCTATCGCGAGCTCGGATCGGCCGACTACGTGCTGGTCGAGGTCGAGGACAGCGGCACCGGCATCCCGCCGGAGATCCTCAACCAGATATTCGAACCGTTCTTCACCACCAAGGAAGTCGGCAAGGGCACGGGCCTCGGCCTGTCGATGGTCTACGGCATCATCAAGCAGACGGGCGGCTCGATCTTCTGCGAATCGCAGCCCGGCAAGGGCACGACGTTCCGCATCTTCCTGCCGCGCCACGTGCCGCAGGCCGCCGCGGATGCCGGCCAGCCGGCCGACGCGCCGCCGCCGAAGCAGCCGGAAACGGCGCGCGACCTGTCCGGCTCGGCCACCGTCCTGCTGGTCGAGGACGAGGACGCGGTGCGCATGGGCGGCATGCGGGCGCTGACCTCGCGCGGATATACAGTGCACGAAGCCTCGTCAGGCGTGGAGGCGCTGGAGGTCTACCACGAGCTGGAAGGCAAGGTGGACATCGTGGTTTCCGACGTGGTGATGCCGGAGATGGACGGGCCGACCCTGCTGCGGGAACTGCGCAAGCTGCAGCCCGACATCAAGTTCATCTTCGTGTCCGGCTATGCCGAGGATGCCTTCGCGCGCAACCTGCCGGCCGACGCCAAGTTCGGCTTCCTGCCAAAACCCTTTTCGCTCAAGCAGCTCGCCACCGTGGTCAAGGAAGTCCTCGACGGCCAGTAGGGCCCATCTGGACGCCGTCCGGCCGCCCTCCTAAGGTCGATCATGCCGACAGGCCGGCCACGCAGGAATGGTCGATGACGCCGCACAACGAAGCCCGACGCGAGGACGTGGCGGAGGCCGCGCTGCTGCCCGGCGATCCGCAGCGCGCCGCGTGGATCGCGGCCACGTTCCTGGAGGCGCCGCGCCTCGTCAACACCATACGCGGTTGCCTCGGCTACACCGGCGCGTTCCGGGGCATGCCGGTCACCGTGCAGGCGACCGGCATCGGCCGTCCGTCCTTCCTGATCTACGCCCACGAGCTGATGGCGTTCTACGGCGTGCGCCGCGCAATCCGCGTCGGCACCTGCGGCGGCCTGGCCGACGGGCTGGCGCTACGCGACATCGTCATCGCCGACAGCGCCCGTCCGGACACGCAGATGGACGCGGGCGCCGGGACGCACCGGCCGGACGCCCGGCTGCTGGCCTGCGCCGCGGCCTGCGCGCGGGAGGGCGGCGTTCCGCATGGCGTCGGACCGGTCGTTTCCAGCGACATCTTCTATCATCCGCTGGGCCGCGCCCGCTTCGACAGTGCGCGGGCGAACGGCGCCATTGCCTGCGACATGGAGACCAGCGCGCTGTACGGGCTGGCGGCACAGTTCGAAGCCCGCGCGCTGTCCGTCTGCACCGTCGTCGACCACATGCTGACCGGCGAGGAGACGGCGCTGTCGGAGCGGCAGGGGCTGTTCGCCAATATGTGCAGGGTCGCCCTCGAGGCGCTTCTGGCTGACAGGCGAGGCTAGTATGCCTAGTTCTTAGGCTTCCTGATGCCTCAGATTAAAAATTGGGCATCTGGTTTTTGCAATGCGGAAAGCGCGCGAGGCGTTTGCCGGCGCGTCTGGCGCGCTGCCGGGTTCGAGAATCATGCTGAAAAAAGAATGGGATCGATAAAAGCGGAATCGGCGCGGCAGGCGCCTGAGACATCTGGCACGGGCGTTGCATCGTATTGTGCGCTGCAAACAAACCCTGGTCGGAGGTGTCCATATGAGGGGTACTTTTTCAACGATAACCAAACTGGCTTCGGCGGGCGCCGTGGCCGCCGGACTTGCCTTCTCCGCGCCGGCCATGGCCCAGGAGGAGACGATCAAGGTCGGCATCCTGCATTCGCTGTCGGGCACGATGGCGATCTCGGAGACGACGCTGAAGGACACGATGCTGTTCCTCATCGACGAGCAGAACAAGAAGGGCGGCGTGCTCGGCAAGAAGCTGGAGGCCGTCGTGGTCGATCCGGCGTCCGACTGGCCGCTCTTTGCCGAGAAGGCGCGCGAGCTTCTGTCCGTGAACAAGGTCGCGGCCGTGTTCGGCTGCTGGACTTCCGTGTCGCGCAAGTCCGTGCTGCCGGTGTTCGAGGAGCTGAACGGGCTCTTGTTCTATCCGGTCCAGTATGAGGGCGAGGAGAGCCAGCGCAACGTGTTCTACACGGGCGCCGCGCCCAACCAGCAGGCCATTCCCGCCGTCGACTACCTGATGAACGAGGAAGGCGTGAAGCGCTGGGTGCTGGCCGGCACCGACTACGTCTATCCGCAGACCACCAACAAGATCCTTCAGGCCTACCTGGAATCCAAGGGCGTGGCCAAGGAAGACATCATGATCAACTACACGCCGTTCGGTCATTCCGACTGGCAGACGATCGTGACCGACATCAAGAATTTCGGCTCCGCCGGCAAGAAGACCGCCGTCGTCTCGACCATCAACGGCGACGCCAACGTGCCGTTCTACAAGGAGCTCGCCAACCAGGGCATCAAGGCGGAGGACATCCCGGTCGTCGCCTTCTCGGTGGGCGAGGAGGAGCTCGCCGGCCTCGACACCGCGCCGCTCGTCGGCCACCTGACGGCGTGGAACTACTTCCAGTCGGTCGACACGCCCGAGAACGCCGAGTTCATCAAGAACTGGAAAGCGTTCATCAAGAACGACAAGCGCGTCACCAACGACCCGATGGAGGCGCATGTCATCGGCTTCAACATGTGGGTCAAGGCGGTCGAGAAGGCCGGCACCACCGACCCGGACGCGGTCATCGACGCCATCGTCGGCGTGTCGGTGCCGAACCTGTCGGGCGGCTTCTCCACCATGATGCCGAACCACCACATCACCAAGCCGGTGCTGATCGGCGAAATCCAGGCCGATGGCCAGATGGAGACCGTGTGGCAGACGACCGGCCTCGTGGTCGGCGACGAATGGTCCGACTACCTGCCGGACTCCAAGGACCTGATCGCCGACTGGCGCAAGCCGATGTCCTGCGGGAACTTCAACGTCGCCACCGGCAAGTGCGGCGGCAAGACCACCAACTGATCCCCGCCTCGACATAGCGCTTCCCGAGGGGAGCGCGGTCCGGGCGGACGGAGAACCCGCCCGGACCTTCCTGAAATCCAAACGGACAAAGCGCTTCCGCCATGATTGTGATCCGAAGGCTCTGTCTTCCCGTCCTGATCGTCTTTACGCTGGGCGTTTCCGCTTTCGCTCCCGCGTTTGCCGGCGAAGCGGAGTTGCGCGCCATCGTCGCCAAATTCGCGACGGTTAAGAATTTTCCCGAGACCGAGGCGGCGGTGAAGGAACTCGCCGCAACCGGCGATCCGGCCGCCGGGCGCCCGCTGGCGGCGCTGGCCGACGGCAATCTCGCTTTCCGCAGATCGGACAACGCCGTCTTCATCGTTCGCGAGACCGCGCAGGGCGCGACGCTGCTCGATCCGCTGACGGGTGCCGCCGACGGCGAGGCCGCCAAGGCCGACTACACGAAAATCCGCGTCAACAATTCGCTGCGCCGGACGATCCGCGACGCGATCGGCTCGCTAACGCTGGGCTCCGACGACGCCTCCGTGCGCGCCGCCGCCGCCGACACCATGTTCCGCTCGCCCAATCCCGACGCGATCGAGGCGCTGGACGCGGCGATCGCCAGGGAGGTGGTCGCCGGCGTGAAGGAGAGGATGGAACGGGCCCGCGCGGCGGCCGTGCTGACGTCGACCCTGCCGGACGCGGAGAAGCTGGAAGCCATCGCGCTGATCGGCAAGCTCGGCAGCCGGGACGCGCTGTCGCTGCTGACCGGCTTCGCCGCCCGCGCGCCCGACGGGCCGGTGAAGGAGGCGGCGCTCGCCGCCATCTCCGGCGTCGAGAGCACGCTGGTTCTGTGGTCCGCCGCGCAGAACGTCTGGTACGGCCTGTCGCTCGGCTCCGTGCTGCTGCTGGCGGCCATCGGACTGGCGATCACCTTCGGCGTCATGGGCGTCATCAACATGGCGCATGGCGAGATGGTGATGCTCGGCGCCTACACGACCTTCGTCGTCCAGAACGTCATCCGCACCTCGTTCCCCGGCCTGTTCGACTGGTCGCTGGCCATCGCGCTGCCGCTGGCCTTTCTGGTCGCCGCGCTGGTCGGACTGGCCATCGAGCGCGGCATCATCCGCTTCCTCTACGGCCGGCCGCTGGAGACGCTGCTCGCCACCTGGGGCGTGTCGCTGATCCTGCAACAGGCCGTCCGCACCATCTTCGGCCCGACCAACCGCGAGGTCGGCAACCCGTCGTGGATGTCGGGCGCTTTCGAACTCGGCCAGATGTCGATCACCTGGAACCGGCTGTGGATCTTGGTTTTCGCGCTCGGGGTGTTCGCCATGCTGCTCTACGTCATGAACAGGACGCCCTGGGGCCTGCAGATGCGCGCCGTCACCGCCAACCGGCGCATGGCCGCCTCGATGGGCATCCGCACGCCCTGGATCGACGCCATGACCTTCGCGCTCGGCTCGGGCATCGCCGGCGTCGCGGGCGTGGCTCTCAGCCAGATCGACAATGTGTCGCCCAATCTCGGCCAGGGCTACATCATCGACAGTTTCATGGTGGTGGTCTTCGGCGGCGTCGGCAATTTGTGGGGCACGCTGGTCGGCGCGCTGTCGCTCGGCGTGCTGAACAAGTTCCTCGAGCCCTATGCCGGCGCGGTGCTGGGCAAGATCCTCGTCCTCGTGCTCATCATCCTCTTCATCCAGAAGCGCCCGCGCGGCCTTTTCGCGCTGAAGGGCAGGGCGGTGGAGGCATGATCACTGGAAAATTCTTCGCCGCCGGGGCCGACCGCCGCATCGCGCTCACCATCGCCGTGCTGCTGGCCGTCGCGGTTGCGGTGCCGGTGCTGAACCTCGCCGTGCCGGCCGGCAGCGCCCTGCACGTGCCGTCCTACATGGTGGCGCTGGTGGGGAAGTATCTCTGCTACGCGCTGCTGGCGCTGGCCCTCGACCTGGTGTGGGGCTATTGCGGAATCCTCTCGCTCGGCCACGGCGCGTTCTTTGCGCTCGGTGGCTACGCGATGGGCATGTACCTGATGCGCCAGATCGGCGCGCGCGGCGTCTACGCCAACCCGGTCCTGCCCGACTTCATGGTGTTCCTGAACTGGAAGGAGCTGCCGTGGTTCTGGTACGGCTTCGACCAGTTCTGGTTCGCGGCCATCATGGTGATGCTGGCGCCGGGCCTGCTCGCCTTCGTCTTCGGCTGGTTCGCCTTCCGCAGCCGCGTCACCGGCGTCTACCTGTCGATCATCACGCAGGCGATGACCTACGCGCTGCTGCTGGCCTTCTTCCGCAACGACATGGGTTTCGGCGGCAATAACGGGCTGACCGACTTCAAGGACATTCTGGGCTTCAGCGTGCAGGCGGCCTCGACCCGCTCGGCGCTGTTCTCGGCGACAGCCATCTCGCTGGCGCTCGGCGTCTTCGTTACCTGGCGCATCGTCGGCTCCAAATACGGCAAGCTGCTGATCGCCGTGCGCGACGCGGAACCGCGCACGCGCTTCCTCGGCTGGCGGCCGGAGAACGTGAAACTGTTCGCCTTCACCGTCTCGGCGGTGATGGCGGGCATCGCCGGCGCGCTCTACGTGCCGCAGGTGGGCATCATCAATCCGGGCGAGTTCGAGCCGGCCAACTCCATCGAGGTGGTGGTGTGGACGGCGGTCGGCGGGCGCGCCACCATCGTCGGCCCGATCATTGGCGCGGTGGTGGTCAATCTCGGCAAATCCTACTTCACCGGTGCGCTGCCCGACTACTGGCTGTTCGCGCTGGGCGGCCTGTTCGTCTTCGTCACGCTGTTCCTGCCGCGCGGCATCGTCGGCACATGGGACGCCTGGCGGCAGGATCGCCGCAAGGCCGCGAAGCTCGACCGCGAGCCGGCGACCGGCGCGGTCGCGGAACCGCAGCCGGCGGAGTGAGGGCGATGTCTAAGACCAACACCATCCTCTATCTCGACGGCGTGTCGCGCTCCTTCGACGGCTTCAAGGCGATCAACAACCTGTCGCTGGTGCTCGACCGGGGCGAGATGCGCGCCATCATCGGTCCGAACGGCGCGGGCAAGACGACGATGATGGACATCATCACCGGCAGGACGCGGCCCGACGAGGGCGAGGTCTTCTATGACGGCGAGATCGACCTGACCCGGCATGACGAAGCCGACATCGCCATGATGGGCATCGGCCGGAAATTCCAGAAGCCGACCGTGTTCGAAAGCCACACGGTCGAGGACAATCTTCTTTTATCGCTGAAGGGGCCGCGATCAATTTTTCCGGCGCTGTTCCACCGGCGGTCGACCGAGGAGGCGCGCCGCATCGACGAGATCCTCGCCACGGTGCGTCTCGAAGCCAGACGCGACGCCCTGGCCGCGAACCTGTCGCACGGGCAGAAGCAGTGGCTGGAGATCGGCATGCTGCTGGCGCAGGACCCCAAGCTTTTGCTGGTGGACGAGCCGGTCGCGGGCATGACCGACGCCGAGACCGAGGAGACGGCCCGGCTGCTGCGCGAGATCAACAAAACGCACTCGGTGATCGTCGTCGAGCACGACATGCACTTCGTGCGCGAGCTTGGCGTAAAAGTCACATGTCTGCACGAAGGCTCCGTCCTATCCGAAGGTAGTCTTGATTTTGTCTCCTCCGATGAGCGAGTAGTAGAGGTGTATCTTGGGCGGTAGGGACAGACATGATCTTGCACGCATTGCGGTCGCGGTTTCGCGCCGGTCAGCGGGACTCGGGCGAGGCCGTTCCGGCCTGGCGCTCGAACACGGCCAGCCAGGGCTTCGTGCTGAAGGCGCGGTGGACCTCGCCCGCCGGTTCCGGCCTTCAGGAAAGCTGGAAGGCTTCCTTCTCCTGCCGGCACCGGAACATCGTTGTCGAGAAACACAAGCAGCCGAAGCCGCGCCTGAAGCTGGTGGGCTGACGCTCGATCTGACGGGCGGGCCGGAACCGGAGGGTTTCGGCTTCACCATCCGGATCGGCGGCTTCTGATGCTGGAAGTCGCCGACGCCACTCTCCATTACGGCGCCGCACAGGCGCTGCGCGGCGTGTCGCTGAAGGCCGCCGCCGGCAGGATCACCTGCGTGCTCGGCCGCAACGGCGTGGGCAAGACCAGCCTCATGAGAGCGATCGTCGGCCATCACCGGCTGACATCGGGGAAGATAGCCTTCGAGGGGAAGGCGCTCGACCGGAGCGCGGCGTACGATCGCGCCCGGTCGGGCATCGCTTTCGTGCCGCAGGGCAGGGAGATTTTTCCCCTGCTCAGCGTGCGCGAGAACCTGGAGACCGGCTTCGCGCCCTTGAAGCGCGGCGAGCGCGAGATTCCGAGCCATGTCTACGAGCTGTTCCCGGTGCTGAAGGAGATGCTCGGCCGGCGCGGCGGCGATCTCTCCGGCGGCCAGCAGCAGCAGCTCGCCATCGGTCGGGCGCTGGTCATGCGGCCGAAGCTGCTGGTGCTGGACGAGCCGACCGAAGGCATCCAGCCCTCGATCATCAAGGATATCGGCCGCGCCATCCGCTATCTGCGCGACCAGTTCGGCATCGGCATCGTGCTGGTCGAGCAATATCTGGATTTCTGCCGCGAGCTGGCCGACGAGGTGAACATCATGGATCGCGGCCAGATCGTCCATACTGGGCCTGCCGAAGACCTCGACAAGGCGGACGTGCGAAAGTTCCTGACGGTTTAGAGCGGTTCTGGTTCTACGGTGTTGGTAGAACCGCTCTATTTGTTCCTAGCCGCGTTTCCGGACGCAAAACCGCTTCGCACTTTTGCTGGAAATGCTCTGGTGCCGGACGCCGTCACGGCGCCACTTCGGCGCTGAGCACGCCGCCATCCAATCCGATATCGACATGGCCGGCGCGGTCGTCGTCGGTCGTCACGTCGACCCGCCAGCGCAGCACGAAGCCGCCGCCCGCCGCCGCCTTCTCGGCCGTCATGCCGTGGATCGCGCCGGTCGCGGGCGCCAGCGCCGCGAGCGCCGCCGCCTTGACCCTGGCGAGGCCGGCAAGGTCGATCTCGTTCAGGCTGAACGGCATCCGCTCGGCCGGAACGCCGGCGGCCAGCGGGTTGGGGATGTCGCGGCTTTGCGCGAGTCCCGAATAGCTCCAGGTGAAGTCACGCAGGAGATTGTGGTTCGGCGGCAGCTCGGCGCGCGCCGTGACCGATTTGGCCGCGATGCTCAAGCTGTGGACGAGCGGGCCGTCGCCGATGGCGCGGATCAGTGCCTCCTGGGCGAAGGCGGCCGGCCAGTCGTCGCGGGCGAGGATATCGAGGCGCTGGGCGCGGATCGTGCCCGACAGATCGCCGCCCAGTATGTTGCCCGCCGCGTCGATGATGACGGTCGCGTTTTCCCGGCTGCTGGCCAGGCTGATGCGCCACTGCACCGGGCCGTAGACGCGCTGCGGCAGCGTGACCGAGCGCGCGATGCGGATCGACGTCACCTGCGCGGGATCTTCCAGCCGGGCGAAATCCTTGGCGCTGTCGGTGATCTTCCGCAAATCCTCCAGCCTGACCTCGCCGATGTCGAAGAAGCTGTCCAGCGCCTGCGGGACGGCGCCCTCGGCAAGGTGCGGCGCGGGACCGCTGATCGTGTCCTGATCGAGGAACAGGTAGTTGAAACGCGAGATGGTCCACTCGTCCGTGCCGTCGGGCCGTGTCGGGTTCTGCGTCAGCACGGTGATGATGCGGGGGTCGATCAGCACCATCGAGGTTCGGGGCGGCCCGCCGACATGATCGGCGAAGGCGTCCAGAGCCCGCTTCAGCAACTCGCCGGAGGTGAGATAGGTCTTGCCGTCCTGCGCCAGGGCGGGCGCCGCGAACGCGACGGCGAACAGCACGGCCAGCGCGAGCGCCGCCCGGTTCAAGGTCCGCCATGCCCTTTGCGTTGCCGTCACGCCGTTCATCCGCTGGCAGCGAGCCAAGCCTCGCTGCAACCCTCGATCGCCGGCAGCATAGTGAAGCGGCGAAAAAGGCCAAGGCCTGTCTTGCCGGCGTGCGCCGTCCGCCCGGCTTCATGCTGCGCCGCAAAATGCGGCTTGCAATCGCCCCGCGAATGGACCATATGCGGCGCAGCAGGCGCATGGGCCGGATTTCCGGCCTTCCCGACAGGACTGGTTGCGCTCGTAAGGCCGCTCTCATCGCGGCCGCAAGTCCCGCCGATGGCGGGCACGGCAGCGCAGCCGCCCGGATCGTGACGATCCGGCGCCTTGCCGTTTCCTTTGACAAAGAGAGTGCCGGGTTGCGCCCCGGCATGACGTTTCGCGGGCGTCGCCCGCCAGAAAGAGACCTGTTTTGACCATTGAAAATTCCGCCGGGACGAACGGCTTCGCCGCGCTCGGCATCACCGGCGCGCTGCTCAAGGGCGTCGCCGAGGCCGGCTTCGCCGAGCCCAAGCCCATCCAGGCGCAGGCCATTCCGCCGCAGCTCGCCGGCCGCGACATTCTGGGCATCGCCCAGACCGGCTCCGGCAAGACCGCCGCCTTCAGCCTGCCCATCATCCAGCAGATCGTCGGGCTTGGAACGAAGCGCCTGCCGAGGACGGCGCGCGCTCTCGTCCTCGTGCCGACCCGCGAGCTGGCCGTGCAGATCGAAGAGACCATCCGCCTGGTCGCGAAGAACATGCATCTGTCCACGGCGCTGGTGCTGGGCGGCGTGTCGCGCAACAGCCAGGTGCGCAAGCTCGCGCCCGGCGTCGACGTGCTGATCGCCACGCCCGGCCGGCTGATGGACCTCGTGCGGGAAAAGGACCTGAGCCTCGGCCATACGCGATGGCTGGTGCTGGACGAGGCCGACCGCATGCTCGACATGGGCTTCATCAACGACGTGCGCCGCATCGCCAAGGCGACGCCCGCCGACCGCCGGACCGCGCTGTTCTCGGCCACCATGCCGAAGGAGATCGAGGAACTGGCCGGCGGCGTGCTGAACGATCCCGTCCGCGTCGAGGTCGCGCCGCAGGGCACCACGGCGGCCGAGATCGACCAGAGCCTGGTCATGGCCCGCGTCAAGCAGAAGCGAAAGATCCTGTCCGACATGCTGGCCGACGAGTCCATGCGCTCGGTGCTGATCTTCTCGCGCACCAAGCATGGCGCCGACCGCGTCGCGCGCGACCTGGAGCGGGACGGCTTCGCGGCCGCCGTGATCCACGGCAACAAGTCGCAGAATGCCCGGCAGAAGGCCTTGAACGGCTTTCGCGACGGCTCTACCCGCATCCTGGTGGCGACCGACATCGCGGCGCGCGGCATCGATGTGCCCGGCATCAGCCATGTCGTCAATTTCGACCTACCGGACGAGGCGGAGAGCTATGTGCACCGCATCGGCCGCACCGGCCGCAACGGCGCGACCGGCACGGCGATCACGCTGTGCGCGCCCGACGAGGCGGACAAGCTGCGCGCTGTCGAGCGCATCATCCGCAAGAAGCTGACGGTGACGGCCGACCATCGCGGCGAGCCCGACCCGCAGCCCTCGGCCGCCGACCGCGCCGCCAACGCGGCCGAGCGCAGCAGGCCGGAGGGTGCGCGTCCCGCGCAGCCGCACGGCAAGGGCAGGCCCCGGCAAGGGTTCGGCGGCAAGCCTCACGGCAAGCCGCAGGGACACCCGGCCGCGCCGAAGCCCTTTGGCGGCAGGCCGGCGGGCGAGGGCGGCGAGGCCCGACCTTCGCGGACCCGGAAGTTCCGGCCGCGCCGCGCCCCGCGCCGGGCCGCCTGACGCGGAAAACAAGCTTTGCGGCATGGTGAACAACATGTCGCAAACAGGCCGAGTGAAATCCTGCCGGGCGGACTAGTCTCCCGGCAGGATCATCGCGAGGCCACCCCTCGCCACGAGGGAGCCGCCCATGCAAACCCACGCCCGTGCTGTGGTCATCGGAGGCGGCGTCGTCGGTGTCTCGACGCTCTATCATCTCGCGCGGAAAGGCTGGACCGACAGCGTGCTCCTCGAGCGCAGGGAGCTGACCTCAGGCTCGACCTGGCACGCCGCCGGCCTGCTGCCGCTGTTCAACCTCAGCTATTCGGTCGGCCAGATCCACAAATACTCGGTGCGCTTCTACCAGGAGCTGGAGAAGGAGACCGGCCTGAATGTCGGCTTCTCCAAGGTCAGCAACATCCGGCTGGCGCGCACGAAGGACCGCTGGGACGAATACATGTACTACGCCGGCATCGCCGAGACGATCGGCGTGCGGGTCGACATGCTGACGCCTGAGCAGGTCAAGCACATCTGGCCGCTCTGCGAGACGGACGGCATTCTGGGTGCGATCCAGCATCCCGACGACGGCTATATCCAGCCCGCCGACCTGACGCAGGCGCTGGCCAAGGGTGCGCGCGACCGCGGTGCGACCATCCACCGGCAGACGACCGTCACCGCTATCGAGCCGCTGCCCGACGGTCGCTGGCTGGTGCGCACCGACAAGGGCGAAATCACGGCCGACCATGTCGTTTCGGCCACAGGCAATTTCGCGCGCAGGACGGGCAGGATGGTGGGCCTGGACGTTCCCGTCATTCCGGTCGAGCACCAGTACATCGTCACCGAGCCGCATCCGGCCATCGTGGCGCGCAAGCGACAGGGACTCCCTGAAATGGGCGTTCTGCGCGAAAGCGATTCCTCCTGGTACATGCGCGAGGAGAATGGCGGCCTGCTGCTCGGACCCTACGAGAAGGGCGCGCCCTGCTGCTATGTCGACGGCCCTTCCGACGACAGCGAATACGAGCTGTTCCAGGAAGACCTCGAACGGCTGATGCCGCATGTCGAGACGGCCATCGCCCGCGTGCCCGCCTTCGGCGAGGTCGGCATCAAGAAGGTCTACAACGGCGCGATCGCCTACACGCCGGACGGCTCGCCCATCGTCGGGCCCGCGCCGGGCCTCCGGAACTTCTGGCTGAACGAGGGCCACTCCTTCGGCGTCACGGCGGCAGGCGGGGCAGGGTGGCAGCTTGCCGAATGGATCGTGGAGGGCGAACCGTCCATCGACATGATGGGCGTCGACCCGCGCCGCTTCGGCCCCTATGCGACGGAAGGTTATCTGCGCGAGAAGAACGAGGAGGCCTACGCCAACGTCTTCACCATGCATTATCCCGACGAGGAGCGCGCCGCCGCGCGGCCGCTGAAGGTCACGCCTGTCCATGGGCGCATGAAGGCGCTGGGCGCGGTGTTCGGCTCCGTCTACGGCTGGGAGCGGCCGAACTGGTTCGCGCCGCCTGGCTATGCGGTGCCGGTCGAGGAGCTCGGCGTCGGTGCCGACGTGCTGACCAGCCACAACCATGCGCCCGCGCTGGAAGACGGGCGGGTGGTGGAGAAATGGTCGTTCCGCCGCTCGAACTATTTCGAGCATGTCGGCAACGAGGTGAAGGCCGTCACGGAAAATGTCGGCATCCAGGACATGTCGGCCTTCGCCAAGTGCATCATATCGGGTCCCGGCGCGGAAGACTGGCTGAACCGCATCCTCGCCAACCGCGTGCCGAAGACAGTCGGCCGCATCGCGCTCTGCCATCTGCTGACGGTGCGCGGCGGCGTGCGGTCCGAGTTCACCGTGTACCGGAAGCCGGATGGATTTTATCTCGTTTCGGCGGGGGCTTACGAGGCGCATGACCACGACGTCCTGCGCAGGCTGCTGCCGGAGGACGGCAGCGTGCGCATGGTTCCGATCACCGCGCAATGGGGCGTGCTGGTGCTGGCCGGTCCCAAAAGCCGCGACGTTCTGCGCAAGCTCACCCGCACGCCGCTCGACAACGCCGCCTTTCCCTGGCTCTCGGGCCGGCGCATCTCGGTCGGTGCTGCCACGGCCGAGGCGCTGCGGGTCAACTTCGTCGGCGAGCTCGGCTGGGAACTGCATCACCCCATCGAACAGCAGGCCTACATCTTCGACCGGCTGATGGAGGCGGGCGCGGAATTCGGCATAAAACCCTTCGGCATCCGCGCCATGAGCGCCATGGCGCTGGAAAAGAGCTACCGGCTGATCCCGCGCGAGCTGTCCATAGAGTATTCGGCGTGGGAGAGCGGGCTCGACCGCTTCGTGAACCTCGACAAGGGCGATTTCATCGGCCGCGACGCGTTGGCGCGGCTGCGCGAGGAAGGGCCGCGCTGGCGCTTCGCCACGCTGGAGGCGCACGACGTGACGGATGCCGATGCTCGCGGCTCGGAAGCGATCTACCACGACGGCGAACTGATCGGCCGCGCCACCAATGGCGGCTATGGCTGGCGCGTCGGCAAATCGCTGGCGCTGGCGATGGTGCGCCCCGATCTCGCTGCCTTGGGCACTGGCTTGGAGATAAAAATCCTCGGCCGGCCGCACCGCGCCACGGTGATCGCGGAAAGCCCCTTCGATCCGCGGAACGTCGCGCTGCGCGGCTGAACGGCGGCGACGCCTGCGCATCGGCGGCTCGCAAAATCGTGATGGGAGATTGCCGGACCGCGCGATCTTGGGCTTTCCACGGGCTCAAAATCGCCTAGGCTACGCTCATGTCTCGTGATCGATGCGGATGGCGAGTTCTGCTCGGGGCGCTGTCGCTCGCCTCGACGCTCTTCCTCGCCGCGCCCGCACAGGCGGCCGAACCCGTCGATGTCGAACTGGCCCTGGCCGTCGACGTCTCCCTGTCCATGAGCCCGATGGAACTGGAAATCCAGCGCAGGGGCTATGCCAGCGCGCTGACGGACGACAGCGTTCTCAAGGCGATCGCCCAGGGCGCCTACGGCAAGATCGCCGTGACCTATTTCGAATGGGCCGGCTCGTCCTCGCATCACGTCATCGTGCCGTGGACGGTGATCGCCGGCCGCGAGGACGCGGAGCGGATTGCGGCGCGGCTGAGCGACAGCGTGCCGAACAGCGCGCGGCGCACCTCGGTTTCCGCCGCCCTGGAGTTCGGCGCGGACCTGTTCGCCGAAAGCCCGTTCAAGGGCATGAAGCGCGTCATCGACATTTCCGGCGACGGTCCCAACAACCAGGGCGGGCCGGTGGAAGCGGCGCGCGACGCGGTGGTGAAGCAGGGCATCGTCATCAACGGCCTGCCGCTCATGACCAGCGGCGGCTTCAACGGCGGCTACGACATCCGCGACCTGGACAAATATTACGCCGACTGCGTCATCGGCGGTCCGGGCGCCTTCATGATTCCCGTCAACGACTGGTCGCAGTTCCCAGCGGCGGTGCGGCGCAAGCTGGTGCTGGAACTGGCCGGTCCGCTGTCGCCGGTGTGGAAGGCCGTCGCGGACGGCACGGCCCCGGTGTGGCGGGCGCAGGCCACCAAATCGGACTGCCTGATCGGCGAGAAGGGCTGGCGCGACCGCGACTGGATGTGGGATTCGCCGCCGCGCTGAGCGGCGTTCAGGCCGCGGCCGGCAGGCGCTTGTCCATGCGCTCCTGCTGCGGGGAGCGGGCGTAGAGCTCGCGGTAGCATTTCGAGAAATGCGAGGCGGAGACGAAGCCGCAGGCCACCGCGATCTCGACCACCGGCAGGGACGACTGGACGAGCAGGTGGCGCGCGCGGTCGAGGCGAATCTCGAGATAGTAGCGCGCCGGCGAGCGCCCCATCTCGGTGCGGAACAGCCGCTCGATCTGCCGGCGCGACAGGCCGGCGCTGTCGGCGACGTCGATCAGCGACAGCGGCTCTGCCAGATTGGCCTCCATCAGCTCGATGATCGAGAGGACCTTGGCGTTCTGGACGCCGAGGCGCGCGCGCAGCGGCAGCCGCTGGCGGTCCGCCGAGTTGCGAACCCGGTCCGTCAGCACCTGCTCGCAGACGCGGTTGACCAGCGATTCGTCGAAATCCTCGCCGATGAGCTTCAGCATCATGTCGAGCGAGGCGGTGCCGCCGGCGCAGGTGTAGATGTTCTGGTCGATCTCGTAGAGGTCGGCGAAGACGTTGGCCTTGGGGAACGTCTCGGCGAAGCCGGGCAGGTTCTCCCAATGGATCGCGCAGCGCCTGTTGGACAGAAGCCCGGCGGCGGCCAGCACATGCGCGCCCGTGCACAAGCCGCCGATCGCGACGCCGCGATTGTATTCCTCGCGCAGCCAGCCGAACACCGCCCGGTTCTGGTAGCGCTCGACATCGAGCCCGGAGCAGACCACCACCATGGACGGCCGCTCGGGTCCGGCCAGCTTGCGCCGCTCGTCGTCCAGCGAGGTGTCGACGCCGCAGACGACGCCGTTCGACGCCGCCACCGGCCGGCCGTCGACGCTGGCCAGCCGCCATCGATACGCCTCGTGGCCCAGCATCCTGTTGGCGATGCGTAGCGGCTCGATCGCCGTCGCGAAGGCGACCATCGTGAAGTCAGGGATCATGAAGAAGACGAGCGAGCGTTTGAGCGGTTTCAGGACGGCGTTCAAGCAGGCCTCATGAACTGATTGCGACCTGACCTATGTCGCTATCAGCAAAGCGTCATCGAAAAGCCGGGGCCTGTCAATCAGTCGAAAGGCTGACGCAACATTGAAGCTTTACCCATGAGGCGAATCGTCGGAATGGCTCTCTGCGGGGTTCACCGGACATTTCCGGCGTTAACAATTAGCGTTGGATTGTTTAGCGAGGGCTTGCGCGGGACATTCCCCAGCGTAATATGCGGTTCGGGTTGGAGGGGTTCGGTATGAGTTCATACAATTGGGAAAGACCGCCGACGATCTACGAGCGGTACAGGACGGCGTTGACCGTCGCCGCGGGCACCGTGGCGACGATCATCCTGCTGGCGGCGCTGATCTGACGGACAGGCCGCGGGAGCCGGCAGCGGTTTTCGGCAAGATGCCAGGGTCGTTCGAAAACAAAAAACCCGCCTCATGGCGGGTTTTTTGTTCTTGGAGGCAGGCCGCCGGTCAGCGGGCGCGGGAGGCCTCGAAGATGCTGTCGATGGCCGACGCCAGCGCGGCGTCGAACGCGCCGTCGCTCTGCTTCGCCGACAGGCCCTCGGTCAGGGCGCGCGAGAAGGAGGCGATCATGCCGTCGTTCTCTCTCAGCCTGGCGTTCGCGTCGTCGCGCGAGTAGCCGCCGGACAGCGCCACCACGCGCATGACGCGCGGATGGTCGATCAGCGGCTTGTAGAGGTTGGCCTTGGTCGGCAGGGTCAGCTTCAGCATGACCTGCCTGTCGGCGGGAACCGTGTCGAGATGCTTGAGGATCTCGGCCAGGAGGATGTCCTCCGCCTCGGCCTTGTCGGCGATCGAGATCGTGACCTCGGGCTCGATGATCGGCACCAGCCCGTGCGCCAGGATCTGCGCGGCGACCTCGAACTGCTGGTCGACGACCGCCGCGATGCCCTTCCGGTTCGCCGCGTCGATGACCGAGCGCATCTTGGTGCCGAAGACGCCCTTCGCCACGGCGCGCTTGAGCAGCGCATCGAGGCTCGGCATCGGCTTCATCAGCTTGACGCCGTCCTTCGCCTCGGCCAGCCCCTGGTCGACCTTGAGGAAGGGCACCACGTGGCGCTTCTCCCACAGATATTGCGCGGTGGGGGTGCCGTCGATGTCGCGGTCCATGGTCTGCTCGAAAAGGATCGCGCCCATCACCTTGTCGCCCGTGAACGCCGGCGACTTGATGATCCTGGCCCGCATCCCGTGAACGAGGTCGAACATTTCCGCGTCGGTCGACCACGCGCCTTCATCGATGCCGTAGAGTTTGAGCGCCTTCGGCGTGGAGCCGCCCGACTGGTCGAGCGCTGCGATGAAGCCGTCCTTGTGTGCGGCCTGCGCGGCCATGTCCTTGTTCATCTCATATCCCAGATCTATTGATGTCGAACGTTCAATACCCAAGCCGCGACCGGATGCCAATGCTGCCGCGGCCCGACGGCGGCATCTTCGATCAGGCTTTGCGCAGCACCTCCACGCCCGGCAGCACCTTGCCTTCCATCCATTCGAGGAAGGCGCCGCCCGCGGTCGACACATAGGTGAAGTCGTCGGCGACGCCGGCGTGGTTCAGCGCGGCCACCGTGTCGCCGCCGCCGGCGACCGACACCAGCTTGCCGGCCCGCGTGCGCGCCGCCGCGTGCTTCGCCACCGCGACGGTCGCCCGGTCGAAGGGCTCGATCTCGAAGGCCCCGAGCGGACCGTTCCAGACCAGAGTCGCGGCGCGGTCGATCCAGGCGTCGACCGCGTCGACGCTTTTCGTCCCGACGTCGAGGATCATCGCGTCGGCCGGGACGGATGCAACCGGGACGGTTTCGTTCGGCGCGTTCGCCTTGAACTCGCGCGCCACCACGCCGTCGACGGGCAGCACGATGGCGCAGCCCGCTTCGGCCGCGTCGATCATGATCTGCCGGGCGGTCGCGCCGAGATCGTGCTCGCAGAGCGACTTGCCGATGTCGGTGCCGTTGGCTGCCAGGAAGGTGTTGGCCATGCCGCCGCCGATGACCAGCGCGTCGACCTTCTTCACGAGGTTGGTCAGGAGGTCGATCTTGGTCGAGACCTTTGCCCCGCCGACGATCGCGACCACCGGGCGGGCCGGGTTGCCGAGACCCTTTTCCAGCGCCTCCAGCTCGGCCTGCATGGTGCGGCCGGCGAAGGCGGGCATCAGCCGCGCCAGCCCCTCGGTGGAGGCGTGGGCGCGATGCGCGGCGGAGAAGGCGTCGTTGACGAAGATGTCGCCATTCGCCGCCAGCGCCCTGGCGAATTTGTCGTCGTTCTTCTCCTCGCCCTTGTGGAAGCGGGTGTTCTCCAGAAGCAGGATGTCGCCATCCTTCATCGCGGCCACCGCCGCGGCGGCCTTGTCGCCCACGCAGTCGGCCGCGAAGCCGACGTCGCGGCGCAGGACGGCGGCCGTCGCCCGCGCGATCGGCTCCAGCGACAGGTCGGGCGAGGGGCCGTCCTTCGGGCGGCCGAAATGGGCGAGCAGGATCACCCTGGCCTTCTTGTCCGCCAGTTCGAGGATCGTCGGCGCGACGCGCTCAATGCGGGTCGCGTCGGTCACGGCGCCGTCCGCGACGGGAACATTGAGATCGACCCGGACGAGCACGCGCTTGCCGGTGACGTCGCCAATGTCGTCGAGGGTCCTGAAGGCTGCCATGAACATGCTCCGTTGAAAGGCGCGGCGACCTTAGCCGCCTGGAGCCGGGATGCAATGCGTTTTCGCGTCACGCGCTGACGGCGGTGCCGGTCGGGCCGTCCTGCGGCGGCTCGTTGTCCTGGCTCCTGCCGAAGGCGGCGCGGACGCGATCGATCAGCGCGCCCGGATACATGAACAGCGGGATGCTGACCTGCGTCGGCGTCGGTTCCAGCGACAGGCCGAGCGCGGCAATCTTCCCGTTGCCGCCGACGTCGCGCACGATGAGCTCGATCGGGCCGAGCGTGACGCGGTCGGCATATTCCGCCGAGCCGCCGAGGCGCTGCATGACGAGCTGGCCGATGGTGAGCCGGCGCTCCGCTTCGCTCAGGCCGGGCCCGTAGGCGGTCTCCAGCTCTTCCGCCGGCCTGGCGGGATCGACGGGAAAGGCGCCGAAGAAATCCGCATCCTCCGGGCTCACCTCGGCGCGGCTGGCGAAAAGGCGGTCGAGCAGGCGCGGATAGCGGTCCGACACGAAGATATAGACGTGGTCGCCGGCGACCAGCCGTCCCGCCTCTTGGAACCGCATGGAGCGCCCGTCGCGCACCACCAGAGACGGCCGCGCCCAGCGCGGAATGCGCTCGCCGCGCGTCACCGGACTTTCGGGCACGACGGTGTAGGCAAGAAGCTCATGACGGGCGGAGCCCGGCAGTTCGAGCTGCACCTTCTCCAGCGGGCCCTGGCGCGGCGGCACGATGAGGCCGAGCCGGCGCGCCAGCGGCCCGACCGTCCAGCCCTGCACGACCAGCGAGACGAGCACGACGATGAAGGCGCTGTTGAAGATCATCCGGCCATGCTCGATATTCTCGAGCAGCGGGGTGATGGCGAGCAGGATCGACACGGCGCCGCGCAGGCCGACCCAGGAGATGAAGGCTCTCTCGCGCCGGGGGTAGCGGAAGGGCGCCAGGCACAGCCAGGCGGCGACCGGCCGCGCCACGAAGATCAGGAACAGGCCGAGCGCGACCGCCGCCGGCAGGATCGGCAGGAACTGCGACGGCGTGGCGAACAGGCCGAGCACGAGGAACATCACGATCTGCGCCAGCCAGGCGACGCCGTCCTGGAAGCGCTTGATGTTGACGGAGGTGCGAATCTCGGCGTTGCCGGCGACGAAGCCGGCCAGATAGACGGCGAGGAAGCCCGAACCGCCGAGCGCGCCGGCCGCCGCGAACACCATCAGCGACAGCGTCAGCACCAGGATCGGCTGCAGGCCGGAATCGAGGTCGAGCCTGGCCAGCAGCCGGACGATGCCGAAGCCGCCGGCCGCGCCGACGATGCCGCCGATCAGCATATGGCTGAGGAAGCCGCCGACAATGTCGAGCGTCAGGGCGCCGGCCGACGGCAGCACGCCCGCGGCGATGACCTCGACGAGCGTGATGGTGAGGAAGATGGCGATGGGATCGTTGGTGCCGGATTCGATCTCCAGCGCGGAGCGGACCCGCTCGCGGATATGCAGGTTGCCGGCGCGCAGCAGGAAGAAGACCGCCGCCGCGTCGGTGGAGGCGACGGACGCGCCGAGCAGGAAGGATTCCAGCCAGGACAGCGGCGTCAGCCAGACGGCGGCCATGCCGAAGAACGCCGTCGTCAGCACCACGCCGAGCGTCGCCAGCACAAGCGCGGGCGCCGCCGCCTGCCGCAGCGCGGAGCGGGAGGTGCCGTAGCCGGAATCGAACAGGATGACGGCGAGCGCCAGCGAGCCGATGAAATAGGCCACCCCCGCATTGTCGAACTGGATGCCGAATCCGTCCTGGCCAGCCACGAGCCCGACGCAGAGGAACAAGAGCAGCAGCGGTGCGCCGAACCGGAACGCGATCAGGCTGGAAAAGGCGGCGGAGACCACGAGCCCGGTGCCGACCAGCGTGACCAGATAAATCGTATGATCCATGCGCCGTGATCTTCGGGTTGCCTTGCCGCGATGCCGACACAGTGCGGCCAAGACAAGGCGCAGCGCAAGCGCAACCCGAAAAATTACAGCGTCCGGACAAGGACTTCGCGGAAAACAAGACTTCGCGGAACAGAGGTTTTCGCGAAGGACACGGCCTTCGCGAGGAAGGGACGTTCGCGAAACAGGCGGATCGTCAGCCGCGAAGAGAATGGCGCCTATCGCACAGCGAGGCCAGCCGGTGGCCGAAGGCAGGGCGCCGGACGATCGGCCAGCTAGGGCGGCCCCTTCGGCCGGCCGGCGGCGCGCCGTCTAATATTTGCGGATCAGCCCGACAAGCTTGCCCTGCACCTTGACCCTGTCGGGGCCGAAGATGCGGGTTTCGTAAGCGGGGTTCGCCGCCTCCAGCGCGATCGACGCGCCCTTGCGGCGAAAGCGCTTCAGCGTCGCCTCCTCGTCGTCGACCAGCGCCACCACGATCTCGCCGGGGCTCGCCGAGCTGGTGTTGCGGATGATCACCGTGTCGCCGTCGAAGATGCCGGCCTCGACCATCGAATCGCCCTTCACCTCGAGCGCGTAATGCTCCCCGCCCGCCAGCATCTCCGGCGGCACGGCGATGGAATGCGTCCTGTGCTGGATGGCGTCGATGGGCACGCCGGCCGCGATGCGGCCCATGACCGGAACCGAGACCCCGGCGGACGCCTCGTCGTCGTTGCTCGCCACGCGCAGGCGCGAGGCGGATTCGGCCGGCTTGCGCCCCAGGCTGCCCTCGATCACGCTGGGGGAGAATTTCCTTGCGGCAGGCGCAAGACCCGGCGCGATGGAATCCGGCAGGCGAAGCACCTCCAGCGCGCGGGCGCGGTTGGGAAGGCGGCGAATGAAGCCGCGCTCCTCCAATGCCGTGATGAGCCGGTGGATGCCCGATTTCGACGCCAGGTCAAGCGCCTCCTTCATCTCGTCGAAGGAGGGGGGGATGCCGGCTTCCTTCAGGCGCTCGTGAATGAAGAGCAGCAGCTCGTGTTGCTTGCGCGTCAGCATCGCCTTGTCCCCGCGGAATCGATAAAAACAAAACCAGAACAAACACTATCTGTTCCAGTTGTGTTCCGCAAGCGGTTAAATTTCCGTTCGCCTTATGGCGGAGGAGTGCGGGAGGACGAGGAAAGGGGCGGGCGTTTCGCCACGCCCGGCGGCGGCGAAGGTCAGACCTTCGCGGCGATCAGCATGAAGGCGGGGATTTCGTCGCCGAAGCCCACCACGCCGGCCTCCTCGCGCCGCTCGCGTGCGGAGAGGGCATGGTCGGGGCGCGGCTTGCGCTCGAAACGCGGCGTGCGCTCGATGGCGTCGCGCAGCACCGCAGGCATTTCCGGCTGATCGCCCAGCGCCTCGATAGCGGGCGTGGGCGCGGGCGCGCGATCCTTGCCGCGGCCTCTTCTGGCATCGCCGCCGCGGCGCTCGCGGTCCCGGCCGCGCCCGTTCGCGCGTCCGCGGCGCTCATGCGCGCCCTCGTCGGCCTCGGGCGGAGGCAGCGAGGAGATGTCGCCGTCGTGCCACTCGATCGTCTTGCCGATCAGCTTCTCGATCGCGTCGACATATTTGCCGTCGGCGCGCGTGACGATGGTGAAGGATTTTCCCGACCGCCCGGCGCGGCCGGTGCGGCCGATGCGGTGGACATAGTCCTCGGCGTGGATGGGCACGTCGTAGTTGAAGACGTGGCTGACGTCGGGAATGTCGAGGCCGCGCGCGGCGACGTCGGACGCCACCAGATATTTGAGCTTCCCGTCGCGGAAATTCGCCAGCATGGTCATGCGCGCGCGCTGGTCCATGTCGCCGTGCAGCGCGCCGGCGTCGAAATCGTGCTTGACGAGCGAGCGGAACAGTTCCGACACCTCGACCTTGCGGTTGCAGAAGATGATCGCGTTCTTGAGCCCGGCGTCCTCTTCGCGCATCAGCCGGCGCAGCACGTCGCGCTTGTCCCAGGGCTTCTGGCCCGACTTGACCAGCCGCTGCGTGATGCTGGAGGCCGTCGAGGCGGCCTTGGCGACCTCGACGCGGACAGGCGCGTGGAGGAATTTCTCCGTCAGCTTGGTGATCTCGGGCGGCATGGTGGCCGAGAAGAAGAGCGTCTGGCGGGTGAAGGGGATCATCTCGCAGATGCGCTCGATGTCGGGGATGAAGCCCATGTCGAGCATGCGGTCCGCCTCGTCGATGACGAGGATCTCGACGCCGTTGAGCAGGAGCTTGCCGCGCTCGCGGTGGTCGAGGAGACGGCCCGGCGTGGCGATGAGCACGTCGGCGCCACGCTCCAGCTTCCTGTCCTGCTCGTCGAACGACACGCCGCCGATCAGCAGCGCGACGTTGAGCTTATGATTCTTGCCGTATTTGACGAAGTTCTCCTCGACCTGCGCGGCGAGCTCGCGCGTCGGCTCGAGGATCAGGGTGCGCGGCATGCGGGCGCGGGCGCGGCCCTTCTCCAGCCGGGTGATCATCGGCAGGACGAAGGCGGCGGTCTTGCCGGTTCCGGTCTGCGCGATTCCCAGCACATCCTTGCCCTGAAGGGCGTGCGGAATGGAGCCCGCCTGGATCGGTGTGGGTATCGTGTAGCCGGCGTCGGTGACGGCCGAAAGGACTTTCGGCGAGAGGCCGAGGTCCGCAAAGGTCAACGCTTCTTGAGCGGTCGGTGTGTCTGAGGACAAGGTATCTAGCTGCTTCGGCTTCCTGGGACCATCCGGTATCGGAGGATCGCTGCGCGCGGGCGCGCCTTTTGCTGCGATGCGAACTAAGCGCCGAATCCCTGTTTGTCAATGGAAACGGCCTGTTTTGCCGCCATTGTGATTAATCCGGGCTCGTTTTCGCGCTCAATACCGGAACTGCTCCGTCAGGATGCGCTCGTTCCAGGAATGATTGCGGTCGAAAAGCAACGTCGCGCGCTCGGACGCCGAGGCCTGCACGGTGACGGAGAGGACGGATTTGACCTCCGTATGGTCGGCCGCCGCGTTGACCGGGCGCTTCCGCGCCTCCAGCATCTCGAACCGCACGCTCGCCTTGTTGGGCAGCAGCGCGCCGCGCCAGTTGCGGGGGCGGAAGGGGCTGACCGGCGTCAGCGCGAGCAGGGGCGCGTCCAGCGGCAGGATCGGGCCGTGCGCGGACAGATTGTAGGCGGTGGAGCCGGCCGGCGTCGCCACCATCACGCCGTCGCAGCTCAGCTCGTCCAGCCGCACCTGGCCATCGACCGAGATCCGGATCTTCGCCGTCTGGAACGACTGCCGCCACAGCGCGACCTCGTTGATCGCCAGCGCGCGCGTCGTCACGCCGTCCTGCGACACGGCGACCATTTCCAGCGGGCGGATCGTCTCCGCGACCGCCTCGGCCAGGCGCCGCGGCAGATCGTCCTCGCGGAACTCGTTCATCAGGAAGCCGACCGTGCCGCGGTTCATGCCGAAGATCGGCTTGCCCAGGCCCATCGTGTCGCGGACGGTCTGGAGCAGGAAGCCGTCGCCGCCCAGCGCCACGACGACATCGGCGTCAGCGACGGAATGCTGACCGTAGGCGGCGACCAGCCGCTCGGCCGCGCGGCTGGCGTCGGGGCTTTCGGACGAGACGAAGGCGATCGTGCGGGGAAGGGTCGACATGCGCCTGCGTGCTCGGGATGGCTCGAGGCGGGTTAGCACGGACGTGCCCGGCTGCAAAGCCGCTCAGCGGCAGACCATCCTGACGCGGCCGCCGACGTTCATCTGCTCGGCGCAGTTCACGCTGCGCTGCCCGGGCTGCGGGATCAGGCCGCCGCGCGCTGGCTCGCGGTGCATTTCCGTGGGCGCGGGAGGGGGAAAGCGGGTCAGGTCGGGTTGCTTGCGGCGCAGCGAAAGGCGGGGCATGTCCGGCAGATCGGGCATGAGGCGCGAGGCCATGCCCGGCCCGCCGCCGCCACCGTCGTCGCCGGTGCGCGCGCAGCCCGCGACGGCGAGCGCCGCGCAGAGCGGGAGAAGCAGAAGCAACCTTGTCGTCATCGCCGACACAACGCGAAAGAATCGATCAGGTTCAGGTACCCGTCCTGCCGGCGGCATTCAAGCGCGTGTCGTTCTCGCGACGCGGGCCTCAGTATCCGCATGAATTGCGGATCCATCGCGCATGCGCCCAGCCGTCTATGCCGCCGATGGCGACGCGGTACCAATTGCCCTGCCGGCCGAGGATCTCGGTCGTGTTGCCGTTGAAGAACTGCCCGACCATCCGCGCCGACGCGCGCGGCTGCGCCCGCACAGCCAGGAAGCCGGTGCCCTTCGCCAGATTGTAGGTGCCGGAAAGCCCGTGCACGGTGCCTTCGCAATATTGCGCGCGTGCGTCGCCGGCCGATGCGCCCAGCGCTCCCGTCAGCAGGCCGGCCAGCAGAAGCTTGCGCATCGTCGTCTCCCCACGGTTGATGCGGCATCATAGCATCGCGGCGCGGCGGCCGAACAGCCGGAAGTGGCAGCGGACCGCAAGACTCCTTCAGCCCGAGGGCGCGGTCACTGGCAGCGGAAGAACGTCGCGCAGCAACGCCCGCGTGCAGGGATGGGCGGGGGCGGACATGATGACGTCGGCGTCTCCGCTCTCCACCACCCGGCCCTGGTCGATCACCACGATGCGCTCGCACATGTCGGCCACCACCGCGAAATCATGCGTGATCAGCAGATAGCCGATGCCGGAACGTCGATGGAGATCGAGCAGCAGCTCGATCAGGCGCGCCTGCACGGAGACGTCGAGCGCCGACAGGGGCTCGTCGAGGACGAGCAGGTCCGGCTCGGGCGCCAGCGCGCGCGCCACGCAGACGCGCTGGCACTGTCCGGTGCTCAGCTCATGCGGGTGACGGTCGAGCAGGTCGGCGGTGAGGGCGACGCGGCCGAGCAGGTCGGCGAGCCGCGCCTGCCGGGCCGCGCCGCGCTCGCCGGGCAGCCAGTTGTCGAGCGGCTCGGACAGAAGCTGCCGCACGGTCCAGCGCGGGTCGAGGCTGGAACGCGGGTCCTGGAACACGGCCTGCATGGCGCGGCGCGCCTTGCGGCGGACGGGACGCTCCGCCAGCGATTGGCCGTGCCACGTCACGCGGCCGCCGTCGGGACGTTCGAGGTCGAGCAGGCAGCGCGCGATCGTGCTCTTGCCGCAGCCCGACCGGCCGACGAGGCCGACGATCTCGCCCTTGCCGATGCCGAACGTGACGTCGGTCAGCACCTGATGGTCCTTGTAACGCTTGGACAGTCCTTCGATCGACAGCATGGTCACTCCGCCGCGGTTTGCATGGGACGCATGCGCCGTCCGGGCATCGCCGCGATCAGTTCGCGCGTGTATGGATGGGCGGCGGCGGCGAAGATTTCGGCTGCCTCGCCGCGTTCCATGACCTCGCCGCCGCGCATGATCACGACCTTGTCGGCGACGCGCGAGACGACGCGCAGGTCGTGCGACACGAGCAGCAGCGCCAGCCCGTAGCGGTCCCGGAGGCCGCGCAGCAGGTCGAGGACGCGGATCTGGGTCGAGACGTCGAGCGCCGTGGTCGGTTCGTCGGCGATGAGCAGCGCCGGCCGGTTGACGATGGCCATGGCGATGACGGCGCGCTGGCGCATGCCGCCGCTGAGCTCGTGCGGGAACTGGCGGATGACGCGTTCCGGCAGATGGACCTCGTCCAGCACCTCGCGCAACCGTTTCTCCAGGGCGTCGCGCGGCGGGGCGAGATGGGTCGCCATCACCTCGCGGATCTGGTCGCCGACGCGCAGCACGGGATTGAGCGCCGAGAGCGGGTCCTGGTTGACCAGCGACACGGTGCGGCCGCGCACTGTTTGCCAGTCGTCCCAGGACCAGCGCGCCGTGTCGGCGCCGAACAGGCTGGCGCTGCCGGCGGTGAGGGCCAGCGGCGGGCGCGTCAGGCCGAGCGCCAGCGAGGCCAGCGTGCTCTTTCCCGAGCCGCTCTCGCCGATCAGGCCAACGCTTTCGCCGCGGCCGACCTCGAGGCTGACATGGTCGAGGATGCGACGGCCGAAATAGGGCGACCGGCGATCGGTCACGGAAATGCAGACGCCGCGCATGTCGAGCGCCGGCGTCGCGGCTGCCGCGTCCGCTTCCGGCTGTGCGGCGGACGCCGGCATGCGTGCGGGGGTCCTCGAACCTCGCCGGGGAAGGCGCAGCCAGTTGCGCGGGCCGTGCACGGGGCGGCCCTCCACGCCGTCGCGCACGATGTCGCCGAAGTAGTTGGCAGCCAGCACGACGATGAAGATGGCGAGGCCGGGAGCCAGCACCAGCCAGGGCGCGACCTCCATGCTGTTGCGGCCCTCGTTGAGCATCGCGCCCCACTCCGGGGCGGGCGGCGGCACGCCGAGGCCGAGGAAGGACAGCGCCGAGACGGCGAGGATCAGGTTGCCGATGTCGAGCATGGCCAGCACCAGGATGGGACCGATCAGGTTGAGCGCGATGTGGTGCGTCAGGATCTTCCAGGCCGGCGTGCCGAGGCAGCGCGCGGCCGAGACGTAGCCTTCCTGCGCGACCTGAAGCGTGAAGCCGCGGATGATGCGGGCATAGGCCGGCCAGGCGACGACGGAGATGGCGATGATCAGCGGCACCATGCCGCCGCCCATCAGCGCCGCCACGGCGATCGCCAGCACGAGGCGCGGGAAGGCCAGGAGCACGTCGATGACCTTGGTCAGCACGAGGTCGACCGGGCCGCCGAAATAGCCGGCGACGATGCCCACGGTGACGCCGATCGACATGACGATCAGCACCGCGACGCCGGCCACCGCGAGCGAGGCGCGGCCGCCGTAAAGCAGGCGCGTGAAGACGTCGCGGCCGAAATCGTCCGTGCCCAGCCAGTTGACGGCGTTGGGCGGCAGCAGCACCTGCTTGAAATCGGTGCCGACCGGGCTGAGCCCGGAGATCAGCGGCGCGGCCAGTGACGCCGCGACCATCACCGTCACAGCCGCCAGCAGGAGGATGCCGACGGGATCGCGGCGCAGGCCGAGCGCGAAGCGGCGCAGGACGCGGTCAGACATGGGCGCGCTCCTCGACGCGGACCCGCGGGTCCAGGAAGCGGTAGAGGATGTCGACGACGAAATTGATCAGGACGAAGAGCGTCGCCATCAGCAGCGTGAAGCCCTGGATGACGGGATAGTCGCGGCCGGCGATCGCCTCGATGACGTAGCGACCGACGCCCGGCCAGGCGAAGACGGTCTCCACGACGGCGGCGCCGCCGAGCAGCCCGCCGGCCACCAGCGACGCGGCCGTCAGCACCGGGATCAGCGCCGGCCGCAGCGCGTGCCTGAACAGCAGCGTGCGGCGCTTCATGCCCTTGGCCTCGGCCATCAGCATATAGGGCTGCGACAGCGTGTCGAGCAGGCTGGCGCGCAGCAGGCGCGAGGTCGCCGCGGCGATGCCGACGCCGAGCGTCACGGCGGGCAGGACGATGCTTTCCGGACGCCTGCCGCCCATGGCCGGCAGCCAGCCGAGATGGATGGCGAAGAGATAGATCAGCAGCACGCCGAGGAAGAAGCTCGGCAGCGATTCGCCGATCAGGCTGAGCACGCGCGTGACGTGGTCGGTGGCGCGGCCCGCATAAAGGCCGCCCAGGATGCCGCTCGGGATGGCGATGACGAACATCACCGCCAGCGCGGCGCCGCCGAGCTTCAGCGTCGCCGGGATGCGCACCGCCAGCTCGCCCGCTATGGGCTGGCGGCTGCGCAGGGAGGTTCCGAGATTGCCCGTGGCCACGCGCCCCAGCCACAGCGCATATTGCTGCGGCAGCGGATCGTTGAGCCCCATCTGGTCGCGGGCCTCGTCGATGTCGCGCTGCGTGATCTGCGCGGAATCGAGGCCAGGCTCGACCATGGTCAGCAGCACCGCCGTGGCCGGGTCGCCCGGGATGAACCGCAGCATCAGGAAGACGACCACGGTTATCCCGAGCAGCACCGAAAGCCCCGCCAGGGCGCGTCGGAGCGCGTAGGCCAGCATGGCTCACTCCGCCGCGATGTACATGGACGGCGTGATGTCGCGCGGACGCTCCGCATCCACGCCGGCGACCCGCGCCGCATGCGCGATGCCGATCAGCTCGGCGTTGGCGACGTAGATCAGCGCGGTGTCGGCCATCACCTTCTCCTGGATCTCGCGGGCGAGCGCGAAGCGCTTTTCGGTGTCGGCCTCGGTGCGGAGCCGGTCGATCAGCGCATCGACCGCCGGGCTGGCATAGCGCTGCCAGTTCTGCACCGCGTCCGAGCGATAGAAGCTAGAGAGCTGGCCGTTGAGGTCGCCGGTGGCCGTGCCGCACGAGCAGTAGGTGGCGATGTCGAACGCCCCGTCGAGCATGATCTGGTTGGAGGCGGTCGGCTCGACCACGTGTAGCTTCGTGGCGACGCCGATCCTGCGCCACTGCGCCTCGAGCGCGATGGCGACGGTCTGCCACCAGCCATAGGTCAGCACCGAGAATTCGAGCCGCTTGCCGTCCTTCTCGCGGATGCCGTCCGCGCCGGGCTTCCAGCCGAGCTCGTCGAGCAGAGCCATGGCGCGCGCCGGGTCGGTTTCCTGCCGCGTCTCGATCGAATAGGGCAGGCCGGCCGGGAAATGCCCGGTCGAATGCGTCGCGAACGGGGCCATCACGCCGTCGACGATCTCGTTTCGGTCGGTGCCGAGGCTGATCGCTTCCCTGAGCTTCACGTCCTGAAGCAGCGGGTTGCGGTAGTTCATCCAGATGTTCCAGTTGCTGGCGTTGACCGCCGGAAACTTGAAATCCTTGCTGCGGATGTAGGCGCGGCGCTGCTCGAACTGGACGTTGGCGTCCATGTCGGCCTCGCCGGACTGCATGGCGAGATAGCGGGTCTGCGGGTCGACGACGAAACGGGCCTCGAGCCGCCTGAGCTTCGGCTGATCGCCCCAGTAGCCGTCAAAGGGTTCGGCCACGACGAGCTCGCCCGGAACGAATTCGCTCGGCTTGAAGTAGCCGGACAGGTCGGCCTCCAGCGCATAGCGGTCGCCCAGCTCCTTGACGCGCGCTACGTTGTGCACGGCGATGGTCACGGTCTTGAACAGGAAGGCCGGGTCGGGCTGCTCGGTGCGGATTTCCAGCGTGGTCGGCCCGACCGCCTTGAACGTCGCGCCGCGCAGGATGGAGGCCGCGCGCTTGTTCTCGGCCTGGTGCCGCTCGAACGAGGCCTGCACAGCCGAGGCGTCGACGGGCGCGCCGCTCCAGAATTTCGCGTTCGGCTGCAATTCGATGCGCCACAGCGTCGGCTCGACCAGTTCCCAGCTTTTGGCGAGGGCGGGGATCAGCTTCGCGCCGTCCAGCGAAGCGTGCACGAGCGGCTCGGCGAAGCCGTTGTTGATGATGCGCTGCGCGTCGATGTTGATGGGATCGAGCGAGCGCGGCATGTTGGCGGTCACCAGGTGCAGCACCTGCTCGTCCGCCGGGGCCGCCTCCTGCGCGAAGGCGGGGCAGGCGAAGGTCACGCAGGCGCCGGCCAGCGCCGCGAGCGCGGCGCGCGAAAAATAGTTCATGTCACTCTCCTGTTGATGGGGAAATTGTCGGCCGCGACCCGCAGCCGCTGCTTGCGGCCCGTCGGCTCGTAGGCGAAATCCTGGACGACGCGGCCGCCGAGCAGGTGTTCCTCGACGATGCGGTCGACCGCCGCCTCGGTGACGCCGCCGTAATAGGTGCCCTCCGGGAACACCTGGAGGACGGGCGCGAGGTTGCAGGGGCCGAGGCAGGTCGCCTTGGCGGTCATCGTGCCGTCGCCGGTGACGCGCAGCTTGCGGTGCGCCTGGACGTTGCGCAGATGGCCCCAGATCGCGTCGGCGCCGGCCGCGTTGCAGGCGCCGCCTTCGCAGACGAGGACGCGCCGCTTCTGCGCCGGCACCAGCGAGCCTTCGAGCTTGGCGGCATCGTCGGCCGGGATCGCGGGCGCCGTCGCGGCGCCTTCGACGAGATCTTGGAGCAGCGATCCGAAAAGCGGGCTGCCGGCGATGTCGCGGGCGATGCGGATCGGCGGCCAGCCGCCGGGGCTTTCCGCCTGCCAGCGTTTCAGCGAGCGCGTCATCCAGTTGAGGAAGCCCGGCTCCAGCGGCAGCACCAAAGGAACGATCCGGATCGCATCATGAGAGCCGCCGCGCAGCGAAAGCAGCGCCTCGCGAAGCGAGGGCTGGCCCTGTTCGGAATAGCAGGCGAGGGCGGCGGCGACCCCGGGCAGCGCCTCGACCGTCGCGGCGATGCGGCGCATCTCGGCATGCGGCGCGGCGGCGAAGGCGGATTTTGCCAGAAGCAGCACCGCGCTGCCGGCTTGAGCGCGTGCTGGCACGTCTGGTTCGGATCGATGTGTAAAAAGCTCGTCCAACGAAAAATCCCCGACCTGATGCGGACGGGGATCGGGAAACGTGAACCAGAGCGGACGCGCCACAGGCCCGCCACCGAAGCTCGCGCTCCTGTGGCAATCCCCGGCCACGGAACCCTATGTGGTCAGGCAGGTCTCCTGGCTCGCGGGTCGTCGCTGCTGCGCCTGTCTTCCCGGCTACGAGATGCCAGTGACATAGATTGGCGCGGCGGCTCGCCGCTTACAGTTGCGGGTCAGCTCCGGTATCTCACCGGATTCCCTCTTAGCCTCGACCGTCTCCGGCGAGGAACCATGACGTGCGGGAAGGTAGCCCGATTCCTTCAGGAGTCAACGCTGCCCGGACAGATCGACGAAGCGGCGCATCCGAAACGCATCGGCCGCCGCGCCGCCGCAGGAAAACTGTGCGGCGACGCTCGCTTTGGCACGATTTCGCGCGCCGGCCGCCGCCAAAATCCACAACCGCCATCGAAGGAGAGGGGTAACCGCCGATGCCCGCGCCGATACGCCACATCGAGTCCGACCCGTCGCTGCCCGGCGAGGTCGACGTGGTGGTCATCGGAGGCGGCGTCTCGGGCGTGTTCACCGCATGGGAACTGGCGCGGCGGGGAAGCCGCGTCGCGCTGGTGGAGAAAGGCGTCATCGCCGGCGAGCAGTCCAGCCGCAACTGGGGCTGGTGCCGCGCGCAGAACCGCGACAGGCGCGAGGTGGATCTCGCCAGGGTCTCGCTCGAGGCCTGGGGCGAGCTGGCGTCGCAGACTGGCGCGGATGTCGGTTTCCGGCGCACCGGCCTCGTCTTCGCGACCGACCAGCCCGAGGACATCGCGCGGTGGGAGGAATGGAAGGCTGACCATGCCGGTTCCGGCATCGAGTCGCACATCCTGACCTCCGACCAGGTGGCGGCGTTGCTGCCGGCGAGCCCGAAAAGATGGCTGGGCGGCGTCCATTCGCCGAACGACGGCTCGGCCGAGCCGGGTCTGGCCGGACCTGTGGTGGCCCACGCCGCCCGCGGCTTCGGCGCCACGGTGCACCAGAACTGCGCCGTGCGCGAGATCGAGATGAGCGGCGGGCGCGTCAGCGGCGTCGTCACCGAGAAGGGGGCCGTGAAATGCCATTCCGTGGTGGTCGCGTGCGGCGCATGGACCGGCCTGTTCCTCCGGCATCACGGGATCGGGTTCCTCCAGGCCTCCGTGCAGGCGACGGCCATATCGACCGGGCCGATGCCGCAGGGGCCTATCGACGTCGCGTCGATGGAAAGCATCGCCTATCGCCGCCGGCTTGACGGCGGCTACACGATCGGGTCCGGCGGCACGTGGCGGCTGCAGATGTCGCCGCTGGGTCTCCTGCAGGCCGGGGCGTTCTGGAAGACGTTCCTGAAATACCGCAAGGGGATGACGGTCAGCCTCGGCAAGAGCTTTTTTCGTGGCCCGGAAGCGCTTCAACGCTGGAGCGCGGACAGCGTCTCGCCGTTCGAGCGGGTCCGGATACTCGACCCGCTGCCCGAAAAGCGGATCGTGAAACGGGCGAAGACCATGTTCGACGCCATGTTCCCGCAACTGGCCGGGGTTGGCATCGTGCACCAGTGGGCCGGCATGATGGATTTCACGCCGGATGCCGTACCCGTCATCGCGCCGGTGATCGCGCATCCTGGCGTGTTCATCAATTCCGGCCATTCCGGCCACGGATTCGGGATGAGCCCCGGTTCCGGCCGGCTGACGGCGGATCTGGTGCTGAACGACGCGCCCTGCATCGACCCGAGGCCGTTCCGCTACGAACGGATGATCGACGGCACCGACCTCGGCGCGATGGGCATGATGTGACGGGCGGATGCGCCGCCGCGCGCTAGCGGCTGCCGTAGCCGATCAGCGCCTTGAGCTCGGTGAACTCGTCGATCCCGTATCTGCCGTTCTCGCGGCCGTTGCCGGACTGCTTGAAGCCGCCGAACGGCGCCAGCCGGTCGAGGTCGGGATAGTTGATGTGGACCCGGCCCGCCTCCAGACGGCGCGCGAAGCGCCGGGCGCGGGCGAGCTCGCCGGACTGCACGTAGGCGGCCAGGCCGTAGGCGGTGCCGTTGGCGATGGCGACCGCTTCCTCCTCGTCGCGATAGGCGATGATGGACAGGACCGGGCCGAAGATTTCCTGCTGGGCGATGGTCATGGCCGGATCGACATCGGCGAACACGGTCGGCCGCACGAAGAAGCCGAGCGCGACCGACGCGTCCAGTCCGTCCGGCCTGCCGGGACCGCCGGCGACGAGCCGCGCGCCCTCGCGTATGCCCGTCTCGATCATCGCCTGCACCCGCTCGTACTGCGCCTGGTTGACCAGCGGGCCCATTTCCGTGGCGGCGCCGCGCGGATCGCCCACGACCAGCGCCTCGGCGGCCGCCGCCGCATGGCGGCAGGCTTCTTCCAGCCGGTCGCGCGGCACCAGCATCCGGGTGGGCGACGAACAGGCCTGTCCGGTGTTGCTGAAGCAGGACAGCGCGCCCTTGCGCACGGCGACGGCGAAATCGCAATCGTCGAGCAGGACGTTGGCCGACTTGCCGCCGAGCTCCTGCGCCACGCGCTTCACCGTGATCGCGGCCGACCTGGCGATCTCGATGCCGGCCCGCGTCGAGCCTGTGAAGGAAACCATGCGGATGTCGGGATGCGCCGTCAGGGCCGCGCCGACCGTGTGGCCGACGCCGTGGACCAGATTGAAGACACCTTTGGGAACCCCGGCCTCGTGCAGCACCTCGGCGAAGATGCGGGCATTGAGCGGCGCGACTTCGGATGGCTTCAGCACCGTGGCGCAGCCGGCGGCGATGGCCGGATAGACCTTGGTGGCGATCTGGTTGATGGGCACGTTCCACGGCGTGATCAGCCCGCTGACGCCGATGGGATCGCGAACCACCAGCGTGCCGCCGCGCAGGCGCTCGTATGGGTAGTCCGGCATCACCTCCAGCACCTTTTCCAGATGCGCGATGCCGAGGAACGCCTGAACGTCGCGCGACTGTTGCAGCGGTGTGCCGACCTCGTCGCAGATGACCTGCGCGATGTCTTCCGCCCGGTCGCGGTAGCATTCGAGGATACGCCGCAAAAGCGCTTCCCGTTCGGCCGGCGTGGTCCGGCCGAACGACGCCTGCGCCTCGACGGCGGCCCGCACCGCCGCATCCACGTCGGCGGCGCAGCCCTCCGGGACCTGCGCGATGGTCTCCACTGTGGCGGGATTGACGACGTCGATCGTGTTGGCGGCTGCCGACTCGACCCAGGCGCCGGCGATGTAGTTCTTCTCGATCCGCATGTGTGATCCGATCTCGCGCAGGTTTGCTAGGCGCGGCTTTCGACGAGCGCGATGGTGCGCTGCATCTCGTTGACCTGCAGCGAGAAGCTCTCGTCGCCGCCCATGCCGGGCTTCGACAGAAGGAAGTCCGGGCCGGTCGCCAGGCCGGCGTGGCAGGTCACGACGGAGGATTGCTGCGTCTCGTTGGCCGTTCCGCCGAGATAGGAGCCGAGGCCGACCGACCTGCAATACAGCACGGCGTCTATCGAGCGGGCGATGCTGCCGAGGTCCGGCGTCTTGATCTGCACCATGTCCACCGCCTCGGCGGCGCCCCAGGCGCGGATGTCGTCCAGCGTGTTGCACCATTCGTCGGCGATAACGGTGCAGGCCACCCCCTGACGGGCGATCTCGCGGCGCAGCCGGGCAAAGACCTCGATCTGCTCGTCGAGCCCGGCCATGACGAACGGGCTTTCGATCATCAGCGGATAGGGGCCCGCGGCCTCCGCGACGCGGCCGAGATAGGCGGCGACCTGAACCGGGTCCTCGCCGAACAGCGATCCGATCGAGCCGTAGACGTCGAAATGCAGCGTCGGCCTGTAGTCGGCGGCCCCGATTTCCTGTACGCGCCGCGCGAAACGGCCGACATAGTCGAGGAAGATGCCGCCGTCCCTGCCGATATGCAGGTCGATGTCGCCGAAGGACGAATGGGGAAGCAGGTCGGCCCGCTTCAGGATCATGCGATCGTGCAGGATATGGTTGTCGCGCATGCAGGAGGAGAGGATGGGAAGGCGTTCGCGTGCGACCGTGGTGCCGTACTCCTGCGCCACGACTTCCGCCATCGTCAGCCGCGCAGCGAGCGCGTGCGCGTGCAGGACGGCCTGGCTCGCGCCGTAGCGGATCGCGGTGTGCAGCGGCTTGCCCTCGTGCTGCAGATCATCGAAGCGCGCGTCTATCGCCCTGAAGCCGGACAGCTCCGCGCCTTCCAGGAAAGGGCGCACGACGCTTTCCAGGACATGGCGGTGCTCGGCCGGGATGAAGGGCCGGTCGCGGCCGGCATAGCCGGCGAGGATCACGTCGACGCAGTCGCCGAACGCCACCGATCCGTCGTCCAGCACCAGCATGATCGACACGGTGCCGGCGGGCTGGGTGATCGTCGTGAAGCCGGGAATGACCGGCTGTCCCTCATAGAGATAGCCGTTCGGGCGCGCGCCGCGCCGAATGGCCTCGCGATCCTGGTGAACGAAACAGGAGACGCCTTCCGTGAACAGGACTTTCGCGATGTGCATGCGGCTTTCCGGTGGCTGGGATCGGTCGAACTCTAGTCGCCGGCCGCAGCAAGAATCCGTCATTCTGGGGGCTCCAACGGTGGATTGTGTCGAATGAGCCGTCCATTTCGGCGATCGCCGACCGCGCAATGTCGCCAGTATGGCCTCGACCCCAAAATTCGCCGCCACAGGTATGCCAGTCATGAACGCGATCGTCGCAGGGAATCCGGAGCATTCCGGCCAGGCCGTGTCGAAGGACCCGCTCCTTCAGCCCTTCCGGCTGCGCCATCTGACGCTGCGCAACCGCATCATGAGCACGTCGCATGCCGCGACGCTGGACGGCACCATGCCCATGGAGCACTACCAGCGCTACCACGAGGAGAAGGCCAAGGGCGGCCTGGCGCTCACCATGTTCGGCGGCTCGTCCATGGTGGCGGCGGATTCGAGCTGGGGCGGAAGCCAGATGGACGTCTCGACCGACGAGGTCATCCCATGGCTGCGGCAGTTCTCGGAGCGCATCCACCGGCACGGCGCGGCGCTGATGGTCCAGATCAGCCATCTGGGCCGGCGCGCCGACAGCACGATGGCGAACTGGCTGCCCAATATCGGCCCGTCGCATCTGCGCGAGACTGGCCACCGTTCCTTCGCCCGCGAGATGGACGTGGACGACATCAAGCGCGTGGTGAAGCAGTTCGGCGACGCCGCCTGGCGGTGCAAGGAGGGCGGGCTGGACGGGCTGGAGACGATCGCCGGCGGCCATCTGATCGGCCAGTTCCTGTCGCCGCTGACGAACAGGCGCACCGACGGCTTCGGCGGCTCGATCGAGAACCGCGCCCGTTTCGCCGTGATGGTGCATGAGGAGATACGCCGCCGCGCGGGCGACGACTTCATCGCCGGCATCCGCTACGTGATCGACGAGGACGACGCCGAGGGCCTGACCTTCGACGACGCCGTGAAGGCGGCGCAAATCCTGGAGCGGGAAGGCGTCGTCGACTTCTTCAACTGCATCTTCGGCCGCTTCGACACCGAGCTGACGCTGGCCATGTACAACATCCCGGCGATGATCCAGAAGAGCGCGCCGTGGCTGGCGGCGGTCGGCCGCTTTCGCGAGCATGTCAAGCTGCCGATCTTCCACGCCTCGAAGATCGCCGACATCGCCACCGCCCGCCACGCGGTGCGCGAAGGCCTGCTCGACATGGTCGGCATGACGCGCGCGCACATCGCCGACCCGCAGATCGTCAACAAGCTCATGCGCGGCGAGGAGGATCGCATCCGCCCCTGCGTCGGCGCCTCGCACTGCCTCTACCGCCGCGTCGCCTGCATCCACAACGCCTCGACGGGCCGCGAGGTTTTTTGGCCGCAGGTGATCGGGCACACCGAGGCTTCCGCGAAACGGGCGGTCGTCGTCGGCGGCGGGCCGGCCGGCCTGGAGGCCGCCCGCATCCTCGCCGAGCGCGGCCACGCGGTGACGCTGTTCGAGGCCGCCGCGAAGCTCGGGGGGCAACTGCTGCTCGCCGGCCGCGCCTCCTTCCGGCGCGACCTGCTGCCGATCGTGGGTTGGCGCGAGCAGGAGCTGGAGCGCCTCGGCGTCGACGTGCGCCTCAACACCTATGCCGGCCGCGACGAGGTGATGGCGCTGGAACCGGACCTGGTCATCGTCGCCACCGGCGGCTTGCCGGACATCGACTGGATCGACGGCGTCGAGAACTGCACGTCGATCTGGGACGTGCTGGCCGATCCGAAGCTGGCGCGTCCGGGCGCGATCGTCTGGGACGGGACGGGACGCCATCCGGCGCCCTCGACCGCGCTCGAGCTGGCCGAATCCGGGCTCGACGTGACGCTCGTCACCTTCGATCCGCAGCTCGCGCCGGAGATGGAATACCAGTCCCGCGTCACCTACCGGAAGCGGCTGGCCGAGATGAAGGTGCCGATCCTGCACGAGTACGGTATCGGCACGGTGCGGCGCGAGGGAAACCAGCTCGACGTCGCCTTCGTCCACCAGCTCACCGGCGAGACGATGACGATGCGCACGCCGCAGCTCATCGTCGAGCACGGCACGCTGCCGCTCACGGAGGTCTATGACGAGCTTCGGGAGCAGTCGGCCAACAAGGGCGCGACCGACATGGACGCCGTGATCGAAGGACGGCCGCAGCCGCCGGTCGAACAGGGCGGATTCGCGCTTTACCGCATCGGCGACGCCGTGACCTCGCGTTCCGTGCATGCCGCGATCTACGACGCGCTGCGCATCTGCGCCTACGCCTGAGCGCGCGGCACCCTTCAACATCGGGAAACGGATCTACACATGGATGCAACGAGCGCCATCGCGGCCCTGAGCCGCAACGATCTCAAGCGCGAGCGCGCCCTCGCCGGCGGCGAGTGGGTGTCGTCCGCGTCCACCATAGCGGTGTCGGACCCCGCGACCGGCGCGGTGATCGGCAGCGTTCCGGCGATGACGGCGGACGAGGTGTCGGACGCGCTGGCGGCGGCCGAGGTGCAGAACCGTCGCTGGGCGGCGAAGGGCGCGGCCGAGCGGGCAGGGCTTCTCCACCGCTGGCACGAGGCGATCCAGGCCAACGCGGAGGATCTGGCGACGATCATCACGGCCGAGCAGGGCAAGCCGCTGGCCGAGTCGCGCGGCGAGGTCGCCTATGCCGCCTCCTTCGTCAGATGGTTCGCCGAGGAGGCGCGGCGCGGCTACGGCCAGATCATCCCGTCTCCCGACGGTAGCCGGCAGATCTTCGCCCTGCAGGAGCCGGTGGGCCTCTCGGTCGCCATCACGCCGTGGAATTTCCCCGCCGCCATGATCACGCGCAAAGCGGGCGCGGCGCTGGCCGCCGGCTGCGCCATGGTGGTGAAGCCCTCCGAGATGACGCCGTTCACGGCGCTCGCGCTGGCAGTGCTGGCGCAGGAATCCGGCATCGACGCGCTGAGCGTGGTCACCGGCCTGCCGCGCGACATCGGCACGGTGCTGTCCACCTCGCCGCGCGTGCGAAAACTGTCCTTCACCGGCTCGACGCGGGTCGGCCGCATCCTGATGGAGCAGGCCGCGCCGACGCTCAAGCGGCTGTCCATGGAGCTGGGCGGCAACGCACCGTTCATCGTCTTCGACGACGCCGACCTCGACAGGGCGGTCGAGGGTGTGATGGCTTCGAAGTTCCGCAATGCGGGGCAGACCTGCGTATGCGCCAACCGCATCCTGGTGCAGCGCAACGTGCTGCCGCAGTTCACCGAGCGTCTGGTGGCGGCGGTCGGGCGGCTGAAGCTCGGCAACGGTTTTGCGCCGGGCACGACGATCGGCCCGCTGATCAACGAGGCGGCGGCCGACAAGGTCGAGCGGCACCTGGACGACGCCACGGCCAGGGGCGGGCGCCTGCTCTACCGGGCTTCATCCACGGCCGGCGAGCGCTTCACGGCCCCGGCCGTCGTCGTGGACGCCACCACCGACATGCAGCTCGCGAGCGAGGAAACCTTCGGCCCGCTGGCGCCGCTCTTCGCCTTCGACACGGAGGAGGAAGCGGTCGATCTGGCCAATGCCAGCGAGAGCGGCCTTGCCGGCTATTTCTACAGCCGCGACGTCGGCCGCATCTGGCGCGTCGCGCGGGCGCTGGAGACCGGCATGATCGGCGCCAACACCGGGATGCTGTCGATGGAGGTCGCCCCTTTCGGCGGCATCAAGCAGTCGGGTTTCGGACGCGAGGGAAGTCTGCTCGGCATGGCCGAGTACATGCACGTCAAGACGCTGCATCTCGACGTGTCCTGAAGCGGAGCTGGCGGCGCGAGGCCGCCGGTGCTATCCGGCGAGCGCGATGGTGCGAAGCATCTCGTTGCGCATGATCATCAGCGCGGCGTCGCCGCCGAGACCCGGTCGCCCGAGCAGGAAATCCGCGCCACAGGCCTGCGCGATATGGGTGGCGATGCGCGACGAGTGGTCGGTGTCGTTGGCGGTGCCGCCGAGGCAGCAGCCGATGCCGGCGTCGCGGCAATAGAGCACGGCCTCGATGGTGTTGTTGATGCCCCCGAGGTCCGGCGCCTTGATCTGCACGAAGTCGGCCGCGCCGGCCCTGTCGAAGAGCTTGATGTCGTCCAGCGTGTTGCACCACTCGTCGACGATCAGCCGCACCGGGACTTTTCGCTCGCGGATGGCGGCGCGCAGGGCGGCGTAGATCTCGATCTGTTTTGCCTGCGTGTCGGCGATCACAGGGCTTTCGATGTAGAGCGGGCAGGGCGCCGCCGCCTGCGCCAGCCTGCCGATGAAATCGGCCATCCGGTCGATGTCGCAGTCCAGCATCTCGCCGATCGTGCCGTAGGTGTCGAGATGGATGACCGGGCGGTAGTCCGGCGCACCGACGTCCTGAACCCGTTGCGACACCTTGGCCGCATAGTCGAGGATCAGCCTGCCGTCCGCGCCCAGGTCGGTCTCGACCACGGTGAAGCTGGCATGCGGCAGCAGCTCCGCCCGCTTCATGATCATGCGGTCGAGGATGAAGGGATCGGTCTTCGGGATAGAGACGAGGATCGGCACGACGCGCGGTTCGAGCCGCGATCCGTAGGCGTCCGCGACGATCTCGGCCATGGTCACGCCCTTAGCCAGCGCCGCCGCGTGGAGCAGCGCCTGCGTGACGCCGTAGCGGACCGCCATGTGCAGCGGTTGCCCGTCGATCTCGAAGCCGTCGACGGCCTCCGCGTTGCGGCGGAAGTCGCGCATGTCCATGGCGCGGAGCGCGGGCGCGACATGCGCCTCGAAGGCGGCAAGGTGGTCCTCCGGCCGGAACAGCGGCGCGCGGCCGGCCGCGCCGGCGAAGATCACGTCGAGGCAGTCGCCCATGGCGACCGCGCCGTTCTCCAGCCTGATTAGCACGTCGAGCACATGGCTTGCCTGGCAGATGGCGTCGAAGCCGGGGGTGACCGGCGCGCCTTCGAAGAAGAAGCCGTTCGCCGGCGCGCCGGTCTTGATGGCGGCCAGGTCCTTGTGGGCGAAGCCGCTGAGGCCGACGGTCGTCAGGACGGAAACGGCGCGCATGGTCAGGCGCCGACCTTTTTGGCGACGCGGTCGACCGCCGCCTTCGCCATGCCGACCATCTCGTCCACCTCGTCCCGGGTGATGACGAGCGGCGGCGCGAAGCCCAAAATGTCGCCGTTCGGCATGGCGCGGGCGATCAGGCCTTCGTCCGCGCAGGCGGCCGAGACCATGGCGCCGACGCCGTCGGCCGGATCGAAGAAGCCGCGCGAGGCCTTGTCGCGGACGAATTCCAGCGCCGCCAGCAGGCCGACGCCGCGCACCTCGCCGACCAGCGGATGGTCGTCGAAGGTCTCGTGCAGCCGCTGCTGCATGTAGCCGCCGACATCGCGGGCGTTGCCGGTGAGGTCCTCGCTGTCGACGATGTCGAGATTGGCGTTAGCGGCGGCCGCACAGAGCGCGTGGCCGGAATAGGTCCAGCCATGGCCGATCGGGCCCGTCTTGTCCGTTCCCTGCTCCAGAACCTCCCAGACGCGCTTGCCGATGATGGAGCCCGACAGCGGCAGATAGGCCGAGGTCAGGCCCTTGGCGATGGTGACGATGTCGGGCTTGATGCCGTAGGCGTGGCTGCCGAAATAGTGGCCGATGCGGCCGAAACCGGTCACCACCTCGTCCACGATCAGCAGGATGTCGTGGCGCTGGAGAACCGCCTGTATCTCGGCCCAGTAGCCCTCCGGCGGCGGCACGATGCCGCCGGTGCCGAGCACCGGCTCACCGATGAAGGCGGCGATGGTCTCGGGACCTTCCTTCCGGATCAGCGCCTCGAGGTCCTGCGCGCAGCGGCGCGAGAACGCCATCTCGCTCTCGCCCTCGCGCTTCTCGCGCCAGTAATGCGGCGTGGTGGTGTGCAGAACGTCGGAGAAGGGGAGGTTGAAGTGGTTCTGGAAGCCCGGCAACCCGGTCAGCGAGCCGGTCATCAGGCCTGAGCCATGATAGCCGCGCCGGCGCGAGATGATCTTGCGCTTCTCCGGCTTGCCGATGATGTTGTGGTAGTACCAGACCATCTTGATGTTGGTCTCGTTCGCGTCCGAGCCGGAAAGGCCGAAATAGACGCGCTGCATGTCCATGCCGGCTTTGCGGACGATGCGGTCGGCCAGCCGGATCACCGGTTCGTTCGAATGGCCGACATAGGTGTGATAGTAGGCCAGTTCCTTGGCCTGCTTGTAGATGGCTTCGGCGATGTCGTCGCGGCCGTAGCCGACGTTGACGCAGTAGAGGCCGGCGAAGCCGTCCAGCGAGCGGCGGCCGTCGCGGTCCGTGACGTGCACCCCGCTGCCGCGCGCCATGATCCGGTTCGGGATGTCTCCGCGCGAGAATTTCGCCAGATGCGTGGACGGATGGAAGACCCTCGCGCGATCGATCTCGCTCAGGGGTTCGACATTCGGGATCATATGCTCGTTCCTCAATGTGTCCATATGCGTCGTCAGCCTCCGGCGCGCCGGCGCGCCCTGATGCGGGCCAGTGTGCGCTCCATTTCGTTGACCAGGATCATCCAGCCCTCGTCGCCGCCCTGTCCGGGCTTGGTCGACATCATCGCCGCGCCGCAGGCCAGCCCGACATGGGCGGTGATGCGGGCCGACAGGTCGGTCTCGTTGGCGGAGCCGCCGAGACAGGCGTCGATGCCGTTCGCCCGGCAGAAATTCAGCGCCTCGATCGTGTTGGTCACGGAGCCGAGGTCGGGCGTCTTGAGCTGCACGTTGGTCAGCACACCCGCCGCATGCAGCGCCTTGATGTCGTCCAGCGTGTTCGCCCATTCGTCGATGACGAGGCGGACATTCGATCCCAGGGCTTTCAGGCCCGCCTGGACGGCGCCGTAGATGTCGATCTGCTCCTGCTGCGTGCGCCCGATGACCGGGCTTTCGACCAGCAGGCGATAGGGTGAGGCGAGTTCGCCCAGCCGTGCAACGAACTCCGATATCACATTGGTATCGTTGCTGAACGCTTCGCCAAGCGTTCCGTAGAGATCGATATGGATGGTCGGGCGATAGTCCGGTTCGCCGACGTCGCCGATCCGGCCGATGAGCCGCGTCATGTAGTCGACGAGCAGCTCGCCCTTTTCCCCGACATGGTCGCGGACGGACAAAAAGGGCGTGTGCGGCAGCACGTCGGCGCGTTTCAGGATCATGCGGTCGTGCTGCGCCCAGTCGAGCCGCAACGCGCCGGCCAGGATCGGCAGGCGGCTGTCGCGCGGCGTCAGGCCGTATTCGTCGGCGATGACCTCGGTGGCCGTCATGCGCCGCGACAGGGCGGCGGCGTCGAGCAGCGCCTGCGACAGGCCGTAACGAAGCGCGGGATGGATGCGCTTTCCGCTCACCTCGAAGCGGTCGAATTCCTCGGCGGCACTTCGAAAGCGGCTGGCATCACGTCCGACAAGCGCTTTCGCGATCGGCCCCTCGATGATCTCGACCAGCTTTTCGGGGACGAACATCGGTTCGCGCCCGGCGATGCCCACCAGGATGACCTCGGCGCAGTCGCCGCAGGCCACCGTTCCGTCCTCCAGCACGAGCTGGATGGAGACTGTGCGGCCCGGTTGGACGATCTTCGTGAAGCCCGGCGTGACCGGTTCACCCTTGTAGAGCAGCGGCCCGTCGGGAATGGCGCCGGCCTTGATCGCGGGCAAATCCTTGTAGACGGACCCGGAAAGCCCGATCGAGGTGATGATGTCGACGATCTTCATGCTCTGTCCCAGACGGGTGGCGCGTTCACGCCATGCGGGTTCTTCACCCTCCTGCACGACGGCCATCGTGCTCTCGGGATGGACCGTCGCATGCGGTTCGCGTCGATAGCCTGCGTTCAACCCGCCAAAATGGCGGATCGAGTGCAATGAAGGCGGTGCATCCGCAGCATAAAGGCGGTTGCTCCGGAAGCCTCGGCTATCACGGCGCTTCGGCGAAGGTGGCCACCACGGCGAGGTTGTCGCCCATCCGCGTCAGGCACGATTGCAGGCGGCAGACAACGATGCCGTCATGCGGCGCGGTATACAGGCGGGGCTCCAGGCCGGTGCGGTGGATGGGGTGGATGGCGAACAGCGGATCGCCCTTCTTCACCGTGTCGCCAAGGTTGCGGAACGGCTCAAACAGGCCGGGGCTGTCGCAGAAGATGAAGCAGCCGTCGGCCTCCATCGACAGCCAGATCGTCTCGCGATGCTCGATCTCGCCTTTGACGATGCCGGTGTGGACGAGCAGGTTGCGCAGGCCGGTCTTGGCATAGGCAACAGTCTCGGCGGTCGCCGTGCCGCCGCCGCGCAATTCGGTGGTGACGAAGACCTTGCCCATCTCCTCGGCCGCCGTGTCGTACATGCCCACCGCGTCGATCTCGCGCATGCGCATCGAATAGGGGGCGCCGAACGCCTTCACGGCGTCGAAGCATGCCTTTTCCTGCGCGGCATCCGGCAGGATGTGGGCCGCCGCGAAGGGCAGCAGGTCCATGGTGCGGCCGCCGGAATGGAAGTCCAGCACGATGTCGGCCTGCGGCAGCAGGTAGCGCTGGAAATAGTCGGCGATCTTCTGCGTCGCCGTGCCGCCGGGATCGCCGGGAAAGGCGCGGTTCAGATTGCCCTTGTCGATGGGCGAGCAGCGCCGGCCGACCTCGAAGGCCGGGTAGTTCATGGCGGGCACGATGATGACGCGGCCGCTCACATCGGCCGGCTTCAGCGTGCGCGCCAGATCCCAAAGCGCGACGGGTCCCTCATACTCGTCGCCGTGATTGCCGCCCGTCATCAGCGCCGTCCTGCCGGCTCCGTTGCGAATGACGGTGATCGGGATCATCACCGAGCCCCACGCCGACTCGTCGTGGCTGTAGGGCAGGCGCATGTGTCCGTGCTGGACGCCGTCGCGGTCGAGATCGATGTCGAGGCTGATGGGGGAGGGGCGCATCGTCATTCCTTCACGAAAAGCTGGCGCGGCACGTCGGCGAGGAACTCGTAACCAGCGTCGGTGACGAGGAAGGTCTCCGTCAGCTCGAAGCCCATGTCCTGGAGCCACAAGCCGGTCATGAAGTGGAAGGTCATGCCGGGCTTCAGCACCGATTTGTCGCCCGGCCGGATCGACATGGTCCGCTCGCCCCAGTCCGGCGGGTAGCTGACGCCGACCGCGTAGCCGGTGCGCGACGTCTTCTCGATGCCGTATTTCCTCAGCACCGCGAGATAGGCATTGGCGATGTCCTCGCAGGTGTTGCCCGGCCTGACCTGCTCGAGCCCCGCCGCCATGCCCTCCAGTGTCGCCTTCTCGGCGTCGCGGAAAGCCTGTGTCGGCTTGCCCAGGAAGACGGTGCGGCAGACCGGGACATGGTAGCGCCGGTAGCAGCCGCCGAACTCGAAGAACGTGCCTTCTCCGGCCTTCATCGGCCGGTCGTCCCAGGTGAGGTGCGGCGTGCTGGCGTCGGCGCCGGACGGCATGATCGGCATGAAGGCGGAATAGTCGCCGCTGTGGCCGTCGACGCCTTCGGTCAGCGCCTTGAACAGCTCTGCCGCCACCTCGTTCTTGCGCACGCCCGGCCGCACGAAGTCGAGGACATGCCTGTGCGCGTGGGCGACGATGCGGCCGGCGATGCGCATGTACTCGATCTCGCGCGCGCTCTTCACCGCGCGCTGCCAGTTGACCAGGCCGGTGGCGTCGACGAACCGGCTGCCCGGGAAGGCGGCGCGCAGGATGGCGTTCTGCCTGGCGCTGTAGAAATAGTTGTCCATCTCCACGCCGAGGGCGGCGGTCGACACGCCGCGCTGCCGCAGCAGGCCGACGAGATAGTCCATCGGGTGCCGGTCCGGCGTCTGCACGTAGTTTTCCGGGTAGAAGAGGATGTCCTCGTCGGCCAGCCAGGAGGTGATGCGGGCGCCCGGCGCGTCCATCTTGCGCCCGTACCAGAAGACGGGAGCGTCCAGCGCGACGACCACGCATTGCGGCACGTAGGACGACCAGCCGTCGTAGCCCGACAGCCAGTTCATGTTGGAGGGATCGGTGACGATCAGGGTCTCGATGCCCGCCGCCTGCATGGCCTTGCGGGTCTTGTCCAGCCTGGACACGTATTCGGCGATTTCGAAGTTCAGCGTCTTGTTGGTCATGATTTTTTCCCGGACGGCCGCTACTTCACGAAAAGCTGGCGGGGGACGTTGGACAGCAACTCGTGCCCTGTCTCGGTGACGGCGAAGGTCTCGGTGATCTCCAGCCCCATGTCGTCCAGCCAGATGCCGGTCATGAAATGGAAGGTCATGCCGGGCACCAGCTCGGTGGTGTCGCCGGGCCGCAGGCTGGCGGTGCGCTCGCCCCAGTCCGGCTGGTAGCTGAGGCCGATGGGGTAGCCGGTGCGGCTGTCCTTGTGGATGCCGTACTTCTTCAGCACGGCGAAGTAGGCGTTGGCCACGTCCTGGCAGGAATTGCCCGGCCTTGCCGCGGCCAGACCGGCCTCCAGCCCCTCCAGCGTCGCTTTCTCCGCATCGACGAAGGCCTGCGACGGCTTGCCCAGGAACAGCGTGCGCGATGTCGGGCAGTGGTAGCGTTTGTGGCAGCCGGCGATCTCGAAGAAGGTGCCTTCGCCGGCCTTCAGCGGCTGCTCGTCCCAAGTGAGGTGAGGGGCGGCGGCCGCCGCTCCCGACGCCATCAGCGGCACGACGGCCGTGTAGTCGCCGCCGAATTCCTCCGTGCCCCAGTGGCCCGCATGATAGATCGCCGCGGCGATCCTGTTCTTCGGGACGCCGACATCGGCCACGTCGAGGATGCGCTGGTGCATGCGCTCGACGATCCGGCCGGCCTTGCGCATGTAGTCCAGCTCGGCCGGGGACTTCGGCCCGCGCAGCCAGTTAACGAGGTTGGTGGCGTCGGCGAAGCGCGCGTTCGGCATGCCGGTTTCCAGTGCGGCGAAGGCGGCGGCGGTCACGTAGTAGTTGTCCATCTCGACGCCGACGACGCCCTTTGCCAAACCGCGATCCGTCATGATCCGCGCCAGCAGGTCCATGGGGTGGCGGTCGGGCGTCTGGACGTAGTGGTCGGGATAGGAAAGGACGAGCTCGTCGGGCAGGTAGACGGTGCGGTGCGCGCAGGAAGCGTCCATCAGCCGCCCGTACCAGAACATGTCGCCTTGCAGCGGCACGATGACGGCCTGGTGGGTATAGAACGACCAGGCGTCGTACCCGGTCAGCCAGTTCATGTTGGACGGGTCGATCACGACGAGCGTCTCGATGCCCTGCTCGGCCATGCGCCGGCGCGTCTTGTCGAGCCGCGCGGCATATTCTTCGAGCGAGAAGTTCAGGGTCTGTGCGGGCAAGGGTGATCGCTCCGGTTTTCGCAGGCGGCGTCCGTCAGGCGGCGAGGTCGCCGAAGCAGACATATTTGGTTTCTGTGAATTCGAGCAGTCCCTGCCGCGCGCCTTCCCGCCCGAGGCCGGACTGCTTCCATCCGCCGAACGGGATGGGCGCGCCGGTGAAGGACACGGTGTTCACCGCGACCATGCCGTATTGCAGCGCCTCGGACAGGCGCAGCGTGCGGCGCAGGTCGTTGGTATAGAGATAGGCCGCCAGCCCCATCTCGGTGTCGTTGGCGCGCGCCACGACCTCCGCCTCGTCGCGGAAGGACAGAACGGCCGCCACGGGTCCGAACGTCTCTTCGCGGCCGATCAGCATGTCTTCGCGCACGTCGGCCAGCAGGGTCGGGGTGACGAAGTTGCCGTCTGCGCGGGCCTGCGAGGCGATCAGGCGGGCGCCGCGCGCCACCGCGTCGTCGACCTGCCGGCGGCAATTGGCGGCGATGCCGCCATGGGTCATCGGGCCGATGTCCGTCTCCGGGTCGAGGCCGTGGCCGACCCGCAGCTGCGCCAGCGCTTCCGCCATGCGCCCGACGATGTCGTCATGCCGGCTCTCGGCGACGTAGATGCGGTTGGCGGCGAGGCAATCCTGGCCCGACGTCTGGAATTTCGCCGCCATCGCGGCGTCGGCCGCCTGAGCGGGGTCGGCGTCCTCGAAGATCAGGAAGGGGGCGTGGCCGCCGAGCTCCATGCTGGCGCGCTTGATCCCCTGCGCCGCCTGGCCGAGGATGATGCGGCCGACCCGGGTCGACCCGGTGAAGGACACGGCGCGCACCCGGTTGTCGGACAGAAGCGCCTGCGTCAGGTCCGCCGCATCGCCGGTGATGACCTGGAAGACGCCGGCCGGAAAGCCGGCTTCCTTTGCGAGAGCGCCGAGCGCAAGCGCCGAGAACGGCGTTTCCGGCGCCGGCTTCGCAATCACCGTGCAGCCGGCCGCCAGCGCCGCGGCCGCCTTGCGGGTCACCATGGCGGAGGGAAAATTCCACGGCGTCACGGCGAGCACGACGCCGATCGGCTGCTGGCGCGTCATGATCTGCGCGTTGGGCTTGTGCGCGGGGATGGTCTCGCCATAGGCGCGCTCGCCTTCGGCGGCGAACCATTCCACGAAGGAGGCCCCGTAGCGGATCTCGCCGACGGCCTCGGCCAGCGGCTTGCCCTGTTCCAGCGTCATCAGCCGGGCGAGGTCGTCCTCATTGGCGCGGATCAGCGCGGCCCAGCGCCGCAGCACCGCGCCGCGCTCGCCGGCCAGCATCCGCGACCAGTCCCGGAGCGCAGCATCGGCGCTGTCGACGGCGCGCGCCGCATGCGTGGCGTCGCATCGCGCGACGGTCCCGACGACCTCGTTCGTGGCCGGATCAGCGACCGGGATTCCGTCGCTCGCGGCGGTCCGGCCGCCGGCGACGAAGGCGCGGCCGTCCAGGAAGCGGGCGAGCCGCCGGCGCTCGGCGCCGTAGTCCGGAATCGTCAGTGGATACGCGGGTCGGGCGATGGACGTCATGACTTCTCCCGGTCGGGGCGGATGGCGATCGTCCCGGTGGCGGCCGTCGCGATTCCACGGCGACCGGCCGGACGTGCGGCCGAAACGCTGGAACCTCACCCGAACCGATCCGTCGCGGAGCGAAACTGATCGGATTTCAACCCATTTCGATGGTCCGAAAGTCTTGTAAAATGCCGAAATTGTGCGGAAATCCTGCGGAACGGGCGTCACAAACGTTGGATTCCTTCTCCAGGAACCTAGATGATCCCGCTGGAACCGGAATCCGCGCCTGCCACCCCAAGGCAGGTGGCGGACGGTCCGTCATGGCGGGCGAAGGACCCGTGAAGGACAACGCGCCGCATCGCTTCCGCGGCTCATGAACGAAGGATGCCCATGCAATTGGACCGGCTCGACTACAGGCTTCTCGGCGCGATCCAGACCAACAACCGTCTGACCGCCGAGGCGTTGAGCGAGATGGTGGGTCTGTCGGCGACCGCGTGCCAGCGGCGGCTCAAGCGGCTGCGCGACGCGGGCATCATCGAGGGCGACGTGGCGATCATCTCGCCCGCCGCCGTCGGCAGGCCGCTGATCATGATCGTGCACGTGACGCTGGAACGCGAGCGCGCCGACATCGTCGACCGCTTCAAGGCCTCGATCCGCCGGACGCCGGAGATCCTGAGCGGCTACTATGTGACGGGGGAGGCGGATTTCGTGCTCATCGTGAGCGCGCGCGACATGATGGAATACGAGAACTTCACCCGCGATTTCTTCTACGAGAACCGCGACATACGCGGCTTCAAGACGGCCGTCGTCATGGATCGCGTCAAGACCTCCTTCGCGCTGCCCCTGCATCTGAACGAGCCGGAGGGCGACGAGAAACGCTGGGCCGACGTCGGCAAGGTCGTCGTCGACACCGACCGGCCGCGGCGCTGATCCCGGCGCGGTCGGCGGCGCCTACTTGTCCGGGATCTCCAGGCAATAACGGTCGCCGTCGCGTACGAGCCTGTGGATTACGAGCGGCCGGCAGCGCGGCGGGGCGTTGCGCGCCTCGCCGCTGCGCACGTCGAATTCCGCGAAATGCGTCGGGCACACGAGCCAGTGGCCTTCCACGAACCCTTCCGACAGCGGCGCGCGCGCATGAGGGCAGAGGTCGGACGTCGCGTGAAGCTCCCCGTCGACGTTGACGAGAGCGACGGGTCCCAGCGGCGTGTCGTCGATGCGCCGCACCTCGCCGGGGGCGAGATCGCCGAGGTCGGGGAGGGCAAAGAGCCTGGCGGACGCGCTCATGGCTTGCCTCCGCCCGGTTGCGCGATCAGCGCTTCGTCGCCGACGCGGATGCGGCCCGGCCGGACCACGTCGCACAGCACGCCGAACTGGCGTTCATAGGTCCGCAGCAACTCCCGCAGGATGTCGCGATCGTAGGGAACGCCGTCCTGGCGCAGCGTGGTGAAGCTGCACCGTCCGCACGGACGCGCGACGCGCAGCGTCACGCCGGCGACGGTGATGAGCCGGCCCATCCACGACTGCTCGATGGCGTCATCGTTGCCGGGCGTGTCGAGCAGGATGTTGGGACGGAAGCGGCTGACCGCGACGGAGCTGCCGGGCAGCAGGCGCTCCAGCGCCCGTAGCGAGGCGGTGGTCAGGACGTGGAGCGGCGCCCGCACGTAACGGGGAACGGCGTCTGTCGAGCGATCCCTGCCGTAGGCACGCACCTCGACGGGGAAGCCGAAATGCCGCGCCAGCAGCTCCCGGCCGCTTTCCTGCAAGGGATCGCGCCAGTCGACGCCGTCCGCCGACACTTCCAGCCGTCCGCCCTCGCTCCATCTGGACGAGACCAGCGGCGCGGGGTACCAGCGCCGGTATCGCTCCGGCGACGCCGTCTGCCTGATCTCGGGGTCCACGAGCGCATATTGGCGGTCGCCCGCGATGCCGGTCTCGACCAATTCGGCTTCGTCGAGGGCCTCTCCGGCCGTCGAGCTGATCGGATACCGCCACAGGGCGGCGACGGTGCCGACGGGCGTTGCCGCCGCTTCGATGGAGGGTTGCTCGGCCGTCATGCTGTCTTCGGTTCATTGCGCGCGATCGTCCGCGCCTTGCGAGGACGCGGCCCCGCGACGGAATCGCGGGGCCGCGTCGTCATCAGAACTTGGTGCCTTCCGGCAGCATGTTGACGTCGAGTCCGCATTCCTTGAGCGATTCCACGACGCTCGTCTGGAGCGCGCCGGAGTTGCGGTACTCGTCTCCCCACTTCTGCATGAAGTCCACCAGCCGTCCGTCGCCGTCCTTGCGTAGCGCGCCGCCCGAGCCGAGCGCGGTGTAGGGATCGAGCAGGAGGAGCTTGAGGTTCCCGGCCTTGGTCGCGCCGGCCAGGCCCGTGATCGCGGTTTCGAGCTGCACGTCGGCATTGCCGGACTGCACGTCGAGCAGCGCCAGCTCGCCGTTCTGCATCAGGCGCAACTGCGCCTTGGGCGCGTTCTGCTTGGCGACGGCCTCCTCGGTGCTGCCCATGGACGTCGTGATGCGGATCTCGGGCTTGTTGAGATCATCCCAGGTGTTGCCGATGGTGGAATCCTTGCGGACGACCAGCACCGACGGGACCGCATAGATCGGGCCGAACATGTCGACCGCCTTCTTGCGCTCGTCGGTGATGCCGATGCCGAAGAAGGCGTCGACCTTGCCCGACTGCATGTCGAGGATGACGTTGGTCCAGCTCGTCGGCACCCACTCGACCTTTAACTCGCGGCCCATCTCCTTGCCGAGGGCCTCGGCTGCGGCGTTGCTCATGCGGACGGGAAAGCCCTTCCAGTCCTCGTTGTCGCTGTTGCGCCAGTAGTAGCAGGACCGCTGCGGGATCATGCCGATGCGCACGGTGCCGCGCTCCTTGATCTCGTCCCACAGGGCGGCGGCGGAGGCAGTGGTGCCGAACGCACCCTGGACCCCGACGAGGGCCAGCGTGGCGCAGGCATAGAGAATGGTTTTTCCGAATGTCATGTCTTTACTCCTCTGGGTTGCTTCCATCGTTGCGGATGGCGTTCTTGAATCGCGGCCCGCCGGCCGCGACGGTCTAGAGTCGAAAGCGGCTCAGGAAGGCCTGCGCGCGCTCGGTGCGGGGCGTTTGGAACACCTCCCTGGCGGTGCCTTCCTCGATGATCTGGCCCTGGTCCATGAAGGTCACGCGATGCGCCACGTCGTGGGCGAAGCGCATCTCGTGGGTCACGATGATCATCGTCGTGCCCTCGTCGGCGAGCTGGTTCATCACCTTGAGAACCTCGTCGACAAGTTCGGGGTCGAGAGCCGACGTCACCTCGTCGAAGAGGATGACCTCGGGCTCCATGGCCAGCGCCCGCGCGATGGCCGTGCGCTGCGCCTGCCCGCCGGAGATGTTGCGCGGGTAGGAGGGGCCCAGATCGGCGAGCCCCACCTTGCGTAGCAGTTCCTGCGCCTGGTCCCTGGCTTCGGCCAGCGGCGTGTTCTTGACGATGCGCGGGCCGGCCATGACGTTTTCCAGCACCGTCATGTGCGGGAACAGGTCGAACATCTGGAAGACCATGCCGATCTTCGACCGGTAGGCCGACGCCACCCGCTCGCGCGGCATGGAGTTCCTGGAGCCGAAGGTGAACGTGTCGCCGCCGAAGCGGATCGTCCCCGCGTTGGGAACCTCCAGCAGGTTGATGCAGCGCAGGAAGGTGGACTTTCCGCAGCCGCTCGGCCCGATGATGGCCCGCACCTCGCCCTTCTGCATGGTCATGCTGACGCCGCGAACGGCCTGCTTCTCGCCGTAGTTCTTGTGCAGATCGTTGATTTCGATGATGGGAGACATGCGATCCTCAGGTGTTGTTCGACTTCTCGAGCCTCTTGGCGAGCAACGTCAGAGGATAGAGAAGGAGGAAATAGAGGATGGCGACGAAGGTGTAGGTCTCCAGCGGACGGAAGGTCCGCGCGGTGAGCTGGTAGCTCGAGTACATGAGGTCCGGAACGGCCAGCACGTACAGCAGCGACGTGTTCTTGAGCTGCAGGATCGCCTGGTTGGCGAAGGGCGGGATCATCCGGCGCGTGGCCTGGGGCAGGATGATGTAACGCATGAGCTGGAAATAGTTCATTCCCAGCGCGCGGCCGGCATTCCATTGCCCCTTGTCGATGGAGATGACGCCGCCGCGGAAGATCTCGGTGCTGAAGGCGCCCATGTAGAGCGTCAGGCCGACGCCGGCGGCGATCCAGGACGAGATGTTGTAGCCGGTCAGGATGGGCAGCGCGTAGTAGAACCAGATGATCTGTACCAGGATCGGCGTGCAGCGGAAGAATTGCACATATCCGGAAACGATCCACCGGACGGCGGTGAAGCGGGACAGCATCAGCATTCCGCCGATGACGCCCAGTATCAGACCGCCGATGATCGTGCAGATGGCATAGGTCAGCGTTATTCCGGCGGCTCTCAGCCAGACTTCCGGATAATTGATCGCACTCCAATCGAACTCGTATCCCATTTGTGTCCTTTTCTGTCAGCGCTTGCCGGGGAGAGCGACCGGAGAGACTTCAGGACCAAGGCGTTCACCATGGCTGGCCCCTGCTTCTCGTCCGCACGCGGCTGTATTGTTGTCGTACGCCGCCAGACTGTTCCCCAATCTGTTGCACCGCATCTTGCCTGCGGGATGCGCGCAAATTCGATGAAATCCGACGAGTGGACGCCGGATTCATCCGAAGATGGCCGGTATTTGAACGATTCCTGTCGGAAACGGACAGCACAATCAGGGCGCCGGGCGCACGGTCCCGCGGCCCCGCCGGCCGGGCCTGCGGGCATGGCAAATCTCGGCGCCCGGAGACGCTTGTGAAACGGGAAGGCAATCCATCCGGCCGGCCTCACGGACGGGTAGGGCGCTCCGGCGACGGCGATGGACGCAGAAAGCCGCGGCCCCGATCCGGCCGGGGCGCGGTCGTCGCGAACGACGGTCTTATGATCGTCGTGCCCGGCGCGCCGGGATCTCTCCCGGCAGGCGCTGCGGGCTCAGTCCTCGGGCCAGACGAGGCTGAGAGGACGGTCGTGGATGATGGCTTCGATGATGTCGGAGGGAATCGGCGGCATGTTCAGGGCGTCCGTCGCGAACACGCGCAGCGAGGCCAGCGCCTCCTCCGGCGTCTGGATCGGGAAGTCCGAAGCGAACAGCACCTTGTCGGTGACGCCGTAGTCCATGGCGAGCCGCAGGCAGTTGTACATGTCCCATTGCCGCACGACGCGGGCGCAGACGTCGATGTACATGTTGGGATGTTTGCGCACCAGCGCCACGCCGATATTGCCCCAGGGCAGCGCGAAATGCTCGAGGATCATCTTCATGTTCGGGTAAGTCCGCGCGACACGGTCCAGCTTGAGCGGATCGGCGTATTCGAGCGGCGCCTGGGCGCCGCCGGAGGACTGGTGCCAGTAGATGGGGATGCCGAGCGAATCGGCGAGCTCGTAGATTCGCCACGCCTCCTCGCACCACGGGTCGAAATCCTGGAAGGTCGGCGCCAGCTTGAGGCCGCGCAGCCCGAGCTCCGTCACGGCGCGGCGCAGCTCTGCCTCCGCGCCCGGCGCGCGCGGATTGACGGTGGCGAGGCCGATCGCCCTGTCGCCATGCTCCCTGACGTAGGAGGCGACGTAGTCGTTGGGCACGTTGATGCCGAGATGCCTGCCTTCGAGGGTCGTGACGACGAACCGGTCGGCCACGCCGACGACATCCCTGCGGTGCCGCTCCGGCGATGCGTCCCTTGCCTCCATGTCGGGACGCAGATGCGGGCGGTCCCAGAGATTGGTCATCCAGTCGACGATCATGACGGCTCCTTTTTCGACGTCTGTGGACATACTCGCCCGGAGTCCGGTTGTGTTTTTCGCTTCATGGTCGCGACCTCGATGGGAATCGCGCGTTGAGGCCGCGCCGCATGCAGGATTCGCCTTCCTCGCCGCGGCGAGGCGTTGCCGGCCGCGGTCGCAGGGCAGCACAAACGCCGACGAGGTCCGGGCAAAACAGCAGGATCGCTAACCGCCCGCCGGCCGCGCTTCGGCACAATATCGCGCTCATGCGACAGGATGCGGCGGACACAGCGAGGCAGCGATGCGAAGAAACGACCTGATCGAACTGGACCGCGAGCATCTCGTGCACCCCGTCAGCTCGTGGGCGGACCACGAAGCGGCGGGCGCGACGGTGTTCGAGAGCGGGCGCGGGCTCTATCTGCGGGATTCCGAGGGAGTCGAGCATCTCGACGCCTTCGCCGGCCTGTGGTGCGTCAATGTCGGCTACGGGCAGGATTCGGTCGCCGAGGCGATGGCCGAGCAGGCGCGGCGGCTGCCCTACATGACCGGCTATTTCGGGCACTCGAACGAACCGGCGATCAGGCTTGCCGCGAAGCTCGCCGAGCTGACGCCGGGCGATCTCAACCATATCTACTTCTGCCTCAGCGGTTCGGACGCCGTCGACGGCGCGGTCCGCCTCGCCACCTATTACTGGCGCATGAAGGGGGAGCCGCAGCGCCGCCACATGATCGCCCAGCGCTACGGCTATCACGGGGCGTCCTCCACCGGGTCGGGGCTGACGGCGCTGGCCGCCTTCCATCGCGGTTTCGACATGCCGCTGCCGACGCAGCACCATATCGACGCGCCCTACGCCTATCGGCACCGCACCGGCCGGGCGCAGGACATCATCGCCGATTGCGTGGCCTCCCTGCGCGGCAAGGTGGCCGAGCTCGGCGCCGACACCGTGGCCGCCTTCTTCTGCGAACCCGTCATCGGCTCGGGCGGCGTCATCGTTCCGCCGAAGGGATGGCTGAAGGCGATGGAGGAGACGTGCCGCGAGCTCGGCATCCTGTTCGTCGTGGACGAGGTGATCACCGGCTTCGGGCGCACCGGCGCGATGTTCGCCTGCGAGCACGAGGATGTCCGCCCCGACATGATGACCATGGCCAAGGGGCTCACCTCCGGCTATTCGCCGATGGGGGCGCTGGCGATCTCGGACCGCATCTACGCCTCGATCCGCGACCTGACGCCGGCCGGAACGGCGATCGGCCACGGCACGACCTATTCCGCGCACCCGGTCAGCGCGGCGGCGGGCGTCGAGGTCATCAGGCTCTACGAGGAGGGCGGCATCCTGGCCAACGCGAAAGCGGTCGGACCGTATTTCGCCGAGCGGCTCGCCAGCCTCGGCGACCACCCGCTGGTCGGCGATGTCCGCTGCATCGGGCTTCTCGCGGCGATCGAGATCGTCGCGGACAAGCGGACGCGGGAGAAATTCCCGGCCGCGCGCCGGGTCGGCAGGATGGTCGCGGCGGCGGCACGCGAAAACAGGATCATGATCCGCGCCTTCGACGACGGGATTGTCGGCCTGGCGCCGGCCCTGGTCATCACGCGCGACGAGGTCGACATGCTCGTCTCGCGCTTGCGCAACATGCTGGACCTCGTCCAGTCGAGAATGGGTGAACACGATGAAGCTGAGTGATTTCAAGGTCCTGACGTTCGATTGCTACGGCACGCTGATAGACTGGGAAAGCGGCATGGTGGAGGCGCTGCGTCCGCTGACCGACCGCGTCGAGGGCCTGACGCGCGACAAGATCCTGGAAGCCCACGCCCGCCACGAATCCTTCCAGCAGGCGCAGACGCCGGGCCGCCGCTACTCCGAGCTGCTCGCCACCGTCTACCGCCGGCTGGCGGAGGAATTCGGCGTCGCCGTGACGTGGGACGAATGCCGCGACTATGGCCGCAGCGTGCACAACTGGCCGGCCTTCGCCGACAGCGCCGGCGCGCTCGCCTATCTCAAGCGCCATTTCAAGCTCGTCATCCTTTCCAACGTGGACAATGAGAGCTTCCAGGCCTCGAACGTGAAGCTGGGCATCGGTTTCGACGCGGTGTACACCGCCGAGGACATCGGCTCCTACAAGCCGGCCGGCCGCAACTTCGATTACATGCTCGCCAAGTTGGCCGAACTCGGCTACGGAAAATCCGATATCCTGCACACCGCCGAGAGCATGTTCCACGACCACAAGCCGGCCAATCAATACGGGCTCGCTTCGGCCTGGATCTATCGCCGCCACGACCAGAAGGGGTTCGGCGCGACCATGAATCCCGGCGACATGCCGCGCTTCGATTTCCGCTTCACGAGCATGGCCGAAATGGCGATGGCGCATCAGAAGGAAATCGAACAGTCTGCGTAGGATCATCGGGTGAGGGGCGCATGGGCAGAGTCAGGCTCGACAGGATCGACATCAACATCCTCGCCACGCTGACGTCCAACGGCCGCATCAGCAATGTCGACCTGTCCGAGGCCGTCGGCCTGTCGCCCAGCCCGTGCCTGCAGCGCGTCAAGCGTCTGGAGGCGGCGGGCGTCATCCGCGGCTACGGCGCCCAGATCGACATCAAGCAACTGGCCGAAACGGTGATGGTCTTCACCGAGGTCACGCTCGTCGATCACCGGCGGGAAAACTTCGTCAAGTTCGAGAGCGGGATCAGGACGCTGGCGGAGTTGCAGGAATGCCATCTCGTCAGCGGCGGCTATGACTATCTCCTGCGGTTCATCGTGCGCTCGATCAACCACTACCAGGAGATGATGGAGACCCTCCTGGACCGCAACATCGGCATCGCGAAATACTTCAGCTACATCGTCATCAAGTCGCCCATCGTGAAGGCAAGCCTGCCCATCCGCGAGCTGCTGGACGACCAGGGGTGAGCGCGGCCGGCCGCCGGGCGGGCCCGTAGGGCGAAGGCGATGCCGGGCCTCGCGGCCCCGGTCGCCCATGCGCGCGCGGCGGCCCGGCCGCGCCGCTCGAAAGCGAAGTTGCTTTTTGGCTTCGCGTGCCGGCACTATGCCGCCAAGGAATGCTACCAGACGGACAAAGTCATTTATCGGCATGCCTTCAACGGGCACGCAGATGGAAGTGATCGACGACGGTTGTGTGAAACCATGGTCGGGGCACCGCGCGTTCGACGCGAACGCTTGAGGAGGCGGTGAGATCGGCTTTGTCGGTGCACGGGAACGTTCTTTGGGAGGAATGACATGGTGAAACGTCGAGGACTTCTTCTGCTCGCCTCGAGCATGCTCGTCGCGGGCTTGACCAATTTCGCATCGGCCCAGAACAAGGAGGTCGTCATCGGCGTCGCCACCGCCATGACGGGAACCGGCGCAGCCACGGGCCAGCAGATCGCGGCCGGCGTCAAGCTCGCCGTCGACGAGGTCAACGCCAAGGGCGGCATCAACGGCGCCAAGGTCAGGCTGCTGGTGGAGGACGACCGCACCCAGCCGGGCGGCTCGGTGAACGCCTTCAACAAGCTCGCATCGTCCAATCCCGTGGTCATCATGGGGCCGACCTGGACGAATTTCATGCTGACGCTGGCGCCGATCATCAAGCGCACCGAGATCCCGGTGTTCACGTCCGCGACCGGAACCAAGGTCACCGATCCCGACGTCGCGGGCGGCTGGATCTTCCGCGCCGCGCCGCCGATCAACAAGATGATCCAGTCGCTGATCGACTACGCGTCGACGAAGATCGCGCCGAAGAAGGCGGCGATCATCTATTCCAACGACGAGTGGGGCAAGAGCGGCTACGACGCCTTCAAGAGCGCCGGCTTCGCCTTCGCCGCCGTCGAAACCTTCAACTTCGGCGACAAGGACATGAGCGCGCAGATCCTGAAGCTCAAGGCGGCGCAGCCCGACGCCGTCGTGGTGTGGAACTCGCTGCCCGCCGATGCCGGCCTGGTCACCAACCAGCTTCGTCAGTTCATGCCGGACACCAAGATCATCTGCAGCAACGCCTGCGCGGTCGACGAATACTACGCGCTGGCCAAGGCCGGCGGCGAGGGCGTGCTGACGGTCGCGCCCTGGGTGCCGGGCATCACGGCGGAATCGGAGGACTGGGCCAAGCGGCTGAAGGCCAGCGACTCGCACGCCATCGTCTCCTACACCAGCGCCGAGAGCTACGACGCCGCGATGATCGCGATGAAGGCGATCGGCAGCCAGGCCGCGGCGGAGCCCGCCAAGATCCGCGAGGCGATCTCCGCGATCAAGGACTACAAGGGGATCGTGGGCACCTACTCCTTCGACGAGCGGGGCGACGGCCTGCACGGCGGCACCGTCGTCGAGTGGACCGACGGCAAGATGAAGCCGGTCAGCGCGACCCAGTAGCGATCCTCGGGAGGAGGGGCGCCCGAGCCTCTCCTCCCCATCCTCCCGCGTCACCGGAATCGTGAAGGCGACCATGGATCCCATCTACCTGCAGCTTCTCGTCCAAGGCCTGGCGATCGGCGCCATCTACGGGCTGGTGGCCCTCGGCTTCGTCCTGATCATCAACACCGTCAACGTCGTGAATTTCGCGCAGGGCGAGTTCCTGATGCTCGGCGGCTTCGTCGGGCTGACGTTCGGCGCGCTGCTCGGCTTTCCGTACTGGGCGGTCCTCGTCTGCACGGTGATCGTCTTCGCCATCCTGGGAACGGTGTTCGACAAGGTCATCTACCAGCCCCTGCGCGGCGGCGATTTCGCCACGCATCTGATCGGAACGCTGGCCGCGGCGCTCATCATCCGCAACGTCGCGCAGCACATATGGGGTCCGGAGGCGCGGTCGTACTACGAGCCGTTCCACCAGAAGATCTTCGACGTCGGCGGCGTGCTGATCAACCCGCAGCACCTACTGATCCTCGCCATGACGGTGCTTCTGGTCGCCGGGCTGTACTATTTCCTGTTCCGCACAGGGCTCGGCCGGCTGATGCGCGCCACCGCGCAGGACCGCGAAACGGCGCGCCTGCTCGGCGTCAAGGTCAAGCACGTGGGAACGCTGACCTTCTCGATGTCGCTGGCGATGGGCGGCGTCGCCGGCGTCATGGTGGCCCCGCTGTTCCTGGTCGATCTCAATGTCGGCTTCATCGCCGGGCTGAAGGCCTTCATCGCCACCATCATCGGCGGCTGGGGCAGCATTCCGGGCGCGCTGGCGGGCGGCCTGCTCGTCGGCCTCGTCGAAATCTTCGCGACGCACTTCTTCACGGCCGCCTTCAAGGATCCGGTCGCCTTCGCGGTGCTGATGCTGTTCCTGATCGTGCGGCCGAGCGGCATCTTCTCCGAGCGCGTCGGAGACAAGGCATGAGGCTGCTGCAATACGTCGTCCTCGCATGCCTTATCGCCGGCGTCGTGAAGCTGCTCGGCCTGTCGGCCTATACCGGCTCGATCCTCGTCTTCGCCGCCATCAACATCCTGCTGTGCCTCGGCTTCTACGTCATTTTCGGCCTGACGGGCATCCTGTCGCTGGCGCATGCCGCCTTCATGGCGATCGGCGCCTACACCAGCGGCATCCTGTCCGCGACCTATGGCTGGCCGATCGTCGCCTCGGTCTGCGCCGGCACGCTGGCGGCGGCGCTGGCCGGCGCGCTTCTCGGCCTGCCGACGCTGCGTCTGAGAAGCCATTACCTGGTGCTCGTCACCATCGCCTTCAGCGAGGTGCTGCGCCAGATGCTGGTCAATCTGGAGCGCTGGACGGGCGGCGTCACCGGTCTTTCCGTACCGATGCCGTCGCCGGTTTCTTGGCTCGGCGTGACCGTCGATCCCTCCGACCGGACGGTCTACCTGCTGATCTGCCTGCTCTCGATCGCCGTCATGGTCTTCGCGCTCACCCGGCTGCGGCAAAGCCGGGTCGGACACAGCTTCGAGGCGGTCCGCGACGACGAGCTCGCCGCTAGCGTCATCGGCATCGACCTGACCTACACCAAGATCCTGGCGTTCGTGATCTCCGCCGCGCTCGCCGGTTACGGCGGGGCCCTTTCGGCGCATTTCGTCGGCTTCATCAGCCCCGACTACTTCACCTTCGACGTCACCGTGCTGGTGCTCGCGATGGTGGTGATCGGCGGCAAGCGGTCGATCGTCGGCGTCATGACGGGCGCACTGCTGCTGACCTTCCTGCCCGAGGCGCTGCGCGATCTTCAGGACTGGTATCCGACCTTCTACGGCGTGCTGCTGCTGGTCACGCTGTGGGTCGCTCCCAACGGCATAGCCGGGCGCGTGGGGTCGCTGTCGTTCCTGCGCAAGCGCCGCGAGCCGGGAACCTTCGCCAAGCCGGCCGGGGCGATGCGGCCATGACGCTGCTGTCGATCACCAACCTGACCAAGCGGTTCGGCGGGCTGACGGCCGTCGATTCCCTGAACATCGCTGTGGTGGCGGGCGGCGTGCACGGCCTGATCGGGCCGAACGGATCGGGAAAGTCGACCATCCTGAACCTGATCAGCGGCATCTACCGGCCGACCGCCGGCTCGATCAAGCTGGGCGGCCGGGAGCTGACCCGGCTGAAGCCGAACGAACGCGCGCGCGCCGGCATCGGGCGCACGTTCCAGAACATCCGCCTGTTTCCGACGCTCACCGTCATCGAGAACGTCATGCTCGGCCGGGTCACCCAGCAGCAGGGCTCGCTGCTGGGCATCGTGCTGAACAGCCCGTTCGTCCGGCGCGAGGTCGATGAAACGCGGACCCGCGCGGTCGAGGCGCTGCGCTTCATGGGCATGGAAGCGTTTGCGGACGAGCATCCGCGCAATCTGCCCTACGGCCACCAGCGGCTGGTCGAGATCGCCCGCGTGCTGGCCAGCGGCTCCCAGCTCATGCTTCTCGACGAGCCGGCCGCCGGCCTGAACAGCTCCGAGAAAAAGGATCTCGGCCTGCTCCTGACGCGCATCTGCGACGTCTTCGGCGCCACGATCCTGCTGGTCGAGCACGACATGCGCCTTTTGATGTCGGTGTCGCAGACCGTGTCGGCCGTGAATTTCGGCAAGTTGATCGCCACCGGCAGGACGGCCGACGTGCAGGCCGACCAGCAGGTGATCACGGCCTATCTGGGGGAAGGCATCCACGCATGAGCGCGATGCTGAAGCTGGCCTCGGTATCGGCCTTCTACGGACCCATGCAGTCGTTGCACGAGGCGTCGCTGGAGGTGGACCAGGGCGAGATCGTGGTGCTGATCGGCGCGAACGGCGCGGGCAAGAGCACCCTGCTGCGCGCCATTTCCGGGGTTATCCAGCGCCGCGGCGAAATTTCCTTCCTGGGCGAGCGCATCGACAGGCTGGAACCGGAGGACATCGTGCGCCTCGGCATCGTGCACGTGCCGGAGGGACGGCGCATCTTTCCGGGCATGACCGTACGCGAGAATCTCGAAGTCGGCGGCCATGCCGTCGGGCGCTCGGCGGCCGGCATCCGGCAGGGCATCGAGGAGGCGCTGGCGCATTTTCCCCGGCTGAAGGACCGCATCGGCTCCTATGGCTGGTCGCTGTCGGGGGGCGAGCAGCAGATGCTGGCCGTCGGCAGGGGGCTGATGGCACAGCCAAAGCTTCTCATGCTGGACGAACCGTCGCTCGGCCTCGCGCCCTTGGTCACGCGGGACCTCTTCGACATCGTGCGCGGCATCAACGAGAGCGGCGTACCGATGCTGCTGGTCGAACAGAATGTCGGGCTGGCGCTTCGTTACGGCCAGCGCTGCTACGTCATGGAAACGGGCAATATTGTCAAGCACGGGCCGACCGCGACGATGGCCGACGATCCGGTGATCGCGAAGGCGTATCTCGGCAGTTGAGGCCGTTTCGAGCCGGGCTGCGCGGCCGTTGTTCAATGTGAGGAATTTGTCCATGAGGACGATCGACAACACCAGCGTCGGCTTTGTCGGCATCGGCAATATGGGCCGCCCGATGGCGGCCAACCTCGTCAAGGCCGGCTGGCGCGTCATCGTGCACGATGCCGATGGCGCGCGGGCGGCGGCCGTCGCCTCGGAGATCGGCTGCGGAACCTCCGACTCGCTTGCCGGCCTCGCGGCATCGTGCGACGTCGTCATCCTGATGCTGCCGGACGGCAGGATCGTGCGGCGGGTCGCGGCCGGCGACGGCGACAGCCTGATGGCCGGGCTCGGCGCGGGCAAGACGATCATCGACATGAGCTCCTCGGCGCCGGTCGGCACGCGCGAGCTCGGCGCGGAACTGGCGCGAAGCGGCGTCGCCATGCTGGACGCGCCCGTTTCCGGCGGCGTCAAGGGCGCGGTCGCGGGCTCGCTGTCGATCATGGTCGGCGGCCCGGAAGCGCTGGCGGCGGAGATGGACCCGATCCTTTCGGCGATGGGCCGGCGCTTCTATGTCGGGCCGCTGGGCGCCGGCCACGCGGTGAAGGTGCTCAATAACTACGTCTCCGCCGCAGGCCTTGCCGCCGCGGCCGAGGCCCTGCTCGTCGCGGAGCGCTTCGGCGTCGAGGGCGCGGTGCTGATCGACGTGCTCAACGCCTCCACCGGGCGTAACAACAGCACCGAGAACAAGTTCAAGCAGTATGTGCTGAACGGCGCCTACAATTCCGGCTTCGCCCTCGATCTGATGGTCAAGGACCTCGGTCTGGCGATGGAGGTGGCGCAGGCCTGCGGCGTCGACGCGACGCTCGGCCGCTCGTGCCTCGGCATCTGGCAGGATGCCCGCTCCTGGATCGGCGCGGACGCCGATCACACCGAATTCGCGCGCTTCGTGCTCGAACGCGACGCGAACGGACGGCCCGAATGATTTTTGGACTGACGTGACGGTGACGACGATGCAGGACTTTCAGCACTATATCGACGGGACGTTCGTGAATCCCGCCGGCGGCGACTGGTTCGACAGCTACAATCCCTACACCGGCAAGCCGTGGGCGCGGATCGCGCGCGGCAACGCGGCGGATGTCGAGCTGGCGGTCGCGGCGGCCGAGCGCGCCTTCCTCGCCGGGCCCTGGGCAACCAGCACGGCCAGCGAGCGGGGCGCGTTGCTTCGCCGCATCGGCGATCTCGTCGCGCGCGACGCGGAGCGCCTGGCGGCGATCGAGGTGCGGGACAACGGCAAGCTGATGGCCGAGATGCTGGCGCAGCTCCGCTACATCCCGAACTGGTATCACTATTACGGCGGCCTCGCCGACAAGGTCGAGGGCGCGGTGATCCCGCTCGATAAGCGCGGCTATCTCAACTACACGCGCTACGAACCGCTGGGCGTGGTGGCGGTCATCACGCCGTGGAACTCCCCGCTGATGCTGACCACGTGGAAGCTCGCGCCGGCGCTCGCCGCCGGCAACACCGTGGTGATAAAGCCGTCAGAGTTCACGTCGGCGTCGGCGCTCGAATTCGTCAAGCTGATCGAGGAGGCGGGCGCGCCGCCCGGGCTGGTCAATGTCGTTACCGGTTTCGGGCCGGAGGTCGGCACGCCGCTGGTCGAGCATCCGAAGGTGGCGAAGGTCGCCTTCACCGGCTCCGACGCGACCGGCCGGCGGATCTACGCCTCGGCCGCGCAGACGATGAAGCACGTGACGATGGAGCTCGGCGGCAAGTCGCCGAACATCGTCTTCGCGGACGCCGACCTCGATGACGCGGTCAACGGCGCGATCTCGGGCATTTTCGCGGCCACCGGCCAGACCTGCCTTGCCGGATCGAGGCTGCTCGTGGAGGATTCCGTCCACGACGCGTTCCTCGAACGGCTGACGGACAAGGTCCGTGCGGCCCGCATGGGGGACCCGGCGTCGATGGAGACGCAGATCGGACCGATCACGACACGGCCGCAATACGACAAGGTGCTCGACTACATCGCGGTGGCCAAGGGGGAGGGGGCGACGCTCGTCGCCGGCGGCGGGCCGGGCCGGCGGCCGGAATGCGGCGACGGCTGGTTCGTCGAGCCGACCATCTTCAAGGACGTCGACAACCGCATGCGCATCGCCCAGGAGGAGGTTTTCGGCCCGGTGCTGGCGGTCATCCGCTTCAAGGACGAGGACGACGCCGTCCGCATCGCCAACGAGACGATCTACGGGCTGGCCGCCGGCGTCTGGACCCGGGATGTCGGGCGGGCGATCCGCATGACGGAGGCGCTGAAGGCGGGCACCGTCTGGGTGAACACCTATCGCGCGACCAGCTACATGTCGCCGTTCGGCGGCTACCGGCAGAGCGGCATCGGTCGCGAGAACGGCGCGGAGATGATCAAGGAATATCTCCAGGTCAAAAGCGTCTGGATGAATTTCGGCGCGCCGTCGGCCAACCCCTTCGTGCAGCGCTGAGCGCCCGCCGGAAAGGAGTATGCCGACCCCGAATAGTAGTAGCGGCAATGAAGCGTTGTGGGATGGCCGCCGCATTTCATAGTTGCTGCATCGAGGAGCCGGACGAAAGCAGATGTCGGCAGGATCACCGCACGGAGCCAATGTGACCAAGGAACCCAGTCCCCGCCTCTGGCCGGGCGACATCTACGACGCCCTCAAGCGGGCCGACGTGAAGCAGGTGGCCTATGTGCCGGACGCGGGCCACAAGGAACTCATCCTGCAATGCCAGGCCGACCGCGACATGACGGCCGTGTCGCTGACGACGGAGCAGGAGGGTGTGGCCATGCTCGCCGGAGCCTGGCTCGGCGGCGATCGCGGGGCCTTGCTGATGCAGTCCTCCGGCGTCGGCAACTGCATCAACATGCTGAGCGTGCCGGTGCATTGCCGCATGCCGCTGCTGATGGTGGTGACGATGCGGGGCGAGTGGGGCGAGTTCAATCCCTGGCAGCTTCCGATGGGACAGAACACCGAGCGCGTGCTGCACGACATCGGCGTCTATGTGCAGCGGGCGACGGCGCCCGACGAGGTGGGGCAGGTCGTCTATGCCGCCGCGCAACTCGCCTTCTCGTCGAACTGCCAGGTCGCGGTTCTGCTGAGCCAGCGCCTTCTCGGCTTCAAGGACTGGAGCAAGTGACCATGACCGGAGAATCCAGCGGCACCATGGACCGGCGCGCGGTGATGCGGACGATCGTCGCCCACCGGGGCGACGCCCTGATCGTCACCGGCCTCGGATCGACCACCTATGACGCGGGCACGGTGGACCATCCGAACACTTTCTGCCTGTGGGGCGGCATGGGCGCGGCGGCGATGGTCGGCCTCGGCCTCGCCATCGCCCAGCCCGACCGGCGCGTGCTGGTCATGACCGGCGACGGCGAGATGCTGATGGGCCTCGGGGCTTTCGCGACGATCGGCGCGCAGCGTCCGCCGAACCTCGCCGTCGCGGTCATCGACAACGAGCACTACAGCGAGACCGGCATGCAGGCCACGCACACCCGGCGCGGCGCCGATCTCGCCGCCATGGCGAAGGCATGCGGCTTCGCGGCATCAGAAACGGTGCGCACGGAGGACGAGCTTGCGGCGGCCGCGCCAAAGCTGTTCAGCCAGGACGGCCCCTTCTTCGTCGCCATCAAGGTCAACACGCAGCGCTACCCGATGTCGATCCGGGTTCGCGACGGCGCCTATCTGAAGGACAGGTTCCGCGAGAACCTGCTCGGCGCCGAGCGGGCCTTCTTCTGAACCAGGCTGCGGCGAGAGCGGTGCGAATGCGGAAAACACGGGCAGCGGAATGAGCGAAGTCAGTCACGGCCATGCGCTGATCGAGTTCGTGCACGGGATTTCGCTGGACCGGCTTCCGCCCGCCGTCGTCGAACAGGCGCGCATCTGCCTGCTCGAGGCGCTTGCCTGCGGCGTATTCGGCTCCACGCAGCCGTGGTCGCGGATCCTGGCGGACGAGATGGTGAGCGAAGGCGCGCGGGGCGCCAGCACCCTCATCGGCCGCCCCGAAAAGCTCGCCGCGCCGGCGGCGGCGCTGTGCAACGGCACCGCCATCCACGGCTTCGAACTCGACGACCTGATCGCCGAATCCATCGTCCATCCCGGCGCGGCGGTGATACCGGCCGCGCTGGCGAGCGCCGAGATGGCCGGCGCCAGCGGCGCGCGCCTGCTGGAAGGCATCGTCGCCGGCTACGAGGTCATGCACCGCATCGGCCTGGCGCTGGGGGCCGAGCCGTCGCGCAAGGGGTTCCACGTCACCAGCCTCGCCGCGCCGGCCGCATGCGCCGCCGCGGCCGGCATCGTCATGGGCTTGCCGCTGGACCGGTTCAAATCGGCCATCGGCCTGAGCTGCTCGGCCGCGGCCGGTATCAAGAGCTTCGCCGTCGGGAAGGGCGGCGGCATGGTCAAGCGCCTGCATCTCGGCCGCGCGGCCGAGGCGGGGGTGCGTTCCAGCCGGCTTGCGGATCGCGGCTTCATGGGGCCGCCCTACGCGCTCGACAGCCGCTTCGGCCTGGTCGAGGTTTTCGGCGGCGGCACCGCAGCGCCGGAAAAGCTCGGCAGCGCGCTCGGCGCGGACTGGGCGATCGGCAAGACGTGGTTCAAGGTGTTTCCGATCTGCGGCTGGATCCAGTCGACGGTGCAGCTCATCCTCGACCTGCGCGGACCGGAACCGCTTGACCCGCGCCAGGTGGAGTCCGTGCGCGTCGGCGTCAGCCGCTACGCCATGCAGAACAACAGCGAGCCTGCCCCTGTCGACACGATGGGCGCGCAGTACAGCATTCCGTACTGCGCCGCGCTGGCGCTTGCCGGAGATCCGCGCGATCCCGCGAACTTCTCGGCCGAGGCGGTGGCGAGCGAACCGATCCGCGCGCTCGCCCGGCGCGTCGAGGTGGTCGTCGATCCGCGCATCGAGGCGGTGTACCCGGCGCAGTACGGCGCCAGCGTGTCGCTGACGGCCGGCGGGCGCGGCCGGGTGGAAGGGCTGGTGCTGGACTGCCACGGCACGCCGGAGGATCCCTGCACCGAGGACGAGAGCCGCGCCAAATTCCGCCTGCTGACGCGGGGAAGGCTGTCGGACGACAAGGCCGGCGCGCTCACCGAGGCGGTGGCGAACCTCGCCGCGCTGGCCTCGGTGCGGCAGCTCACGGACAATCTCGCATGAGGGCGCTGCCGGACGCCGGCGCGCTGCGCCGAAAGACGCTGCGCGCGCTGGACGGCGGCGACGCCGCGCTCCGGTATTTCTCGGTGCAGGCGCTGGAGGAGATCGGCGTCGGCGCGGTCGAGCGCCTGCCGAGATCGCTGCGCATCGTGCTGGAATCGGTGCTGCGCAACTGCGACGGCAGGAAGGTGACGCCGCAGCATGTCGCCAGCCTGGCCAACTGGAAACCCAACGGCGCGCGGGACGCCGACATCCCGTTCGTCGTGGGCAGGGTGGTGCTGAACTGCGCGGCCGGCATTCCCGTGCTCGGCGATCTGACCGCGATGCGGGGAGCGATGGCGAAGCGCGGCTTCCGGGCGGACATGGTCGGCCCGAAGGTGCCCGTCGACATGGCGCTGGACCACACGCTCACCGTCGACTACCACGCCCGGCCGGACGCGCTGCGGCTGAACACGGCGCTCGACATCAAGCGCAACGCGGAACGCTACCGCTTCGTGAAGTGGGCGATGCAGGCCTATGGCGGCATCAGGCTGTTTCCGCCCGGCGCGGGCATCCTGCACCAGTTGAACCTCGAACTTCTTGCGCCCGGCTACCTGGTCAGGGACGGCATCTGCTACCCGGACACGCTGGTCGGCTCGGACTCCCACACCTGCATGATCGCGGGACTGGGCGCCGTCGGCTGGGGCGTCGGCGGCATCGAGGTGCAGGCCGCGATGCTCGGCCAGCCCATCTTCATGCCGACGCCCGACGTCGTCGGGGTGCATGTGAGCAATGCGCTGCGGCCGGGCGTGACGGCGACCGACCTCGTGCTGCACGTGACCGAGATGCTGCGCCGCGCCAAGGTGGTCGGCGCGTTCGTCGAGTTCTTCGGCGAGGGCGTCGCCAATCTCAGCGTCCCGGACCGGGCGACAGTGGCGAACATGGCGGTCGAGTACGGCGCGACGATCGGCTACTTCCCGGTCGACGCGCAAAGCCTCGCCTATCTGCGCCAGACCGGCCGTCCGGACGAGGTGGTGAGGACGACCGAGGCCGTCTATCGCGCGCAGGGCTGCTTCGGGGCGCCTCGCGCGAGCGAGGTCGACTATTCGCGCACGATCGAGCTCGACCTCGCCTCGATCGTTCCCAACGTCGCCGGCCCGAAGCGCCCGCAGGACAGGATCGCCCTCGACGACATCAAGGCGAGGTTCCTCGACACACTCATCGCGCCGCCGCAGGCCGGCGGCTACGGGAAGGCCGCGAAACCCGCCGCCGTCGACGCGGCCGCCGGGCAGCGCCCCCTTCGCGACGGCGACGTGGTCATCGCCGCCATAACCTCCTGCACCAACACGTCCAATCCGGGGGTCATGCTGGCCGCCGGCCTTCTCGCCCAAAACGCCGTCGCGCGGGGATTGACCGTCAAGCCCTGGGTCAAGACCTCGCTGACGCCGGGCTCGATGGTGGTCAGCCGCTATCTGGAGGCGGCCGGGCTGCAGGCGCCGCTCGACGCGCTGGGTTTCGCGGTCGCCGGCTACAGCTGCGCTACCTGCGTCGGCGCGTCGGGCCCGCTCGATCCGGGAGTGGAGGCCGAAATCGCGCGCGGCGACCTCGTCGCCTGCGCCGTCCTCTCGGGCAACCGCAATTTCGAGGCGCGCATCCATCCGTCGGTACGGGCGGCCTTTCTCGCCAGCCCGCCTTTGGTGGTCGCCTTCGCGCTGGCCGGCCGCATCGACATCGACCTTTCCAGCGAGCCGCTGGGCCTGGATACGGCCGGCGCGCCCGTGTACCTCCGCGACATCTGGCCGGGCCCGTCCGAACTGGCGCGGGCGCAGGGCGCCGCCGCGAATCCGGCTTTCTATCGCGAGGTCTACTCGCATGATTTCGCGGCCGAGGACCCCGACTGGCGGGCGATTCCGCAAGTGGAGGGCGCGCTTTATCCCTGGGACCCGCAATCCACCTATCTCAAGGAGCCGCCGTTCCTGGCCGCCGAATTCTCCGTGTCGTCGCTGGCGCCCGTGCGAGGGGCGAGGGCGCTGGCGATCCTCGGCGATTCCATCACCACGGACCATATCAGCCCGATCGGTAGCATCCGCCGGGGAACGCCGGCCGCCGTCTACCTCGACGGCCTCGGGGTGCCGCCGGCGGACTTCAACAATTTCGGCGCGCGCCGCATGAACCACGAGGCGATGATCCGCGGCGGCTTCTCGAACCCGCGCCTGCGCAACCTCATGGTGCCGGGCATGGAAGGCGGCTTCACGGCTCACCAGCCCGGCGGCGAGACCATGACCATCCACGACGCGGCCGAGCGATACCGGGACGAGCGCGTTCCGCTGGTCGTGTTCGCCGGGCAGGAATACGGCACCGGCAGCGCCCGCGACTGGGCGGCCAAGGTCACGCGCCTGCTCGGCGTGCGCGCGGTGGTCGCCGAGGGATTCGAACGCATCCACCGCAGCAATCTGATCGGCCTGGGCGTGCTGCCCTGCCAGTTCGAGCCGGGGACGCGCCTTGCCGACCTGGCGCTGGACGGGTCCGAGAGCTTCGACATCCTCGGCCTGGACGGCGACGCCGTGCCGCGCCAGAGGCTGTCGCTGGCCGTCCACCGCGCCGACGGACGCAGCTCGACGGTGCCGCTGATGCTGCGCGTCGATACGCTGGCCGATGTCGACTACCTTCGCAGCGGCGGCATCATGCCCTTCATGCTGAACGAGCTGGTCGCGGCGGGCGGGAAAACAGAGGAGCAGGACCGCCGGCAGGCGGTCGGATAGGAGCGGACATGGAACAGGCGGTCTACGACAAGGGCATGGCGATCCGGCGCGCGACGCTGGGGGACGCCTATGTCGACAAGGCGATGGCGCAAGTGGACGATTTCACGCGCGATCTCCAGCAGCTCGTCACCACCTATTGCTGGGGCGAGGTGTGGGGGCGCGAGGGGCTCGACCGCAGGACGCGCTCGATCATCAACCTGGCCATGATCAGCGCGCTCAACCGGCCGCATGAGCTCGCCGCCCATGTTCGCGGCGCGATCAACAACGGTCTCAGCCGGGACGAGATCAAGGAAATCCTGCTGCAGGTCGGCATCTATTGCGGCGTGCCGGCCATGGTCGACAGCTTCAGGATCGCGCGCGAGACGCTGAAGGACATCGACGCGCAGGCGCCGCGCGGCCAGGCCCCGTCGGCGGGGACTTGAAGCCCTTCGCGGGCCGGATCAGGCGGACAGGCCGCCGTCTATGGCGATCTCCGCGCCGGTGATGAAGGCGCTCTCGTCGGAGAGCAGGAAGAGCACCAGGCTCGCCACGTCGTCCACCGTTCCGGCGCGGCCGAGCGGGATGCTTTTGGCGCGGGCCTCGAAATGCTCGCGCGACATCGCCGCCAGCATGGGCGTGTCGATGAAGGCCGGGTGAATGGAGTTGGCGCGGATGTTGCGCGGCGCTAGCTCCACCGCGGCCGTCTTGGTCATGCCGCGCACCGCCCACTTTGTGGCGGTGTAGGCGATGCCCCTGGTGCCGCGAAGGCCGGCGAGCGACGAGGCGTTGACGATGGATGCGCCCGCCGCCGCCGCCGCCTTCTCGACGAAGCGTATGCCGAGGAAGGTGCCGAGCTGGTTGATGCGCATGTTGCGCTCGAAGAACGCCGCGTCGGTGTCGGCGATGAGGCGCGGATCGTAGATCCCGGCATTGTTGACAAGGCCGTGGACGCCGCCTTCGGCGAGGCAGGTCTCGGCCAACTGGTCCCATTCCCGTTCGCTGGTGACGTCGTGGCGCACGAACCGCGCCGCCGCGCGGAGCTCGCCGGCGAGCGCGCGTCCTTCGGTTTCGCGGATGTCGCTGACCACGATCCGCGCGCCTTCGGCGGCGGCCTGCCGCGCGACCTCGGCGCCGATGCCGCCGGCCGCGCCGGTAACGACGATCAGCCGCCCGTCCAGCCGTCTGTTTCTGTCCAAGGCGCTTCCTCCCGTGGTCGCAGATAAATCATTAGCTTATACGTGAATCTGAAAGTTCCACTCTAGCCGGTCCTGGCGACTGGGCGCTTGCCCGCGCCGGTCCAGTCCATCTCGTCGTCGTGCTCGATCACCTTGCCGTGCAGGATATGAGCTAGGTCGATGCGGCCGCCTGCCGGATCGAGAGGCAGTTCGCCGCCGGTCGCCGCCGATTTGCGCTCGTGGCGGTCGCGCGCCTGGCTGCGGGCAAGCACCGCCTCCGCCATGGCGAGCGGCACCACCACGACGCCGTCGTCGTCGCCGACGACGATATCGCCCGGATGCACGACGACGCCGCCGACATGCACCGGCACATTGATCGAGCCGGGCGTGTTCTTCTGCGGCGCGCGCGGCGAGACGCCTCGGCAGAAGATCGGGAACCTGTCCCGGCGCAGCTCGCGCGCGTCGCGGACGGAACCGCTCATGATGGCCCCGACGCCGCCGCGCGAGCGCATCAGCATCGCGCTGCGGTGCCCGAAGCAGCCGGTCGTGTAGTCGCCGTCGTCGATCACCAGCACGTCGCCCGGCTGCACCATCTCCAGGGCCCGGTGGGTCATGACGTTGTCGCCGGGAAAGCACAGGACCGTCAGCGCCACGCCGGCCATGCCGATGTCGTGATAGAGGGGCTGGATCGATGGATCGAGCGCGCCGTGCCGGCCGAGGCCGTCCGAGATCGTCGCGGTGGGCAGGCGCGAAAACGCCTCGACCAGGTCCGGCGACGGCCGCGTGACCTTGCGATAGATGTGACCGTACATTGTTCCTCGCTCCTGTTGGGCGATCCTAGCGGCGCTCGCCGCCCCGGCGCAGTGCCCTGTGATCATGCTGCTATTCCGCAGGCGTCCTTGTCCGCTCCGCGCCATGCGGTCACTTTCGCAGGCCCGGCAGCATGGCGTCGCTATGGCGCATGCCCGGCGCGAAACCGAGGAGCAGCCCATGCCCGGCAGGATCTGGTTCATCACGGGATGTTCGAGCGGCTTCGGCCGCCAGATCGCCAGGAAGGTCGTGGCGTGCGGCGATGTCGCGGTGGCGACCGTCAAGACGGACGACCAGGTGGCCTCGCTGGCGGCGGAGCTAGGCGACAGGGCGCTCGTTGTCCCGCTCGACCTCACGCAACCCGAGACGATCTCGAAAGCGGTCGCCGATGCCGAGGCCCACTTCGGGCGCGTCGACGTGCTGGTCAACAATGGCGGCTACGCCTATTTCTCCGCCGTAGAGGAGGGGGAGGAGGACGAGGTCCGCCGCCAGTTCGAGACCAACGTCTTCGGGGTGTTTTCGGTGACGCGGCAAATCCTGCCCGGCATGCGCGCGCGGCGCTCCGGCCATATCGTGAACTTCTCCTCGATCGGCGGGCTGATGGCCTTCCCGGCGCTCGCCTTCTACCATGCGACCAAATTCGCGATCGAAGGCTATTCGGAAGCGCTGTCGCTGGAAGTCGCGCCGCTCGGCATCAAGGTCACGATCGTCGAACCGGGGCGGTTCCGCACCGAATTCTCCGGCACGTCCATGGTGGAATCGAAGACCTGGATCGACGACTATGCCGGCACGGCCGGCGCGCGCCGCAAGCAGTTGCGCGCGGTTTCGGGCACGCAGCCGGGCGATCCCGCCAGGGCCGCCGACGCTATCGTCGCGGCGGTCGATGCGAAAGAGCCGCCGCTGCGCCTGCTGCTCGGGCCCGATGCCTACCAGCTTGCGCTCGGCCGTCTGGAGGCGCTGCGGCAGAATTTCGTCACGTGGAAGGACCTCACCGAAAGCACCGACTTCGCCAAGGCCTAGTCCCGTCCGGCCGCCACGGGCGTTGATTCCGGTCCGCGTTGCGGTCATTCGTTCGGATGGACGCTCGAGCGAGAGAGAAGGCGAGGGGAGAGACTGGTGGTGGAAAGCGGATTGGCCGGGCGGACGGCTGTGGTGACCGGCGGCGGCCGCGGCATCGGCCGCGCCATCGCGCTCGCCCTGTCGCAGGCCGGGGCACAGGTCGTGGTGGCCGACATCGACGCCGGGAACGCGGAGGCCGTCGCCGGTGAAATCCGGTCAGAGGGTAGGCCCGCCGACGCGATCGCGGTGGATATTTCGGATGTCGGCGACATCGAGCGCGCCTTCGCCGCGATCGATGCCCTTGGAACGGGCCTCGACATCGCGGTGCTGGCGGCGGGCGTGCTGCGCGCGAAACCTTTGTTCGATCATACGGAAGACGACTGGCGCTTCATGTCGGAGGTCAACCTGAAGGGTACCTTCTTCACCCTTCAGGCCGCCGCCCGCCGCATGGCGGCGCGGGGTCACGGCGTCATCCTGACGCTCTCCTCGACATCCGCCTTCGTCGCGTCCCGGGTGCCGGAAGTCCTCTATGACGTGACCAAGGGCGGCATCCGCCAGATGACGGTTTCGGCCGCCGTCGAACTCGCGCCGCTGGGAATCCGCGTCAACGCGCTGGCGCCCGGCACGATCCTTACAGACTTCAACCGCAGCAGCCTCGACACGCCCGACAAGATCGCCAGCGCCGAGAGCCGCCTGCCGATGGGACGCGTGGGCACGCCGCAGGATGTCGCGGGGGCGGCCGTCTTCCTGTGCTCCCCCGCGGCCAGCTATATGACCGGCCACGTGCTGGCCGTCGATGGCGGACGGCTGGCCCGCGCCGGATAGGCGCTACCGCGCCTTCAGGCGCCCGCGCCGCCGTCGGCCGCCGGCCTGGCGTTGATGTCCTCGCGGGCCGACAGCACCTTGCGGCGCGTCAGCGCCGGCGAAAGCATCTGCATGAAGTCCAGCTCGAACTTGCTCAGATAGGCGCTCTTGCGGAAGAACACGTAGGCGGTGCTCGACGAGAACAGGTTGCTGACGTCGCGCGCCTCCAGATCGCCGTCATGCACGGGATCGACGGCGATCGAGGCCAGGATCGCGATGCCCAGCCCAAGCTCGACATAGGTCTTGGCGACGTCCGAGTCGACACCGGAAAACTGGATCTTCGGCTTGATGCCGGCCTGCGCGAAGGTTTCCAGAATGGTCCAGCCGCCGCTGCGGAAATTGTCGTGCGCGATGATGGGATAGGCCGCGATGTCCTGCAGCGTGATGGACTTGAGCGCCAGTATGGGATGGCCCTTGCTGGCGACGACGCTGCGCGTGATGGTGAGGCAGGGCATGCGCACCAGCCCGAGCACCGTCTTCATGCTGTCGGTGGCGACGGCGATGTCGGCGTGCCCCGCCTGGACGTAGTCGCCGACCTCCGTCGGCTTGCCTTGCATGAGGCTGACCTGCACGGTCGGATGCTTCTGCATGAACGCCTTCACGACGCGCGGCAGCACATATCGGGCGAAGGTGTGCGTCGTCGCGATGATCAGCTTGCCGCCGTTCTCGTCGGCGTGGTCGTTGCGGATCTTCTTGATGTCGGCGATGCCCGAGATCACCGTCTCGGCGATCTTGATGACTTCGCGTCCCGCCTCGGTGACGCCGACGATGCGGTTGCGGGTCCGCTCGAAGATGTCGAATCCGAGCTCCAGCTCGAGCTGGCGGATCTGCTTGCTGATCCCGGGCTGGGACGTGTGCAGCGTCTCCGCCGCGGCGGATATGTGGTTGCCCGAGCGGTAGACTTCGAGAATGTAGCGGAGTTGGTGAAGCTGCATGCGTGTTTCCCGGCCGTCCCGTCGTCGCCTGGCGGGCGCGCGGGAAGGCCGCAGCCTACGTGACCGCCGGGCGGCTGGTAAAGCCCGAAGCCGGCGCAGATTCCCGCGCCGGTGCGGCGATGCTACTGCGCGGCCTTCAGGTGCCGGCCGGCGGCTGCCGACGCGGCGCTGCGGCCCGCGAGGCGGCCGAACACGGCGCCGCTGGTCAGCCCCGTCGAGCCGGGATAGTTGAAGTAGAACAGCCCTCCGACCATCTCGCCGGCCGCATACAGGCCGGGAATCGGCAGATTGTTGCGGTCCACCACCTGGCCTTCGGTGGTGATCTTCAGCCCGCCGAAGGTGAAGGTGATGCCGCATGTCACGGAATAGGCCTCGAAGGGCGGATTCTCCAGCGGTATGGCCCAGTTGGATTTCGGGATGTCGAGGCCGGCGGTGCCGCGCCCGTCCTTGATCGCCGGGTTGAAGGGCACGTCGCGCTTCACCGCCGCGTTGTAGGCGCTGATCGTCTCCGTGAACTGCGCGACGTCCACGTCGCCCATCTTGCGGGCGAGATCCTCGATCGTGTCGGCCACGACCTTGGTGACGCGGCGGGCGCGATATTCGGGCCGCAGCAGGTGCAGCACGGAGGAATCGAAGATTTGCCAGGCGAACTGGCCCGGCTGCTTCATGACGATGTGCCCGTATTTGGCGTAGGTATAGTTGCGGATATCGGCGCCCTCGTCGAGGAAGCGCCGGCCTTCGCCGTTGACCATGACGGAGAACGGATAGCTGTCGCGCTCATAGTCGTCGGTGACGCTGAAGTCGCCGAAATCCTCGGCGTAGCGCTCCCAGCTCACCGCGTGGCAGCCCGACCAGTTGCCGCATGGCTGCGCGCCGATCCGCAGCGCCATGTCCAGCCCGTCGCCGGTGTTGTAGCGGCTGCCGCGAACCTTCGCCAGGTCCCAGCCCGGCCCGAGATACCGGGTGCGCCATTCGGTGTTCGCCTCGAAGCCGCCGCAGGCCAGCACCACGCAGCGCGCCCTGACGCTGGTGGTGTTGCCGGCGATCTGCACCACCACGCCGTGCACCCCCGCATCCGACGCGATCAGGTCGCGCACCCAGGCGTCGTAGACGATGTCGACGCCCTTGCGGGCGGCCGCCTTGAAGAGGAAATCCACCATGCCGCGCCCGCCGCCGGTCACCGCCAGGGTGGCGCCGCCCCAGAACTTGTGGCGGCCATCGACCTTGAACGACTGGCGCCCGAACTGCGGCAGGAACCGCAAGCCCTGTTCCTTGAGCCAGCGCAGCGTGGGATTGCTCTGACGCACCAGGATCTCGCACAGGTCGGGGTCGGTGCGGTTCTCCGTGACCCGGATCATGTCGGCGAAGAAATCGTCCTCGGTGTAGACCCCGAAATCGCTGTTCTTCTCGTCCTCGCTGAGGTCCGGCGAAAGCGCCAGTATGTCGTCGGTGCCGTCGTAGACGAACCGCATCAGGCCTTCGGTGTACGCGGTGTTGCCGCCGCGCGCCTCTTCCGGCGCCCGCTCCAGCAGCAGAACGCGGGCCTTGTCGTTGGCCGCGGAGATCGCCGCGCACAGGGCGGCGTTCCCGCCGCCGACGACGATCACGTCATACTCAACGTCGAAATCCATTCCGAGGCCTCGCAAGCACTGCGTCCAACTGTCCGTCAGGTCTCCTAACACCCGGCGTTCCGCCCGGCTTAGAACGCTTGATCATTCCAGTATGAGGTCCCAGTTATGGCGGCAGGACACGCGCCGACGGCGCGGCTTCGCCTTGCCGCGCAGCTCGCCGCGCGTGGCCCGACGGTGTCGTCAAAGGGAAGAAACGGTGCGTCGGGGGGCGTCCTGCCGGAGGCCGCCCGATCCGGAATTGCCCGATCCTAGGCTGCCGCGATCCCGCTTTCGGTCCAGCGGATGATGCGGCGGATTCCTTCGTCCAGCGATATTCTGGGCCGCCAGCCGAGCCTGTCAGCGATCCTGGCGTTGGAGAATTTCAGCGTGCTGGACACGGTCGCGCGGATCTTGCCTTCGATCTTCCTGTGCTCGGGCGTCAGGCCGGAGCCCATTTCCCGCAGGATGATGCTGACCAGCTCGTTCAGGGAGGTCGAGGTCCCGGTCGCGACGTTGAAGCTCTCGCCGGAGACGTCGGAAGCCATGGCCATGATGTTCGCGTGCGCGATGTCCTCGATGTGGATGTAGTCGTGCACCTCGCTTCCGTCGTCGGGGATGACGGGACGCTCGCCGCGCCGGATGCTGTCGATCGTGTCGACGATATAGGCCGAGTTGACCGCCCGCCGGTGCTGCCGCTCGCCGTAGACGGAGGCGTAGCGCAGCGACACGAACGGCACGCCGTAGCGGCGTCACGACACGAAAGTGTTGGATCTGTCCGACTTTTGAGAACGTATGGTGAT
>JAPUFC010000031.1:1074-2567 GCA_027492275.1 Mesorhizobium sp. | reverse complement strand
GTCTCGGCAAGGTGCTGGGCCCGCGCGGCCTGATGCCGAACCCGCGCGTCGGCACGGTGACCATGGACGTCGCCGCCGCGGTCAAGGCGTCCAAGGGCGGCGCTGTCGAGTTCCGCGTCGAGAAGGCCGGCATAGTGCATGCCGGCGTCGGCAAGGTGTCCTTCGACGTCCAGGCGCTGGAAGAGAACGTCCGCGCCTTCGCCGATGCGGTGAACAAGGCCAAGCCCGCCGGCGCCAAGGGCAACTATGTCAAGAAGGTGTCCATCACCTCCACGATGGGCCCCGGCCTGAAGCTCGATCCGGCGACGCTCGCCGCATCGTAAGCTTGAATTTCGCGGCCGCGCGCATATCTGCGGTCGTTAGCCAAGAATTCCGGACCGCTCCGGCGGTCCGGTGCCCGGAAGCCCGATCAAAAGGGATTCCGGATATCCTGTCCGAGATTGCAGGCGGCTTTTGGTCCATGACTTCAAGCCTTAATCGACCGGCCTGCATGAGACGGGTGAAGACCCGACACAGGAGCCGAGGCTCCTCTGAAAGGTTCGAACCGTGTGGCCTTTTGTCCGCGCGCGCCAAGGCAGGCCGGTCTTCCGGCAGGCAGGAGCGTGACGAAAAGGGGGCAGGATCCTCGATGTCGTTCGGGTGATCCAAGGATGGAAAGCCCGGTCGGCAAAAGGCAACCGACCGTTTCCCGCAAGGGAGCGGTCATACTGGAGATAGGCAGTGGACAGAGCGGAAAAACGCGAACTCGTCACGGGCCTGAACGACGCCTTCAAGGGCGCCGGATCAGTCGTCGTGGCCCACTATGCCGGTATCACCGTCGCGCAAATGAACGATCTTCGCGTGAAGATGGGTCAGGCCGGCGGCACCGTCAAAGTCGCGAAGAACCGCCTCGCCAAGATCGCTCTTCAGGGCACTGGGTCGGAAGGCATCATCGATCTGTTCAAGGGACAGACGCTGGTCGCCTATTCGGATGATCCGGTCGCTGCGCCGAAGGTCGCCTCCGACTTCGCCAAGGGAAACGACAAGCTCGTCATCCTTGGCGGCGCGATGGGATCGACCACTCTCGATGCCGATGGGGTGAAGGCTCTCGCCACGCTCCCCTCGCTCGACGAGCTGCGCGGCAAGCTGGTGGGGCTCATCGTCGCCCCAGCGACCAAGATCGCCCAGATCGTCAATGCGCCGGCCGGAGCGGTCGCGCGCGTCATTGGCGCCTATGCCCGGGAGAACGAGGCGGCGTGAGGCCGTTCCTCGCCAACACCAAACACGTTCGAACTTTTTGAAGGAAGAAAGACATGACTGATCTCGCAAAGATCGTTGAAGACCTGTCGAAGCTGACCGTCCTCGAGGCGGCCGAGCTGTCGAAGATGCTCGAGGAGAAGTGGGGCGTGGCGGGCGCCCCGCCCGGGGCGGGGGGCCCGGCGCGGGGGGGGGGCGCCCCCCCCCCGCCCGCCCCCGCGGAGAAACGCGTGGAGCGACGGCACGCGCCCCCCCGC
>JAPUFC010000031.1:0-1064 GCA_027492275.1 Mesorhizobium sp. | reverse complement strand
CGAGGCGGCCGAGCTGTCGAAGATGCTCGAGGAGAAGTGGGGCGTCTCGGCCGCCGCTCCGGTCGCGGTCGCCGCTGCCGGCGGTGGCGCCGCCGCAGCCGCTCCGGCCGAGGAGAAGACCGAGTTCGACGTCGTCCTCACGGACGCCGGCGCGCAGAAGATCAACGTCATCAAGGAAGTCCGCGCCATCACCGGTCTTGGCCTCAAGGAAGCCAAGGATCTGGTCGAGGCGGCTCCGAAGCCGGTCAAGGAAGCCGTTTCCAAGGCCGACGCCGAGAAGTTCAAGGCGCAGCTGGAAGCAGCCGGCGCCAAGGTCGACCTGAAGTAAGACGGGTCCGGCGGGCGGCGTCGCCGCCGCCCGCCGCTCGTTGCCGAGGACGGTCCGCAAGGGGCGTCCACTGACGAAGAACCTCTTTCCTGAGGGCCGGAGAGCGGCGTTCAGGAAACGGGGTTTTCACCGTTTCTGCCCCCCGCGTTTCATGCGGCGAGGCGAAAGAGCTGGGATCGCGGCGGCGGTCCGGATGTTGCGGAAAGGCCGACGCGGGGCCGTTCCGGGAAGGATATGAAGGAGCGACGATGGCCCAGGCGCAGACTTTCAACGGCCGCAGACGGGTGAGGAAGTTCTTCGGAAAAATCCCCGAAGTCGCCGAGATGCCGAACCTCATCGAGGTGCAGAAGGCGTCCTACGACCAGTTCCTCATGGTGGACGAGCCGGACGGCGGGCGTGCGGACGAAGGCCTGCAGGCCGTGTTCAAGTCCGTGTTCCCGATCTCGGATTTCTCCGGCGCTTCGATGCTGGAATTCGTGCGCTACGAGTTCGAGGCGCCGAAGTTCGACGTCGACGAATGCCGCCAGCGCGACCTGACCTACGCGGCGCCGCTGAAGGTCACGCTGCGCCTGATCGTGTTCGATATCGACGAGGATACCGGCGCGAAGTCGATCAAGGACATCAAGGAGCAGGACGTCTACATGGGCGACATGCCGCTCATGACGATGAACGGCACCTTCATCGTCAACGGCACCGAGCGCGTCATCGTCTCGCAGATGCACCGTTCGCCGGGCGT
>JAPUFC010000030.1 GCA_027492275.1 Mesorhizobium sp. | reverse complement strand
GCGGCGGCGGGCGGCGTCGGCGGTGACGGCGGCGCGGCCACGGGCGGCGCAGGCGGCTCCGTCGGCCTGACCAATTTCGGAACGATCCTCGCCTCCGGCTCGACGGCCGTCGGCGTGTCCGTGCTGTCGTCCGGGGGCGCGGCGGGCGGCGGGGCCGCCGATGGCGGCGCGGCGACGGGCGGCAGCGCACAGGGCGGCCAGTGGACCGGCAGCAGCAGCTATACGACGACGGAACAGGGCAGCGGTCTCCTGCTTGCCGTCGCCGCCTCCATCGGCAGCAGCGGGGGGGTCGGCGGCAGCGGCGGCGACGTGAGCGGCGGCTCCGGCGGCCGGGGCGGTGCCGCGACCGGCGGGGCGGGCAGTGCCGCGGCGCTGGCCAACCTTGCCGACGTCACGACCTCCGGTAACGGATCGCATGCGCTTCAGGCCGGCTCCCTCGGTGCCGAGGCGACGGGCGGCGGCGCGAACGGCGGGGTCGCGACCGGGGGCGACAGCGATGGCGGCGGCGGCCGCAACGGCGGCTCCGTGACCATGACATTGACCTCGTCGACGCAGGCTTTCATATCCGGCGGCGGAGGTGGCACAGGCGGCAATGGCGGCGTGGAAACGCGGCTGAGCGAAGGCGGCGGCAACGCGGTCGGCGGGACCGGCGGGCAGGGCGGTGCGGCCACGGGCGGCGCCGGCATGGCTGCCTCCGTCGCCAATCTCGGGGATCTGTCGACCGGGGGTGACGGCGCGCACGGCATCTATGCGGTCTCGCGCGGCGGGAGCGCCGTCGGCGGCTCCGCCAATGGCGGTTCGTCCACCGGGGGCAGCGCCGATGGCGGCGCGGGCGGCGATGGCGGCGAGGCGACGGGAACCGCCTCCGCCTCCGGGGAAGACATCCGGGTCAGGGCCGGAGAAGCGTCCCGCGGCGGCAACGGCGGCGAGGGCGGCGACGCCGTCGGCGGGGCGGGCGGCATCGGCGGCAACGGCCGCGGCGGCGATGCCGGCATCGTGACGGTCAACAATGCCGGCGACATCCGCACGCTCGGCGCCGGCTCACATGGCATCTACGCGCTGTCCCAGGGCGGCGACGGCACCGGCGGCAGCGCCGACGGTGGTGCGGCGACGGGCGGCAGCGCCGACGGCGGGGCCGGCGGAGCCGGCGGAAACGCCACCCTCAACTCGTCGAATCCGGCAGCCGCCTATTTCGTTTCGCCGTCCGGCGGCGGCCGCGGCGGCGATGGCGGCACGGGCGGCGATGCGGTCGGCGGCTCCGGCGGGACCGCCGGCAACGGCACGGGCGGCAACGGCGGGAACGTCACCGTGCGCAATGCCGGCAACATCGAGGCGCTCGGCGCGGGCTCGCACGGCATCCTCGCCGTCTCCGCCGGCGGGACCGGCACGGGCGGCACCGCCGCCGGGGGGATCGGCACGGGCGGCACGGCGGCGGGCGGCCAGGGCGGCGCGGCAGGCGTCGCAACCGGCCCGCAGGCCGGAACAGGAACCGTCGAGACGTCCATCGCGGGAACGACGGGAACGGCGGGCGACGCCGGCACCGGCGTCAACGGCGTGTCGGGAATCGCGGGCGTCGGGACGAACGGCGCCGGCGGCTCGGTGCTGGTCGAGAATGCCGGGCAGGTGCTGGGCACCGCCTCCGGCATCACCACGCTGAGCGGGACGGGCACGACGATCCGCAACAGCGGCAGGATCTCGTCCTCCAACCTCTTGGCGATCGACGTGGACGGCGCGGCCGGCACGGTGGAGAACACCGGGCTCGTCGTCGGCTATGTCGACCTGACCGACGAGGCCGACTCCTTCACCAACATGGATGGCGGCGTCTTCCAGGCGCGGCTCACCTCCGATTTCGGCGCCGGCAACGACACGGTCGTCAACCGGGACGGGGCCCTGATCCTGACCGCGGTGGACGGTTCGATCGACGAGAACGTCTTCTTCGTCAATCTGGAGACGCTCCAGAACTTCGGCACGATCAGCATGATCGACGGCGGCGCGGGCGACCGCTTCACCATCGCCAACACGCTCGGCGGGACCGGTCTCGACTATTCGGCCGCGAGCGGGCTCGGCGTGGACGTCTTCCTGGGCGGCGCAGGCTCCCCCGCCGACGTGTTCCGGGTGGACGGCAACGTGTCCGGCCTGACGCATGTCACGGTGAACAACACCGGCGGCGCCGGGTCCTACAATCCCGACGGCATCACCGTCGTCGAGGTTCGCGGCAGCGTGGCACCCGATGCGTTCGAGCTCGAGGACGGGCCGATCGACGCCGGCCTGTTCACCTACGACCTGTTCTACGAGCCCCGCAACGGCGGCACGTTCGACACGTTCGAGCTGCGCTCCTTCGCCGGCGCGGGCGCCTTCGTCCTGCCGCAACTGGTCACGGCGGCGCAGGATATCTGGCACGTCACCTCCGACACCTGGTTCGACCGCGCGGCGGACCTTCGCAGCGAGATGAGGGGCGAGGCGCAGGGCGACGGCTCCTCTTCGGCGCCCGCCTTCTGGATCAGGGCATCCTACAACGAGATCGATCGCGACGGCGGCGCGAGCGTCTCGGCCTATGGGCGCAGCTACGCGTTCGACCTCGACCGCGATCTCGACGTGGTCGACGTGCTGGCCGGGGCGGACCTGTCGTTCGACGGCGTGTTCGCGCCGGAGGACCGGCTCATCGTGTCGGCCTTCGGCGGCTACGTGTCGGCGGATCTCGACTATCGCGGCATCGGCCGGTCGTTCGACGTCAAGGGCGGCCAGGCGGGCGTCGCCGCCACCTATCTCAACGGCGGGCTGTTCGTGGACGCGCTGTTCAACGCGCAGTTCCTGAAATACGACACGACCGCGATCGGCTACGACGATCTGGACGCCAACAATTACGGCTTCCGGGTCGATACCGGCTACAGGATCGATGCCGGGTCGTTCTTCATCGAGCCGATGGCGACGCTGGCCTATGTCAGAAGCGACCTGGACGGCTATGCCGGGGACGGCAACGACGTGTCCTTCGACGACGGCCACAATCTGCGCGGCAGGCTTGCCATCCGCGCCGGCACGAGCGTGCTCACCGACAATTTCCGCATCGAGCCGTTCGCGATCGCCAGCCTGTGGGGCAACCTGTCCGGCACGCCCGAAGCGCGCATCGTCTCGGGCGGCGAGACGTTCACGTTCGGCGATTCGACGAGCGACGTCTGGGGTCAGGTGTCGCTGGGCATGAACGTGTTCAGTGCGCAGAACGGCAACGTCTCGAGCTTCATCAAGGGCGATGCGGTCTTTGGCGACGACCTGTCCGGCTGGGGCGTCAGGGGCGGTCTGCGCGTGAAATGGTGATCGGCGCGCGGCCCGGATGCCGTGACGACCGGCGCTTGCCGGCCGTCACGTTCCGGGTCGAAGAATAGCCGCCGGCGCCGACCTCTCCCGCGCCGTCCGGACGCGCGGGTGCTTTCCGGCGCCGGGGCATTCGGGCTTGTCGTCGGACGTCATCAGGCCGCCGAATGCTCGGGGATGTCGCCGATCTCGGCCATCTTGACGTCGAGCTCGCGCACCATCGCCTTGAAGGCGTCCGCGTGTCGGGGGTCGTGCGCGATGTTGAAGAGTTCGAGCGGATCGGCCTTGCAGTCGAAAAGCTCCCATTCCGGCGCCTCGTCGCTTCCGGCGGCTCCGGGTTGGCCGAGGCCGGCATTGTACCAGTAGATCAGCTTGTAGCGCTGGTTGCGCAGGCCGTAATGCGCCCAGGCGTTGTGGTACTCGTCCTTATGCATCCAGTAGCGGTGATAGGCGCTCGTCTGCCAGTTTTCCGGCTCATGCCCTTCGAGAACGGACCGCATCGAGTGGCCCTGCATGTAGGAAGGGATGCGCGCGCCGGCATAGTCGAGGAAGGTCGGGGCGAAGTCGACATTGGTGGCGATCGCGTCGCATGTCGAGCCGGCCTCGATCGCCTTCGGATAGCGGACGAGGAACGGCATTTGCAACGATTCCTCGTACATGAACCGCTTGTCGAACCAGCCGTGCTCGCCGAGGAAGAAGCCCTGGTCGGAGGTGTAGACGACGATGGTGTTCTCGGCGAGGCCGGTCTCGTCCAGCCAGTCCAGCAGCCGGCCGACGCTCTCGTCGATCGAGGCGATGGTCCGCAGATAGCGCTTGATGTAGCGCTGATACTTGAAGGCGGCGAGTTCCGCCTCGGTCTCGAAGCGGAACTGCTCGCCGCTCAACTGGTCGATGAGCACGAGGTCGCGCACGTCCGCGGGGTGGGGGACCTTCCGGTCGGGCAGTCCGGGGATGAGCAGTTCGCCGACTTCCGATCCGCCCTCGGGCTGGACGAGGCCGAGATCCTTGTAGGTCATGTCCAGCCGGATGCGCATCTTGGCCGCGCCCGCCGCACGCGCGCGGTTCTTGTAGTCGTCGTCGAACGTGTCGGGAATCCTGACGTCCTCGTCGGCGAAGAGACCGCGATATTTCGGGTGCGGTTCGAAGCTGCGATGCGGCGCCTTGTGATGGCACATCAGGAAGAACGGCTTGGACGCATCCCGGCCGTTCAGCCAGTCGAGGCACTTGTCGGTTATGATGTCCGTCGCGTAGCCGGGAAAAACCTTCTCCTCGCCCATCTCGACCATGACGGGATCGAAATAGTCGCCCTGTCCGGGCAAAACAGCCCATTGATCGAACCCGGTGGGCTCATGCGCCGGACCTTCGCCCAGATGCCATTTGCCGAAGATCGCGGTCTGGTAGCCGGCCCGCTGGAGGTGTTTGGCGACGTTGGGCCCGCGATTGTCGATGTGGGTCGCCAGCGTCGTGACGCCGTTCACGTGATTGTAGGTGCCGGTCAGGATCGCCGCGCGGCTCGGCGTGCAGATGGAATTCGTCACGTAGCAGTGATTCAGCCGCATCCCTTCATTGGCGATGCGGTCGAGATTCGGAGTCCTGTTGATCCCGTAGCCATAGGCCGAGATCGCCTTAGAGGCATGATCGTCCGCCATGATGAACAGGATGTTCGGCTGCATGCTGGTTCCTCCGGTTTCGCCTCGATATGAGGCCACTTGACATATTCCCATATATGGTAATACATTTCTCAATTATGGGAGGCAAGATGGCATCGATCGGGAGCACGGCTCGCGTGCTGGCTGTCATGGAGGCGCTGGCGTCGGCGTCCGACGACGGCGTGGTCGCGCAGACGGTGATCGAGAAATCGGGCCTGCCGGGATCGACGGTCTACAGGCTTCTGGCCGAGCTTGAGGAAGCCGGCCTGATCCACCGGACCCCCGACCGGCGGATGCATCCCAATTTCACCTTCGAACGCCGCCTGTCCTTCCGGCACATCTCGGCGGCGCGCATCGTGTCGGCGTGCCGGCATCTGTCGGATGCGGTGTTCGCCGCGTCGGAGGTCATCACTTTCAGCGGACACAATCTCTGGTGGCATCTGGTTCAGCAGCACGAGACGCAGGCGATCCGGCTGCGGGCTCATCCGGGCTACGCGCGCGAGCCGTATGAGCTCGATTCCATCAGCCGGCTGGCGCTTTCGTTTCGCTCTCTCGCGCAGATCGAGAAAATCTGGGACACGACCGCCTTCTTCAGCGTCGGCGTGCAGCGTGCCCGCCTGTCCTGGCCTCAGGTTCGCAACACCATTGAATCCGTCGACCGCGACGGCATGCAGTTCGACCTTCAGGGCAATGCGAAGGGCGTGCGCCGCTTCTGCATCGCCCTGCGCGACGGCGACCGGTTCGGATGCCTGCTGACCGTTGCAGAGGCGGCAATACCGTTGCGCGACACCACCGAGCATGTGGAACGGATGCGCGCCCTGCTGACCGAGCAGCGCGATGCGATCGAAGCGGCCGGCCCGGCCGTGCCCGCCGAGATGGGCGAAGCAGGGGCGGCCTGAGCAACCTTTGGAAAACGGGAGGAAAGAGATGAAGATGAAGCTTTTGGGTGCCGGCGTCCTGGCCGCCGCCTTGTTTGCCGGCATGGGGACGGCCCTTGCCGCCGACTTGGTCCTGTCGATCGGCTCGCGCGGCTACGGCCCGACGGTCGAGAAGAACCTTGCCGGCTTCAAGCAGGCGAACCCCGACATCAACGTCGACTGGAACAAGGTGTCGGACGTTCCCAACGACGCCCGCAAGCTTTACGTCACCGGGCTGACCGCCAAGAGCCCGACGCCGGACGTGTTCGCCATCGACGTCATCTGGGCGGGCGAGTTCGCGCAGCGCGGCTGGCTGCAGCCGATCGAGGGGCTGGTCGGCGCGGACGTCATCAAGGCCTACAATCCGTCCTTCCTCGAAGCCGCGACGCTCGACGGCAAGATCTACGCCGCGCCGCTCTACGTCGACGGAATCCATCTGTTCTACCGCACCGATCTCCTGGAAAAGTACAAGCTGGAGGTTCCCAAGACCTGGCAGGAGCTGACCGCCGCGTCCAAGACCATCATGGCGGGCGAGGGGCCGCAATTCTACGGCTTCGTCTCGATGTGGGGCAAGATCGAGGGCCTGTTCATGAACTGGCTCGCCTTCACCAATAGCAATGGCGGCGGCTTCTACGACAAGGACGGCAAGGTCGCCGTCAACTCGCCCGCCAACATCGAGGCCACGCAGGCCATGGTCGACATGCTGTACAAGGACAAGATCGCGCCGGAATCCGTGCTCAACATGCGCCCTGACGACGCCCGCACGCTGTTCCAGCAGGGACGCGCCGCCTTCCTGATGGTGCAGGATTTCGTCTACGCTCCGCTGGCGGGGGACGACAGCGCAGTGAAGGGCAAGTTCGACTTCACCCGCAATCCCTATTTCGAGGGTCACCCGGACGCGCACTCAACCACGATGGGCGGCTGGTTCCTGGCGATCAATCCCAATTCCAAGAACAAGGAAGCCGCCGCCAAGCTGGTCGAGTACTTCACCGCCTACGACCAGCAGCTCACCGCCGCCGTCGAGGAGAACCGCGCGCCTTCGCTGCCGGCCGTCTATGCCGACCCGAAAATGGCGCAGGCCGCCGTGCTGACCAAGCTCGGCAAGGATTTCGACGTCGGCGTCGTCCGGCCCTCGGCGACCACCGGAAGCCTCTATCCGAAGGTCTCGGAGATCATGCAGACCGAGGTCACCAGCGCCCTGCACCGGCAGAAGACCGTCGAGCAGGCGCTGAACGACGCGCAGCAGCAGATCGAAGCGCTCAAATAAAGCAGGACGCCGCGACTGGCCTGACGCATCTCGCCGTCGGGCCAGTTTCCGAAACGTCGAACTCGACCGGATAAACATGGCAAACGCACTTGATCGGCGCAGGCAGGCGGTCGGTCTGGGTTTCGTCACCCCGACCGTACTGGTGATCCTCGCCATCCTCGTCTATCCGGTCCTGCAATCCTTCGTGCTGAGCGTCGGCAATTCCGAGATCGACGGGTCGGGCGGCTACCGGTTCGTCGGCCTCCAGCACTATGCCGAGCTGATGCAGACCAGCCGGTTCTGGAATTCGCTGAAGGTCACGCTGATCTTCACCGCCTTCTCCATCCCGCTGGAGCTCATGCTCGGCATCGGGCTGGCGGTGCTGATGAACGAGCATTTCCACGGCAAGGGGCTGGCCCGGCTCGCCGTGCTCTTTCCCTGGGCGCTGCCCACGGCGCTGAACACGCTGATGTGGCGCTGGATGTACAACACCGACTACGGCCTGTTCAACGCGGTCGCCCTGCAGACCGGGCTGGCCGAGCAGCCGATCAACTGGCTGGGCGACCAGACGCTCGCCATGGCGTCGATGGTCACCGTGTCGGTGTGGAAGACCAGCTCCTTCATGGCGCTCATCATCCTGGCCGGGCTCCAGTCGATCCCGCGCGAGCTCTACGAGGCCGGCCGCATGGACGGCATGACGCGCTGGCAGGAGTTCCGCCAGATCACGCTGCCCCTCCTCACGGGTCCGATCCTCGTGGCGCTGATCATCCGGTCCATGGACGCGCTGCGGGCCTTCGAGCTGCCGTTCAACCTGACCGACGGCGGGCCCGTGTCGGCCACCGAGAGCCTGTCGCTCTACGCCTACAAGGTCATCTTCGATTTCATCGACTTCAATCTCGGATCGGCCATCGTCGTCATCCAGTTCCTGGTGATCTTCGCCATGAGCCTGATCTACATCTTCACCCTGCGGAAGAAGGACTAGCGCGATGCAGTCTCGTCCGCGTTTCGGCCTCTATCTGCTCGTCGGGCTGTCCGTCGTCATCTCCTTCTTCCCGATCGTCTGGCTGATCCTGACCTCGGTGAAGACGACGGGCGGCATCTACGCCTGGCCGCCGCAATACATCCCCAACCCGTTCACGCTCGAGAACTACCGCAAGATCCTGTTCGATTCGCCCGAGCTTCTGCTCTATGTCTGGAACAGCTTCGTGGTAGCCCTGGGCACCACCGCCCTGTGCCTCGGCTTCGGCGGGCTGGCGGGCTACGCGCTGTCGAGGCTGCGCATCCGCCATGCCGGCGTCATCATGGTGGCCATCCTCGCCGTCTCGATGTTCCCGCCTGTGTCGCTGCTGCCGTCGCTGTTCCAGAATTTCCTGAATTTCGGGCTGCTCAACACCTATACCGGCCTGATCCTGGCTCACACCGGCCTGTTCCTGCCCTTCACGGTCTGGATGCTCGCCAGCTACTTCGCGACGCTGCCGGCCGAGATCGAGGAAGCGGCCAAGATGGACGGCATGGGCACGCTCCGCATCTTCCTGTCGATCGTCATCCCGCTGTCCTGGCCGGGCTTCGTCGCCACGGGGCTGATCGTCTTCATCTTCTCCTGGAACGAGTTTCCGCTGGCGCTGGTGCTGATGACGCAGGATGCGATGAGAACCGCCCCGGTCGGCATCTCGCTCTATCCCGGCGAATACGCGTTTCCATGGGAAACGATCTCGACGGCGACCGTCATCGCCATCGTCCCCATCCTGGTCATCACGGCCATATTCCAGAAGCAGATCATCGGCGGCCTGACGGCCGGCTCCGGAAAGTAGAGGCCATCATGGCAGACGTCGTCCTCAAGGGGATCAGCAAGTCCTTCGGCGCGACCAGGGTCGTGCAGGCCTTCGACCTGAGCATCGGCAACGGCGAGTTCCTCGTGCTTCTGGGGCCTTCCGGATGCGGAAAGTCGACCACATTGCGCATGATCGCCGGGCTGGAAAGCATCACCTCCGGCGATCTCGTCATCGGCGGAAAGCGGATGAACGATGTGGAGCCCAAGAATCGTGGCGTCGCCATGGTGTTCCAGAACTACGCGCTCTATCCGCACAAGACCGTGTTCGACAACATGGCCATGGCGCTGAAGCTCCAGAAGGTGCCTGCCGCCGAGATCAGGAAGCGCGTGACCGAAACCGCCGAGACGCTGGGCCTGACACCCTATCTCGAGCGCAAGCCGGCCGCCTTGTCGGGCGGCCAGCGCCAGCGCGTCGCCATAGGCCGCGCCATCGTGCGCACGCCGGAGGTCTTCCTGTTCGACGAGCCGCTGTCGAACCTGGACGCGAAGCTGCGCGTGCGCATGCGCCTGGAGCTTCAGGAGCTCCACCGCCGGCTGGGCGTGACGTCGGTCTATGTGACCCACGACCAGATCGAGGCCATGACGCTCGCCGACCGCGTCGTGGTCATGGATTCGGGGCGCGTCGCGCAGGTTGGCACGCCGCGCGAGGTCTACGACGGTCCCGCCAATCTGTTCGTCGCCGGCTTCATCGGCAGCCCGGCGATGAATTTCATCCCGATGCACCGCAACGCCTCGGGCGGCTGGACGTCCGACGAGGGCAGCCTCACGCTCGACGCGCTACCCTTCGCCGTCGCCGACCGGCAAAAGCTGACGCTCGGCATCAGGCCCGAGCATGTCGTGATCCAGCCGGCTTCGTCCGGGCAGGGGCTGGACGCCACGGTCAGGCTGGCGGAGCTTCAGGGCGCCGACGCGCTGCTCGATCTTTCCATCGGCGGTGTGTCCGTGCTGACGCGCGTCGGCGGCGCCGATCATCCGCAGGCAGGGCAGGCGCTGAAGGCGGTGATCCCGGCGGAGCGCATGCACGCCTTCGATCCGGCGAGCGGCCTGGCGATTCCGCGCGCGTAGACTCCTCAGGGGTCTGCTTCTCAGCAGTCCGTCCAGCCGCCGCGTTCGGAGGAACGGACGCACGCCTCGATGAAGGCGAGACCGGCGACGCCGTCGTCGACGGTCGGGATGTGGGCGGCGAGGGGATCGGGCGCGATACCGGCGATGCGCGCGGCGACCAGATCGGCGAAGTCCCGATAAAGATTGGCGAAGGCCTCGAAGAAGGCTTCCGGATGGCCGGAGGGAGCCCGCGACGCCCGCCGCGCCAGAGGGTGCAGCGAGGCAAGACCCTTGGCGCGGATCTCGGCGGGCAGCGCCGTTCGCGTGACATGCAGCAGGTCGGGGCTGGACTGCTCCCAGCGCAATCCGGCCTTGTCGCCGTAGATCTCGATCGACATGCGATTGTCGGAGCCGGAAGCGGCGCGGCTGGCGAGGATCGTCCCGCGCGCGCCGTTGCCCATGCGCATGATGACGGACGCCGTGTCGTGCGCCGATCGTCCCTCGACCGCCGCGCCGACATCGGCGAGCACGGAGGCGACCCGGTCGCCGGTGACATAGGTCGCGAGCTGATGGGCGTGGCTGCCTATGTCGAGCAGGACGTGACTCGGCCCGCCGCGCGCCGCGTCCAGCCTCCATTTCAGGCGGCCCGGCATGCGGCCGGGATCATCCTCGACCCGGCTCCCGAGCGTTCCCTGGAGGTAGGACACCTGCACCAGATGCACGCGGCCCAGCTCGCCGGCTACGACCGCCGCCCTGGCCTCGCGGATCATCGGATAGCCGGAATAATTGTGCGTCAGGCAAAGCAGCCGCCCGCTCTTTTGCGCCGCTGCCGAGAGCCTGCGGGCTTCGGCGAGACCGTTGGCGAGCGGCTTTTCGCAGATCACGTCGAAGCCCCGCGACATGGCCCGCTCGGCGTAGTCGACATGCGTGTCGTTGGGCGTGACGATCGCGACGACGTCGATCGCATCCGGACGCGCCCGCTCGGCCGTTAGCATGTCGTCCACGGAGGCATAGGCCCGCGGCACGCCGAGGCGCTCCGCCTCCGCCCTGCTTCTCTCACCGTTCGAGGACAGGACGGCCGCGACCAGGTCGTACCGGTCGTCCAGTCGGGCGGCCAGACGGTGAACCGGTCCGATAAGGCTTTCACCGCCGCCGCCGATCATGCCGAGGCGAAGGCGGCGGCCGAGGATTTCGATGGAATCTGTCGTCGTCATCGCGGTTTCAGAGGGTGATGCCTTCCTGATCCTCCGCCAGCAACGCCGCAAGCAGACCCCGGCGCGTGTTTTCCGTATGGGTCGCCATCGCCTGCCGTGCGGCCTCGCTGTTTCGCGCGCGCAGCGCCGCCACGATGGCGCGGTGGTCGCCGCTGGTCTCGGGGTTGATGTCGCGCACGCGCGTGCCGATGTAGAACAGGCGCGCGCATTCCTCCAGATGCGTCATGACCAGCGCATGAAGGCGCGGATTGCGCGAACCGCGGGCGATCGCCTCGTGAAACTCCTGGTTGGAATCCACGAACGACCTCGTGCTCGATCCCTCGCCGACGATGTAGCTGGTATCGACCAGACGATCGAGCGTGTCGAGTTCCTCGGACGTCAGGTTCTGCGCCGCGAGCGCCGCCGCCATGCCTTCCAGCATGCCGCGCACCGCCAGCAGATTGTTCGTGTCCTTGACGGTGACCGCCCGGATCCGGTAGCCGCGGCGGGGAAACGCCTCCATGAACCCTTCAAGGCACAGGCGTCCAAGCGCCTCGCGGACCGGTGTCCGGCTCATGGACAGGATCTCGGCGAGCTCGGGCTCCGAGACGTCCTTTCCCGGCGCGAGCTCGCCGATGATGATCTTCTCCCTCAGGACGGCGTAAGCCTGCTCCATCAGCGACCTGGAGGGTTTGCTGGAAGGAGGCACCGGCCGTTTGACGCTGTTCAAGCCCATCTCTCTCCCCACCAGTCGGCGCATAGCCTTTAAGGGTCAACCCATTCCAGGTCAAAGGCTTTGGGCGCGTTTGATCCATATCGGCAAGGAGCACCTTGACAGCACGTCTTATTGGTATGCTACTTAGTATATCGCTCTCTTGCAACCGCCACGGTTGCGTGTCCCGCCGGTGTGAATTTGCCCAACGTCCTCGTGATCAATCCCAACAGCTCGGTATCCGTCACGCAATCCATCGTCTCGTGCCTCGCCCCCGTGACCGCCGGCACGGAGCATCGCATCGACTGCATCGATCTGCCGAAATCCCCGCCGGGAATCGAGAATGACGAGCATGTCGCGGCGGTCATCCCCAACATCCTGGAAGCCGTGGAGCAGTCGGCGGCCGATGCGATCGTGCTCGCCTGTTTCTCTGATCCCGGAATCGCGCAGGTTCGCAAGGCGGCGCGCCGCCCCGTGCATGGCATCGCCGAATCCGCCTACCTCGCCGCGCTCGGACTCGGCGCGCGCTTCGGCATCATCTCGCTCGGCCAGTCCTCGATAGACAGGCATCTGCGTTATCTGCGGGCGCTGGAGATCGACAAGCGCCTGGCCGGGGACCGCTCGATCGACATGACCGTCACCGAACTGATGGCCGGCAACGTCGTCGATGTCGTGTCGCGCACCGGCCGCCTGCTGCGAGACGAGGATGGCGCCGACGTCGTGATCCTCGGCTGCGCCGGCCTCGGAGCCTATCGCCGCGAATTGCAGAACAGTCTTGGAATCCCTGTCATCGATCCGGTGCAGGCGGCGGTGGCCGCCGCCTGCACCCATCTCGACCTCGAATACGGACCGACCCGACATTGACATACGACCTTGTGGTACGCGGCGCCGTGGTGACGCCGGATGCCGTGCTGGAGCATGGCTGGGTGGCCGTGCTCTCCGGCAGGATCGCCGCCGTGGGCCTGGGCGAGGCGCCTGTCGCGCGCGAGACCTTCGATGCCGGATCGGATCTGGTGTTGCCCGGCGTCATCGACGGCCAGACCCATGCCTGCAGCTATGGCGGCCTGGCGGGGATCGGATCGACCACGCGATCGGCGATCGCCGGAGGCGTCACGACGATCGTCGACATGCCCTACGACAATCCCGATCCGCTGAACACGGTCGGCCGGCTCGAGGCCAAGATCCAGGCCGTCGAGGAACACGCGCACGCCGATGTCGCGCTGTACGGCACGGTGATGCCCGGCCAGACCACCGGCGAGATCGATGCGCTGATCGATGCCGGCATCGCGGCCTTCAAGATATCCACCTTCGAGAGCAGCCCGACGCGATTTCCGCGCATCGGGAGCGACCAGATGCTGTCGATCTTCACCGCGCTGGCCGAGACGCCGATCCCGCTCGGCGTCCACAACGAGGATCAGGAGATCATCCGCGCCCATATCGAACGCGCCAAGGCCGCGGGCCGCAACGGCATCGAGGCCCATTCGGACTGCAGGCCGCCGGCGGCCGAACTCGCCGCCACGGCCCAGTTTCTCGAACTCGGCGCGGCCGCCGGCGCCCACGCGCACATCGTCCACCTGACCACGGCGCGCGGCTTCCAGCTCGTGGACAACTATCTGGCCGACGGGTTCCGGGCGACCGGGGAGCTGTGCGTCCACTATCTGTGGTTCGATCCGGAAAGGGACGGTCCGGAGCTCGGCGCGCGCATGAAGGTCAATCCGCCGATCCGGCCCGGCCAGATCGACGCGCTCTGGGCAGAAATCCTGGAGGGCCGTGTCGCCTTCGTCAGCTCCGACCATTCGAGCTGGCCGATCGACGGCAAGCTGACCCCGTCCATCTTCGACGCCGGCGCCGGCGTGCCGGGGCTGGAAACGCTTCTGCCGGCCTTCTACACGGCGGCGGACGCGCGCGGACTGGATGCCGCCGCGCTCACCGCCGCGCAATTGTGCGAGCGGCCGGCGAAGTTTTTCGGCCTCTGGCCGCGCAAGGGGGCGATCCGGCCGGGGGCCGACGCCGACCTCACCATCCTGTCCCGCCGCCGGCAGGTGTGGGATTCGACGAAGGCGCATGACGAGCTCCGCTGGAGTCCGTTCGATGGGCGCGAATTTTCCGTGACGGTCCGGCGGACTTACCTGGCCGGTGAGCTCGGCTGGGACGGCGAGGCAATCCGCAACAGGCCGGGGGCGGGGCGCTACGTGCGGCGTGGCGAGACGCACTGGTTCGAATAGGGGAGACGGAGCGTGTCACGCATCCATTCGATGAGCAAAGGCGTCTTCGTGATCGCGGTCACGCCGTTCCTCGAGGACGGCGCGCTCGACACGGCGAGCATCGACCGGATGGTCGATTTCTACGCCGAGAAAGGCGCCGACGGCCTGACCATCCTCGGCATGATGGGCGAGGCTCCCAAGCTGACCCAGGCCGAATCGATCGAGGTAACGCGCCGGACGATCAAGCGCTCCGGCGCAGCCCCGGTCGTCGTGGGCGTCTCCGCCGCCGGTCTGGCCGCGGTCGGCGAACTGACCAAGGCTGTCATGGACCTCGGCGCGGCCGGCGTCATGGTCGCGCCGCCGTCCTCGCTGCGCACCGACGCCCAGATCATCGGCTACTATGCTTCCGTGGTCGAGACCCTCGGCCCCGACGTGCCGATCGTGCTGCAGGATTTCCCCCTGTCGACAGGCGTGCAGATCGCCTCCGCGACGTTGGGCGCGATCATCGAGGCCCATCCGAGCATCGTGATGCTGAAGCACGAGGACTGGCCGGGCCTACAGAAGATCACCGACCTGCGTGAGGCGGAGGCGGGGGGACGCCGCCGGATCTCGATCCTCTGCGGCAATGGCGGCGTGTTCCTTCCGGAGGAGATGGCGCGCGGGGCGGACGGGGCGATGACCGGATTCGGCTATCCCGAAATGATGGTGGATGTCTGCCGGCTGGCGCAGGCGGACAGGCTGGAGGAGGCGCGGGATGTCTTCGACGCTTATCTTCCGCTGGTCCGCTACGAGCAGCAGCCGGGGCTGGGACTGGCCGTCCGCAAACATGTGCTGGCCAGGCGGGGGGCCATCGCCGGGGCCTTCCAGCGACGGCCCGGCGCCGTCCTGAACACCGCGGCCACGCGCGAGGTCGAGACGCTCATGGAGAGGCAGGCCCGCAAACTCGGAGAGCTGCGCGGATGAATTTCGGGATCGCGGGAAAGAAGGCTCTCGTCCTCGGCGCCAGCCGGGGGCTCGGGGCGGCCATTGCCCATGGGCTGGCGGAGGAGGGCGTGCAGGTCTTTGCGGCCGCGCGCGGGACGGGTGAGACGACGGCCGGTGCGACCATCGTTCCGGTCATCGCCGATCTTGCCGATCGGGGATCGGTCGCAGCCCTCATTGAGCGCATCCGCGCGGAGGGCGGGGTGGACATCCTCGTCAACAACACCGGGGGCCCGAAAGCCGGACCGGCCGCCGGCCAGTCGGCCGAAAGCTGGACCGCCGCCTTCGAGGCGATGGCGATCTCGATCTTCACCATCACCGACGCCTTGCTGCCCGCGATGGTGGAACGCAAGTGGGGACGGATCATAACGATCGGCTCCTCCGGCGTGGTGCAGCCGATCCCCAATCTCGCCTTGTCGAACGGTGTCCGGCAGGCGATCGCCGGCTGGTCGAAGACGCTTGCCGCCGAAGTCGCCGGACACGGGGTCACGGTGAACATGATCCTTCCCGGCCGCATCGACACGGATCGCGTGCGCGAGCTCGATGGCAACAAGGCGAAGGCCACGGGATCGACCGTGGACGCCGTGCAAAAGGCTTCGAGACAGGATATTCCCGTTGGCCGCTACGGGCGTCCGGAGGAGTTCGCCGCGGTCGCGGTGTTCCTTGCCAGCACGCAGGCGAGCTACGTGACCGGCTCGTCCATCCGCGTCGACGGCGGCCTGATAAAGGGCATGTAGCGGTCGGCCGCTAAGCCGCGATGAGGCCGGCCCGCACCATTTCTTCCCTGTACCAGCCCCGCTGCTCGTCCAGGAACATGGCAAAGGCGTCGCCGGTCAGGAAGCTGTCGTGCTGGCCGTTGCGGGTGAGGTAGGCCCGCCACGCCCGCGTCGAGCGGACCGCATCCGCGATGTCCCACCATCTGCGCCGGTCGGCCATGGCAAGCGCGGGCGGACCCATCAGGCCCCGCCAGAGACAGAAGCGCACGGGCGCGCCCGCTTCGGCCATGGTCATGGCATCGGCGAACGGCGCATGGCGAATGTCGTCGAGAACGGCGATGGCGCGCAGCCTGCCATCTTCGACATGGTGCAGGAACTCGGCGCCGACGCCGCAGACCCAGTCGACGTCACCGGCGAGCAGGCTCGCGAAGGCATCCGGCTCCGTGGGCACGGTGACGAAATCGACCTGCGTGTCTGCGGCCCGCGCGATGGCGAGGCTCAGCAGATGGTTGATGCTGCCGATGCCGAACCCGGCCGTGCGGCTCGGGCGCGCGCGCAGATCGGCCACGAAGTCGCGCGCGTCGCGCCATGGCGCATCGGCCCGGACGGCGATGAAGCAATAATCGGTGACGAGCCTGGCCAGCGGGGTGAGGTCGTCGTGGCTCGGGCGACCGCCGGCCAGCAGCGGCGCCTGCACGAAGATCGGCGTACAGGTGGAGACGGTGTCGGCGTCGCCCGGGCGCGCGAGAAGCGCCTCGATGGCATCCGTCCCCGGCCGGGCGGCGCGCGGGACCGTCCGCCATGGGCGCGGATCGACGCCGCATTCGGCCAGCCCCGCCAGGAACGCCTGCGCCATCACGGGAGGGGAGCTGCCCGCCGGACCGTGGACGATGAGGTCGACGGTCATCGCGCCGTCGCTCAGTGCTCGTGCGAGAAATAGCGCGTGTGGGCGAAGACGCGGTCCAGCATCGGGTAGAAGGTTTCGATCGGAAGAGTGTCATAGTCCGGATCGAACGAAACCTGATCATACTTCTCGCAGAATTCGACGCAGGCGTCGAAATGGGTATGCCCCCGAAACTGCTCGCGTCCCATGCGGACCTTCTCGCTGACATACTGGCGATAGTAGTCCTGGAAGATGCCGTGGTGCTTGATGATCCAGACGCTCTTCTCGGAGACGTAAGGCGACAGCATCGCCGCTGCCACCTCGCCATGCATCGGCGTGACCGTGTCCGCGCAGTCGTGGAGGAGGGCGACGACCACCGCCTCGTCGTCGCCGCCGTCGCGCAGCACGCGCGTCGCCGTCTGCAGGCCGTGCGTATAGTTGTCGATCGGCAGGATGGAGCGGTCCTCGCCCCGGCCGAACTCCATCATGCGCAGGATGCCCATGTAGTTGTCCTTCGGGATCGGGTTGGCCTTGCGGAAGAGCTTGTAGGCCGCGTGCTCCTCCGGGGTCACCTCGGTGATGGAGCGCGCTTGCGTGTGTCTGATGGCCACGGGTAGGTCTCCTTCGTCAAACAGTTCTGGGGTGCATCGCATGCGGCGCAGCACCGCTGTGGCGCGCTCGTCCACGTTGCCCTGAGGATCGACCGCCACGCCGTACGAGCTGCGCGCGCTCTCGACGCTGACGAAGCCGTCGCGAACGTCGCCCGCCACCGACGCCGGATCCCGCGCGAAAGCATCGCCGATGCCGCCGCCGCCGGGCAGTTGCATGCTGAATCGCTCGCCATGGCCGATGCCGTGCAGGCCCTTGCCGGCGAGCGGCCGGCCGGCGGCCGTGCCGAATATGCCGCCGGCACCGGTGCCGCCGCCGGAGCGGCCGTTGGCCGGCACCGATATACGGTCGAACATGGCCTGGATGGCGATCGGGCCGTCCCTCAGTCCGCCGATCTCGATCGTCTGGCCGAGCCCGCCGCGGAAGCGGCCGGCGCCGCCCGAATCCGCGCGCAGTTCCTTGCGCCAGTAGATCAGCGGCACGTTGGCCTCGGCCACCTCGACGGGCGTGGCCTTCACGCCGGCCGGGAAGGCCGTGGCCGACAGTCCGTCGCCGCCCGGCCGCGCGCCCATGCCGCCGCTGTGGTTGAGGAATATCTCCCAGTTGCGCACCTCGCCGTCGAGGCCGGTCGCGCCGCGCAGCATCGGATTCCACATCATGCCGGCCTCGGCGGGGATGGCGCTCCCGGCCATGCGGGCGAAGCAGCCGAGCACGACGTCCGGCACCGCGTGGCCGACGACGTGGCGTGCCGACACGGGAGCGGGATAGACGGCGTGGAGGATGCAGCCCGCCGGGGCGCTGATGCGGATGGCGGACATCGAGCCGTAATTGTTGGGCAGGTCGGGCGCGACCGCGCATTTCACGGCAAACGTGGCGTAGGCGGAGGTGTAGTTGAGCACCACGTTGATGCCGCGCGCGCTCATCGGCGACGTGCCCGCGAAGTCGACCGCGATGCCGTCCCCGTCGATGGTCAGGGTCGCCTCGAGACGGATGGGCTCCTCGTAGCCGTCCAGCGCCATGCCGTTGGTGAAGACGCCGGGCGTCAGGCACGAAATCTCGCGCAGCATCGCCGCCCGCGATCGTTCGATGATCTCCTCGCCGAGCGTCTTCAGCTCGATGCCGCCGGCGGCCAGCAGTTCCGCCAGTTGCCCAGCCGCCGCCTCGTTGGCGGAGATGCACGACAGCAGGTCGCCTTCGACCTGTTTCGGCTCGCGCGTGTTGGCCATGACGAGCTTCATCAGGTCGCGGTTGATGACGCCCTCCCGCACCAGCGGCATGATGGGAATCTGGACGCCTTCTTCGTAGACCTGCGCGGCGTCCGGTCCCATGCCCCGACCGCCGACGTCGACGAGATGCACGGTGCAGGCGAGCAGCGCGACGGGCTCCATGCCCAGGAACACCGGCGTGACGATTGTGACGTCATGCAGATGGCCGGAGGTGATCCACGGATCGTTGGTGATGAGCGCGTCGCCCGGCTTCATGCCGGACACCGGGTACTCGGCGATGAAGTGCGGCACCGCGTTGGCCATCGAGTTCACGTGACCGGGTGTTCCGGTGACGGCCTGCGCCAGCATCCTGCCTTTCAGGTCGAAGATGCCGGCGGACAGGTCGCCGGCCTCGCGCACCGAGGTGCTGAAGGAGGCGCGGATCAGTTTCTGGGCCTGATCCTCGACGATGTTTATGAGCCTGTTCCAGGCAACCTGCAGGCCGATCTCGTCCAGGGGGGCGTTCACGGGCGGGCCTCCATGGCGGCTGTGCGGCGGCAGTCGATCGCGCCGAGGCGGTCGATGACGGCATCGAAGCCGGCGGGCAGGATCGTCGTCGTCTCGGCTTCCACCAGGATCGCCGGTCCCCGGATGCTCGCGCCCGGCGCGAGGCTGTCGCGGTCGAAGACCTGCACGTCGCGAAGCGCGCCCGTCGCGCCGTCGTAGACGCGGCGCGTGCCGGCGGGCGCCGCCGCATGGAGCTCGGGATCGCCGGCGCCGTGGCCGCCGACCGGCTCCTCCTCGGTCGTCACGTTGACGCTGAGCGTCAGGATTTCGACCGGCGCATCGGGCATCGCCCGGCTGAAATGCGCCGCATAGAGTTTCGCGAAACGGTCTGCGAGCATCGGGACGTCGTCGTCATGCAGGTCACGCGTCGGCAGCGGGACGGGAATCTCGTAACCCTGGCCGACATAGCGCATCGCGGCCATGCGATGCTCGACCAGCGGTCGGCCGAGCGATGCCGGGCCGGCGACGGCAAAGGCCTGCGCCGAAAGGGCCGCGAACACGCCGTTCAGGCGGGCGGGATCGAAATCGGCGAGCGTCTGCCAGTCGGTGCGGGCGATCTCGTAGGAGATCGGCGCCTGCAGGAAGCCGACCGCCGAGCCGACGCCGGCCTGGCGCGGGATGATGAAGCGATCGATCTTCAGCTTGTGCGCCAGATGGCCCGCGTGGAGCGGCGCGGCGCCGCCGAAGGCGATCATCGTGTGCTCGCCGATGTCGCGTCCGCGCTCCGTGGCGTGGACGCGCGCCGCGCCCGCCATCGCTTCGTCGACGATCTCGATGATGCCGCGCGCGGCGGCGGGCACGTCAAGTCCGAGGCCGGCGGCGACGTCGCGTCCGACCGCCTGCTCGGCGAGCTTCGTCTCCAGAGGCATCTCGCCGCCGGCGAAGGTCGCCGCGTCGAGGCGGCCGATGACGAGGTTGGCGTCCGTCACGGTGGCGCGCGTGCCGCCGCGGCGGTAGCAGGCGGGTCCCGGCGCCGAGCTGGCGCTCTCGGGGCCCACGGCGAGCCGGCCCAGCTTGTCGAGATGGGCGATCGATCCGCCGCCGGCGCCGATCTCGACCATCTCGATGACGGGGATGCGCAATGGCAGGCCACTGCCCTTGCGATGGCGCTCGTTTCTGGCCGCCTCGAAGCTGCGCGCCATGTGCGGCTGGGAGCCTTCCAGAAGGCACAGCTTCGCCGTCGTCCCGCCCATGTCGAAGGCCAGCACCCTGTCGAGGCCGTAGGAGCGGGCTATGTGGCTGGAGAAGATCGCACCGCCCGCGGGCCCGGATTCGACAAGCCGGACCGGGAACCGCATGGCGGTTTCGATCGAGGTCAGGCCGCCGCTGGACAGCATCATCAGGAGCGGGCAGTCGAGGCCCATCTCTCGGATCTGTTCCGGCAGGCTGGCCAGGTAGCGTTCCATGACGGGCCGGATGTAGGCATTCGCGCAGGTCGTGGAGATGCGCTCGTATTCGCGGATCTCGGGCGATACCTGCGACGACAGCGAGACCGGCACGCCCGGCAGTTCGCGGGCCAGCATGTCCGCAACGAAATCCTCGTGCGCCGGATTTGCATAGCTGTGCAGGAACGCGACCGCCACGGAGCCGACCTCCTCGCGCCGCAGAGTCTCGACGATGGCGGGGAGGGCGTCCCGGCCGAGGGCGCGCAGAACGTTGCCGCGCGCGTCCATGCGCTCGGCCACCGGCAGACGAAGGCGCCGCGGCACCAGCGGGGCCGGAATGTCGAGCGCCAGCGAATACTGGTCATACCGGTCCTCGCCGCGCATCTCCAGCACGTCGCGGAATCCTTCGGTGGTGATCAGCGCCGTTCTCGCGCCGCGGCGCTCGATCAGCGCGTTGGTCGCCAGCGTGGTCCCGTGAACGATCAGGGCGATGTCATCCGGCGCGATCCGGGCGATCGACAGCAGCGAGCGGATCGCGTCGAACATGCCGAGCTGAGGCGCGGCCGGCGTTGTCGGAACCTTGGTCGTGTGCCTGCGGCCGCCGACTTCGAGCACGCCGTCCGTGAACGTGCCGCCGATATCGATGCCGATGCGGGCCTTCTTCTTCTCGGTCATGGGAGGCATCGACGATTGAACGGCAGGGCGGATGGTGAGGTCATCATCTGATATTCTTCGTAGTATACCAATGAATCGGGGGCTGGCAAGCGCTGCGCGAGAAGCTCAGGCGAATGTGCGTCGCTTCAGCGAACGCTGGAGAAACGCCTGGGTGCGGGCGTGCCGAGGATTGCCGAAGATCTGGGCGGGCGGCCCCTGCTCGACGATCGCGCCGCCGTCCATGAAGACGACGTGGTCGGCTATGTCGTGCGCGAACATCATCTCGTGCGTCACCACGACCATGGTCATGCCCGACTGGGCGAGCTGCTGCATGACCTTGAGAACGTCCTCGACCAGTTCGGGGTCGAGCGCCGACGTCACCTCGTCGAACAGCATCAGCTTGGGTTTCATGGCCAGTGCGCGCGCGATCGCGACGCGCTGCTGCTGGCCGCCCGAAAGCCTGCTGGGCAGGCTGTCGGCCTTGTCGGCCAGCCCGACGCTTTCGAGCAGGGCCATGGCCTCCGACACTGCCTCGCCGCGGGCGAGCCCACGGACAGCGATCGGCGCCTCGATGATGTTCTGGAGTGCCGTGAAGTGCGGGAACAGGTTGAAGTGCTGGAACACCATACCGATGTCCGCGCGCTGCAGCCGCAGGTCCCGCGCGCCTGCCGGCACCGCGCCCCTGGCCGTCATCCGCTGGCCGATCAGCCTGCCGTCGACGCGGATTTCGCCGGCGTCCGGCACTTCCAGGTAGTTGATGCAGCGCAGCAGCGTCGTCTTGCCGGAACCGCTGGCGCCAATGATGGCGACCGCCTTGCCCTTCGCGATGTCGAGATCGATGCCGTTGAGCACGGGGCGGTCGCCGTAGCGTTTGGCGATGCCCCTCATGGAGAGGATGGGCCTGTCGCCGGGTGTCTGTTCTGGCTGGGTCATCACCATGACAATCTGCGTTCGATATAGCCTTGCAGCGCTGCCAGCAGCGCATTGAGCAGGAGATAGAGCGCCGCTCCGACCAGCAGGAAATTGAAGGCGCTGTAGGTCATCGACACGAGGCCGGAGATCGTCCCGGTCAATTCGCTGACCGCCACGATCGACGCCAGGGAGGTGCCCTTGACGATGATGATCGCCCGCGTGATGTAGGGCGCCACCATGATCCGCAGCGCCTGCGGCAGGATGATCCGCACGATCGTGTGGCGGCGCGTCAAGCCAAGGACGGCGGCGGCCTGGTACTGCCCGGGATCGATGCCCACGAGGCCGGAGCGCATATCCTCGCTCATGAAGGCGATGCTCGACAGGATCATGCCGAGCAGGGCGGCGGTGACCGGCGACAGCGGAAAGCCGAGCTGCGGCAGGCCGTAGAACGAGAAATAGAGGATGACCAGCAGCGGCAGCGCGCGAAAGACGTTGACGAAGACGGCGGCAGGCCAGTTCAGCAGCGGCTGGCGGGATTCGCGCGCGAGCGCCACGAGAAAGCCGAAAGGGGTCGAGACCGCGATGGTCACCGCCGACAGGAAGATCGTCAGCAGGAACCCGTCCCATATCTGCGGGGCGTATCGCAGGACCATCGCCACGGACGCGTCCATGTCAACGCACCGTCCGGAACGCCCAGCGGCGCTCGGCCCATGACTGACCCGTCAGCAGCACGGCGTCGAGCAAGGCATAGATGCCGCCGATGACCAGCACGATCTCGATGGGACGGCCGGTGGCCATGATCATCTGGTAGGCGTTGCCGGTCAGGTCCGCGACGCCGATCGTGGCGGTGAGTGCGGAACTCTTCACGACTTCCGTCGCATGCGACAGCTAGGGCGGTATGATCGAGGGCAGGGCCTGCGGCATGACGATGCGCCCGAACGTGCGGCCCGGGGGCAGGCCCAGCGCCAGCGCCGCCTGATATTGCCCCTTCGGCACCGAGGCCAGGCCGGCCCGGATCGCCTCGGCGAAATAGAAGGTCATGAACAAGGTCATGGCGATCACGGCCGCCGGAAACGCGTCGATCTCCAATCCTGCCTGCGGCGCGATGAAGAAGACGCAGAACAGGATCATCAGCGGCGGCACGCCACGGATGACCCAGCTGATATATTGCAGCGACACCCGCAGCCATCCCAGCCGGCAGTCGCGGCCGAGAGCGACCAGCAACGCCAGCGGGGCGGTCACCACCAGAACGATGGCGACCAGCAGCAGGGTCACTTTCACCCCCTGCCACAGGAAGGGGGCAATCGCGGGAACGATCGAGAAGTCGAGGTTCAAGGCCGGATGCCGACTGCTTGGGCGATGGTGCGGGTCAGTAACCCAGGACGGACAGAAGCTTCACGTGCTCGTCGGAACCGTAGTATTTCCGCTCCAGCTCGGCGAAGCTGCCGTCCACCCGGTAGTTGGTGATCAGCAGGTTGACGGCCTGCAGCAGGTCGGGCGCGTTCTTGTTGACGCAGACGCCGGCCACCGAAAGTCCCTTCGCCGGCCCGATGATCTCGAGGTTCTCGCCCCCGGTGCTGCTGGCGATCAGGGGGCGGGCCGCGACGAGATCCATGATGAAGACGTCGAGCTGGCCGTTGTTGAGCGCCAGCATGCCTTCCGGACGGCCCGGCATCTCGAGCATGCCGGCGGCCCCCTTCACCTCGGCCTCGACCGACTTCAGGAAGATCTCCCCCTTGACGCTGCCGATGCGTTTTCCGGCGGTGTCGGCCCACGACTTGATTCCGCTGTCCTTGCGCACGACGGCGATCGTGGCGTTCGCGATGATCGGCCTGGACAGCAGGAAGTCCTTGGAGACCAGGCGCTCGTTGGTCCAGTTGGCACTCTCGCAGGCGATGTCGAACTTGTTGGCCGCGAGGCCGGGCATGATGCCGGGCCAGTCGAGGCGGACGAACTCGATCTTCAGGCCGAGATCGTCGGCGAACTTCTTGAACAGCAGGACCCGGCTGCCGTCGAACTCGCCGTTCGTGGCCGTGAAGGAGCCGGGAGGCGTCTTGGCGGTGATGCCGACGGTCAGCGTGCCCGGCTTGACGAGGTGGGCCATCGGCCACGGCTTCGGGAAGGCGGTCGTCTGGAGCGGCTGGCCGTCCTCGATCAGCTTGAGGGGTGCGGCGCTCTCGGCCTGCGCGGACTGAATGCTTGCCATGCCCGCCAAAGCGGCGGCGGCAATGAGTGTCGTGAGTTTACCCATTGTGAGGTTCCGTTCGGTGCCGGACCACTGTGTGATCCTGATTATGATTCTATTCCCCTTACCGCCTGGGAAACTGCGACAGATCGACAGCGCCCTCAACGGCCGGACAGTGCGAGTGTGCACTGCACCGTGATTGATATGTTTCGTAGAATACTACAGAGAGTCAAGAGCCAATTTCCACCCCCGCGGCGGTCGAATGGCGTGACCGTGTCCGCGTGACGCGCCGACCTCCGGTCGCCGCGCGGAGCATTGCTCCGCGCTCCAGGCAACGAGGCGGGTGAGGGGCCGGCGGTCCAGCGGCGCGAGGCGGTCCGCGATTGTGCTTCAGGAAAATGTGGGGCGCGGACGGGTCCGGAAGGCGAGTGGTTCGCGCCGATCAGCAGGAATAGCCGCAGGCCGCGAAATAGCGCCGCACCGTCGTTTGAACGTGCCGGCTGACGAGTTCCCGCGCGTCCGTCGGCACGTGGCCGAACGGGTATCCGTTGAAATACTGCGAAACGATCGTTTCCTTCAGCCCGGCGCCGGACAGGTTCTCCAGCAGCCGCCGCACGGCGGAAACGAGCTGCGCGTCTCCCCAATAGTACCGCGCGCGGTCGCTGTAGCTGAACTGGCGCATCTGGCGGGTCTCGGCCTCGCCGCCCCGATAATAGTCGCGCCAATGTTCGGGATTGGCGATCATCCGGTCTTCCAGCACGCGCTTCAGCTCGCTCGGATGCGGAAGATCGAGGAGGGCTTCGATATCGGACAGCGCGAAGAGCGCCTCACGCAGCCGGAATGTCAGCTCCGGTCCGACCTTGAGGAAGAAGAAATGACCGGCGACGAGTTGCTCCAGGGCTTCGGCCGGCTGATAGTCGGTGGAATGGGCCTCGAAGGTCAGCCCTGGAAAGTCCAGCACGGACCGGCTCAGCTCGGCGGCGGCGGCCGCATCGAAGCGGTAGACCGACGAGTGCCCGAAGTCGACGCCGGGCTGGGCCACCACCGACGCGATGCGTCCCCATGCGGCGTCGAGCCCTCTGGCCGCGAAGGCGGCGCGGTGCGTGTCGATCGTCTTCCTCAGACGGTCGACGGAGGTGACGTCCAGCCTGTCGGGTTCGACCGCCTCGCCGCCGGGAACGGGCACCTCGGTTCCGATGACGTAGACGAGCGCGTCGGGATCGGGGGCGGCGCTTTCCGCCACTTCGCACAGGTCCGCCGCCCGCTCCGCGACGCATTCGAAGCTCGGATGCGCCTCGCCGCCCAGCGCCATGGAAGCATCGAGGTGTATCTTCCTGAACCCGGCCCTGGCGTAGTCGCGGACCAGCGTGCGCGCCTTTGCCATGGCGATGTCTGCTGGTTGCTTCCGCCAGGGATTGGGCCCGAGATGATCGCCGCCGAGCAGCAGGAGGTCCCGATCCAGTCCTTCCTGCGTGGCCAGATCATCGATCCAGCCGGCGAAGTCGCCGGGAAGCATGCCGGTGTAGCCGCCGTCCTGGTTGACCTGGTTGCAGGTCGCTTCGATGACCGTGGGCAAGCCGGCGGCGGCCGAGAAGGACAGGACCGAGCGCAGCACGTGCTCGTTCGCCGTGCAGAAGCACGGCAGGCCGGTCGGCTTGCCGGCCCGGTTGGCTTCGGCCATCCTGCTCAGGCGTTCCACGCTCTATCTCCGCTTCGAAGACCGATTCATGAATGAGAGGATTTCCTCGGGTCCGGTGTTGCCTTCCATCGGCCCGCGGCGGGTCACGGCGAGGGCGCCTGCCGCGTTCGCCATCCGGCCGGCCTCCTCGATCGAGCGCCCTTGCATGAGCTGCGCCACGAAGGTGCCGCAGAAGCAGTCTCCGGCCCCGGTGGGATCGACCTCGTCCACCGCATGGGGTGCGAATTCATGCCGCTCGCCGTGAGCGACCACGAGCGCGCCCGCGTTGCCGCGTTTCAGCGCGACGATCTCCGCCTTCATCGACAGCAGCTCGTCGATCGCCGCCTGCGTCCCAAGGCCGGGGAACAGAAAATCGAGATCGCCGACGCTCGGCATCAGGATGTGGCTTTGCGCCAGAAGCGTCTGAAGCGCGGCGCGGCTCGCCTCGTCGCGCATGAGCTCCGGGCGCGCGTTCGGATCGAGGGAGAGCCTGCCGCCCCTGCGAAGCACCTCGGCCGCGGCCGTCATGATCGCCTCGCGCAAGGCAGGGGCGCCGAGCGAGGAGGCCGACACATGCAGGATGGCGTCCGTATCGGGAAGCAGGTCGGGATCGAACACGACCGCTTCGGCCGCCGTGCCCCGCAGATGGAAGATGAAGGTTCGGGAGCCGTCCCGATAGTAGGAGACGAAGGCGGTCCCGGTCGTCAGCCCGTCGATTTCGCGCACATGATCCGTGTTGACGCCGTCCTCGCGCAGGCGGGCAAGAAGCAGGCGCCCGAACCCGTCGCGCCCGACCGATCCCGCCATCCTGGTCGGGACGCCCATGCGGGCGGCCTGGTCGATGAAGATCGCCGGCGCGCCGCTGGGATAGGGGCCGGAATAGGATGTCATCTTTTCCAGGCCGCAGCCCTGTTCGGCCGAGACGAACTCGACCAGAAGCTCGCCGATTGTCACCAGGGTGCCGCCAGGCTTCACAAAACACCTCCGTCGTTATAGTCATCTAGGCAGAAAATTTACGCGCGTCAATTTTGTGGACAGGGAATTGCCGGGAAAACCGAGAATACGGACCATGGCGGAGCTGGCGGACGCCATCGACGTGTCGCGTCCGACGCTGTCGCGTTTTTTCCGCGATCCCTCGACCGTCCGCCCCGGGACGGCGTCCAAGATCCGCGCGCGGCTGGAAGGCGTGGACTACGTTCCGAACTTCTTCGCCACCCGGATGAACCGCGAGTCGACGGGGCTGGTCGGCGTCGTCATCCCGTCTTTCAACGACCTCTTCTACACGAGCCTGCTCGAAGCCATCGAGGACTGCGCGGTGGCGCGGGGATGGACCGTCGTGACCCAGTGCTCCCACGGATCGACCGAACGGGAAGCGCACGCGGCCGACAGGCTCGCCTCGATGAACGTCGACGGCGCGATCGTGGCGCCGCTCGGCGGCGAGGAGTCGGCCCGCATGCTGCGAAAGCTGTCGGAGACCCTGCCAACGGTCGTGGTCGACGCGCGACCGCACGGGGCGGGCGCTGCGCTGGATTTCGTCGGCACCGACAACCGCGCGACCGTCGGCCTGATGGTCGATTATCTGTGCCGTACCGGCGAGCCGCCGGTCTTTTTCGCGATGCCGCAGCTCAATTCCAACAGCCGGGAACGGGAGCAGGCTTTTCGCGCCGCGATGGCGCTGAGGCAGCGCGCGGCGGAGATCGTGCCGGTCGATCCCGGCGTGGCGGACAAGCATGGCTGGGATTTCGAGGCCTATGCGCTGGAGGTGATGGACGATCATTTCGCGCATGGGCGGCTGCGCGAGGCCACGATCCTGTGCGCCAACGACCGGCTGGCGATCGGCGCGTCCCGGGCGGCGCAGATCCATGGGCTTTGGGCCGCGGACCAGGACAAGGGCGGGCGGCTGCGGATCGCGGGACACGACGATCACCCGCTCAGTCGCTACATGTCGCCGCCGCTGACTACCGTCGCCCAGGATGTCGGCGGCATCGCCGCCAAATCCGTCGAACTGCTGCATCGCCGCGTCGCCGGGCCGGACGGCGCTTCCGGCTTTGAGGAGCATGCGTTGCTCGGCGCGCTGAGGATCCGGCAATCGGCCTGAGTTGCCGCGCGGAGTAATATTTACGCGCGGCAAAAATAGTGTAGGCTGCCGGAGGGTGCCATGGTCGGCGCCGCGCAGAACCAGCAACAGCAAATGGTGTCGTGATGGGCCGTCTCGAAGGCAAATGTGCGTTGATAACAGGTGCGGCGCGGGGAATCGGACTGGCCTTCGCCAAGGCGTTCGTGGGCGAGGGGGCGCGGGTCGCCATCGCCGACATCAATGTCGAGGCCGCCCGGCAGGCCGCCAGATCGCTTGGCGAAAACGCGATCGCCGTGGAGATGGACGTGACCAGGCAGGAGAGCATCGACGGCGCCGTGGCGCGGACCGTCGAAGGTCTGGGCCGGATCGACATCCTCATCAACAATGCCGCACTGTTCACGGCCTCGCCGATCGTCGAGATCAAGCGCCAGGACTATGATCGGGTTTTCGCGGTCAACTTCGCGGGAACGCTGTTCACCTTGCAGGCGGTTGCCAGGCACATGATCGAACGTGGGGGCGGCGGCAAGATCATCAACATGGCCTCGCAGGCGGGGCGTCGCGGCGAGGCGCTCGTCGCGGTCTACTGCGCGACGAAGGCCGCCGTCATCTCGCTGACCCAGTCCGCCGGTCTCGACCTGATCCGGCATCGGATCAACGTCAACGCGATCTCCCCCGGCGTCGTGGACGGCGAGCATTGGGACGGGGTGGATGCGTTCTTCGCCAAATACGAGAACAAGGCGCCCGGCCAGAAGAAGAAGGAAGTGGGCGAGGCCGTTCCCTACGGTCGCATGGGCACGGCGGAGGACCTGACCGGCATGGCGATTTTCCTCGCCAGCGGCGAGTCCGACTATGTCGTCGCCCAGACCTACAATGTCGACGGCGGGCAGTGGATGAGCTGACCGCAAAAGGGGCGCCGGGATAGCGCCCCTTTTTGGATTGCTAGGGGACCGGGCGGCCGGTCCGAGCCTTCAGTAGGGCGCGGTTCGCGCCGGACCACCGCCTGACGCCAGCATCATCGCGTCGAAATGTTTCGCGATCAGCCCGGCCTTCAGCCCCTGCGACGCCTGGTCGTCCCACAGATCCCGCACTTCGTCGGGGTCCGTCTCGAGGTCGAACAATTCGCCGAGCCCCGTGCCGTGATAGACGCTGAGCTTGTAGCGTCCGTCAAAATACATGCTGGCGCGGGTGTGCTTGCCTCCCGGTATGTCCAGCGCGTCGGCGTATTCACACAGCACATAGTCCTTGTGGTGGTCGGCGCGGCTTTCGCCTTTGAGAAGGCTCAGCAGCGAGCGGCCCTGCATCTCGTCGTCCGCCTCCAGGCCGGCGGCCTCCAGAAGCGTCTGGGGAATGTCGACCAGCTCCGTCAGGGCGCTGGAGACCAGCCCTTCCTTCAGGTGCCCCGGCCACGAGAAGATCATCGGAACGTGGATCATGCCCTCGTAGAAGCGGCAGCCCTTGTAGATGATGCCGTGGTCGCCGAGCATCTCGCCATGATCGCTCATGAAGAGGATGATCGTGTCGTCCGCCTGTCCCGTCTCCTCGAGCTTGCGCACCAGATCGCCGACCATGTCGTCGATAAGCGCGATCATGGCGTGGTAGCAGGCGCGGATATACTTGGCGTTGTAGAGGGTCGGCGGGGTGTCGCGGCCTTCCGTGTCGGCGGCGAGCGGCGGATTTTCGTAGAGCTCCGAGCTCGGATCGCCGCGCCTCGGGTCGACCGGGATGGTGATCTGCTGGTCGATGTCCTTGAACTTCGCCTGATGCTGCATGTCCGACTCGGCAAAGATCGGAGCCGGCATGTCGTTGAGGTCGAACTGGGCCAGGTAGTTGGCCGGCGGATCGAAGGGCGGGTGCGGGTCGAACAGGTTGATGGACAGGAACCACGGCTTGCCGGCATGGCGCTCCATGAAGCTGCTCGCCCGTTCGCCCGCCCAGGTCGTCTGGTGGACGTCGGCCTCGACGCCCGGTCCGTAGGCGCGCTTGCGGTTGTAGATGGCTTCGGCGTCGACGCCTTTTTCGGCGAGCCAGTCCTGATAGTCGTGTCCCTCGGGCCAGTCCGGGTCGGGGTGGTGGCTCCAGTAGAACTCCTTGTAGCCGTCCGCCGCCGGACGCCGCTCGACCACGCCCTTGCTGCGCGACAGATGCAGCTTCCCGATCAGGCCCGTCTCGTAGCCGGCGTCCTCGAACATTTTCGGGACCAGACGCAGATTGTCGCGGAAGCCCGTGTTGCCGTTGCGGTGGTTCTGGTGGGCGATCGGATATTGTCCGGTCAGGAACGAGGCGCGGCTGGGGGTGCAGATCGGGCTCTGGCAATAGGTCCTCTCGAAGGCCACGCCCTTTTCGGCCAGCCGGTCGATGTTCGGCGTGCGGGCGCCCTGGAACCCGAAATAGGACAGCGTGTCCCACCTCTGCTGGTCGGTACAGATCCACAGGACGTTCGGACGCCGCATCGTGTTCACTCCAATTGCACTGTCTTGAAAGATCGTCTGTCGGTTCGGCGGCCTGATCTCAGGTGCCGTCTTCGATGCGCCGGCCCGCCTCGTCGAAGACGTGAATGCCGCGGCCGAGGTGCACGTGGACGATGTCGCCCCTCTTCACGCCGGTTTCGCCGTCGCAGCGCAGAACCAGCGTCTTTTGAGCACCCCGGTCGGAATAGCGCACCCGCACGATCGCATCCGATCCGAGCCATTCGACACCGCTGACTTCCGCGCCGATGCCGCTGTCTGACAGAGCGAGGTGTTCGGGACGCACGCCGAGCGTCAGGGAAGTTCCGGTGTGGGTGCGCAAGTTCGCGCGGGCCTGGTCGGTCACCGTCACGGGCTTGCCCGCGACGACAAGCTGGTCGTCCACGAATTCGGCATCGAGGAAATTCATCGCCGGCGTCCCGATGAACGCGGCGACGAAGGCGTTCACGGGCTTGTTGTAGAGAACTTTCGGCTCGGCGACCTGCTGGAGGAAGCCATCCTTCATGACGGCGACGCGGTGGCCCATCGTCATGGCCTCGACCTGGTCGTGGGTGACATAGACCGTCGTGACGCCGAGGCGCATCTGCAGGTCGACCATCTCGCTGCGCGTCTGGTCGCGCAGCTTGGCGTCGAGATTGGAGAGCGGCTCATCGAGAAGGTAGACGGAGGTCTTGCGCACGATCGCCCGGCCCATGGCCACGCGCTGGCGCTGACCGCCGGAAAGCTGGGCGGGGCGGCGATCGAGATAGGGCCCCAGCTCCAGAATGCGGGCCGCCTCGCGCACCGCCCTATCGATCTCGCCCTTGTCGACCTTGGCCAGGCGCAGCGGGAAGCCGATGTTCTCCGCGACGGTCATGTGCGGATAGAGCGCGTAGGACTGGAAGACCATGGCGAGGTCGCGGTCCTTCGGCTCCAGGTCGTTCGCGACCCGGCCGCCGATCGTCAGGGTGCCGCTGGAGATGTCCTCCAGCCCGGCGATCATGCGCAGGATCGTCGACTTTCCGCAGCCGGAGGGGCCGACCAGAACGAGGAATTCCTTGTCACGGATCGTCAGATTGAGGTCCGTCACGGCGCTCTGGCCGTTGGGATAAACCTTGCCGACATTCGACAGAACGATTTCAGCCATTTGCCATGATCCTTACGACGAGCGCCGCCTCACCCCTTGATCGCGCCGCTGGACAGGCCCGCGATCATGTAGCGCCTGACCAGGAAGCCGAAGACCATGGCCGGCACGATGATGAACATCGAGGCGGCGGAAATCTTGCCCCATTCGGTCCCCTCGTAGGCGAGGAAGTTGACGATCGCGACCGGCAGGGTGACGACGGTCCGGCGGGTGAGGATCAGCGCGAACAGGAACTCGTTCCACGAGAAGATGAAGGCGAGGATCGAGGAGGCGAGGATTCCGCCCTTGACCAGCGGCAGGTCCACCAGAAGAAGAATCTGCAGCGGCGTCGCGCCGTCGATGCGGGATGCTTCGCTGAGGTCCTTCGGGATCGACGCCCAGATCGGCGCGAGCATCCAGATGATCAGCGGCACGTTGAAGATGAGGTGGACGATGATCAGCCCGATATGGGTGTCGAGCAGGTTGAGATATTTGTAGAGCACGAAGAAGGGCAGGAGGTACACCATGCCCGGCACCATCCGTATCAGCAGGATGGCCAGCATGGAATTGTAGCGCAGCGGTCCGCGCATGTTGCGCAGGCCGTAGGCGGCCGGGATCGCGATCAGCAACGACAGCACCACCGAACCGACGGATATGATGAAGCTGTTGGCGATGGCGGCGAGGAACTTGCTGTCGCCGAACACGGCGAAATAGGCGTCCAGCGTGGGCTCGAAGAACAGCTTCGGCGGAACGGCGAAGGCGTCGAGCGGGGTCTTCAAAGACAGCAGCGCGAGCCAGAAGACCGGCGCCACGATGACGAAGCCCCAGACGATGCCGAACGTGTAGAGGCCGAGCGTGACTTTGGTGCTGCGCGTCTTCATCAGCGCTCCCCCTCCGCCCCGACCTTGCGCAGCAGCATCCGCGTGGCGGGCCCGAGGATGATGAACAGCATGGCGAGGAAGGTCAGAATGATCGAGGACGCATAGCCGACCTTGAGGAACTGGAAGCCCGCCGTGTAGGCGTAGTAGTTCGCGGTTTCCGTCGATCCAGCCGGACCGCCCGACGTCATGACGAAGATGATCGGGAAGATCGCCAGCGCCTCCATGATGCGGAAGACGATCACGACCAGCGCCGTCTCCCGCAGCAGCGGCAGCGTCACGAACCGCAATTGCTGCGACCAGGTGGCGCCGTCGATGCGCGAGGCCTCGTAGAGGTCCTTCGGAAAGGTCTGCATGGCCGTGTAGAACATGACCGCGACGAAGGGCGTCCAGCCCCAGATCGCCGCGATGCAGATGGAGATCAGGGCATAGAACGGCTCGCCAAGCCACAGCGGCCCCTGGATGCCGATCAGGCTCAGATAGTAATTGATGCCGCCGAGCTGCGGGGTGAACATCACCTTCCACATCAGCCCCATGACGATGGGGGGAAAGAACATCGGGATGATGAAGATCAGCCGCAGCCAGCCCATGCCGGGAAGGCGCTCGTTCATGGTCAGGGCGAGGAAGAAGCCGAACAGGAGCTGAAAGGGCAGGGGTCCGAAAATGAGGATCGCGCTCTGCCACAGGCTGTTCAGGAAACGCTGGTCCCTGAACAGTTCGACGTAGTTCTCCATGCCGATGAAGGCGGTCGGCCTGGTGTTGAGATAGGACAGCGACGTCATGCTCAACGCCACCGTCATCAGGATAGGCACGATGGTGAGAACGGCGATGACGAACATCGCCGGTATCACGAACCGTTTGTATCCGGAATTCGAACGACGGTACGACAGGCGCACGAGCGCCATCGTGTCCGGCATGGATGCGGCTGCCATCAGAATCTCGCGTTGGTCGCCAGGCGTCGGGAGGTGCGGGGAGCCGTTGCCGGTCTCCCCCGCGATTTCAGGCACGATTACTTCAGCAGGCCTTCCTGCTTCATGATGTTCGTGATGTCCGCGTTGGCCTGATCCAGCGCGGCCTGCGGCGTCGCCTGGCCGATCTCGGCGGCCTGCACGGCCTGTCCCATGCGGTTCGACACGACCGTCCAGGCGGGGAAGGCGGGGTAGTAGTCGGACGGCGCGTCGGCCAGGCTCGCCTGATAGGCTTCCAGGAACGATCCGCCGCCGAAATTGAAGTCGTACTTGGCGCGGAAGTCCTTGTTGGTCCAGACCGAATTGCGCGGCGTGGCCAGGTACTGGGAATTCTGCGAGACCTTGACCATCGTGTCGAAGCTCGTCGCCCATTCCAGGAACATGTAGGCCGCTTCCGGATTGTCCGAGTCCTTCGAGATGCACAGGCCGTGCGAGGCGAAGGCCGGCTTCGGGCCGGCGGCGCCGCCGGGCACCACGGCGAAGCCGAGATTGTTCGCGACCTTCGACTGCTTCGGGTCCAGGATTCGGCCAGCCAGCGGCGCGCCCTCGATCGCCATCGCGACGGTGCCCTGCTGCATCGCCGTGACGACGTCGTCGAAGGTGAAGTTCACGGCGCCCTTGGGGGCGTAGGACTGCTTGAGCTTCACATAGGTCTCGAGCGCCTTGACGGCTTCCGGCGAATTGACCACCGGCGTCAGGTCATTGGGGAAGTCCTTGAAATACTTGCCGCCGGACCCGTAGAGGAATGTGTTGAAGATCCAGATGTTTCCGGCAGTCGTGGCGGGCGCGCCGCGGACCGCGATCGCGGGCAGGGACGCCGTGTTGACCTTGCTGGCCGCGTCGAGAAGTTCGTCGAACGTCTTCGGCGCGCTCTCGATGCCGGCCGCCTTGAACTTGTCCATCTGGTAATAGAGGATCGTGGTGGCGGCGAAGAAGGGCAGGCAGTATTGCGTGTCCTGGTAGGCCATGCCCTTCAGCGTCGACGGGATGAAGTCGTCGATCTGCAACTGGGCGGGGTCGGAGATGGATGCGTCGCCGATGAAGTCCTTGACCGGCTTGAGCCATCCGTTCTGCGCGTAGAGGGGCAGGTTGCCGCTCTGGATTCCGAACAGGTCGTAGGCGCCCGTGCCGGTGGCGGCCTCGACCTGCGCCTTCTGGACGGCGGCGGCCTCCGCCATGGTCTCGATGTTCACCTTGATGCCGGTCTTGGCTTCGAATTCGGGAAGCAGCATCTTCAGGCCGGGGATGAAGGAAATCTCGGCATAGAGCATGTCGAGGGTGGTGCCCGCGAACCGCTTCGGGTCGTTGTCGGCGGCATAGGCGGTGCCGGCGGTGCTGGCCGCCAGCGCGGCGAGCAGGAACTTGGATAAGGTTTTCATGGATGGTCCTCCCTTGGTGGTCACCTTGCGGGCGTTCGAATCTGCTCCGATCGCCGCCGTTGAAGCCCCGCCCGGTCCTGCCTCGACAGGATGCCGAGTATCGCCGACGGGGCGATCATGAAATTCTTGATCTGCAGCGCCGCCGCGCCGTAGGCGATCGCGGCGCTGCCCTTGCGCGCGAGCATCAGCCGCTCCTGCAGCGCGGTGAAGTCGCTGGCCTCGTGGATTTCCTCGATATAGGCGTGCACGCCCTTCATGTACCATTCGGCCATATGGTCATGGGAGCTGCCGACCACGATCCGGGACGGCCGCAGGAGCCGGTCGATGTCGACGATCGCGGAACCCAGATACCGGCCGGCCTCCAGCAGCGCCTTTTGCGCCTGTTCGTCGCCGCGCTCGGCATCGAGCGCCAGCTCCGACAGCATCGACTCGCTGTGGCCGTGGCCGATCCCGCTGGCGTCCCGCATCCTCAGCGCCGCCAGTCCGGACGCGTACTGGACCAGGCATCCGCGGCGCCCGCATTCGCAGGCGCGGCCGTTCATGTCGATCGCCACATGTCCGACCTCGCCGACCCCGCCATGGTCGGTGAGCCAGCCGGAGCCGCCCGAGATCAGGCCCAGCCCGATGCCGCGGAAGTCGATGACCACGAAGGCGATGGACTTGAGCGGTCCGCTCTCGCCCGTCGTCATGCGCTCCTCGCCATAGGCGGCCGCCATCGCTCCGATCCGGATCGTCGTCGGAACCTGGTATCGCTTCGCCAGGAGATCGCAGACCGGCAGATCGTCGAGCACGGGGAAGTTCATGGGGTGGCTTCGCCCGGTGGCGACATCGACGGGGCCGATGGAGCCGACGCCGATCGCGCCGAGGGGCACGTCGGGGCAGCTCGCCTTCAACCGGTCGACGATCTCGTAGAGGGATTCGACCAGGGTTTCCGGCGTCACCGTGGGGTCGAGCCTGACGGAAACGGTCTCCCTCAGCTTTGCTGCCAGATCGACCCTGCAACCCGTTATCTTCTCGCGCCTTATGTCCAGGCCGATGACGTGAAAGGCATCGCGGCAGATCTCGAGCAGGATCGGCCGCGGGCCGCCGCGCGGCGAGGAACGCCCACGCTCGACTTCGGCGACGATGCCGGCATCCATCAGCTCCTGCACGGCCTTGGTCACCGTGGCGCGCGTCAGGCCCACATCGTCCGCGAGCTGGTGACGGGCGACGCCGCCCTGCAACGCGAGCGCGGAGAGCACCTGGCCGAGGCTGCCTTCGAACTTGGTATCGGAATGAAGCAAGATCGACTCCGATGTTAATTAATGCGATTAATTAATTGGATCATGCCGCGAGTCAAGCCTGCCGGTCGGTTGCGATCTTGATGCGGAGGGAGCGTCCCGTGCTATTGGAGAGGCGGGTCGGGTTCCGAAAACGGTTTTTTGCCGAGACTGACATGAGCGATTGCTGTCGTCCTTCCATCAACGTCGCCCGTGGCGAGCGCGGACAGCCGGTGCTTCCCGAACCGATGGCGGGCGCCGGTGCCGCAGCGGCGGCGATCCGGGTCGAGGGCGGCGAAACCTTCGTGGGGACGGATGCGCCTGTGATCGCCGTCGACGGCGAGGGGCCGCGCCGGCGAGTAAGGCTCCACAGCTTTCTGCTCGAGCCCGAAACGGTGACCGTGGAACGCTTCATGCGCTTCGTGGAAGCCACCGGCTACCGGACGGAGGCCGAGATATTCGGCTGGTCGGTCGTGTTCACGGGCATGACGGAAGGCGAGCCCGCCGGCACCGCGACCCTGAGCCAGACGCCCTGGTGGCGGCGCATCGAGGGGGCGAACTGGAAGCAGCCCGAAGGCCCCGGCAGCTCCATAGCCGACCGGCTCGACCATCCCGTCATACAGGTCTCATGGAACGACGCGGTCGCGTTCGCGCGCTGGGCGGGGGGACGGCTGCCGACGGAGGCCGAGTGGGAGCATGCAGCGCGTGGCGGGAACCGGCAGCGCCGCTTTCCCTGGGGGGACGACGAGCCTTCCGACGACGCGATCTTCTGCAACATCTGGCAGGGGCGCTTTCCGGTTCACAACACCGCCAGGGACGGCTATCCGGGCACCGCTCCGGCACGCAGCTTCGCGCCGAACGAGCTGGGATTCTACAATCTCAGCGGCAATGTCTGGGAGTGGACGGCCGATCCGTTCCGCGTGCGGTCGCTGGCGCGCGCGGCCAAGGCTCGCAACGAAACGGCGCGGCGCCATGATGAGAAGGTGCTGAAGGGCGGCTCGTTCCTCTGCCACATCAGCTACTGCTACCGCTACCGGATCGCGGCGCGCATGGGACTGTCCCCGGACAGCGGCTCGAGCAACACCGGGTTCCGCGTCGCCTACGACATCTGACGAACGGCATCCTGCCGGCAGGATTCAGGCCGCAGGCATGCAGGTGGGCGCAGGGCGCACGAAGTGGCGGCAACGATCCCTAGCCGCCCTCGACGATGGCCTGATCCTTCTTCCGGCGCACCTTCGGGAACAGCATCATCACCAGCACCAGGGCCGTCAGGGCAAGCAGGCCGGCGCTGATCGGCTTGGTGATGAAGATATCCAGGCTGCCGCGCGACAGCAGCATGGAGCGGCGGAAATTCTCCTCCAGCATCGGCCCCAGCAGGAAGCCGAGGATGAAGGGGGCGGCTTCGCATCCGAGCTTCAGGAAGACGTAGCCGAGCACGCCGAAGAAGACCATCAGCCAGATATCCATGGTGCTGAAATTGACCGCGAACACGCCGACGCACGAGAAGGTCAGGATCAGCGGAAAAAGCCAGCGGTAGGGAATCTTCAGCATCGTCACCCACAGCCCGATGAGGGGCAGGTTCAGGATCACCAGCATCAGGTTGCCGATCCACATCGAGGCGATCAGCCCCCAGAAGATTTCCGGATGGCTGGTCATGACGCGCGGTCCGGGGGTGATCCCCTGCATCATCAGAGCGCCGAGCATCAGGGCCATGACCGCGCTGCCGGGAATGCCCAGCGTCAGCGTGGGGATGAACGCGCCCTGGGAGGCGGCGTTGTTGGCGGATTCCGGCGACGCGACGCCCTCGATCATTCCTGTGCCGAACTTTTCGGGGTGCCTGCTGACCTTCTTCTCGATGGCGTAGGCGGCGAAGGAACTGATCGTCTGTCCCGCGCCCGGCAGGATGCCGAAGAACGAGCCGACGGCGGTGCCGCGCAGGATGGGGCCGACGGACCGCTTGAGATCGTCCCTGCTCGGCCACAGGTTCTTGACCTTGGAGGTGAAAACCTCGCGGTGCTCCTCGACCTCCAGATTGGTTATGATCTCGGTCAGGGCAAACAGGCCCATGGCGACGACGACGAACTCGATGCCGTCCATAAGCCGCGGGAGGCCGAAGGTGAAGCGCTCGAGCCCTGATGTGACGTCGATGCCGGCGAGGCCGAAGGTGACGCCCATGAAGGCGACGGCCACGCCCTTGATGACTGAGCCGCGCACGAGGACGGCCGTCGTGGTCAGCGCCAGCAGGATCAGCGAGAAAAATTCCGGCGCGCCGAAGCTCAGCGCCAGCTTGGTCAGCGGCGGCGCGAACAGCGCGATCAGCAGCGTGCCGATGGTGCCGGCCACGAACGAGCCGATGGCGGCGATGCCGAGCGCCGGCCCCGCGCGCCCCTGACGCGCCATCTGATAGCCGTCCAGGCAGGTGACGGCCGCGGACGCCTCGCCGGGCAGATTGACCAGGATGGCCGTCGTCGAGCCGCCATAGGCCGCGCCGTAATAGATGCCGGCCAACATGATCATCGCGCTTTCGGGCGGCAGGCCGAAGGTCAGCGGCAGCAGCACCGCGATGGTCACCAGCGGGCCGACGCCCGGCAGAACGCCGATGGCCGTGCCGACGAACACGCCGAGAAAACAGTAGGCGAGGTTCTGCAGCGAAAGCGCGACGCTGAAGCCGAGAATGAGGTTCGAGAAGAGATCCATCACCAGGCCACCATGGGAATGCGGACTTCAAGCAGTTTGAGGAAGATGACCCAGACCACCGCCATCAGCGTCAGACAGATGAGACCGATCTCCACGAGGTTGCGTTCCTTTCTCGCGAAGCTCGAGAGGACAATGAGCGCCAGCAGGGCAGGGGCGAGCCCGGCCCGTTCCACCAGCAGGCCGAAGCCGACGATGGCGATGCTGACGAAGAATATCGGGCCGAAATGGATGGTCGCGATCGCTTCGTCCTTGTCCGGAGACAGGATGGCGCCGACGGCGACGATCACGCCCAGCAGGGCGATCGCGCCGCCCAAAATGATGGGAAAGAAGCCCGGCCCCATGCGTATCGGAGTCCCGAACTCATACTCCGAGGCGACCAGCGCGCTGCCTATCCCGAACAGGATGAACAGCATGCCGGAGGCAAGATCCTTGGTCAGGCGCATGACACGTCCTCTCGAAAGTTCGGTCGCTTGGCGATATTTGCGGCCAGTGCCCCGGCTGCCGTTTGTCCAGGACGCCGACCGATTGGGCCGGCGCCCTGCGGAGCCGCTACTTGGCGGCGGGCTTCAGGATTTCGGCATAAAGCTTGAGATGGTTCTCCAGCGTCGCCTTGAACTGGTCGGGCGTGCTGGCGATGATGTCGAGGCCTTCGGCGGCCAGACCCTGCTTGAGCTCGTCGGCGTTGAGCGCGTCGGTCACGTCCTTGTGGATCTTGGTGACGATCTCGGCCGGCGTGCCTTTCGGCGCCAGCATGCCGTACCAGGCGTTCCAGATGTCGAAGTTCTCGACGCCGATCGTCTCCTTGAGCGTCGGCACGTCGGGCAGCTTGCTGGAGCGCGCGCTGGACGTGACGCCTATCGGCTTCAGCGAACCGCCATTGGCCTCCAGGTGCGGGAAGATGCCGACGACGTTGGAGAAGCCGAGCTGCACTTCGCCCGCCACCAGCGCCGTCACCATTGCGGCCGCGCCCTTGTAGGGGATCGCGACCAGCTTCGTGTCGGTCGCCTTCATGAACTGCTGCATCGCGTTCCAGGTGCTGTTGGCGCTTCCCGACGCGCCCGCCGAATAGGCGTCGGGCTTAGACTTGAGAAGCTCGACCAGGCTTTTGGCATCGCTGACGCCCAGCGAGGGATTGGCTGCCAGGACCAGCGGCGTCTGGCCGATCTGGCTGATCGGGGCGAAGTCGCCGATCGGGTCGTAGGTGACCTTCATGTTGATGGGGGAAAGCGAGAAGCCGTTGTTGGTGAACAGCAGCGTGTAGCCGTCCGGCTTGGCGTCGGCGACCAGCGCGGAGGCGATCGTGCCGTCGGCCCCCGGCCGGTTTTCCACGACGACGGGCTGTCCCCACTTTTCCTGCAGAACCTTGGCGACGCGGCGCGCGATGGTGTCGCTGCCGCCGCCGGGAGCCACGCCGACGATCAGGCTGACCGCTCGGTCGGGATAGTCGGCCGCCGCGCCCGGCAGCACGCCGGCAACAACGGCGGACACGGCCACCGCAAGCGAAAGGCATTTCGATCTGCTGAGCATGTTCTGGTCCTTCATGACATGAGGATGGAGCCCACGCCCGCCCCATCGCGATTGATCGATGCCGTCGGCCCAGGTGAACCGATTGGCGTGAAAAGCTCTTCGACGGCCAGTTGCCGCCCGGAAAGGCCCTGCCGATGATGATGCGCGAGGAACGTGCTCAATGCCGCGCGCTCGCGCCTGCCGAGGCCGTAGGCATAGAAGTCGCCGCCCATCGCCCGCGCCGTCCTGTTGGCGGAAAGGTCGCTGGCGGCCAGCCAGTCGTCCTTGGCCTGCGTGAAAGCCTCCAGCAGCACGCCCGGGAGGCCGGGGTGCCGCTCGGCAAGCTCTTTTCGCACGCCCATCAGATGCAGGATCGGAAAGAGCCCGGAGCGCGAGAAATGCTCCAGAGCCGCCGCTTCCGGGTCCGCGAACAACTGCCCGACATCCGGCGCATTGCTCGTGACGCAGGATGGGGTGAGCGGTGAAAGCAGCGCGTCGATCTCGCCGCTTTCCAGCATCTGCGACAGGGCGGCCGGCGCGGTTTCGATGCTCACGCCGCGCGGCGGGACGAACATGTCCGCGCCCGGATCGTAGGACTTTTCGCGATGGCCCACGACCCAGCGAACGTCCGACGGGCGCACGCCATACTCCTCTTCCAGCAAAGCGCGCACCCAGACATGGGCGGTGTGCCGGAAGTCGCCCGTTCCGACGCGCCTGCCGCGCAGGTCCGCCGGCGAACGGATGCCGCGATCCGTTCTCACATAGATGTCGCCGTGACGGAACGAGCGGGCGATGAACACCGGAATGGCGATGTACGGGCAATCACCCGCGTCATGCCGCGACACATATTTCGACAGCGAAAGCTCTGCGACGTTGAACGTGGGATCGTCGAAGGTGCGCGTCAGCAGGACGTTGTCGCCCGGCGTGAGCGAGACGAAGCGCGCCTCGCATCCCGGCAGTGCCACGCGCCCGTCAACAAGCGCCTGGACGAGACCTTGCTGATGGGAACTGGTCGCGATCACGAGCGGAATGGACAAGACAGCTTTCCGGTTTCGTCTTGATACGATAAATCAGACTATATAGGAACATTTCGGGTGTAAAGCGTTTATCCGTCTAAGATCATGATAACATTGTGCAAGCTGCGCTGGTGAGCCAGGGCAAAGCCTCTCCGTCGCGAGACGAGACCCCGCGCGTTCGCGTCGCCGGTCGGATGACCCGGCGCGCTATGGCCTGCCCCGCTAGCCGGGCAGCGTCATCAGCCTGCCGCATCCCGGGATCGGCTCGTTCACGCCCGCGGCCCGCAGCGCGGCCCACATGATCGCTTGCGCCGAGGACACGACCGGCACCCCGAGGTCATGCTCGAGCGCGCCCAGCACATCGACGGTTCGGATGCCGGCGGCGCTGACGAACAGCGCGTCGGAGCCCTTCACGAAGCATTTTCTGCCGATCTTGTAGGCGAGATAAGGCGGTTGAAGACCGGGGTGCGAGGCGACGCCCTCGGCCAGCGGCGGCAGCGGCGCGATCCGGCCGAGGTCCTGGCCGCCAATGCCGAGCACCTCGAAACCCTGGCTTTCGATGAAGGCCTTCACGCGCACGTTCACGTCCTCCGGGTAGGGGGTCGCGACCGAGATTCGTTTCGCGCCGAGCGCCCGCAGCCCGTCGAGCACGGAGCCGGCGGCGGTCACGGCGGGGCGCCCGGTGCGGTCCTCGATCGTCTTGGCCATGGCGCGATCCGCGTCATGCGAACCGACCCAACTGGCAGCGGTGCAGGCATAGGCGAAGGAAGCGGCGTCGATCTCGCTCAGATCCTCCACCGCGCGCTCGACATTCCGGTTCATGTCGCGCAGGCCCTCGACCGTGATCTTCTCGATCCGCACGCGCCCGGCATGGATCGACACGCCCTCCGGCGCGATCCGGTTGAACTCCGGCTCCATGATCGTGTTCGAGTGTGCGATCAGCAGGCCTATGCGCGCGCGCCATCCATACATGCGTTGTTCCTTGTTTTGTTATTGACCGATCCAGACGACTTCGGCGCCCGTTGCGATGGCGCCGTACGTCATCCGGCGCATCACGAACCCGTCCCACGGCGACACCAGCGTTTCCACCGGGGCGCCGAAGGCATCGACGATGGTGCCGATCTCCTGTCCGGCGCTGACGTCGGCGCCCAGCGGCGCGGTGAGGCGAAGGCCTCCGCCGCGATTGCCGTGCAGCAGGCGGATGGAGGAGAAGCGACGTCCGGGCCTGGGCAGCTCGCCTTCCTGCGGCAGCATTCCCATAGCCTGCATGATGCGGCCGATGCCGGCCACGCCGAAATCCGACGCAGCCTTGTTGATCGTGCGCGACAGTCCGAGCTCGACCATGATCATGGCGCGCTTCGCCTGCTCGGCCTGGAAGGCGAGGCTGCGCGTCATGTCGCTCGATCCGAGCTTGAGGTGCTGGGGCCGATAGAACATGAACGGCGCGCCGAAGGCGGTCGCTAACCCTTCCCGCCTGGCGAAATGGCCGTCGCCGTCCTGGGCCGAGCCGACATGCGAGAAGCAAACCATCTCGGACCCGTCGAGCGGGCAATGGATGTCGATGCTGAAATCCGCCTGCAGGAGGAAATCCTCGAACAGCACGGCCGAGATGCGCTCGGTGAGCAGTCCGTCATGGTTGCCCGGGAACAGCCGGTTGGCGTCCTGAAGGAAGCGCTCCTCCAGCATGTAGCCGCGCGAACGGGTGAGATAGGAGGGCGGGTTGGCGATGGGCAACACGACCAGCGTGCCGGACAAGGCTTCCAGGTCGGTGTCCTGGATCAGACGCCATGCCATGTCGATGCCGGTGTGCTCGTCGCCGTGAATGCCGGCCTGCACATAGAGCACCGGTCCGTCGCGCCGTCCGGCCAACACGGCCACGGGAATGGTGACGGGGCTTCCGTCGGAAAAATCCGCCACGCGGACGCGCTGGCAGACGCGCTCGCCGGGCTTCGCAACGACGGAGAGGAAACGGCCCAACGAAGCCTCCTATTTCAGCAGTTGCCGCGCGATCAGCATGCGCTGGATTTCGCTCGTGCCGCCGCCGATCTGCGCGTGCCGGAGAAGCCGATAGAAGCGGGTGAGGGGGAGTTGCAGCGACTCGCCCATGGCGCCGTGGATCTGGATGGCGCGGTCGATGGTCCGCGCGCCCCAGTCGCCGGACACCAGCTTGACCAGCGCCGCCTCGTTGCGCACGTCCTCGCCGGCGTCGGCGCGGGCCGCGACCGTGTAGGTCATCGACTGCAATGCCTGGATGTCGACATACATGTCCACCAGCTTCCACTGGATCGCCTGCCGTTCGGCGATGGGCCTGCCGAACGTCTCGCGCTGCTTCGACCACTCGACGGACATGTCCAGCGCGCGGCGCATCTTGCCCAGCGCATAGGGGCCGCGCAGCAGGCGGTCGTGGATCATCAGCCATTTCTGGCCGAGATTGAAACCCTTGCCGACCTCGCCGAGCACGTTGGATTCATCGACGCGGACATTGTCGAAATGGACCAGGTATTGCGCGTGGCGGCCGTTGTCGATCCAGGTCGCGAGCCCCTGTTCCTCGATCTTGATGCCGGGGTGATGGCGATCCATGACGAACATGGTGATGCCGCCGCGCTGGCGCTTGGCCGGGTCCGTCACGGCCTGGACCATGACCACGTCGGATTCGTGCGCGTTCGAGATCCACATCTTCGAGCCGTTGATGACCCAGTGGTCGCCGTCGCGCACGGCGCTTGTCTTCATCATCCCGCCGGGGTCGGAGCCGGCGTTCGGCTCGGTCTGGGCGAAGCAGTAGGTTTTTTCCCCCTCCATGATGGGGGTCAGGTAGCGGTCGACCTGCTCGCCCCTGCATTCGTAGAGGATGTTCGGAACGTTGGCGAAGGGGAACGGGACCGAGCAGTATTCGAACTCCTCCTCGATCACCACCTTGGCCAGCAGCGGCAGGCCGAGACCGCCATATTCCTCGGAAACCAGCAGGTACCAGAGCCCGGTGTCGCGCGAGATCTTCACCAGCCGCGCGACGGTCTCGGCATCGAAGGCGGCGCGAAGGTTCTGGATGCCCATCAGGCCGTAGGCCGTATTCTTGCTGGCGAGATATTCCTGTTCGAGCGGCATCAGCTCCTCGCGCACGATGCGGCGCGCGAGATCGCGATACTCCTGGATCGCGGGAGGAAGCTGGAAGGCTGCTGTTTCTTCGGCCGTCGATGTCATGGGCGCAGGCTCTTGTCGGGATCTAGGCTGGAATTTTCACGGGAGGCGCGAAGGGAGAAGGCAGGGGCGGGCCGGCGCGGAACGGCAGCGCCACGGTGGCGGTGCCGGGCGTCGATTCGGCGCCGTCGGCGGCATTGCGTATGCCGATATCCAGCGTCGCGAGCCCGTAGTCGGCGAGCCGCTCGGTGCCCGTCACCCTGGCCCATACCGACAGCGTCTCGCCGACGAGGTTCATGGCCCGGAACTGGAAGTTCACCTTCCACACCCAGCCGCGCGGCGCGACCCAGTTCTCCAGAACCTGGAACAGGAACTGCTGCTTCAGCGACCCGTGGATGAGAAGGCCGGGCAGCTTGTCGTGCTCCATCGAGAAAGGCCGGTCGTAGTGGATCTTGTGCCAGTTCTCCGTGCAGGCCGACCAGCGCATCAGGTGGACGGTGGTCATCGGGCCGCGCGCCAGCGCCGGCACGTCCATGCCCACCGCTACGTCTTCGAAGGACAATGCTTGCTCGGCCATGGTCACCGCCTGATGTTGACTTGGCGCACGCGCACGAGGAGGTCGCCGCCGCGCGTCTCGTAGTCCGTTTCGGTCACGACGAAGAGCATGGGGCCCTTCTTGGACTCGCGCTCGTAGATGTCGGAATAGCGCGATCGCTGGCTGACCCATTCGCCGTGGCGGGCATGGCGGTAGAATTCGATCTCCGCGCCGCCGTTGAGCAGCGCCAGGCCGGGCAGCGGCAGATCGGGGAGCCCGGTGTTGACCGACAGCGTCAGCCCGTCGAAGTCCGGGTCCTCGGCGCGCTTGCTGATCGGGTCCTCGGTTCCCAGCGGCCGCCGGAACATGAAGGGCGGAAACAGCGGCGGCGCCAGCGACTGGCCGCCCTCGTCGATGCCCTCGGCGCCGTATTTCGGCTGCTCGTCCATGATGGCCTGGGCGAAGCGGCGCACCGCGCCCTTCTCCACCGGGTCGCAGGCGAATACGCGCTCGCTCTGCTTGCCGACATAGAAGCGGATTTCGTCCGTCAGGATGCTCATGCGGCGCTATCCTTCGCAGTCTTTTGCCGGTTTTCCTCGGAGCATTCGACGACGCCCTTCGCAGCCAGCGCCGCGATCTCGTCGTCCGGCATGGACAGCTCGCGCAGCACCTCGCGGGTGTGCTGACCGAGCACCGGCGGGGGCGAGACGAGCGCCCCGGGGGTCCGGCCGAACTTGATGGGCAGGCCCGCCATGCGGATCGCGCCGACGCCCGGTGCGTCCAATTCAACGATCATGTCGCGGGCGACCACTTGCTCGTCGGCCACGATCTGCTCGATGCGGTTGACCCGCGTGCACGGCACGCCGACCGCCTGGAGGACGGCCTCCCATTCGAGGGCGCCCCGCTCGGCGACGAGGCCGGAAATCAGGGCGATCAGCACCTCGCGGTTCCTCAGCCGCTCGCTGGCGTTAACGAAACGCGGGTCCTTCTCCCACGCCTCGCGCCCCACGGCGCGGCAGAAATCGGCCCACATGCGGTCGTTGAACACGGCGATCACCACCCAGTCGTCCGAGGCGCGAAACGCCTGATAGGGTACGCCGATGCCCGTGCCGCTGCCCGTCGGGCCCGGATTGACGCCGGTGGAGAAATAGTTGGTGAGATGGTAGGACAGCATCGCGATCTGCCCTTCCAGCAGGGATGTGTCCAGCCGCTGCCCGACGCCGGTCCGGCGGCGCGCTTCCAGCGCCATCAGGATGCCGACGGTCGCGTAGAGGCCGGCGCCGATGTCGGCCACCGAGATCGCCATCTTGACGGGGCCGCCGCCGGGCTCGCCGGTGATGCTCATGCCGCCGGAAAAGGCCTGCATGAACAGGTCGTTGGCCGCATCGTTGCGGCGCGGCCCGGTGAGCCCGAAACCGCTTATCGAGCAATGGATCAGGCCCGGATTGGAGGCCGACAGCGCCTCGTAGCCGAGGCCCAGCCGCTCCAGCACACCCGGACGATAATTGTCGATCAGCACATCCGCGCCCGCGATCAGCCGGCGCGCGATCCCGACGCCTTCCGGCGTCTTCAGGTCCAGCGCGACGCTGCGCTTGTTGCGGTTGGCCGAGGCGAAGTAGTAGCCGAGGCTGCCGTGGAAGAAAGGCGGCCACTGGCGGCTGTCGTCGCCGAGGCCCGTTCGCTCGATCTTCACCACGTCGGCGCCGTAGTCGGCCAGCATCATGGCGGCGTAGGGACCGGCCATGGCGACGCCGATCTCGACCACCTTGAGCTTGTTGAGCGGACCCGTCATGTCCGGCTCACGACACCAGGCGCTCGATGGAGCCGAGCGGCTGGATCACGCCGCGCGCCCTGAGCGCGGCGATCTCGGTCACCAGCCGTTCCCGGGTCCGCGCGCTCGGCTCCGAAAGCGGCCGCAATGCCTTGCCCGAGGGCAGACCGAGGATCGACAGCGCGTCCTTCAGCGGGCCGGGATTGGTCTCCGAAAACACGGCGTCGAGAAATGGCACCAGAACCTGCTGCATCTCGACGGCCTTCCTGATGTCGCCCGCATTCGCGGTGGCCAGCATGCGCAGCCAGTAATGCGGCATGATGGTGGCGGTGGCCAGGATTCCCCCGCAGGCGCCCATCGCCATGTGGAAGGGAAACAGCGTGTCCTCGCCGCTCAACGCTGAAAAACCGGGCGCGACCGACGTCATGATCTGGTTGAAATGGTGCATGTCGGTGTTGCAGGCCTTCATGCCCACGATGGAGCCGTCGCGCGCCATCTCGATCACCGTGGAGGAGGCGGTGACGACGGCGGTCTTGCCGGGAATGTCGTAGAACAGGACGGGCAGATCGACATCGTTGCGGTAGGCGGAGAAATAGCTGCGGATCGCCTCCTGCGTCGGCCGCACATAGAAGGGCGCCAGCACCAGCAGCGCCTGCACGCCGGCCTGCCTGAAGGCGTTGCCCATCTCCACCGCCTCGGCGTAGCCCGGCGACAGCACGCCGGCTATGACGGGCACGCGACCGGCGCTCTCCTCGACCGTGATCTCGACGGCGCGCATGCGCGCCTTGGGCGACAGCGCCGTGAATTCGCCGGTGCCGCCGACCGGAACCAGGCCCGAGACGCCGCTGGCGAGAAGGAAACGCAGAAGCGCACGCAAGGCGTGCTCGTCGACGAGGCCGGTATCCGTGGTCGGTGTCGGAAAGGCCGGGTAGATGCCCGCGAAAGCCGCAGCGCTCATTGGAACTCCAAGGGTCGTCCGTTTCGGCAGCCGAGTCCGGCTGTTGCTATACGGTAAAATTGTCGTATCCAGTCGGTCAAGACGTAATAGGAAAAATTATATTGAGATGGAAAGCCGTTTGCCGCTAAAACCACGGCACGACGCCAGATTGGGAGAATTGCAGTGTCCGACATTCCGTCCTTCGTGAACATTCGCGAGGAGGGGCCTCGCGAAGGCTTCCAGATCGAACCAGGGCCGATCGCGACCGCCGACAAGGTCGCGCTCATCGATGCCCTGTCGCGGACCGGGCTGAGCGAGATCCAGATGGTTTCCTTCGTCAACCCGAAGCGGGTGCCGGGCATGGCGGATGCCGAGGAGGTCGTGCGGCGCTACGAGCGCCGTCCGGGGGTGCACTACTCGGCGCTTTGCCTCAACAAGCGCGGCGTCGAGCGCGCCGTGTCCAGCGACCGCCTCGACCTCTACGGCTCGCTCATCGCCTCGGCTTCGGAGAAATTCATCCAGCGCAACCAGGGCGTCGACCGGCTGGCGAACATCGCCGAGCAGCGCGCCATGGCGGCCTGCTACATGCAAGCCGGCCTCTCCATCGAGAGGATCGCGATCATGGCGGTGTTCGGCTGCAATTTCGAGGGCGACATCGGCATCGACAAGGTCCTTGGCGCCATTGCCGACATGAAGGAGTTGGCCGGCGAACTGCAGGTGAACCCGCGCATCATCTCGCTCGCCGACACGATGGCCTGGGCCACGCCGTCCTCCATCAAGCGTGTGGTGGGCGCGGTGCGCAACCGCTATCCCGACCACAAGCTGGTGCTGCACCTGCACGACACGCGCGGTCTTGGCCTGGCCAACGCCTATGCCGGCCTGGAGATGGGCATCGACATGTTCGACACGGCCATCGGCGGCCTGGGCGGCTGTCCGTTCGCCGCGCACAAGGGAGCGGCGGGCAACGTATGCACCGAGGACATGGTCTTCATGCTTCAGGAGATGGGGATCGAAACCGGCGTCGATCTCGAGGCCCTGATCGACGCGGCCGTGCTGGCCGAACGCGTCGTCGGGCATCCGCTGCCCGGCGCCGTGAAGGTTGGCGGCAGCCTGAAAGCGCTTCGGGACGCTCTCGCATGACCCGGACGGCTGATTCCGGCGAACCCCGCAGACTGCTGGTCTGCGGGACCGGCAACTTCGCGGCCCGCATGCTGCTGGACATCGCCGCCGTCGCGAAGCGGCCGACGACCGTCTACCTGTCGGGGCGCAACGGCGAGCGGCTCGCCCACCTCGTCATGCTCGCCAATGCGCGGGCAGCGGCCTTCGACCGGCCTTTGAGCGTCGTGGCCAGCCTTGCCGACCTGGAAAATCCCGACGCGGCCGAGGAGCTTGTCGGGCAAATCCAGCCGCATGTCGTGCTGCAGGCGGCTTCCACCCAGACCGTTTCGGTGCTGAGGAGCGGCGGCAGCGGATGGATGGACCTGGTGCGCGATGCCGGCTACAGCGTCACGATGGTCTTTCAGGCGCTGATCACGATGCGAGTCGCGCGCGCCATCCGCACGGTCCGGCCCGAGGCGGCGCTGTTCAACTGCTGCTTTCCGGACGTCGTCAATTCGGTCGTCAAGGCCGCCGGCCTCCCGATCCTCAGCGGGGTCGGCAACATCGCCATCCTCGCCAGCGTGCTGCGCGCAAGCCTGCCGCCGGAACGGCGCGGCAGCCTGCGGATGCTCGCCCACTACCGCAACCTCAAGGACTGGCGCGCCGCGCAGGCGCAGCGCACCGGGCCCGCGCCGCGCGTCTGGCTGGACCAGCAGGAGGTCGCGGATGTCTATGGGACGTTCGCGGACTGCCGGCTGACATCGGAGCCGGTGCCCGACATATCCGCGGGCAGCGCGGCGCTGCCGGTGCTGTCCGTCCTGCATGGCGCCGATTGGCGCGGTCACCTTCCGGGGTGCCTCGGTCTGCCCGGCGGCTATCCCGCCGCCGTGAAGGCGGGCCATCTAGACCTCGATCTGCCCGACGGAATCTCGCGCGAGGAAGCCGTGCGATGGAACGCGCGGTTCGAGGAGGAGGACGGGGTCGTCGTCGATCACGCCGGCCACGTGCGCTACACGGGAAGGACGCGCGCGACACTGGCTTCCTACAGCCGCGAGCTTGCGGCGGGATTCCATGTCGACGATCTGGGCGAGGCCTGGAAGGCGATGTCGGCGCTCCGTGATGATTTGTCGAAGCAGGATGCCGCTGCCGGATGACAACGTGTTTCGGATATGTATTAGGCTATCGGCTGTTCCGGCGGTCACGGATTTCTACTATGCGAACAGGTTTCGACCGCCAATCCGAAGGGTGAAGCATGGATATCGATCTTGACCGGCGCACTCGTCCTTCCAGCCGATCGTCGTCGCCCAATGGTTCCGTCGATATCGGCCACAGGCTCAAGATGCTGCGGAGCGAGCGCCGCTGGAACCTGACGGAAGCGGGCCAGCGCACCGGGATCGCCCATTCGACGCTGTCCAAGATCGAGCGCAACGAACTTTCGCCGACGCTGGGGACGATCCAGAAACTCGCCGACGGTTTCGGCGTCGAGATCACGGCGCTGCTGGCCAGCGACCATATCATGCCGGCGCTCGGACGCCGCAGCGTGACGCGCTCGGGCGACGGCACCGCGCTGGTCACCGGCACCTGCCGGAACGGCTGGATCGCCAGCGACATCAGCAAGAAGAAGATGCTGCCGTTCAAGACGAGGGTGACGTCGCACGACGTCAACGACTATTCGGAATGGCAGACCCATTCCGGCGAAATCTTCGTGTATGTTCTGAGCGGCACGCTTGTCGTCTACTCGGAATATTACGAGCCGCTGACACTGGAAGAAGGCGACAGCGTCTATTACGACGCCAAGATGGGACATAAGTGGATTTCCAGCAGCGAAGCCGACGCCGAAGTGCTTTGGATCTATGCCGACTAGCTGTTCAGTCGCGGTGCCCCGGTCGTCTGGATGACGGCTCGCCGGAGATTGGAAGATTCTAGAGGAGCGTCCCGGTTTCCTTCGATATGGGCCAATGCGCGTCCCGCGGAGCGTCGCCGGCCAAAAGCCTTTGCCTGGTGCCGAGGATGCCGGCGTAGCGGTCCACCGGCGTCTGGTACAAGAACGTCAGGGTCCGCTGCGCGAAGCGCCAGACGCCGTCTTCCCGCGCGTAGAAATCCTCGTAGCGTATCGCCGACACGAATTGCCGGCCGCCCGAAAACGTCTCGGCATGCCCGAGGACAAGGCCGGTCGCCTTGTCCGCATCCTGCCCGTCCCAGTCGACGATCTGGTCGTGGGTGACGTGAAAGCTCGGACCGGTCGGCGCGAGCCGCTCGCGATAGAAGGCCACGATGGCCTCTCTTCCCTCGTAGCGGGGGCTTCCGCCCTTCCATGTCAGGACGGCGTCGGCGGTGAAGATGTCCGCGACGAGATTCATGTCGCGATCATCCATCGCCAAGGCATAAAGCCCCGCCAGCCGACGGATGAAGTCCCGGTCCTCCAGGCGTCGCAGCCTCGTCTCCAGAGCGCTCGTGTCGGTCATGTCCTTGCTCCTCACGCGGTCGCGCCGTTGATGGCGACATTCTTGATCCGGAGGAATTCTCCGAGGCCGTCGCGTCCGCCTTCGCGACCGTATCCACTCATGCCCAGTCCGCCGAACGGAGCATTCTCGCGGGCTGTCGGGGCACCGTTGATCTGAACGGAGCCGGCGGAAAGCCGGTGCGTCATCTTGAGCATGCGGGTGATGTCCTTGCCGTGAAGATAGGCGCCAAGTCCGAAGCGCGTTCCATTGGCGATGTCCACGGCTTCGTCCACGGTGCGGAACGTCATGATCGAAAGCACCGGGCCGAAACATTCGTTCTGGCCGAGATCGCTGTCGGGCTTCACGTCGCGGAACACGGTGGCTTCCACGTAGGCGCCCTGCGCGAGGGCGGCTGGACGCCCGCCGCCAAGCACGATCCGGCCGTCTCCGGCATCGCGGGCCCTGGTTATGGTGGTCAGGAGCCGTTCCTGGGAGCGGCTGTCGACGACGGGGCCCAGATCCGTTTGCGGATCGAGCGGGTCGCCCATTCGCAGCGACCGGACCTCGGCGACGACCCGCTCGACGAAATCGGCTGCGATGCTTTCCTCCACCAGTAGCCGGGTGGGCAGGATGCAGCCCTGACCGGACAGGAACAGCGGCTGGCGCGCGGCATGGCGCACGGCGACCGCCATGTCGGCGTCGGCAAACACGATGTTCGCCGACTTTCCGCCAAGCTCATATATCGCCGGCTTCATTTGCGGCGCGATGGCCGCCGCTATGCGCTGCGCGGTGGCGGTTCCTCCGGTGAAGGCGATCTTGGCGACGTCGGGATGGCGCACCAGCGCGTCGCCGGCTTCGGCGCCGCCCGTGACCAGGTTGACGACGCCCGCCGGAATGCCGGCCTCCTCGATCAGCTTCATCATCAGGTAGGGGGTGAACGGGCTCAACTCCGGCGGCTTCATGACGATGGTGTTGCCGGTGGCGAGCGCCGGGCCGAGCTTCATGCCCAGCCCCATCAGCGGGCCGTTCCAGGTCATGATCATGCCGATCACGCCATAGGGCTCGTTGAGCGTGTAGTCGAAGACCGTGTCGTCCTGCAGCGAGGACACGACGCGGCCCTCCAGCTTGTCGGCCCAGCCGGCGGCATACTTCGTCCAGGCGATGAACTTGTCGGGAATGTTGCGCACCGAGCCGATCGGCGTGCCGATCTCCTTCGAGCCGACCCAGGCGAAGAGCTCGCGGTCGCGGTCGACGAGGTCGGCCAGCCGGAAGAGCAGGTCGCGGCGCTTCGCCGGCGGCGTGGCGCGCCAGCCGGGCAGAGCCCGTTTCGCGGCCTCGACGGCCGCATTGACCTCGGCCGCGCCGGCGATCGGGAACTCGGCCTGCACCTGCCCGGTAGCCGGATCGACATGCCGCGCCGCCCCGCCGCTCGACGCCCGGACGATCCGGCCGTCTATCACCAGCGCGGCGGGCGGCAACGAGAATGGCTGGGCGTGGACCGCTTCCGTCATCATACTTCCTCCCTGTCTCGATCGAGAATATCTTTCTTGCATGAGAAAACAAGTTGCCGGGCAGTTTTTGCTGCGGTACAAATGATCGGCAGGGAGACAGGAGCGTCGGTGCCGCGAGGCAGGAGGACCGGCCGGGCAGCCGCGAAAGAGCGGTTGACCACTGTGCCAGCCCGGAGCGTGCAAAGCTGGAGGAGCGAACATGCACACGACGTCCATCCTAAGCCGCGGCTTGATCGTCGCGGCCATGACCGCGTTTGGCGTTTCCGCTTCGGCGACGGCGCATGCCCAGGATGCCAAGACGATCCGCTGGGGCAACACGGGAGCCGCCTCGGTGCCTCAGGGCCTGAGCAAGATCGTCTCGCTCGACGACGAACTCCAGAAAAAGCACGGGGTCAAGCTCGAGATCACCGATTTCCGCGGCAACTCCGCGAACTGCATGGCGGCGCTCATCGCCGACGCCGTGGACGTGTGCCAGACCGGCATCACGACGGGCCTCAGCGCCATCGCCGAGGGCGGGGAATTCAAGTCGTTCGCGACAATGGGCGGCCAGGTCCAGCAGATCGTCGTCGGCAAGGCCGCCGCCGAGAAGGCAGGCATCGACGTCAACGCGCCCGTCAACGAGCGCATCGCCAAGCTGAAGGGCCTTCAGATCGTCGGGTCGGGACCGGGAACGCCGAACTATCTGGTGCTGAACTTCATCCTCAATCGCGGCGGCCTCACCATCAACGATGTCAATTTCCGGACCTTGGTCGACATCGTCGCGATGAACGAAGGCGTGCGCAACGGCCAGATCGACGGCACCTTCTGGTCCGTCGGCGGCATGGGGCCGGCGCTGTCGGACGGCAGCGGCGTGCTGGTGCTGAGCCTGGCGCGCGGCGACATCCCCGAGATCAAGGATGTGCCGCTGACGGCGGTCTTCGCCAAGACGGCGTGGCTGGAAAAGAACAAGGCCGCCGCGAAGGCCGCCAAGGAGGCGATGAAGGAGGCGGTCGCCAAGCTCAGGGCCGACCCGCAGAATTATCCCGCCGCCTACAAGCAGTCCGTGATGCCGGATCTGGATGCCGGCATGTGGCAGGACATCATCTCGCAGAACCTGCCTGCCTTCTTCGCCGACCTGAACGGGACCGAAGCAGGCTGGAACTTCTGGATCGAGCCGATGAAGGCCGAGAACAAGCCGTTCCTCGACCGCGCGAACTACGCCAACGCCTTCGTCAATCTGGACTGAACGAACGCCGCCGCGGCGATGGACCACCGCTCGGACCATCGACGGCGGCGCCGGCGCGCGCCGACCGCCAACCCATGAGGGCCGCATGTCGTCAAACGAGATCGACACATTCGACTACGTCGTCGTGGGAGGCGGTTCGGCGGGCGCAATCCTGGCGGCCCGGTTGTCCGAGAAGCCGGACGTCACGGTCTGCCTTCTCGAGGCCGGCCCCGCCGATCGCAACCCGTTCATCCATCTCCCGGCAGGCTTCATCAAGGTCATCTTCGATCCCAAGCTGACCTGGGGGCTGGAAACAGAACCGGGTCCGGCAATTAATGGCCGCAAGCTGCCGGTCATCCAGGGCAAGGTGCTCGGCGGCTCTGGATCGATCAACGGCATGGTCTGGGTGAGGGGCCAGCGACAGGATTTCGACGGCTGGGCTGCGGCGGGCAACGACGGCTGGTCGTTCCAGGACGTGCTTCCCCACTACCGCAAGCTGGAACGGCGCATCGGCGCGGGCGATCCCGCCTATCGCGGCGGCGAGGGGCGCTTGCCGGTGATGGATCTGGCCTGGAAGAACGCGTTGGTGGACGCCTTCATCTCCAGCGCGATCAAGCAAGGGATTCCCTACAACGCCGACTACAACGGAGCCGATCAGGCCGGCGTCGGCCGCTATCAGTACAACATCGGCAACGGCCGCCGCTTCAGCGCCGCGAAGGCCTATCTGAAGCCGGCGCGCGGCCGCAGGAATCTCGAGGTCCGCACCGACGCTCTGGTCACGTCCGTCGTGTTCGACGGCAAACGGGCTGTCGGGGTGACCTGCCAGCGGCCCGGAGACGACCGCAGGCGCGAAGTCCGGGCGAGGCGCGAGGTCATCCTCGCCGCCGGTGCCGTGAACTCGCCAAAGCTGTTGCAACTGTCCGGCATCGGTCCGGCCGCGCTGCTGAACGGGCTCGGCATCGCCGTTCGGCAGGAGCTTGCGGGCGTCGGCGAGAACTATCAGGATCATTTCACGCCCCGGCTGACCTACAAGGCGACGGATGTCGAAACCATCAACGGGCTGGCGCGCGGCCCCAGGCTGCTCGGCCAGTTCGCACGCTGGGCGCTGGGCCGGCCGAGCATCGTGGGCATGGGCGTCGTTCTCGGCGCTGCGTTCTGGAAGACGAGCCAGGCGCTCGACCGCCCGAACATCGTGGTCACCTTCACGCCCGGTTCGTTCAAGGCAGGCTTCCTCGGCGTGCTGGACGAGTTCCCGGGCATGACGACAGGCGTCTGGCAACTGCGCCCCGACAGTCGCGGCACCATGCGCATCCGCTCGTCCGACCCGTTGGACAAGCCTTTGATCCAGCCCAATTTCCTCGCCGACGAACGCGATCAGCGCACCGCCGTGGAAGCGCTGAAGCTGGCGCGCAGGATCATGGCGACACCCGACATCGCCTCGCTGGTCAAGGAGGAGACGATGCCGGGGCTGGACAAGAACTCCGATGCGGATCTGCTGGAATACTCCCGCTCGCAGGGATTGTGCGGCTATCATGTGAGCGGCACGGCAAGAATGGGCCGCGCCGACGATCCGATGGCGGTCGTCGACAGCAGGCTGCGCGTGCATGGGATCGAGGGCCTGCGGGTCGTCGACGCGTCCATCATGCCGACGGTCGTGTCAGGCAACACCAACGCCGCGACGATGATGATCGCTGAGCGCGCCGCGGAATTCATGCAGGCATGAATTCCGGCGTCGGTCCGGGCCGCGGCCCCGACCGGATCGCGCGCCGGCTGGTGGCGCCCGCGCGATCGGCTTCGCCCCGCGCAGATCGGTCGGGCAGGGCGACCGGGCCAAGGCTCACGGACAAGCGCATCATGGAGCAGGCGGACAGAAGGGCGACGGCACGATCGTCCGCAACCACGTCACCGCCGCCGACTTCGACAGGCTCCCATAGGCATGACTACGCCTGACGTGATGCTCCTCGGCACGGTGACGGCCGGCTGGCTGGCGCATTGCTGATCGTCGGCCAGGCCGAATGCCAGGCTGCTTCGGCGGTCGGGCATTCGATTCGCGAAACTGCAGCGTCGGACACGACTGCCAAACGTGTGCGATATTGGCCATAGGTCGGACATGGCCACCGACGTGTCAACGAAGTCCTTGAAGAGTCTGGTACGCCCAAGGGGAATCGAACCCCTGTTACCGCCGTGAAAGGGCGGTGTCCTAACCGCTAGACGATGGGCGCGTAGACGGCGTGGTTATAGTTATCCTTCGCCGGTCGGGCAACCCGTGAAATCGGGCATTTCCGATCTTTTTGCGGAGAGACGCCGGCAAGGGGCGAGGGCGCCGGGCATCGCTGCCGGACGGCTTCATCCGCGCCGGCGGCAGCGCCAGTTCCAGTCGCGCTCGGGGCCGACGTCGATGTGCACCGACTCGGTATGGCAATAGGTGCCGACGCCGCCGCGGCCCTGCAGCGAGCGGGCGAAGCGCGCCAGCTCCCATTTGCTGACGCCCGGCACCTGCACGTCGGCCGCCGCGCAATACATGTGCTGCGACTTCTGCGCCCCGTTGACCCGGCGGTTGTGCGTGGGGCTGCGATAGCCGGAGGTGACGACGACCTTCTTGCCGAAGCGCGACTCGACCTGCCTGAGCATGCTGACCAGGGCCGGCTTCAGGCACGACACGTCGACGTCCTCGCGCTGCCGCAGCAGACCGTTCGGCGCCAGCCGCGCCAGGCCCGCCGCGCTGGCCAGACGCACGCTTCCGCCGCCTTCATCTTCGTGGATGTCGATGTCGCTGGTGTCGTCGGTGCCGGATTTGCGCTTGATCTCGAACAGGTTCTCGTAGGAGCGCACGCCGGGCAGGGCGTCGCCGCCCGTGGTGCGGCCGAGCGACGCCATGGACAGCGGCTTCTGCTGACCGGGCGTCGATGTCAGGACGACCAGCGGCTTGCTCTTTTCGGCGGCCTTCTCCTCGGTCTTCGTGGTCTCGGGCGCGGATGTGCGGGGCTCGGCCTGCGTGTCCACCAAAGGCACGGGCGCGGCGGAGGCTTCGCGCGCGCCGAAGAAAGAGCTCAGGAACCCCTTCTTCCTGGCGGGCAGGGGGGAGGCCGGCATCTGGCCGGCGGTGAGGATCGGCCCGCCGTTCTCCAGGACCTGCTTCGGGCGCTCTTCCTCGCCTGTGGCCGCCTTTTCGGCCGCCTGCCGGGATTGCGGCGCCGGCTCAACCGCCTGCTGCGCGGCGGGCGCTCGTTCCGCCGCCTGCCGTGCATCATCCTGCGTCCCGGCCTCGGCAGCCGGGGCGGGCTTCCGGGCGGACGCTCCGGTCTCGGAGCCGGCATCCGGCTCGTCAGGTTTCTTCGACGGAGCCGTCATCGCAGCCTCGCCGGACAGTGCGATCTGCGCCGGGGCGGGCCGCGCGGAGTCCGCTTCGGCGACGCCGAGCGGGGCGATGCCGCCGGCGGGGGAGATGGTGTCCAGCGCCAGTCCCGGATCGCCGGTCGAACTGCACGCGCCGAGGCCGATGCACAGCGCGGCGACTGCCGAAAGGCCGGCCAGGCTCGTCGATCGTCTCAAATCCGCAGACGCCAAGTCGTGTCCCCTGCCTGCCGCCGCCGGTTTGCCCGGCGCGGCCGTCGCCGTGACATCATGGCTCCCGATGATGCGAGGGGGAAGCCGCGGCGACTCGTGCTCTTTACGCAACATGTGCGAAAAATCGTCGGCCGGTATCACCCGATTTGCCGCGACGGTCAATTCGCGCGGCATAACATATTGTTACACGCGCTCCTTGACATAGAGGCCCGGCGCATCGCCGAGCACGGGAGCCCTGGCGCCGGGCTGGCGCGCGGGCACCGTGCGGGCGTCCTTGTCCACGATCCATCGCTGCCAGTGCGGCCACCACGAGCCGGCGTGCTCCTCGGCCTTGCCGATCCATTCCCCAAGCGAGCCTTCCGGCTTGCCGCCGGTCCAGTGCTGGTATTTTTGCATGGCGGGGGGATTGACCACCCCGGCGATGTGGCCGGACCCGGCCATGACGAACTCGACCGGCCCGCCGAAGCAGCGGCTGCCGGCGAAGACCGAGCGGGCGGGGGCGATGTGGTCCTCCCTGGTCGACAGATTGTAGACCGGAATCTTGATGTCGCCGAGCGAGAGCCTGCGGCCGGCGATCTCCATACGTCCTTGGGACAGGTTGTTCTCCAGATAGCAGTTGCGCAGGTAGAAGGCGTGGTTGGCCGCCGTCATGCGGGTGCAATCCGCATTCCAGTACAGCAGGTCGAAGGGCAGGGGCTCCTTGCCGCGCATGTAGTTGTTCACGACGTAGGGCCAGATGAGGTCGCTGGCGCGCAGCATGTTGAAGGCCGTCGCCATGCGGTTGCCGTCGAGATAGCCTTTCGCGCCCATGACGCGCTCGATCGCCGCGAGCTGGTCGTCGTCGATGAAGACCTTGAGGTCGCCGGCATAGGTGAAGTCGACCTGGGTGGCGAAGAAAGTCGCGGAGCGGATGCGCCTGTCGCCTTCCTGCGCCATCAGCGCCAGCGCCGCCGCGAGCAGCGTGCCGCCGACGCAGTAGCCGATGGCGTTGACCTGCTTCTCGCCGGTGGCCGTCTCCACCGCGTCCAGCGCGAATTGCACGCCCTCGCGGATATAGGCCTCCCAGTCCTTCGCCTGATGGCGCTCGTCCGGGTTCACCCAAGAGATGACGAAGACGGTGTGGCCCTGCTCGACCGCCCAGCGGACGAAGGATTTCTGCGGGTTGAGGTCGAGAATGTAGAACTTGTTGATCCAGGGCGGGCAGATCAGCAGAGGCCGCCTCAGCACCTTTTCCGTCGCGGGCTCGTACTGGATGATCTCGGCGACTTCGCTACGCGCGACCACCTTGCCGGGCGAGGTGGCGACGTTGCGGCCGAGATCGAAGGCGGATGTGTCGACCTGCCGAAGCTTCAGCTCGCCCTTGCCGGCGCTGATGTCCTCGGCCAGCATTTTCATGCCGCGCACCAGGTTCTCGCCGTGGTCGGCGACGGTCTCGCGGAACAGCTCCGGATTGGTGAGCACGAAATTCGACGGCGACAGCGCGCTGACGATCTGGCGCATGTAGAACTCGGCCTTGTGCCTTGTCTGCTCGTCCAGCCCGTCGGCGTGGAGCACCAGATCCTGCGCCCAGCGCGAGGTGGTCAGGTAGGTCTGCTTCATCAGGTCGAAGAAGGCGTTGCGGCCCCATTCCGGGTCCTGGAACCGCTTGTCGCCGCGCTCGGGCTCGATCGAGCCGGGCTTGCCGGGCTCCTGCGCCCGCGCCACCGCGCTGGTCCAGGCGGACATGTAGCCGGAATAGAGCTTGGCCTGCGCCTCCAGCGCACGCGCGGGGTCGGATAGCCAGTATTCGGTGAGCTTGGAGAAGGTCTTCACCATGTCGGCCGCCGGATCGGCGAGCGAATCGCGCAGCTCGCCCTTCTCGCGCGGCTCCGCCCAGGCCGCGGCGGCCTTGCCGGCCTGCTCGATCATGCGCGCGAGATTGAGCGCGAATCGCTCCGGATCCTTGACCAGATACTGGTCGACGCCGGACGACGCGTCGGCGGAGGCGGCGCCGGTCGCATTCGACTCTGGTGCCTTCGCCATGATAGTGCTTCCTCCGTAAGCGTTGCGTGACATGATACCATGACACGTATATTCGGGTCCAACGTCCAGCCTGCCATTCCCCGGTCTGCCATTCCCAGTCTGCCACCCCAGGAATCGAGATGACAAAGCGCCACGCCACGCCTTTCCGGTCGTTCCGCTGCTTTTTCGCCGCGGCCCTGGCCGCGCTGGCCGCAGGATGCTCCTCGACCGCCGATCTGGACGCCATCGCGCCGCTGGATGCCGGCGAGCAGGCGCGCCGCTTCGGCACCGGCCCGGTCGACACGGGCACCTATCCCAACCTCAACGTCGCGCCGAGGGTCGCGACGCGCCAGTTCACGCCGGAGGAGGCGCAGGCCAAGCACGCCGCGCTGCAGGCGGCGCAGCGCAGGCAGTCGCCGGGCGGACGGGCGCTGAGCACCGAGGAGCGCCGCCGCCTGCAACTGATCGAGGATCAGGGCGACACGCTCAAGGTGATCGAGGGCCGATCGGCCCGCTGAAGGGCCGGTCCCGACCCTCGACCCTTCGCGCAAACAGGTGTATAGGGCGCGCCATCAACCGCGCCGCTTGGGTCCACGTCATGGATGAAGAATTCCACAAGGTTCGCCGCCTTCCCCCCTACGTCTTCGAGCAGGTCAACCGGCTCAAGGCGACGGCGCGAGCCCGCGGCGCCGACATCGTCGACCTCGGCATGGGCAATCCCGACCTGCCGACGCCGAAGGCCATCGTCGACAAGCTGATCGAGGTGGTGCGCGATCCGCGCACCCACCGCTATTCGTCCTCGCGCGGCATTCCGGGGCTGCGCCGGGCGCAGGCCGCCTATTATGCGCGCCGCTTCGGCGTGAAGCTCAACCCCGACACCCAGGTGGTGGCGACGCTCGGCTCCAAGGAGGGCTTCGCCAACATGGCGCAGGCCATCACCGCGCCGGGCGACGTGGTGCTTTGCCCCAACCCGACCTATCCCATCCACGCCTTCGGCTTCATCATGTCGGGGGGCGTGATCCGCTCCATGCAGGTGGAGCCGGACGACGGCTTCATCCCGGCGCTGGAGCGCGGCTTCCGCCATTCGATCCCGAAGCCGCTGGCGCTGATCCTCAACTACCCGTCCAACCCGACGGCCTTCGTCGCCTCGCTGGATTTCTACAAGGACGTGGTCGCCTTCGCGCGCAAGCACGAGATCATCATCCTGTCCGACCTCGCCTATTCGGAGATCTATTTCGACGGCAACCCGCCGCCTTCCGTGCTTCAGGTGCCGGGCGCGATGGACGTGGCGGTCGAGTTCACCTCCATGTCGAAGACCTTCTCCATGCCCGGCTGGCGCATGGGCTTCGCGGTGGGCAACGAGCGCCTCATCTCGGCGCTGACGCGGGTGAAGTCCTATCTCGACTACGGCGCGTTCACGCCGATCCAGGTGGCCGCCACCGCCGCGCTGAACGGCGACGGCTCCGACATCGCCGAGGTGCGCGAGGTCTATCGCAAGCGCCGCGACGTGATGGTGGATTCATTCTCCCGCGCCGGATGGGACGTGCCGCCGCCGGCGGCGACCATGTTTGCCTGGGCGCCGATCCCGGAGCCCTTCCGGCATCTCGGCTCGGTCGAGTTCTCCAAGCTGCTCATCGAGCATGCGGATGTCGCGGTGGCGCCCGGCATCGGCTTCGGCGAGCATGGCGACGACTATGTACGCTTGGCGCTGGTGGAGAACGAGCACCGCATCCGGCAGGCCGCGCGCAGCATCAAGCGCTTCCTCAGCACCGCCGCGAAGCAGCCCAACAACGTCGTGTCCATCGCCGCGCGGCGCTGAGGGCACGAAAGTCCCGAGTACCGTTCCGGTTTCGACAAGATCGAGGGGTTGAATAAGCCTATGGCCGAAGCTTTGCGTGTCGGAATCGCCGGTCTCGGCACGGTCGGCGCGTCCGTGGTGCGCGTGCTGTCGCAGAAGGCCGGGCAGCTCGCCCGCCAGTGCGGCCGTCCCATCGCCGTCACGGCCGTCTCGGCGCGCGACCGCTCGCGCGACCGTGGCGTCGACCTGTCCGGCATGCAGTGGTTCGACGATCCCGTGAAACTGGCCGAGACGGCCGAGGTCGACGTCGTCGTGGAACTGATCGGCGGCGACGAGGGGCCGGCGAAGGCCTGCGTGCGCGCCGCGCTGGACGCCGGCCGCCATGTCGTGACGGCCAACAAGGCGCTGCTGGCCCGTCATGGCGTGGCGTTGGCCGAGGTGGCGGAGAAGAAAGGCGTCCTGCTCAACTACGAGGCGGCAGTGGCCGGCGGCATCCCCGTCATCAAGACCATGCGCGAGGCCATGGCCGGCAACTCCGTGTCGCGCGTCTTCGGCATACTCAACGGCACCTGCAACTACATCCTGACCCGCATGGAGGCGGAAGGCCTGTCCTTCGACGCCTGCCTGAAGGACGCACAGCGGCTGGGCTACGCCGAAGCCGACCCGACCTTCGACATCGAGGGCAACGACACCGCGCACAAGCTGGCCATCCTGACCAGCCTCGCCTTCGGAACGAAGATCGCCGCCGGCGACATCTATCTGGAAGGCATCTCCAACATCACGCAAGCCGACATCCGCGCGGCCGCCGAGCTCGGCTACCGCATCAAGCTTCTGGGCGTCGCGCAGAAGACCGAGAGCGGCATCGAGCAGCGCGTCCACCCGACCATGGTGCCGACCGCGTCGGTAATCGCGCAGGTGCACGGCGTCACCAACGCCGTCGCCATCGAGACCGACATTCTGGGCGAACTTCTGCTGTCCGGTCCCGGCGCCGGCGGCAACGCCACCGCCTCGGCCGTCATCGGCGACATCGCCGACATCGCCAAGAGCCGGCCGGGTTTCCAGCACGGCCCCGTCTTCGGCACGCCGGCGAAGGAGCTGAAGCCCTATAAGAAGGCGCAGATGCGCAGCCATGCCGGCGGCTATTTCATCCGCCTGACGGTGCACGACCGCATCGGCGTGTTCGCGGCCATCGCCAAGCGCATGGCCGACAACGACATCTCGCTGGAATCGATCGTGCAGCGGTCGGTCGAGGACAATGGCAGCGACCAGAAGACCGTCATCCTCGTCACGCACGAGACGACGGAGGCCGCCGTCCGCAAGGCGGTGGAAGGCGTCACCCGCGACCGCCATCTGGTCGACAAGCCGCAGGTGATCCGCATCGAACGGGCGGGTTGATCCAGCGGACGCGTGCAGCTTGCGACGTCCGCTTCGGCGTCGGCATTTCGCCGCATTTCATGCTATAGACGGCGTGAAGGACACGGCGCGGCGCGGCGAGATTCGGCCGCGCCGGCGAGGAGAGGGAAAGACACGATGAAGAAGCTGATTGCCGCGCTGACGGCTGTGGCGCTGCTTGGCGCCTGCACGACCGATCCCTATACGGGCCAGCAGAAGGTTTCCAACACGGCCGCCGGCGCGGGCCTGGGCGCGCTGGCCGGCGCGGGGCTGGGCATGCTGGCCGGCGGCAACGACCGCCGCAACGCGCTGATCGGCGCCGGCGTCGGCGCGCTCGCCGGCGGCCTCGTCGGCAACTACATGGACGGCCAGGAGGCGGCGCTGCGCGACCAGTTGCAGGGCACCGGCGTCAGCGTCACGCGGGCAGGGGACCGCATCATCCTCAACATGCCCTCCAACATCACCTTCAACACCGACCAGGACGCGGTGAAGTCCGGCTTCTATCCGACGCTCAACTCGGTCGCGCTGGTGCTGAACAAGTTCAACCGCACGATCGTCGACGTCTACGGCCACACCGATTCGACCGGCAGCGCCAGCTACAACATGGACCTGTCGCAGCGCCGCGCGCTATCCGTGGCGAACTACCTGAACGCGCAGGGCGTCGATTCGCGCCGCTTCGCCGTCACCGGCTACGGCGCGTCGCAGCCGGTCGCCTCCAACGCCACGGAAGCCGGCCGCGCGCAGAACCGCCGCGTCGAAATCCAGCTCTCGCCGCTGACCTGATCGCAAGGCCTGGCGCGCTGGTAAATCAGCGCGCCAGCCTCGCCAGCAGGGACGAGGTGTCCCAGCGCCGGCCGCCCATGTCCTGCACGTCCTTGTAGAACTGGTCGACCAGCGCCGTCACGGGCAGCCCGGCGCCGTTGCGGTCGGCCTCTTCGAGGCAGATGCGCAGATCCTTGCGCATCCAGTCGACGGCGAAGCCGAAATCGTATTTGCCGGCGATCATGGTCTTGTGGCGGTTCTCCATCTGCCACGATCCGGCCGCGCCCCTGGAGATGACCTCGACCACCTTCTCCATGTCCAGGCCGGCTTTGGTGCCGAAATGGATGCCTTCGGCCAGCCCCTGCACCAGCCCGGCGATGCAGATCTGGTTGACCATCTTGGTCAGTTGTCCCGCGCCGGCGGGTCCCATCAGCCCGACCATGCGCGCATAGGATTCGATCACCGGCCGGGCGCGCTCGTAGGCTTCCGCCTCGCCGCCGACCATCACCGTCAGCACGCCGTTCTCCGCGCCCGCCTGCCCGCCGGAGACTGGCGCGTCCAGCGCCGAGAAGCCGCCTTCCTTCGCCGCCTCGGCCAGCTCGCGCGCCACTTCCGCCGAGGCGGTGGTGTTGTCGATGAAGATCGCGCCGCGCTTCATCGCTCCGAACGCGCCCTGCGGACCGGTCGTCACCGCGCGCAGATCGTCGTCGTTGCCGACGCAGGCGAAGACGAAATCCTTGCCCTCGGCCGCTTCCGCCGGCGTTTTGGCGAACGCGCCGCCGTGCTCGGCCACCCATTTCTCCGCCTTCGCGGTGGTGCGGTTGTAGACCGTCACGTCGTGACCGCCCTTGTTCCGGAGATGTCCGGCCATGGGGTATCCCATCACGCCGAGCCCGAGAAACGCCACCGATGCCATGCCGATATCCTTAGTTGCGAAGCCGCAGCCTACCTATCGCATCGCCGGGCAAAAATGGAGTCAGCGCACCAGATGGCGCGTGATCCGCCGCTCGATCCAGTCCACGGCGTGGCGTAGCGATTCCACCAGCGCCAGATAGAGCAGCGCGGCCCACAGATAGGTCTGGAAATCGAAGCTGCGCGAATAGGCGCGGCGCGTCTCGCCCATCAGGTCGTAGACGGTGATGATGGCGACGATGGCCGAGCCCTTGATCATCAGAATCAGCTCGTTGCCGTAGGGCCGCAGCGCCACGACCAGCGCCTGGGGCAGGACGACGAGGCGTAGCGCCTGGAGCCGGTGGAGGCCGAGCGCGGCCGCGCCCTCCCATTGCCCGCGCGGCACGCTCTGGATCGCGCCGCGCAGGATCTCGGCCTGATAGGCGGCGGTGTTCAGGGAAAAGGCGAAGAGCGCGCAGGACCACGCCTCGCGGAAGAAGCTCCACAGGCCGACCGCTTCGAGCTGCGGCCGGAACGAGCCGAAGCCGTAGTAGATCAGGAAGGTCTGCGCCAGCAGCGGCGTGCCGCGGAAGACGTAGACATAGGCGTAGCCCAGCCAGGACAGCACCCGGTTCCTCGACAGGCGCGCATAGGCGATGGGGATGGACAGCAGCGCGCCGACGGCGACCGAGATGGCGACGAGCTGGATCGTCACCCACAGGCCGGACAGGTAGCGCGGCGCGTACTGGCTGAACAGCTCGGGATTCCACGAGGCGACGAGGAACAGCGCCAGCCCGAGGCCGGCGGCGGCCCACAGGCCGAGCAGGACCCAGCCGGCGATGCGCGCCCGCGTCCATGGCCGCGGCGGAGCCGGGGGGCGTTGCGCCAGCGCCTCCGCCGTCATCGCGCCGGCCTCGCGCGCCCGACGCGCCGCTCGATGGCGGAAATGCCGGCCGAGGAAATGACGGCGAGCGCGAGATAGATCAGGATCGCAACGCCGAAGAACAGGAACTGCTCGCGGCTGACGCGCGCCGCGATGCCCGCCTGCCGCAGGATGTCGGACAGACCAATCGCCGAGACCAGCGCCGTGTCCTTGACCAGGATCAGCCAGAGATTGCCGAGGCCGGGCAGGGCGACGCGCAGGAGCTGCGGCAGGATGACGAGGCGCATCGTCTGCGCGTCGGTCAGGCCGAGCGCATGCCCGCCTTCATATTGCCCGCGCGGGATCGCCTTGAAGGCCGACAGGAACACCTCGCTGGCATAGGAGGAGAAGACGACGCCCAGCGCGATCATGCCGGCGACGAAGCTGTTCACCTCGATGGCGGCGTCGGGAATGACGAGGCGCACGATCCGCTGCAACCCGATCTGCACGCCGAAATAGACGAGGAACAGGGTCAGCAGCTCGGGCAGGCCGCGAAAGATCGTCGTGTAGATCTGGCCGGCGGCGCGCAGCGACGGCTCGGGCGATTGCTTGGCCAGCGCCACCAGGAAGCCGAGCGCGAGGCCGAAGGGCAGGGTGGCCAGAGCCAGTGAAACGGTGACGAGGACGCCCCAGGCGATTTCGTCGCCCCATCCCGTGGGGCCGAAGCTCAGGAGGGCGAGCGCGTCCATCGGCGCCTAATGTTGCATGGCGGATGCGCTCCGAAAAGGGGGAAGCATCCGCCGTGCCGGCCTATTGGCCGAAGATGTCGAACGGAAAATACTTCTTGTTGATCTCGGCATATTTGCCGTTGGCGCGGATCGCCTTGATCGCCTCGTTCAGCCTGCCGGCCAGCGCCGTGTCGCCCTTGCGGATGGCGATGCCGATCTTGTCGTCCCTGCTGACCGGATCGCCCTTGAACTCGCAGCACGCGCCGTCCGGGCTGCTGATCCATCCGTACTGCACGCCGAAATCGGCCAGCACCGAATCGATGCGGCCGTTCTCCAGGTCGGCCCAGGCTTCGAGCTGGGTCGGATAGGCCTTCACGTCGGCGCCCTTGTAGTTGCTTTCCGCGAAGCTCGCCGCAATCGTTCCCTGCTGCACGCCGATCGACTTGCCGTCCTGCGCCTTGGCGTCGAACGCCGCGTCCTTCGGCGCCACGAAGGTCAGCGAATTGACGTAGTACGGATCGCTGAAGTCGACCTGCTGCTGGCGTTCGGGGGTGATCGACATCGACGCCACGATGGCGTCGAACTTGCCGGCCTGCAGGGCGGGGATCATGCCGTCCCAATCCTGCGTGACGAACTCGCACTTCGTCTTCATCTCGTCGCAGAGCGCCCTGGCGATCTCGACGTCGAAACCCTCGAGCTGGCCGCTGGCCGTCAGGTTGTTGAAGGGGGGATACGCGCCTTCGGTGCCGATCTTCAGGGTCGTGTCCTGTGCCTGCGCCAGCCCCGTCAAGGATGCCGACGCCAGCAGCGCCAATAGCAGTTTACGCATGTCGAACCTCTCATCATCGCGGTCGGACGGAATTCAGGCATCCGCCTCGTTCAACTGACCCCCTCGCGGACATTCGGGTCCAGTTTCGCCGAAAAATCAATTGTGATTCCCGCCCGGCGGGCCGGCCGCATGCTGCCGCAACGTCATGCGAAGGCATGGTTTGCCCGGCGGCGGCCTATCGCGCGATGCCCAGCCGCGCCTCAATGAAGTCGGCGATGGCGCCGATGTCGTCCAGCGGGAAGCAGGGCAGGCCGCCCTCCGTGACGGCGTGGTCGGCAGCGATCGCCGCGATGGCGTCGTCGCCTGGCCAGATCGGCGCGGTGTCCCGTGCCGCCAGCCGGCGCGCCTCGATCTTGGGATGCGCCTCGCGCTTGTAGCCTTCCACGAGGACGAGGTCGCAGGGCGCAAGCCGGGCCAGTATGTCGGCCAGCGGCGGCTCCGGCTCGTCGCGCAGCTCGTGCATCAGCGCCCAGCGCCGGTTCGACACGATGGCGACCTCGGAGGCGCCGGCGGCGCGATGCCGGAAGGAGTCGGCGCCGGGCTTGTCGATGTCGAAATCGTGATGGGCGTGCTTGACCGTCGAGACGACCCGGCCGCGCCGGCGAAACTCCGCCACCAGCCGCTCGACCAGCGTCGTCTTGCCCGAATTCTTCCAGCCCGTGATGCCGAAGACCCGCTGTTTCACGGCCGGCGCGCCCTCTGCATTGCGTCCGCCGAGGCGAGGTCCTGCGGCGTGTTGATGTTGAAGAACGGATCGCCGCCGTCGTCCCGCAGGGCGAAGTCGACCGGAACGACATCGCCGCCCAGCAGGAAGCGCATGACGCTGACATCCTCCTCCTCGCGCAGGAAGCGCGCCAGCCGGTCGGCGGCGGCGACGGGCCACAGCGCGAAGACCGGATGCCACCGGCCGCCCGAGCGCGCAACGGCGGCACGGTCGGCCTTCGCCCCAGCCGCCGCCGCCAGCCTCGTCCCGAGATCGGCGGCGAAGAAGGGCGTATCGACGGCCACCGTCAGCAGATGGGTAGCGCGCGCCTCGCGATCGGCCCAGATCAGGCCCGACAGGATGCCGGAAAGCGGGCCTCGCATGCGGACCTCATGGGGGTCCGCCAGGACCTGCGCGCCGAAGGCCGAAAGCGGACCGGGATCGCCGTTGGCGCTGACCGCGACAGGGCTGGCCTGCGGCCGCAGCCTGTCCAGCGCATGCGCGATGAGCGGCCTGCCGCCGAGCGGCGCCAGCGCCTTGTCCGGCCCGCCCATGCGCCGCGACGCGCCTCCGGCGAGCACCAGGCCGGCCGGCCGCGCCGAAGGCCCGGATGCCGCGCTCATGAGGCGGCGCCGGGCGGCGGCGACCTGGCGGCGCTTTCCGCCGCGTTCCGCGCCCGCTGCACGACACGCTCCCGATGCAGCGTGTAGAGGCCGGATGCGAGGATCATCGACGCGCCGGCAAGCATGGCGACGCCCGGAACCTCGCCGAAGACGAGCGCGCCGAGCACCAGGCCCCACATCAGCGAGGTGTAGCGGAACGGAGCGATGAAGGACACCTCGCCGAGCCGCGTCGACATGATGAAGAACTGGTAGCCGGTGGCGAGCATCGCCGCCGCCAGCGCCAGCACGCCGACGCTGCCGGCCGTCGGCGTCACCCACCCGCCCAGCGGCTGCACGAGCAGACCGCCGAACACCATGACCGAGCAGGAGTTGACGAACGAGATCAGCGTGGCCGGTATCTCGCGGGGGATCCTGCGTATCAGCAGGTCGCGCGCCGCGCTGCTCGCCACCGCGCCCAGCAACAGGATGGTATAGGGGTTGAAGCTTCCCCCGCCCGGAGCGGCGATGATCAGCACGCCGAGAAACCCGAACGCGATGGCGAGCCATCTGCGCCAGCCGACATATTCGCGGAGGAAAAGTGAGGCGCCGAGCGTCACCGCCAGCGGCAGCGCCTGATAGATGGCGACCGTGTCGCCGAGTGGAATGTGTTGCAGGGCGAGCATGTAGGCGAAGGTCGTGGCCAAGTCGGCGCTGACCCGCAGCAGAACCATTGGATGCAGCGCCTGGCGCGGAATCCGCAGCGTGCCATTCGCCACGCCGATGCCGCCGATGATGGCCGTGGCGAAAAGACCCCTGATGAAGATCGCCTGGCCGATGTTCATCTCGCCGCCGACATATTTGAGGATCGCGTCGTTGACGGTGAACACCGCCATCGAGACCACCATGAAGACGGCGCCGCTGAAGTTTGGAGACAAGACAGGACCATGGGGCAGGAGAGTTTGCGGTCCTGTAGACCGTTTTGCTCCCGGATTGAAGCCGCCCCGCGCGCTCAGCCCCCGGTCACGCTCATATGGCGTGCAACGGACGGCCGGTTGTTGCGGCGGTCGATGACGAAGTCATGCCCTTTCGGCTTGCGGCCGATCGCTTCGTCGATCGCCCGCGAGAGCAGCTCGTTGCCTTCGGAGGCGCGCAGCGGCGCGCGCAGGTCGGCCGCGTCCTCCTGGCCGAGGCACATATAGAGCGTGCCCGTGCAGGTCAGGCGCACACGGTTGCAGCTTTCGCAGAAATTGTGCGTCATCGGGGTGATGAAACCCAGCCGCCCGCCCGTCTCCTTCACCTCGACGTAGCGGGCGGGGCCGCCCGTGCGGAAGGGGATGTCGGTCAGCGTGAAGCGGCGCTCGAGCTCGGCGCGCAGCAGCGACAGCGGCATGTACTGGTCGGTCCGGTCGCCGTCTATGTCGCCCATCGGCATGGTTTCGATCACGGTCAGGTCCATTCCCCGGCCATGCGCCCAGCGCATGAGGTCGGGAATCTCGGCGTCGTTGAAGCCCTTCAGCGCGACGGCGTTCAGCTTAACCGCCAGGCCGGCGGCCTGGGCGGCGTCGATGCCTTCCAGCACGCGGCCGAGATCGCCCCAGCGGGTGATGGCGCGGAACTTGCCGGCGTCCAGCGTGTCCAGCGACACGTTGATGCGCCGCACCCCGTTGGCGGCGAGCGCGGCGGCATGGCGCGCGAGCTGCGAGCCGTTGGTGGTCAGCGTCAGCTCGTCCAGCGCGCCGCTGCGCAGATGGCGCGAAAGCTGTTCGACCAGATGCATCAGGTTCTTGCGCACCAGCGGCTCGCCGCCGGTGAGGCGCAGCTTGCGCACGCCCTTGTCGATGAACACGCTGCACAGGCGGTCCAGCTCCTCCAGCGACAGGAGGTCCTTCCTGGGCAGGAAGGACATGTCCTCCGCCATGCAGTAGGTGCAGCGGAAGTCGCAGCGGTCGGTCACCGACACGCGCAGATAGGTGATCGCCCGTCCGAACGGATCGATCATGCCATCGGTCATGTTCGGGCCGAAGGACATTTCTCTTGCTGCCTGCGCCATGTACCCTATGTCGTATCTTTCGATGCCCGGATCAAGCGGGCGCATGGGCGGGGTTTCATTCATCGATGACGGCGCCGACGGAATTGCGGGTGGCTAAGGATCGCCGCCGCCTCACGGTGACCTTTCCGGGGCGGGAGCCGGTGGCGTTGGAGGCCGAGCTGCTGCGCGTGCTGTCGCCGTCGGCCGAGGTGCAGGGCCATTCGCCGGAGCAGAGGGTGACGGTGGGCGGCAAGCGCGCCGTCGCCATCTCCCGCATCGACCCGGTCGGCAACTACGCGGTGCGCATCACCTTCGACGACGGGCACGACACCGGCCTCTACACATGGACCTATCTCGACACGCTCGGCCGGGAGCAGGCGGAGCGCTGGCAGGCCTATCTGGACGAGCTGGCGCAGAAAGGGCTTTCGCGGGACGCGCCGGGCCAACAAGGCCGCTCACCGTGAAGTGATGCGCCATGCGCCGCGGCATCCCGTAAGCGTGGAGCGCACATCGATGAAAGGCTACGGCGCTTGACGATCGCACGGTTTCTCCCCTGGCTCGACCGCTCGGGGACGTTCTCGCCGCTCAAGGCGGCCGTCTTCGCGCTGCTGTTCGTGCCGGGGCTCGTGCTGGCATGGCGGCTGGCGACGAACGCGCTGGGCCCGCGTCCCGTCACGGAGGCGATCCACGAGACGGGCGACTGGGCGATCCGCTGGCTGCTCGTCTCCCTCGCCGTCACCCCGCTGCGGCGCATAACGGGCTGGAACCGGCTGATCCTGGTGAGGCGCATGGTGGGGCTGGCCGCGCTGGGCTACGCGCTTGTGCATTTCCTGCTCTACACGGTCGATCTCGACTTCGCGCTCGGCAAGGTCGCGTCCGAGATCGCGCTGCGCTTCTACCTGACCATCGGCTTCGTCGCGCTGAGCGGGCTGGCGATCCTCGGCGTCACCTCCACCGACGCCATGATCCGCAGGCTCGGCCGCAAATGGAACAGCCTGCACCGGGTGGTCTATCTTCTCGCGGTGCTCGGCGTCGTCCACTTCTTCATCCAGTCGAAGGCCGACGTCTACGAGCCGACGCTCATGGCCGGCGCGCTGCTGGCGCTGCTGCTCTATCGGCTGGCCAACGCGCGCGGCTTCGACATCGCCTCGCCGCTGGTTCTGGCGGCGATCGCCGTTCTGGCGGCATTGCTGACGGCCGGGGCGGAGTATCTGTGGTACGCCGTTGCCACCGGCATACCGCCCATGCGCGTGCTGCTCGCCAACCTGCAATTCTCGTTCTCCATCCGGCCTGCCTGGTGGGTTCTGGCCGGTTGCATGGGCGTCGCGCTGCTGGCCCTGCTGCGGCCCTTTCTGGGAGGCCGCCCGCCGTCCCGCACCCGCGGATCCCGCGTCGCGGCCCCGGCCGGCCGATAACGGCCTTGTGAAGTCCCGCTGCAACACCGGCCGGGAAATTTATGAAAGCTTAACGTTATCGGTATGAATCGAACGACGCGGTGCCTTACAAACGCCGCCGGTTCTGCACAGCATGACGCATCCGGATTCGTCCGGCGCGAGCGGGGTAACGATGAGAGCTCTTCCGCACAAGGCCGCTTTCGCCCGGCTTCTCCTGGTCGCCGGCGCGGTGGCCGTGGCCGCCCCGCAGGCCCATGCGCAATCCTTCTTCGAGGCGCTTTTCGGCGGCGGCATCAAGCGGCAGAACCGCGAGGCGTTTCCGCCGGCGCCGCAGCCTCAACCGCGCGCCGCGCAGCGGGCGGCCGAGCCCGCCAAGATCAGCGCGCCGAGCTACTACACCTACAAGCCCGACGCGCTGCGCCGCGTCGATTTCTCACCGTTGCTGGCCATCGCGCAGCAGGCCTCGCTCGACGCCGTCCCGGTGGCGTCGGATGGTTTTCGCGAGGCGGTCAATGGTCTGAGGAGCTTCGACCTGCCCGCCGAAGCCGATATCGGCAAGGCGATCGTCCAGTACTATGCGAAGAATCCCGCCTTCATCTGGATCGAGGACGGCCGGCTCGACGCGCGCGCGCGCGCCGCCCTGCGCGTGCTGTCCGAGGCCGGAGGCCACGGGCTCGACCCGCGGGACTACGCCGTTTCGCTGCCCGGCGGCGCGGCGGGCGAGGGGGGGAGCGCGACGGACGCGCTGATCCGCTTCGAGATGGCCATGTCGGCGCGCGTGCTGCGCTACGTGCACGATGCGCGCGGCGGCCGGATCGATCCGAACCGCATCTCGGGCTACCATGATTTCGCGCCCAAGCCGTTCAACGCGGCGGGCGTGCTCGCCTCTCTGGCGGGTTCGGGCGACATCCGCGCCTATCTCGAATCGCGCCATCCGCAGAACGCCCAGTACCGCCAGTTGCGCGTCGAGCTGGAGGCGCTGCGCGCCAGCGAGGAGAACGACATCGTCGTCGACCCGAAGCTGCTTCTGAAACCCGGCGAGAGCAGCCCGGAGCTGCCGAAGCTGCTGACGCTGATCGGCCGGGGCCTGGACGACGAGCTCGGCGGCCAGTTCGGCGAGCTTCTGGCCGTCCACGCCGGCTCGGAGGTCTATTCGCAGGAGATCGTGCCCCTGATCAAGGCGATGCAGCAGAAGAAGGGCCTGAAGCCGGACGGCGTCATCGGCCCGCGCACCGTGGCGGAGCTCGCCGGCGTTTCGAAGGCGGACCGTATCGGGAAGGTCGTCGTGGCGCTGGAACAGCTCCGCTGGCTGCCTTCCGACCTCGGCGGCACCTATGTCTTCATCAACCAGCCGGCCTATACGGCCGCCTACATCGAGAACGACGCCGAGAAGCTGAACATGCGCGCCGTGATCGGCAAGACGACCAACCAGACCAGCTTCTTCATGGATGAGATCGAGCAGGTCGACTACAACCCCTATTGGGGCGTGCCGCAGTCGATCATCGTCAACGAGATGCTGCCGCGCCTGCGCCGCGATCCCGGCTATCTGGACCGCGCCGGCTACGAGGTGACCGATTCCAAGGGCAGGCGCATACCGTCGTCCTCCATCGACTGGGGACAGTACGGATCGAAGGTGCCCTACAACGTGCGCCAGACGCCGAGCGAGGCCAACGCGCTCGGCGAGCTGAAGATCCTGTTCCCCAACGAGCATGCGATCTACATGCACGACACGCCGGAGAAGAGCCTGTTCAACCGCGACATGCGGGCCTTCAGCCATGGCTGCGTGCGCCTGCAGCAGCCGCGCGAGATGGCCGCCGCCGTGCTTGGGACCACGGTCGACCACGTGGCCAGGAAGCTCGCGCAGGGCCACTCCACCGAGAAGGTGAAGCGGCGGATCCCCGTCTACGTCGCCTATTTCACCGCGTGGCCGAACGCGCACGGCAAGATCGAGTATTTCGCCGACGTCTACGATCGCGACAGCCGCATGGGGCTGGCGATGAAGAAGACGGAAGAATCCCGCGCGCCAACGAGCTGAGGCCGTGCACGACCTCATCCGCGCCATCCTCTCCTCCGCCGTCTACGACGTCGCCGTCGAGACGCCGCTCGACAGGATGGGGTCGCTTTCTGAAAAACTCGGGCGGCCCGTCTATCTCAAGCGGGAGGATTTGCAGCCGGTCTTCTCCTTCAAGCTGCGCGGTGCCTACAACAAGCTTGTCGCCCTGACGGACGCTGAGCGGGGCAAGGGCGTCATCTGCGCCTCGGCCGGCAACCACGCGCAGGGGCTGGCCTATTCGGCGACGCGCATGGGCGTGCGGTCGATCATCGTCATGCCCGCGACCACCCCCTCCATCAAGGTCGAGGCGGTGCGGCGGCTGGGCGGCGAGGTCATCATCCACGGCGACGCGTTCGACGACGCCAGGGTGCATGCGCTCGCCCTGTGCGAGGCGCGGCATCTCACCTTCGTGCACCCCTATGACGACCTTACCGTCATCGCCGGGCAGGGCACGATCGGCGTCGAGATCCTGCGCCAGCACAGCGACCGCATCGCGGCGATCTACGTTCCGATCGGCGGCGGCGGCCTCGCCGCCGGCATCGCGGCCTATGTGAAGTTCCTGCGGCCCGACATCAGGATCATCGGCGTCGAGCCCGAGGACGCGGCGTCGATGAAGGCCGCGCTTGCCGCCGGACGCCCCGTGCCGCTGAACGAGGTCGGCATCTTCGCCGACGGCGTGGCCGTGAAGCAGGCCGGCGAGCACACCTTCGCCATCCTGAAGGACACGCTGGACGATCTGGTCACAGTCTCGACCGACGAGATCTGCGCCGCCATCAAGGACGTGTTCGAACACACCAGGGCGATCGCCGAGCCGGCCGGCGCGGTTTCGCTGGCCGGGCTGCGCAAGCACCAGTCCAGCCTGACGACTCCCGGCGCGGCGATCGCCGTCTGCTCCGGCGCCAACATCAATTTCGACCGCCTGCGCCATGTCGCCGAGCGCGCCGAGATCGGCGAGCGCGGCGAGGCGGTCCTCGCCGTCACCATTCCCGAGCGGCCGGGCGCCTATCGCGAATTCATCCGCCTGCTCGGCGATCGCGCCATCACCGAATTCAACTACCGCATTTCGCATGACGCCTCGGCCAACATCTTCGTGGGCATCAGGCTGAAAGGCGGCGACGCCGAGAAGGCCGGGATCGTTTCGCTGCTGGAGGGGCACGGACACCGCGTGCTCGACCTGACCGACAACGAGGTCGCGAAGCTCCATATCCGCTACATGGTCGGCGGCCGCGTCGAGGGCCTCGAGAACGAGCTCGTCTATCGATTCGAATTCCCGGAGCGGCCGGGCGCTCTGTTGCGCTTCCTGGAAGGGCTTGCGCCGGAGTGGAACATCTCGCTGTTCCACTACCGCAACCACGGTTCGGACTACGGCCGCGTCCTTGCCGGCATCCAGGTGCCGCCGGCCACGCGGCCGGCCTTCGCGGCCTATCTCGCGGCGCTCGGCTACGCCTGCTGGGAGGAGACGGCCAACCCGGCCTACACGATGTTCCTGCAAGGCTGATCGCCGGCCGTTCCGCCTGTGCGAAAAGCTTGGGACTTCGAGGGAAGGCGGCGGAAAGAATGGTGGGCGATGCAGGGATTGAACCTGCGACCCCACCCGTGTGAAGGGTGTGCTCTCCCGCTGAGCTAATCGCCCGCTGATGGCCACCGGCCAAGCGTGCGGGCGATATAGGATAGGCCGTCGCCGGAAGTCAAGGACGCCGTCCGGCCGATCCCGACAGCAGCCGTCTGGCCAGCTCCATGGTCAGCTCGTCGAAATGCGAGATCACCGCCGAAGGCTCGAATTCGCGCACATGCCGGTCGGTGTAGCCGAAATCGACGGCCACCACGGGGATGCCCGCCGCTTTCGCCGTGTCGATGTCGGTGCGCGAATCGCCGACCATGATCGCCCGGCCGGCGTCGCCGCCGGCCATGCGGATGGTTTCGGTGAGGTGGCGCGGGTCGGGCTTGCGGAACGAAAAGGTGTCCTGTCCGGTGATCGCCTCGAAGCGTTCGGTAAGATCGAGGCCGGAGAGCAGTGTCTTCGCCAGCCCCTCGAACTTGTTGGTGCAGACCGCCATGCGCCAGCCGGCGGCGGCAAACCGGTCCAGTGCGGCCGGCACGCCGGGATAGGGCTTCGACTTGCCGGGAAGGCCCGCGCCGTAGTGTTCGAGGAACAGCGACAGCAGGCGTTCGTGCTCGGCCGAGTCCAGCGGTCTGCGCTGCGCGGCAAAGGCCTTTTCGATCATGACCCGCCCGCCGAGGCCGACGAAGCCGCGCAGCGCGGCGGCGTCGGCGGGCGTCAGGCCGCCGTCGACCAGCGCGTGGTTGAGGCTGTCGAGCAGGTCGGGCGCCGTGTCCACGAGCGTTCCGTCGAGGTCGAAGACGATGATGGGCTGGCTCATGCAAGGCTCTTCCTTGGGAGGTGATCGGGGCGGCTCCTGCCGATAGCGGGATGCCCGCCGGCACGCAAGCGAGCCCGCCTTTGACCGGTCGGGCAAAGATGGTAAAGCGCCGCGACGATTTGGACAGGACGCCGCCGCCGATGGATGCCAGGACGCTGAAGGTCGAAGCCGCTCGCACCGCGCTCGCGCATGTGGATGAGGGCATGCGGCTCGGCATCGGCACCGGCTCGACGGCCGAGGAGTTCGTGCGGCTGCTGGCGGAGCGCGTCTCGCAGGGCCTGGAGATCGTCGGCGTGCCGACCTCCGAGCGCACGGCGGCGCTGTGCCGCGAGCTCGGCGTTCCGCTGGCCACGCTGGACGAGATGCCCGAGCTCGACCTCACGGTGGACGGCGCGGACGAGATCGACGCCGCGCTCACCCTGGTCAAGGGCGGCGGCGGAGCGCTGCTGCGCGAGAAGATCGTCGCGGCCGCCTCGGCGCGGATGATCGTCATCGCCGACGACTCGAAGCTGGTCGGGACGCTTGGGCGCTTCCCGCTGCCCATCGAGGTCAACCGCTTCGGCCTCAGGGCGACCGAGCGGGCGATCGCCGCCGCCGCCGTGACGCTCGGCCTGGACGGCCCGCTCACATTGAGGATGACGGGGAACGAGCCTTTTGTTACAGACGGCGGCCACCTGATCCTTGACGCATCTTTTGGCCGCATTCCCGATCCAAGAGCGCTGTCGGGTGCTCTGCATGCCATTCCGGGGGTGGTCGAGCACGGGCTGTTTCTGGGCTTGGCAGACCTCGCCGTCATCTCCGGCGCCGGCGGCGTGAGGACTGTGAGCCGAACCGAATGATCCTAGGAGTTTGCCGACCATGACCATGATGCAAGGCCTTCGCAGCGCAACCCTGGCCCTGACCGCCGTGGCGGCGGCCGGTCTGGCGGGGCCCGTCTTCGCGCAGCAGGCAGCGCCGGCCGCCCAGACCTCCACGCAGGAGGTTTCCGATTCCCACCTGAAAGCGGCGCGGGCGGCGATCGCCGCCATCCGGGCGACGGACTCGTATGATTCGATCCTGCCGCAGGCGGCGCAGGCGCTGAAGGCCGACCTGATCCGCCAGAACCCCGACATCGAGGCGCTGATCACCTCGACCGTGGACGAGAAGGCCATCGCGCTCGCCGGGCGCCGCACCGACCTCGAGCGCGAGGCGGCACTGATCTACGCCCGCAGCTTCTCCGAGGCGGAGCTGAACGGCATCGCCGGCTTCTACAACAGCGAGGCCGGCAAGAAGCTGCTGTCGGAAGGGCCGGTCGTGTCGCGCGAGCTCGTGAAGGCGGTCAACATCTGGCAGAACGGCGTCGCCCGCGACCTCGCCAAGGAGGTCGGCGCGCATCTCAACCAGGTCATGGGCGCCAAGGCGGCCGAGAAGGCGCCCGCGCCGGCCGCGACCCCGCCGGCGGCCAAGCCCTGACCGTTCGCCCGGCGGACAGGCCAAGCCCGGTCTCGCGCCGGGCTTTTCTTTTTGCCGTTCCCTGCATACGTCAGGGGCAAACGGGGCAGGGACGGGAAACGCCATGAACTACGACTACGATCTCTTCGTCATCGGCGGCGGGTCCGGCGGCGTCCGGGCGGCGCGCGTGGCCGCCGCGCTCGGCAAGCGCGTCGGCATCGCGGAGGAGTTCCGCTTCGGCGGCACCTGCGTCATCCGCGGCTGCGTGCCGAAGAAGCTCTACGTCTACGCCTCGCAGTTCCACGAGCATTTCGAGGATGCGGCCGGCTATGGCTGGAGCGTCGGCGAGACCAGCTTCGACTGGCCGACGCTGGTCGCCAACAAGGACCGCGAGATCGCCCGGCTGGAGACGCTCTACCAGCGCGGCATTTCGGGGGCAGGGGGCGAGCTGTTCGCCACGCGCGCCGAGCTGGTCGACGCGCACACGGTCCGGCTGGTCGGCGAGAACCGCACCGTCACCGCCGACCAGATCCTGATCGCGACCGGCGGCCGGCCGAACCCGCATGCCGCGCTTCCCGGCAACGAGCACTGCATCTTCTCCGACGAGGCGTTCGACCTGAAAGAACTGCCGAAATCCATCGTCATCGCTGGCGGCGGCTACATCGCCGTCGAGTTCGCCAACATCTTCCACGGGCTGGGCGTCGAGGTCACGCTGGTCTACCGTGGCAAGGAGATCCTGTCGCGCTTCGACACGGACCTGCGGCGCATGCTGCACGAGGCGATGGAGGCCAAGGGCATCCGCATCCTGTGCCACACCATCTTCGAGGCGATCGACAAGCGCGACGGCCGGCTGCACGCCACGCTGAACAGCGGCGAGGTGCTGGTCGCCGACCAGGTCATGCTGGCGATCGGCCGCATCCCCAACACAGAAGGTCTTGGCCTGGAAAAGGCCGGCGTCGAGCTCGGCAAGACCGGCGAGATCGTCGTGGACGCGTTCTCCCGCACCAGCGTGGAGAACATCTGGGCGGTGGGCGACGTGACCGACCGGGTGCAGCTCACGCCGGTCGCCATCCATGAGGCTATGTGCTTCGTGGAAACGGCCTTCAAGGCCAATCCGACGAAGCCCGACCACGCCTGCATCCCGACCGCCGTGTTCTCGCAGCCGGAGATCGGCACGGTCGGCCTGTCGGAGGACGATGCCGGGAAGAAGTATGCGACCGTCGACGTCTACCGCGCCGTGTTCCGGCCGATGCGGCACACGCTGTCGGGCCGGCAGGAGCGCATGCTGACCAAGCTGGTGGTCGACGCCGACAGCGGCCGGGTGCTCGGCGCGCACGTGCTGGGGCCGGACGCCGGCGAGATGGCGCAGCTTCTGGGCATCGCGCTGAAGGCCGGCCTGACCAAGTCGGATTTCGACGCCACCATGGCGCTGCACCCCTCGGCGGCGGAGGAACTCGTCACCATGTACAAGCCGAGCCACAGGCTTGTGAACGGCGAACGGGCGATGTGAGGCCGCCCCAGGCAGGCTCGAATCAGGTGGAATGCCGCATTCTGTTGCGGTATAGAGCCGCTTTCGCCGGCTTTGCCGGCATCTAGCGCCGTTCCGCTGCTCGCGGGCGGCATGAGCATTGGGTCAAGTCGATGAAGAAATGGTCGCCGAATTCCTGGAGAAGCAAACCCATCCTTCAGGTTCCCTCCTATCCGGACGCCGCGGCGCTCGCCGAGGTCGAGGCCCGTCTGGCGACCTTTCCGCCGCTCGTTTTTGCAGGTGAGGCGCGCAAGCTGAAGAAGCAGCTCGCCCAGGTCGCCGAGGGCAAGGCGTTTCTTCTCCAGGGCGGCGATTGCGCCGAGAGCTTCGCCGAGCACGGCGCGGACAACATCCGCGACTTCTTCCGCGTCTTCCTGCAGATGTCGGTGGTGCTGACCTTCGCCGGCGCGCAGCCGGTGGTGAAGGTCGGCCGCGTCGCCGGCCAGTTCGCCAAGCCGCGCTCCTCGGACAACGAGACGAAGGGCGACGTCACGCTGCCGTCCTACCGGGGCGACATCATCAACGGCATCGATTTCGACGCGAAGTCGCGCATCCCCGACCCGGCCCGCCAGGAGATGGCGTACCGCCAGTCGGCGGCGACGCTGAACCTCCTGCGCGCCTTCGCCCAGGGCGGCTACGCCAGCCTGGAGAACGTGCATCGCTGGATGCTAGGCTTCGTATCCGACAGCCCGCAGGGCGAGAAGTACGAGTCGCTCGCCAACCGCATCACCGAGACCATGGATTTCATGGCGGCGGTCGGCATCACCTCGGAAACCAACTACGCCCTGCGCGAGACCGACTTCTACACCAGCCACGAGGCGCTGCTGCTCGGCTACGAGGAGGCGCTGACGCGCGTCGATTCGACCTCGGGCGACTGGTACGCCACGTCCGGTCACATGATCTGGATCGGCGACCGCACGCGCCAGGCCGACCACGCGCATATCGAGTACTGCCGAGGTATCAAGAACCCGCTCGGCCTGAAATGCGGCCCCTCGCTGGCGCCGGACGACCTGATCCGTCTGATCGACGCCCTCAACCCGGAGAACGAGGCCGGCCGGCTGACCCTGATCGCGCGCTTCGGCGCCGACAAGGTCGCCGACAGCCTGCCGAAGCTGGTCCGCGCGGTGCAGAAGGAAGGCCGCAAAGTCGTGTGGTCCTGCGATCCCATGCACGGCAACACCATCACCGCCGCCGGCTACAAGACGCGGCCCTTCGACCGCATCCTCAAGGAGGTGCAGACCTTCTTCGAGGTGCATCGCGCCGAAGGCACGCATCCGGGCGGCATCCATGTCGAGATGACGGGCAAGAACGTCACCGAGTGCACGGGCGGCGCGCGCGCCATCACGGCCGAGGAGTTGCAGGACCGCTATCACACGCATTGCGACCCGCGGCTCAACGCCGACCAGGCTATCGAACTGGCCTTCCTGGTGTCCGAGCTCTTGAAGAAGAGCGCCGGCACGCCCGTCAGGAAGGTCGCCAACGCCTGACACGTTGCCGTCGGCACAGACGAAAAGGGCGGCTCCGGGCCGCCCTTTTCGTTCGTCCCACAAGGCGTTCCGGTCAATCCTTGCGGTAGAGCAGCCAGCTCTTGCCCGACCGTTCCTGCAATGAGGAGAAGAGCGTCGAGCGGTTGCGACCGTTGACCTTCGAGCGATAGAGCGCGCGGTCGGCCTTGGCGTAGAGGTCGGCGGGGCTCTGCGCGTCGGAGGCCATGCAGATGCCCATGGAGATTGTGACGGGGCCGTAGCGCACGGCGCCCTGGCCGCCGAAGGCCGTCTGCTCGACGTTCTGGCGGATGCGCTCGGCGATCTCGAAGGTCACGTCCTCGCCGACGCCCTCCACGATCATGGCGAATTCCTCGCCGCCCGTGCGCGCCACGAACATGTCGCGGCGCACGCAGGAGCGGAAGACGTCGGAGATGATCTGGATGATCCGGTCGCCGACGGGATGGCCGAAGCGGTCGTTGATCTCCTTGAAGCGGTCGATGTCGATCAGGACGAGGGCGTTGAACAGGATTTCCCGGTTGCTGCCGTAGATGCGCCCGAGCTCGCGGTCGAAGGCGCGGCGGTTCCAAAGCTGCGTCAGCGGGTCCGTGTTCGCCAGCCGCTTGTATTCCTCCAGCTTCGACTTGACGCTTTCCAGCTCGGCGCTCTTGTCGTTCAGCGCCGCCGTCACGCTGCGGCTCTGGTCGATGGTCGAGTTGGTCGCGGAGGCCATGACGCTGGTGATCTTCTCCAGCAGTTCGCGCGTGATGAACTCGCGCTTGCCGAGCCCGCTGGCCGTCTGGTCGAGGATCTGGCCGTATTTCTCGAGATGCGTGGTGCCGTTGCGCAGAACGACGGCGATGTCCTCCAGCTCGCGGGCGATGGTCTCGCGCGCCGTCTCGACGATGCCGTTGCCGTGGTTCTGCGGAAAGAATTTCTGGCCGATCCGATCGAGGTCGTCCTGGCTCGGCCGCTTGGGCAGCGACACGACCGCCAGCGACAGTTCCTGGTTGGAGCCGGACAGGGCCTCGTAGAAGATCTCGTAGTTCCGGGGCAGGCCCGGCACGCCAAGCTGGCGCATGGTGCCCACCACGGCCGACGCAAGGTCGGTGGCCTTTTCGACCGGTGCCGTCGCAACCTGTATGCCCATGCGTGCCCCGCCCGCTTCGGGCGCCAGACAAACCGGCACCCCAGGTCTATCCAGGGAGCGCAGATGCACATCCACCCCCGGAGGACCGCGCCCCCTTTTTGCGGTCTCCTTCCTTCTTTCTAACCGAACCCGGCTAAATCTTTCTTAAATACCACAAACTTTCTGCAACTTCGGCGGCCGTAACGGTTGTCGCCGCGGCGCCGGTCCGGAACTGGACCTTTCGGCAGGGGGCGGATATGAGCGCAGGCCTGTCAACAGGGGGCGGCGCATGGAACGCCTGATCAAGGCCTGGTTCAACTCCGTGCGGGCTTTTCGCAGGCTCCTGGCCACGGAGCGCGCCTTCCAGCAGGAACTGATGCTCCTGGCCGCCTCGATCCCGGCCGCCGTCTTCCTGTCGTCGAGCTGGCGCGGCTATGCGCTGCTCGTCGGATCGATCCTCCTGCTCCTGATGGTCGAAGTCCTGAACACGGGCATCGAGGCGGCCTGCGACGCGGTGTCGCGCGAATTCAACATCGACATCCAGCTCGCCAAGGATTGCGGCTCGCTGGCGGTGCTGATCTCCTGCATCCTGGTGCTCGGCGTTTGGGGCACGGCGGTCTACGAGACGCTGGCCGGCACGGCTTTCTAGAAAAGCTCGCGCGCGGCTAGTCGGGCTCGCGCCGGGCGATGCGCGATTCCAGCGCGACCAGCGCCTCGGCGAGGCGATCCACCTTGGCGATCAGCGCCATGACCTCCTTGTGCCGCATCTCGTCAAGCTTCTCGTGCAGCGCCATGATCTCGATCTCGGCCTTGAGATTAACCTCGTAGTCGTGCGCGGCGTCGATGCGGTCGTGCTCGGCCGACCTGTTCTGCGACATCATGATGACCGGCGCCTGGAGCGCCGCCAGCATCGACAGCACCAGGTTGAGGAAAATGAACGGGTAGGGATCGAAGGCGCCGCGCCCCGCCAGCCAGACGTTGCCGAGCGTCCACACCAGCAGGAACGCCAGGAAGGCGAGGATGAAGCTCCACGAACCGCCGACCCGCGCGATGGAATCCGCCAGCCTGTCGCCCAGCGACGATCGCCGCTCGGCCTCCCGCGCGATGTCGCGCGCGATCGCCCGGCCCTCGATGGCGCTGGCCAGGATGCGGCTTTCCTGCTCGCTGATGGCGTCGGGCTGGCGGCCAAGCCAGCGTTTCGCCAGTTCGGGAATGGTTTTCATCCGGAGGGCTCCTTCGGCGTCGGGTGGCGCGGGGCGCCGCACAGTGGTAGTTGTTCGGCGACTTCCCGAGAAGAGGCTCCGTATGGCCGCAGCTTTCGCGCCGATCCGTCAACGCGCCGCCGCGCGGAAGGGCGGCGAGGCCGTCCTCGCCTCGCTGCTGCCGAGCGTGAAGGGCAACGCGGCGCTCGCCGCGCTCGGCGACGACCGCGTGCTGTCCGCCATGGCCGAGCGGATCTTCGCCGCCGGCTTCGTGTGGAGCGTCATCGAGCAGAAATGGCCTGGCTTCGAGGTGGCTTTCCTCGGCTTCGAGCCCAAAAGGCTGCTGTTCCAGCCCGACGATTTCTGGGGCGATCTCGCCTCGGATACGCGCATCGTGCGCAACGGCCAGAAGATCAGGGCGGTGCGCGACAACGCAGCCTTCGTGGAGCGGGTGTCGGGCGAGCATGGCGGCTTCGGCAGGTTCCTCGCCCAATGGCCGGCGGACGACCAGATCGGCCTGATGGCCTATCTCGACAGGCATGGCAGCCGGCTCGGCGGCAACACCGGCCAGTATCTGCTGCGCTGGCTGGGCTGGGACGCCTTCATCCTGTCGGGCGACGTCGTCGCGGCGCTGCGCGACGCCGGCCTGCCCATCGCCGAGAAGCCGACATCGAAGAAGGACCTCGCCGCGATCCAGTGGCAGCTCAACGAATGGGCGGCCGAGACCGGGCTGCCCTACACGCATCTGTCGCGCATCCTGTCCATGTCCATCGGCCAGAACGCCATCCCCCGGGAGCTGCGCGCCTCCATGGGCGAATAGCAGACGGTTGCGGGTTCGGGCCGCGCTGGCTAAGTCAGGACTGGCTCAACGGGTTCCAACTCGCCATCATGAACGCTCCAGACACGCTTCGCATCGCCGTCGCCCAGCTCAACCCGGTCGTCGGCGACATCACGGGCAATCTCGCCAAGGCGCGGGAGGCGAGGGCGGACGCCGCCCGCCAGGGCGCCGACCTCGTGCTGTTCACGGAACTGTTCATCGCCGGCTACCCGCCGGAAGACCTGGTGATGCGCCCGTCCTTCCTGGCCGCCTGCGAGCGCGCGGCGCAGGATTTCGCCGCCGACACCGCCGACGGCGGGCCCGGCGCGATCCTCGGCACGCCGCTCAAGCGCGACAGCGGCGTCCACAATTCGGTGATCGTCGCCGATGGTGGCAAGGTGATCGCCGAACGCTTCAAGCTCGATCTGCCGAACTACGGCGAGTTCGACGAGAAGCGCGTCTTCCAGGCCGGGCCGTCCATGCCGGGACCGGTGAATTTCCGCGGCGTGCGCATCGGCATCCCGATCTGCGAGGACATCTGGGGCGAGCTCGGCGTCTGCGAGACGCTTGCCGAGAGCGGCGCCGAGATGCTGCTCGTGCCGAACGGCTCGCCCTATTACCGCGGCAAGCAGGACATCCGCCAGCAGGTGGTGCTCAAGCAGGTCATCGAAACGGGCCTGCCGCTGCTGTGGGCCAACCAGCTCGGCGGGCAGGACGAGCTCGTCTTCGACGGCGCGTCCTTCGCCATCAATGCCGACCGGTCGCTGGCCTTCCAGATGAGCCAGTTCGAGACCTTCGTGGCCACCACGACGTGGAAGCGTGACGCCGCAGGCGCGCAAGGAGGAAGTGGCGGATGGGCCTGCGTCGACGGGCCGAAGTCGCGCATCCCCGAGAACGGCGAGGCCGACTACCGCGCCTGCATGCTCGGCCTGCGCGACTACGTCATCAAGAACGGCTTCAAGGACGTCGTTCTCGGCCTGTCGGGCGGCATCGATTCGGCCATCTGCGCCGCCCTGGCGGTCGACGCGCTGGGCGAGGAGCGGCTGCGCGCCGTCATGATGCCCTACCGCTACACCTCGAAGGACTCGCTCAAGGACGCCGAGGACTGCGCCCGCCTGCTCGGCTGCCGCTACGACATCGTGCCGATCTTCGAGCCGGTCGAGGGTTTTTCCCGCGCGCTGGCTCCGCTCTTCGAGGGGACCAAAGAGGGCATCACCGAGGAAAATCTGCAGAGCCGCGCGCGCGGCACGATCCTGATGGCGATCTCCAACAAGTTCGGCTCGATGGTGGTGACCACCGGCAACAAGTCGGAGATGTCGGTCGGCTACGCGACGCTCTACGGCGACATGAACGGCGGCTTCAACCCGATCAAGGACCTCTACAAGATGCAGGTCTACGAGCTGTCGCGCTGGCGCAACGGCACGGTGCCGCCCGGCGCGCTCGGGCCCTCGGGCCTCGTCATCCCGCAGAACATCATCGACAAGGCGCCCTCGGCCGAACTGCGGGAGAACCAGACCGACCAGGATTCGCTGCCGCCCTATCCGGTGCTGGACGCCATCCTGGAATGCCTGGTCGAGAACGACATGGGCGTGGACGAGATCGTGGCGCGCGGCTTCGAGCGCGGAACCGTCGAGCGCATGGAGCACCTGCTCTATCTGGCGGAATACAAGCGCCGGCAGGCCGCGCCCGGCGTGAAGATCACCCGCCGCAACTTCGGCCGCGACCGCCGCTATCCCATCACCAACCGGTTCCGGGACAGGGGCTAGGCCGGAAGGCGAGCAGTCTTCCTTTTGCCGTCTTTGATCCGCTATAAGCAGGGAATGCGGCGCGGGGGCGTCGGCTTGTCAATGCAGAAAGCTTCCTTTACGCCCCGCCCATGACCGTCACCGTTCGCTTCGCTCCGTCGCCCACCGGCAACATCCATATCGGCAATGCCCGCACGGCGCTGTTCAACTGGCTCTTCGCCATGAAGAACGGCGGCCGCTTCATCCAGCGCTTCGACGACACGGATTTCGGCCGCTCGCGCCAGGAATACGCCGACGCCATCCTCTACGACCTGCACTGGCTCGGCATCTTCCAGGACGCCACCGAGTACCAGTCGAAGCGCATCGACCTCTACCGCGACGCGCTGGAAACGCTGAAAGCGAAGGGGCTCGCCTATGCCTGCTACGAGACGCCGGAGGAGCTGGACCTGCGGCGCAAGGTGCGTCGCACACGCGGCCTGCCGCCGGTCTATGGCCGCGAATCGCTGGCGCTGACGCATGCCCAGATCGAGGAATACGAGGCGGACGGCCGCAGGCCGCACTGGCGCTTCATGCTGCCCAATTTCGCCGCCGACCCGCTGGAGACGCGGCGCACCGAAGTGACCTGGAACGACCTGATCCGGGGCGGGGAGACGGTGGATCTGTCGTCGGTGTCGGACCCCGTCCTGGTGCGCGAGGACGGCACCTTCCTCTACACCATGACCTCCGTGGTGGACGACATCGACATGGGCATCAGCCACATCATCCGGGGCGACGACCACGTCACCAATGCCGGCGTGCAGCTCGCGCTGTTCAGGGCGCTGGGGGCCGAAACGCCGCCGATTTACGCGCACCACAATCTGCTCACCACCGCGTCGGGCGAGGGGCTGTCGAAGCGCAGCGGCGCGCTGTCCATCGGCAGCCTGCGCGAGCAGGGGCTGGAGGCGATGGCGGTGGCCTCGCTGGCGGTGCTGACCGGCACGTCGGAGAACGTCTCGGCGGTCGAGACGATGGCCGAGCTGGCGCAGAAATTCGAGCTCGAGGCGACATCACGCTCTGCCGCGAAATTCGATCCCGACGATCTCGTTGCGCTCAACCGCGCCCTGCTGCACAGGATGCCTTTCGAGCAGGCGCGCGACCGGCTGGCGGTGCTCGGCATCTCCGGCGATCAGGCCGAGCCGTTCTGGAACGCGGTGCGCGGCAATCTCGACCGCCTGCACGACGCCGCCGACTGGTGGAAGCTGGTCAAGGAGGGGCCCGGCGAGGAGCCGGAGCTTTCCGACATGGACCGCGAATTCGTGCGCGAGGCCTTCGACCTTTTGCCGCCAGAACCGTGGGACGGCGGGGTGTGGAGCGGCTGGATCGACGAGGTGAAGCGCTCCACCAACCGGAAGGGCAAGGCGCTGTTCATGCCGCTCAGGCTGGCGATCACGGGACGGCCGTCCGGCCCGGAGCTCGCAGATCTATTGCCCCTTCTGGGTCGGGAAGGAACACTGGCCCGACGACCCTGACCGGCCGGTCGTCCATCTCGCGTTCGGGCGGCAGCTCTGCCTCGTCCTCGCCCCCGGCGGGCGCGGCGGGCGGCTCCGCCGCTTCCGCCGCGGGCGCGGACAAGGTCACGAAGCTGCCCTGCGACTGGACCGTCGCGGGCGGGGCGGCGGCTTCCCCGGCCGATGCCGGTCCGGCCGGCCGCGCGGCGAGCGCGCTGGTCCTCACCGCGTCCTCGCGGCCCCCGACAACCTCATAAGTCTGCGGCCTGTTGCAACTGCAAGTCTCGGCCCGCTCGCCCTGCTTGTAGGCGAAGGCGTTCGGCATCTGCGTGTAGGGTTTTCCGGAGGCGGCCGAGACCATGTCGGCGCTCTCCTGGCTCTGGAGGTTGTGATAGAAGACCTCCACCGCCGCGCCCGGGCAGGCGGCCTCGCAATTCTTCTGGTCGCGCGCGAAGTCGCGTGTGGAGGACGACGCCGACATCGGGAAGAAATAGCCGTCGCAGCTTCGCACGCACAGCGTGCGCACGCGCCCGGCCGGGCCCGACCGCCCGGCGGCGGGGCGCGTCTCGCGCAGAACCGCTTCCTCCTCGGGCCTGTCGCGCCGCTCGACGCGGCCGCCGAAAAGCCGGGAGAAAAGGCCCGATTCCTCCGGCGCGCGCGCCGCCTCGCGGCTTGCGCGCGGGCGGCAGTCATTGGCGTCGAGCGCGGCGAGAACCGTCGCGCGCGGGCGGCGCTGCGCGTCGGCGAACTGCTCGCGCTGGCGCTCCAGCGCGCGAAGGTTCCGTTCCATGTCCGAAACGCGGTTGCCGGCGGCCTTGCAGGACTGGCCGCCGGTGACGCCGAAGATGGAGCTGCGGCAGCCGCCGTCGCGCATCTGCCCGCGCAGCGTGTTGATCTGCTGGCGCTGCCGGGCGATGGCGCTGTCGATGCGGCGCGCCTGGGCGTCCGGCCTCGCGCCGCCGCCGGCGAGCTCGGCCTCGAGCTGCCGGCAGACGCGGCTGCCGGGCGCGGCCCCGGCCATGTCCGCGACGGACAGCATCGCGGCGGCCGCGACCAGACCGGCGATGATCGTGCTCAGCCTTGCCACTGTCGGAATGCCCCCCGGATTGCGGAATCAGGCGTCCGCGAACCATAGAAGTCGACCGGTTAAGCCTTGGTTCCGGCGGGCGCGCTCATTCGGAGGCGAATTTGACGGCCGCCTGCGCGCGCTGCGCGGCTTCCGCGATCGCCAGCGCCGTCATGTTGACGACGCCGCGCGAGGTAACCGACGGCGTCAGGATGTGGGCGGGCATGTCGGTGCCGAGCAGGATCGGCCCGACATGCAGCGCGTCCATCATCTGCTTGACCGCCGTCAGCGTGATGTTGGCGGCGTCGAGCGTCGGGAACACCAGCAGGTTGGCCTCGCCCTTCAGCCGCGAATGCGGGTAGACGCGCTGGCGCAGCGTTTCGGACAGCGCGGTGTCTGCATGCATCTCGCCGTCGCATTGCAGGTCGGGCGCGACCTTCTTCAGGATTTCGGCGGCCCGGCGCATCTTGAGCGCGCTTGGCGCGTCGCGCGAGCCGAAATCGGACAGCGACAGCAGCGCCGCCCTCGGCTCCATGCCGAAGCGGCGGATTTCCTCCGCCGCCAGCACGGTCATCTCCGCGATCTCCTCCGGCGCGGGGTCGATGGTCACATAGGTGTCGGTGAGGAAGATGATGCGGTTCTGCGTGATCAGCATCGACAGCGTCGACAGGTCGCGGTCGCTGACGCCGGGACGTGGCCCGATGATCAGCTTGACATGCCGCAGATGGTTGGCGAAGCGGCCTTCCAGCCCGCAGATCATGGCGTCCGCCTCGCCGCGCTTCAGCGCCAGCGCCGCGATCACGGTCGGCTCGGTGCGGACCATCAGCCGCGCGGCCTCCTGGGTGACGCCGCGCCGGCCGGCGAGCTCGATCAGCAGGTCGACATATTGCCGGTAGCGCGGATCGTCCTCGGGATTGATGAGGTCGAAATCCACCCCCGGCTGGATCTTCAGCCCGTAGCGCCGCAGCCGGACCTCCATCACGTGCGGGCGGCCGATCAGGATCGGCCGGGCGAGCCCTTCCTCGATCACCACCTGCGCGGCGCGCATCACCCGCTCGTCCTCGCCGTCGGCATAGACCACACGCTTGCCGGCGGCGGCCTTGGCGGTGGCGAAGACCGGCTTCATGACCAGCCCGGAGCGGAAGACGAAGCGCGACAGCCGGTCGAGATAGGCGTCCATGTCGGCGATCGGCCGCGCCGCCACGCCCGTCTCGGCGGCCGCCCTGGCGACGGCGGGCGCGATGCGCAGGATCAGGCGCGGATCGAAGGGCGAGGGGATCAGGAAGTCGGGGCCGAAGGTGCGCGTCTCGCCGGAATAGGCCTGCGCGGCCACGTCGGACGGCTCCTCGCGGGCCAGCGCCGCGATGGCGCGCACCGCCGCCATCTTCATCTCCTCGTTGATCGCCCGCGCGCCGCAATCGAGAGCCCCGCGAAAGATGTAGGGAAAGCAAAGGACATTGTTGACCTGGTTGGGGAAATCGGAACGGCCGGTGCAGATCATGGCGTCCGGCCGGGAGGCCGTGGCGACCTCCGGCATGATCTCCGGCACCGGGTTGGCGAGCGCCATGATCAGCGGGTTCGGCGCCATGTGGGCGAGCAGCCCGGGGCTCAGCACGCCGCCCGCCGAGAGGCCGAGGAACACGTCGGCGCCGGGGATGACGTCGGCCAGCGTCCGGTGCGGCGTGTCCTTGACGTAGATGTCCTTCCAGCGGTCCATCTCGTCGATGCGACCCTTGTAGGCGACGCCGTGGCGGTCGGTCACCCAGATGTTCTCGATGCGCGCGCCCAGCGAAACCAGCAGGTTGAGGCAGGACAGCGCCGCCGCGCCGGCGCCGGAGGTGACGATCTTGACCTCCGCGATGCTCTTTCCCGCCAGTTCCAGCGCGTTGAGCACGCAGGCCGCCACGATGATGGCGGTGCCGTGCTGGTCGTCGTGGAACACGGGGATCTGCATGCGCGCCTTGAGCTGCTCCTCCACCTCGAAGCACTCGGGCGCCTTGATGTCCTCGAGGTTGATGCCGCCGAAGGTGGGTTCCAGCGCCGAGATGGTGGACACCATCCGCTCGATCTCCGGCGCGTCGATCTCGATGTCGAACACGTCGATGCCGGCGAACTTCTTGAACAGGACGGCCTTGCCCTCCATCACCGGCTTGGAGGCCAGCGGCCCGATATTGCCGAGGCCGAGCACGGCGGTGCCGTTCGACACCACGCCGACGAGGTTGGCGCGCGCCGTGTAGTCGGCGGCGCGCTCCGGATTCTCGTGGATGGCGAGGCAGGGCGCGGCCACGCCCGGCGAGTAGGCCAGCGCCAGGTCGCGCTGGTTGCCCAGCGGCTTGGTGGCCTGGATCTCCAGCTTTCCCGGCCTCGGGTTCTTGTGGAAGAAAAGGGCGGCCTCGTCGAGTTCCGACGGCTTTTTCTTCTCGGCGGTCATGGCGCCCGTACTCCTCGGCTGTGCGTCCATTGCTGGGGTGCGGCGGTCAGAACGCGCTCGGATGGAGACCGCCGTCGATCGAAAGTTTCTTCCGGTGATATAGCCGGCAAGCACGCAGCAAAGGAAGGCCCATATCCGACCGAATTCCTCGGCGGCGCCCGGCCGATTGCGGCCGCCGATCCCGAAATCCATCGCAGCTCTCCTGGTGCGGGCAACCTGCAGCGCCGGCCGGACAAGCCGCAACGGCGCGGGCGAGCGGTTTGCGCCGGAGGCCGCCGCGCGCAATTCCGGCCGCTGCGTCTTCGTGTTATGCCGCGCGCATGTCCCTCCCGCCGCTCACGCCCGAGCAACGCGTCAAGCCATGGCGCTTCGAACTCAGGCTCGCCGTCATCTACGCCGCCGTTTTCTTCCCGCTCGGCGTGCACCTGCCTTATTTTCCGGTCTGGCTGGAGGCGAAAGGTTTCGACGCCGGGCAGATCGCGCTGATCCTGGCCGCGCCGATGTTCCTGCGCGTGGTGACGACGCCGCTCATCGCGGCGCTGGCCGACCGGGCGCCGGAACGCGCCACCATGCTGGTCGGGGCGGTGGCCATCGCCGCCATCCTCTCGCTGGGCTATTTCCTGCCGGCCGACTACGCCACGGTGCTGATCGTGTCGCTGGCGCTGGCCGTGACCTGGTCGGCGCAGACGCCGCTGACCGATTCGCTGGCCCTGTCCGGCGTGCGGCGCTTCGGCTCGAACTATCCGGCCATGCGCATCTGGGGCTCCATCTCCTTCCTGGCGGCCAATTTCGTCGGCGGCGCGCTGATCGCGTGGCAGGGCGCGGGAAGCGTGCCGGCGGTGATCGCGGCGGGGCTGGCGGTGGCGCTGCTGGCGTCGCTCGCGGCGCCGCGTCTCGGCCGGCCGCGAATCGCCTCGCCGCTGTCCGCCACCGACATCCACGACAAGGCGCCGAAATTGCTGCGGCGATCGTTTCTGCTGTTCGTCGCGGCGGCGGGGATGATAACCGCCTCTCACGGCTTCCTCTACAGCTTCATCTCCATCTACTGGGCTTCCATCGGCATCGGGGAAACGACGGTCGGCCTGCTGTGGGCCTGCGGCGTCACCTCGGAAATCTGCCTGTTCATGGTGTTCAACCGGCTGTTCGGCCGACTGTCCGCGCATGCGGTGCTGATGCTGGCCGGCTGCGCCGCCCTGCTGCGCTGGCTGGTCTATCCCTGGATCCATCCGCTCGGGCTCGGCGTGCCGGGCTTCTTCGCCGTGCAGGTGCTGCACGCCTTTTCCGTCGGGCTCATCCTCATCGGCGTGCAGAAGTTCATCGGCGAGACGGTCGCGGAGCACCGCAACGGCGCGGCGCAGGGCATCGCCTTCTTCGCCAACGGGCTCGCCATGGCGGCGGTGACGCTGGTTTCCGGCCCCATCTACCAGCGCTTCGGGCCGAACGGCTTCTACGCCATGGCGGTCGTCGTCCTGCTCGGCCTGGCGCTGGCGGCGGCGGCCATGCTCTCCGCACGGCGGCTGAAATGACACGCCGGGCGGAAATTTCGCAGTGTTTCCCGGAAGAAACGCGCCGCGAAAAGTGACAGCCGGCGGTTGAATCGCTATCACGGACCGCATGTGGATGGGAGCCCGCAAGCCGGTGGTCGACGACAGGGGCTCGCAGGGCCGGCCCACGGTCGACATGCGTGAGGACGGCGGCGCGCTGGTCTGCGTCCTGACCGGCGCGTGGACCACCCACACGGTGGCGGATGTCGACGCGGCCATGCGCGACATCTCCGGCCGGTCGAGCTACCGTTCGCTGCGCGTCGACCTGTCGGGCGTCGACCGGCTGGACACTGCCGGCGCCTGGCTGATCGAGCGCCTGCTGATCGAGGCGCGCGCGAAGGGCGTCGAAACGGCGGTGGAGGGGCAGAGCGAGGCCGCCTCCGTGCTGCTGGCCGCCGTCGGCGAGGCAGACCATGCCGTCGACGCCGCCGTGCGCCCGAAGGCGCCGAACATCGCCGTCGCCTTCTTCGAGGCGGTGGGGCGGCGCGTCTACGACATCCGCGACGATTTCCTCCAGTCGATGAACATCCTCGGCGCGACCATCCGCGGCTCGCAGATGAAGCTGGGGCGCGGCCACGGCGTGAACGTCACCGCCATCGTGCACCAGATGGACCGCATGGGCGTCGGCGCGATCCCCGTCGTGGTGCTGATGTCGGCCATCGTCGGGGCCATCATCGCGCAGCAGGGCGCCTACCAGCTTTCCTATTTCGGCGCGGACATCTTCGTCGTCGACCTCGTCGGCGTGCTGTCGCTGCGCGAGCTCGGCGTGCTGATGACGGCGATCATGATCGCCGGCCGCTCGGGCAGCGCCATCACCGCCGAGATCGGCTCCATGAAGATGCGCGAGGAGGTGGACGCGCTGACCGTCATCGGCCTCAACCCGATCGGCGTGCTGGTCTTTCCGCGCCTGGTGGCGCTGGTGATCGCGGTTCCCTGCCTCACCATCATCGCCAATTTCGCGTCGCTCGGCGGCGGCATGATGACCGCCTGGGCCTATTCCGACATCCCGCCCGCCGCCTTCATCGACCGGCTGCGCATGGCGATCGACCTGTCCTCCATCTTTTCGGGCCTGATCAAGGCGCCCTTCATGGCGCTGATCATCGGCATCATCGGCGCGGTGGAGGGGCTCAAGGTCGGCGGCTCCGCCGAATCGCTCGGCCAGCATGTCACGGCGTCCGTGGTGAAGTCGATTTTCGTCGTGATCGTCCTCGACGGTCTTTTCGCCATGTTTTACGCGGCAATTGACTTTTAGGACCGGGCGATGAGCGAGACCGCAGAGATCACCAGGGAACGCCCGGCGCCGCCGCAAGGCGGGGCAGGCGCGTCCGAGATCATCCTGTCCGCCCGCGACGTGACCGTCGCCTTCGGCGACAAGGTGATCCTCGACCATCTCGACCTCGACATCAGGCGCGGCGAGATCCTGGGGTTCGTCGGGGCGTCCGGCGCGGGCAAGTCGGTGCTGCTGCGCGCCATCCTCGGCCTGGTGAAGAAGCGCGCCGGCACGATCAGGATTTTCGACGTCGACCTCGACAAGGCCAGCGACGTGGAGCGCACGCGCGTCGACATGCGCATGGGCGTGCTGTTCCAGCACGGCGCGCTGTTTTCCGCGCTCACCGTGGCCGAGAACATCCAGATCCCCATGCGCGAATATCTCGACCTGCCGAAGAAGCTGATGGACGAGCTGGCGCTGCTCAAGCTGGAGCTGGTCGGCCTGCCGGCCGACGCCGCGGCCAAGTTCCCCTCCGAACTGTCCGGCGGCATGATCAAGCGCGCCGCGCTCGCCCGCGCCCTGGCGCTCGATCCCGACATCGTCTTCCTCGACGAGCCGACCTCGGGGCTCGATCCGATCGGCGCGGCCGATTTCGACGCGCTGGTGATCAAGCTTCGCGACACGATGGGGCTCACCGTCTACATGGTCACGCACGACCTCGACAGCCTGTTCTCGGCCTGCGACCGCGTCGCCGTGCTGGGCGGCAAGAAAATCCTCGTCGAGGGCACGATCGAGGACATGCTGGCCAGCGAGGAACCCTGGGTGAAGTCCTATTTTCGCGGCAAGCGCGCGAGGCAGCTCGACCTTGGCGCCCGCGAGCAGAACTGAGACGGAACGCGCATGGAAACGAGAGCCAACTACGTCACCGTCGGCATCTTCACCGTGCTGGCCATCCTGGCGGCCTTCGCCTTCGTCTACTGGACGGCGGCGATCGGCGACCGCGGCGAGACGACGACGCTCAGGATCCGCATCCCGGGCTCGGCCTCGGGGCTCGGCCGCGGCAGCGCGGTTCTGTTCAACGGCGTGAAGGTGGGTGACCTGCGCCGCGTCTATATCGACGTGCTCAACCCGACCGTCGCCATCGCCGACGCCGAGATCGACCGGCTGACACCGATCACCCGCTCGACGCGCGCCGATGTCGGGCTCGCCACGCTCACCGGCCAGGCCAATATCGAGCTCAAGGGCGCCAATCCGGCCGAGCCCAATCTGCTGGACGAGGCCGAGGCGCAGAACAAGATCGCCGAGATCACGGCCAACCCCTCGGCCGTCACCAACCTGCTGCAAAGCGCGCAGGACATCTTCAACCGCACCAACCAGGTGCTGACGCAGCTCGAGGGCTTCACCAACGACGCCCGCACGCCGTTGACCGAGACCGTGCGCAACGTGCAGACCTTCACCCAGGCGCTGGCCAACAATTCGGAAGGCATCGACAAGTTCCTGCAGAGCGTGTCGGCGCTATCGGAGGAACTGGCCGGCGTTTCGGGCAAGCTGGACGGAACGCTGAAGGCGGCCGAGGACCTGCTCAAATCCGTCGACCGGCAGAAGGTGCAGACCATCGTCGCCAATGTCGAGAGCTTCACCAACAGCATGAAGGCGACGAGCGACCAGTTCGACGAGATCGTGAAGGGCGTCGAGACGGCGGTGTCCTCCATCAACGACTTCGCCCAGAAGACGCAGGTGACGCTCGGCAAGGTCGACGGCGTTCTGGACGGCGTCGACGCCGACACGGTGCGCACCGCGCTGGCCGATATCGGCCGCGCCAGCGCCAATGCCAACAAGGCGGCGGCCGACGTCGCCAGGGTGACGGAGAAGTTCGGCAACCGCTCGGAGGACATCGACCAGATGATCACCGACGCCAAGCAGCTCACCGAGCGCCTGAACGCCGCTTCCGTTCGCGTCGACGGCGTGCTGGCCAAGGTCGATTCGCTGCTCGGCTCCGGCGAGGCGGAAGGCATGATGGCCGATGCCAGCGCGACGCTGAAATCCTTCCGGCAGGTGGCGGACACGCTGAACGGCCGGCTCGGCACGATCGTCGACGGCTTTGCCCGCTTCTCCGGTCAGGGGCTGCGCGACGCGGAATCGCTCATCCAGGACACCCGTCGCTCGATCAACCGCATCGAGCAGGCGGTCAGCGACCTGGAGCGCAATCCGCAGCGCATCATTACCGGGGGAGACGGCACGGTTCGCCAGTATGACGGGCGGGCCCGCCGTTGACATCACGCGTGGCGGCCCGCAAGACAGGGGCGAGGGGAAGAATGCCGGGCCGTCGGGAAAGAGGCCGTCAACAGGTGGGCTTGGGAGCGTTTTGGTGAGTTCGATCCGATTCGGCACGATCGCGGCCGCCCTCGTCCTGCCGCTCGCCATGTCCGGCTGCGCGCTGATCGGCGGGGGCTCCACGCCGCTCGACACCTACGAACTGACCGCGCCCGCCGGCGGCGAGAACGCGCCGCGCAGCCGCACCCAGATTCTCATCGCCGAACCGACAGCGCTCAAGGCGCTGGACGGGCAGAACATCGTCATCAAGCCGGCCGCCGGCTCGATCCAGTACCTCAAGGGCGCGCAATGGGCGGACCGGCTGCCGCGCGTCGTGCAGGCGCGGCTGGCCGAGGCTTTCCAGCGCTCCGGCCGCTTCGGCGGCGTCGGCAAGCCGGGCGAGGGACTGGCCATCGACTATCAGGTGATTTCCGAGGTGCGCGCCTTCGAGGTCCGAGTCGCCGGGGCCGCGCAGGCGCATGTCGAGATTTTCGTGCGGGTGCTCAACGACCGCAACGGCGTGGTGCGCGCGCAGCGCACCTTCAGCGCCAGCGCGCCGGTGTCGGGAACCGGCAACGACGCCTATATCGGCGCGCTGGACCGGGCCTTCGGCCAGGCTGCCGCCGAGATCGTGGCGTGGACCGACACGCGGATCTGATGCGGCGCTCCGGCGCTTTGTCATAAGCCGCCTCGGCCTGATCGGCGCATGCCCCGCTACCGCACCTGCCCGGCCGCGATGAGACCGGACACCGTGGCGAAGAAAAAGCCTTTGGCGCGCAGCCCCTCGATGATGGCGGGCAGCGCCTGACGCGACGTCTCGCGGCTCGGATACATCACATGCATGATGACGATCGAGCCGGGGCGGGCGCGATCCAGAACATGCGCCGTCATCGCTTCCGGGCTGGCCGCCATGGCCGGATGGGACTCCGGCTCGATGTCCCAGGTCACGCTCGTGCGCCCATGCCGCGACAGATACCACGGCAGCGCCAGAAGCTTCTTGCCGTAGGGCGGCCTGAACAGGATCTCGCCCGCATATCCGGCCGCGCGGATCGCCGCATCCGTGTCCTCCACCTCCCGCGCCACGGTGGCCGGCAGCGTGAAGATCATGCGCCGGTGCGAATAGGAATGGTTGCCGACCTCGTGGCCGGCGGCGACGATGGCGCGCGCCAGGTCGGGATTGGCCTCGATCTCGCGTCCGGTCAGGAAGAAGGTGGCCGGCACGTCGTGCGCGCGCAGGATGGCGAGCACCTCCTGCGTGTAGCGCGGGGAAGGGCCGTCGTCGAAGGTGAGGGCGATCACCGGAGCGGCGGTCTCGACGCGCCAGACGAGATCGCCGAAGGCCTGATAGGTGCGCGCATTGCCGACCTGCCGCAGGCCCGCGAGCGCAAGGACGACCGCCGCCAGCGCCAGGGCGCCACCCATGACCAGCTTTCGTCCTGTCCGCATGAAGCCCCTTCGGAGTCCGGCGGCGTCGCGCCGCCGGCACGCACGGTCATCGTCCGGGCCGGGGGCAAAAAGAAGGCGGGGCAAACCCCGCCTTCGAGACCGATGGGGCTTTTGGAAGGTCGCCCTACCGCAGCCGACCGCTCGCATGGGCGAGCATGGTGTAGACCTTGCCCGTGTCCGAGGTCAGGTAGGTCTGCGTCATCATGTTGTCGCGGTCGTTGCGGGACACATCCTTCAGCAGCTTCTCGAAATCGTCGCAGTAGCGGTCGACGGCGGCGCGGAACTCGCCGTCCGTCTGGTACTTGACGCGGATGTCGTCGAAGGTCTGCTGGCCCTTGAGCGTGTAGAGGCGGCGCGTGAACACGTCGCGCTCGCCGCGCCGGTAGCGGTTCCACAGTTCGATCGAGGCTTCGTGGTCGATGGCGCGCGCGATGTCGACCGACAGCGAGTTGAGCGATTCGACCACCTGCAGCGGCGAGCGGTTCGGCTGCGCCGTCTTCGGCGCGGGCTGCTCGGCCACCGCGACGGCGGCCTCCTCGCGGGACGCGCCGGTCAGCAGGTCGCGCACCCAGCCGCCGCCCTGCGGCGCCTTGGCGGTGTCCGCCGC
>JAPUFC010000029.1:26955-98670 GCA_027492275.1 Mesorhizobium sp. | reverse complement strand
TGCCCGGGCGTCCCGCGTGGCTCGAGACGCGCGCACCTCTGGACGTGCACCGGCGCCCCAACCAGTCCCCACCCGGCGGGGCCAGCAACGCGAGCCTCGAAGGACACAGGACCCGCGCCGCACGACGGGCCATGCCCATGACCGCCGTCCGCGAAAAAATCCTGCCTGTCCTCGTCATCCTCGCCGTGCTGGTGGCGGTGTGGTACGCGGCGGCGGTGTGGATGAACGCGCCGTTCCAGCGCGATCTCGACCGCCGCGCCGGCGAGACGCCGGACACATGGACCTTCGTGCACAAGACGCTGAACCAGCCGAAGCCGACGCTGCCGGCGCCGCACCAGGTGGCGCAGAACGTCTACGAGAACACGTTCCTGCGGCGCGTGACCAGCAATCGCAGCCTCGTCTACCATTCCTGGGTGACGCTGTCGTCCACGCTGGCGGGGTTCGGGCTGGGAACGCTGCTGGGCATCCTGATCGCGGTCGGCATCGTGCATGCGCGCTCGCTCGACCGCAGCCTGATGCCGTGGATCATCGCCTCGCAGACGATCCCGATCCTCGCCATTGCGCCGATGGTGATCGTGGTGCTGGCGTCGGTGGGGGTCACCGGGCTCATCCCGAAGGCGCTGATCTCGACCTATCTGTCCTTCTTCCCGGTCGCGGTCGGCATGGTGAAGGGGCTGCGCTCGCCCGAGATCATGCACCTCGATCTGATGCACACCTACAATGCCAGCCGCGCGAAGGTGTTGTGGAAGCTCAGGCTGCCGGCCTCGGTGCCGTTCCTGTTCGCGTCGATGAAGATCGCCGCGGCGGCGAGCCTGGTCGGCGCCATCGTCGGCGAGCTGCCGACGGGCGCGGTGGCCGGCATCGGGTCGAAACTGCTGGCCGGCGCCTATTACAGCCAGACCATCGACATCTGGGCGGCGCTGGTGGCCGGCTCCGTGGTGGCGGCGCTGCTGGTCACGGCGGTCGGGCTGGCCGGGCGGCTCGTGGAACGCGCGATGGGAGCGCGGCCGGCATGAGGGCATCGCGGTACGAGCCGGCGATCGCGGCCATCGCCAGTATCGGCCTGGCCGCCTACGCCCTTTCGGCGCTTGGCAGGCCGGACATGGTCGCGATGCGCCAGCCGATCCTCGCGGCGGCCGTTCTGTCCTGGCTGCTCGGCTGGTGGGTCAATGTGCGCCTGTCGGCGCTCGATCCCCGGTCGAGGGCGGCGCGCATCGTCCGCGACCTCTACGTCGCCGCGAGCTTCGGGCTCTATCTGCTGTTCCTGTGGGAGGTGCTGGTGCGCGTCTTCCAGGTGCCGTTCATCCTGCTGCCGCCGCCCTCGGCGATCGGCCTGCGGTTCGCGGAAGCCCACCAGCAGATCTTGCAGGGAACGACGCCCGTGCTGCTGGCCGACCTCCGCCAGACCTTCAAGGCGGTGCTGATCGGCTTCCTCTTGGGATGCGGCGCGGGCTTCGCCGCCGCCATCCTGGCCGACCGCTTCCTGTTCCTGCGGCGCGGGCTGATGCCGATCGGCAACATGGTGTCGGCGCTGCCGATCATCGGCGTCGCGCCGATCATGGTCATCTGGTTCGGCTTCGACTGGCCGTCCAAGGCGGCGGTGGTGGTCGTCATGACCTTTTTTCCGATGCTGGTGAACACGGTCGCCGGCCTGGCGGCTTCCGGCCACATGGAGCGCGACCTGATGCGGACCTACGCGTCCGGCTACTGGCAGACGCTTTTGAAGCTGCGCCTGCCGGCGGCGATGCCGTTCGTCTTCAACGCGCTGAAGATCAACTCCACGCTGGCGCTGATCGGCGCCATCGTCGCGGAGTTCTTCGGCACCCCGGTGGTCGGCATGGGCTTTCGCATCTCCACCGAGGTCGGGCGCATGAACATCGACATGGTGTGGGCCGAAATCGCTGTTGCGGCGCTCGCGGGTTCGGTCTTCTATGGAGCCATCGCGCTCGTCGAACGGGCGGTGACGTTCTGGCACCCGTCCATGCGGGGCAGCCGGGCCTAGGAAAAAGAGTCAACTCCAGAGGGTAAGAGCATGAAAAAACTGATGATCGCGCTGATGGGCGGGGCGATGTCGCTGGCTGCGCTGCCGGCCTTCGCGGCCGACGCCGTGACGCTGCAGCTCAAATGGGTCACGCAGGCGCAGTTCGCCGGCTACTACGTCGCCAAGGAGAAGGGTTTTTATACCGACGAGAACCTGGACGTGACGATCAAGCCCGGCGGCCCGGACATCGCGCCCGAACAGGTGATCGCCGGCGGCGGGGCGGACGTGATCGTGACCTGGATGGCGGCGGGCCTGGCGGCGCGCGACAAGGGCGTCGGCCTCGTCAACATCGCGCAGCCCTTCAAGAAGGCCGGCATGCAGCTCGTCTGCCCGAAGGACGGTCCGGTCAAGACCGAGGCCGACTTCAAGGGCCACACGCTCGGCGTCTGGTTCTTCGGCAACGAGTATCCGTTCTACGCCTGGATGAACAAGCTCGGCCTGTCGACCGAGGGCGGGCCGAACGGCGTGACCGTGCTGAAGCAGAGCTTCGACGTGCAGCCGCTGATCCAGAAGCAGGCCGACTGCATCTCGGTCATGACCTACAACGAGTACTGGCAGCTCATGGACGCCGGCTACAAGCCGGAGGATCTGATCGTCTTCAACTACACCGCGATGGGCAACGACCTGCTCGAGGACGGGCTCTACGTGCTGGAGGACAAGCTCAAGGACCCCGCCTTCGCCGACAAGATGGTGCGCTTCGTACGCGCTTCCATGAAGGGCTGGAAATACGCCTCCGAGCACCCGGACGAGGCCGGCGAGATCGTCGTGGAGAATGGCGGCCAGGACGAGAACCACCAGAAGCGCATGATGGGCGAGGTGGCCAAGCTGATCGACAACGCCGACGGCAAGCTGATCGAGGCGGCCTACGAGCGCACCGCCAAGGCGCTGGTCGACCAAAAGATCATCAGCAAGGAGCCCTCGGGCGCCTGGACGGGCGAGATCACCGACAAGGCGATCAAGTAGAGGCGATCAAGCAGGGCGATTAGGTGCGCGACGAAGAGGCGGCGAACGCCCCTTCGTCGTGGCGCTCAGTCCATCCGCGACAGCACGACGAGCGCCTTCTCGCCTGCGTCCATCAGCACCAGCTTGCGCCGCGGGGCATCGACGCGCCACGACGCGACCTTGCCCAGGGCTTCGAAGAACTTGCCTTCCTGATTCATGGCGGCTGGCACGCACGCCATGCTGGTCGCGGCCAGCGGCTTGAAGACGATGCGCTGTCCCGAGATATCGGCGCGACCGCCGAAGCGGTTGCAGCCGCCGGTGCCGCCGACCGTGCCGTCGTCGCTCAGCTCCAGCACGGTCTTGAGCCTGTCGATGACGCCGCCGCCCTCGATATCCTCGGCAAGCCAGCTTCCGTAGAGGTCGCCGCCGTCCGCCAGCACGGGGGCAGGGAAGAGTATGGCGGCGAGGAGCAGGAAGGCGGCGGTTCGCCTCGGTCCCGCGACAGGCTTTTGCGGCCGGTGGGGCGTCGTGTCCATCTGGGTCTCCTTTTTGTCGACCTATCTCTTCTCCCGAATCTGCGTCAGCGTCCGCGTCGGCGTGATCGCCTCGGGATCGAGCTTCACCTCGATGATGGCGGGCTTGCCGCTGGCCCGCGCCCGCTCGAAGGCAGGCGCGAACGCGGCGGTTTCGGCAACCGTCTCGCCATGGCCGCCGAAGGCGCGGGCATAGGCCGCGAAGTCCGGGTTCCTCAGGTCCGTGCCGGACACGCGGCCGGGATATTCGCGCTCCTGATGCATGCGGATGGTGCCGTAGGTGCCGTTGTTCAGGATCACCACGATGATCGGCAGATCGTATTGCACGGCCGTGGCGAACTCCTGCCCGTGCATCAGGAAATCGCCGTCGCCGGCCCACACGATCACCTCGCGGTCGCGGAAGACGTGCTTGGCGGCGACGCCCGCCGGCAGGCCGTAGCCCATCGAGCCGGAGGTCGGGGCGGCCTGCGTGTTGAAGCGCCGGTAGCGATGGAAGCGGTGCATCCAGGTGGCGAAGTTGCCGGCGCCGTTGCAGATGATGGCGTCCTCGGGGAGCGTATCCTCCAGCCATGCCATGATCGGGCCCATATGCACCTTGCCGGGTCCGGTCGCCGGCGGCGTCGACCAGTCGAGATAGGATTGGTGCAACTGCTCGGTGCGGTTCGCCCAGGACGGCGTCTTGTCCGGGCGGATTTCGGCGAAAGCCTCGGCGAAGGCGGCGGGGGTTGCGTTGATCGCCACGGTCGGGCGGTAGACGCGGCCCAGTTCGTGCGGGTCGGGATAGACATGCACGAGCTTCTGGTGCGGGTAGGGGCTTTTGATCAGCGTGTAGCCGGCGGAGGGCGTCTCGCCGAAGCGGCAGCCCACCAGCAGGATCAGGTCGGCGTCCTTGATGTATGCGGTCAGCTTCGGATTGGCGCCGAGGCCGATGTCGCCGGCATAGCTGACGTGCAACTGGTCGCTGAGCGCCTGCCGGCGGAAGGAACAGCCGGCCGGCAGCGCCCAGCGCTCCAGCGCGCCGCACATCCGGCGCACCGCCTCCTCGGTCCACCGCGTGCCGCCCAGAATGACGAAGGGGCGCTCGGCTTTTTCCAGAAGTCCGCGCAGGGCTTCCATCTCGGGCGCGCCGGGGCGCGTCTCGACGGGCGTGAAGGGCAGGGGGGCCGGCGCGTCCACCTCGTCCGTCAGCATGTCCTCCGGCAGCGCGACCACGACGGGGCCCGGCCGTCCGGAGGTGGCCACGGCGAAGGCTCGGGTGACGAGCTCGGGAATGCGGCGCGCGTCGTCGATCTCGACCACCCATTTGGCGATGGAGCCGTAGAAGGCCTTGTAGTCGACCTCCTGGAACGCCTCGCGCTCCTTCATGCCGCGCGCCACCTGGCCGACGAACAGGATCATCGGCACGGAATCCTGCCTCGATATATGCACGCCGGCCGAGGCGTTGGTCGCGCCGGGGCCGCGCGTGACGAAGCATATGCCCGGCCGGCCGGTGAGGCGGCCCTCGCAATCGGCCATCATGGCCGCGCCGCCTTCCTGGCGGCAGACGACGGTCTCGATCGGCGAATCGTGCAGCGCGTCGAGCACGGCGAGGTAGGATTCGCCGGGGACGCAGAAGAGCCGCCGGACGCCGTTCGCCTCCAGCGCGTCCACGATCAGCCTGCCGCCTGTCTTCATGCCTGTCTCTCCCGGGAAGATTCTGCCGGCCCTAGTTTCGCACCACACGCCGCGCCCAGGAAATGAATTCGTCGACGGTCCGGTTTCGGTCGGTGTCGTTGAGGCCCTCGTGGCGTGCGGTGGGGTGCGCCGTGAAGGTGACGTCGGTGAAACCCAACCGGCGCAGGCGCTCGGCCAGGCGCAGCGTGGCCCTGCCGCCGCGCGTGGCCGGGTCCTCGCCGCCGGCCGTCAGATGCAGGGCGATATCGCGCCGCACGCCGTCGAAAGCGCGGTCCTGCGCCAGATGCGCCATCCACTCGAAGATGTCGCGCCACATGCCGACGGAAGGCGCCCAGCCGCAGAGCGGGTCGGCGATGTATTTGTTCACCTCGACGGGATCGTGGGAGAGCCAGTCGAACTCCGTGCGCGCGTTGTGGATCGCCCGGCCCCAGGCGCGGAAGGTGAGGCGCAGCATCAGCCGCGAGGGCATATCCGAGCCGAGGCGGAAGCGCTCCCAGGCCAGCATGGCGCGCGCGGCGGCGATGGAGACGGCGTCGCCGGGATTGATGTTCCAGATCGCGGCGGCGCGAATCCGCCGCGCGTGCCGCAGCAGCGTCTCCATCGCGATCAGCCCCCCCATGGAATGGCCGAAGACGACGACCGGCAGGCCGGGATGCTGCGTCTCGATCAGGTCGAGGATAGCCGTCACGTCGGCGAGAACCGTCGCGCCGCCGTCCTTCCTGCCGAACTGGCCGCGCGCCGCGCCGGCGGCGGTGGTGGAGCCGTGGCCGCGATGATCATGCGCATAGGCGTGGAAGCCGTACATCACCAGCCGCTCGGCCAGGCGCGCGTAGCGCCCAGCATGCTCGGCGAGCCCGTGGTTGATCTGGACGACGCCGACGGGGGTCGCTTCCGCATAGCTGGCATAGACGTTCAACAAGGCGCCGGTCGGCGACGCGATCGCGATCCGATTGTGAAACGGCATTGTGCTCCCCGCGCCAAGTCTTGGCCATGCGCCGGGAGGCGTCAAGCGGGCAGGCGCGAAGGCGGCGGTTATCCACGCTCCTCTTGCACGGCGTCGCGACCGTCCCGCGGCGTCGCGGCGTCTTGCGGCCTGGCGCCGTAGAAGGCGAATTCGATGCCGCACAGGCTGAGCAGCAGGCCGCAGGCATAGCCGATGTCGCGCGCGGCATCGTGCAGGTGCCGCCCGCGGACGAACGGGGCGCGGACGAGATGGTCGGCGGCGTAGGCGAATTTCGGCAGCGCCTTGTTGAGCGTCCGGCCGGGCGTCGCCGAACCGATGCCGCCGTCGCGCCGGTGGAACTCGCAGACGCCGTAGCGCAAAGCCCTGCGGAAGACGTAGCCGAGCGTCAGGCGCGCGGGCGGAATCCATTCGTGCACGACGGCCTCCGGGACCACGATCTCCGTCGCGCCCATCGCCTTCATGCGCCGGAAGAAATCCATGTCCTCGCCGCCGATCCTGTTGAAGGGGTCGCGGAACCAGTCCTGATGATTTTGCGGCACGGCGGCCATGCGGATCAGCACGTTCTCCGTGCCGCCGCTTCGCGGCTTGTGGAAGCATTCGCTGGCCACGGCCCAGGCGGGAGGCGGCGCGAGGTAGCGCGGCTCGACGCTGCCATGGACGATGTCGGCGCCGGTCGCCTCCATCGCCCGCGACAGCACCGCCAGCCAATCCTCATGCGGGAATTCGTCGTCGTCGATCAGCGCCAGATAGCGGCATTTCTGCGCGATCGCCATGGCCAGCGTGCGGTTGCGCACCGGGCACAGGCCGCTCTCGGCGACGCGCTCATAGACGATGTGAAGCCTGTCGCGGAACTCGGCGACCACCTTTTGCGCCGGCCTGGAGCCGTTGTCCGCGATCAGGATGGTGCTGTGCCTGTGGCCGGGCTGGCCGGCGATCGCCGCCAGCAGGTCGCGGAGCATGTCGTGTCTGTCGCAGGTGCAGATGGCGATGCAGATTTCCGACATGGGTACGCCGTACAAGAACCGCCGGTATTCCTGAACGATCGGCGGCCGGAATGCAACAGGATCGAGAGCCTGCGGGTTATCGCGATTGTGCCGGGCGCTGCCACGCCTCCATTGCCCCGGCGCGGCGTTTCGCCTACATAGCGCGCGACCTCCATGAACCACTGACAGGAAGAGCCGAAGCGTGGCACGCCAGTTCATTTATCACATGGCCGGGCTGAACAAGGCCTACGGCACCAAGAAGATCCTCGAGAACCTGCATCTGTCGTTCTACCCGGACGCCAAGATCGGCATTCTGGGCCCGAACGGCGCGGGCAAGTCGACCGTGCTGAAGATCATGGCCGGCATCGATAAGGACTGGAGCGGCGAGGCCTGGCTGGCGGAGGGCGCCACCGTCGGCTACCTGGCGCAGGAGCCGCAGCTCGACCCGGCGCTGAACGTGTTCGGCAACGTGATGGAGGGCGTCGTCAAGAAGACCGCCATCATCGACCGCTACAACGAGCTGATGGCGAATTACTCCGACGAGACGGCGGACGAGTCGGCGCAGCTCCAGGACGAGATGGACCGGCTCAACCTGTGGGACCTGGAGCAGCAGGTCGAGATGGCCATGGAGGCGCTCGCCTGCCCGCCCAAGGATGCCGACGTGACCAACCTGTCGGGCGGCGAGCGCCGGCGCGTGGCGCTGTGCAAGCTGCTGCTTTCCGAGCCGGACCTGCTGCTGCTCGACGAGCCGACCAACCATCTCGACGCCGAGACCACGGCGTGGCTGGAAAAGCATTTGCGCGCCTACAAGGGAGCGGTGCTGATCATCACCCACGACCGCTACTTCCTCGACAACGTCACCGGCTGGATTCTCGAGCTGGATCGCGGCCGCGGCATCCCCTACGAGGGCAATTACACCGCCTATCTGGAAGCCAAGGCCAAGCGCCTCAAGCAGGAGGGCCGCGAGGACGACGCCCGCCAGCGCGCCATCAGCCGCGAGCGCGAGTGGATCGCCTCCAGCCCCAAGGCGCGCCAGACCAAGTCCAAGGCGCGCATCAAGGCCTTCGAGGACCTGCTGGAACAGGCGGACAAGCGGCGGCCCACCGACACGCAGATCGTCATTCCGCATGGCGAGCGGCTGGGCAATGTCGTCATCGAGGTCGAGAAGCTCGACAAGGGTTTCGGCGAGCAGCTTCTGATCGAGGATCTGACCTTCAAGCTGCCGCCCGGCGGCATCGTCGGCATCATCGGTCCGAACGGCGCGGGCAAGACGACGCTGTTCAAGATGATCACCGGGCAGGAGAAGCCGGACGCGGGCACGATCCGCGTTGGCGAGACCGTCAAGCTCGGCTATGTCGACCAGAGCCGCGACGCGCTCGACCCGAACAAGACCGTGTGGGAGGAAATCTCCGGCGGCGCCGAGGTGGTCAAGCTCGGCAAGCACGAGGCCAACACGCGCGCCTACTGCTCGTCGTTCAATTTCCGCGGCGGCGATCAGCAGCAGAAGGTCGGCAACCTGTCGGGCGGCCAGCGCAACCGCGTGCACCTCGCCAAGATGCTGAAGACCGGCGGCAACGTGCTGCTGCTCGACGAGCCGACCAACGATCTGGACACCGAGACGCTGGCCGCGCTGGAGGACGCGCTGGAAAGCTATGCCGGCTGCGCCGTCATCATCTCCCACGACCGCATGTTCCTCGACCGTCTGGCGACGCATATCCTCGCCTTCGAGGGCGACAGCCATGTCGAGTGGTTCGAGGGCAATTTCGAGGACTACGAGAAGGACAAGATCCGCCGCCTCGGTCCGGAGGCGGTCAACCCGCACCGCATGACCTACAAGCGCCTGACGCGCTGAAAGGACGAGACGCATGCGCGGCCTGCCGTTCGGGATTCTCGCCGTGGGGGCCGCGCTCGCGGCCCTGACTGCGGTCGCGGACGCCAAGCCGGCGCGGTGCTTCACCACCGACGACGGCTATTTCGCCTGCGATTTCCGCGCCACGGACAAGGCCGGCAGCTTCCGCATCAGCGCGCCGCGCCATCCGAGCTACGTGCTGGAGGTCGACCAGCCGGGCTTCGCGTTCGGCTTCGTCATCATCGGCGGGCGCAGCATCCCGCTTCCGGGCCAGTATGTGCGTTCGCGCGACGACGGCGCGTGCTGGGTCAATCCCGAGACCAGCACCAAGATCTGCGCCTGGTGATCCTTATGTCATGATCGCCGGCGCTGATGGGTTCATCAGCGCTTTTGGCTGGACGCCTCTGGCGGGGCGCGGCAAGGTCGTCCGCATGGACCTGTTCGAAGCGGAAGAGATCGTTCCCGGACGCAAGCTGACGGCGCGGGCCGCGGCGGTGTATGTCGCGCCGTTCGGCCATTTCGAGACGCGGGCGGCGGACGAGCTCGTTCTGGGCTTCGACGGCATCGCCGGCGATTTCCACGCCGGGGCCACCCGCCGTTCGGGCGGGCGCGAGCCCTGGTATCCGCGCGGCACGCAGATGCGCAACGAGCGCCAGCTTTCCATCGTCGCACCGGACGAACTGGCGATCGTCGCAGGCCGCATGGGACTGGCCGAGGTGAAGCCGGAATGGATCGGCGCCAACCTGTTGATCGAGGGCATACCGCGCCTGTCCATGCTGCCCGCAGGCACGCTGCTGTTCTTTCGCGGCGGCGTGACGATCAAGATCGATGCGCAGAACGGACCGTGCCGCATCGCCGGGCGCTCAATCGCCGAGAACGCCGGCGCGGCGGACCATCAGGCGATCTCGCTGCTGTTTCCGAAAGCGGCGAAAAGGCTGCGCGGCCTAGTGGGCTGGGTGGAGAAACCGGGCGTCATCAAGGCCGGCGAGGAGATTTCCGTGCGCGTGCCGGAGCAGTGGATCTACCGGGCCTGAGCCTCAGACATCGTCGTCGTCGGGATCGAGCAGGCGTGTGGCGCGCCAGCGCGTCAGCGTGTCGTTGATCTGGCCGACGACGAAGAAGCGGGCGGAATCTCGATCATAGCCCTCGGCCAGCAGCCGGTCGTAGTCGGTATGTTGATGGCGCACATGCGCAACTGTCGCCAGCCAGACCGCGACAGAGGGCGGAAGCTCCTTCATGTGCCTCGCCAGCGCATCGGCCCGGATCGCCTCTATGTCGGCGTAAGGCGCGATCGGCAGCAGGACGGTCAGCGCCTTGCCGATGGCGCGCTGCCTGCCGGTGGACAGCCGTCCGATCATCCGTGCGGTCTCGTCGCGTCGGGCATGGCGTCGGCGGACGCGAAGTAGGGCTTGATGTCGACCAGCGGCGTCCCGTCGAGAACATCGATGGCTTCGAGCGACAGGGTGCCGGCAGCCTCGTCCACCGCCAGCAGGCGCACGACATGGAGCCCGACGGGGTTGGGGCGCACCGGTGAGCGCAACGCGAAAACGCCTTTCGGCTCAGATGCATGGCGCGGTTTCTGAACGATCAGATTCCGCGCCGAGCGGTCGAGCCAGCTCAGCAGGACGACGTGGCTGAAACCGGCCAGGCCGGCCAATCCCTCGCGGTAGGGCGCATCGATCTCGATGCCGGCCGGCCCGCCGGTCTCGCGCGCGGCGGCCATGTTCTTCGGGCAATCCTCGCGGCGCGTCCATGGCGAGCGGATTTTGCCGATAAAGACCAGATGGGCGTCCGGGGCGATCCGCGCCGGATCGAAGGGCAGGGCGACCTCGCCGTCGCGGCGCTCGGTCCAGTTCGGTTTACCCACGGCATTTCCTCTCCGCCTGCGACATGGTCGTTGCCAAGGTTGCGATTTCGACATAAAGATATCTTTATGTCTTAATTGGTCATCCCGCCATGACGCTCACGCTGGACCGTTTGGTAGATATATTGAAGGCGGCGGCCGAATCCAGCCGCCTGCGTATCCTGCTTCTGCTGCTGCGCGGCGACCTCACCGTGTCGGACCTGACCGAGATCCTTAACCAGTCGCAGCCGCGCGTCTCGCGCCATCTGAAGCTGTTGATGGAGGCCGGGCTCATCGGGCGCTACCAGGAGGGCTCCTGGGCCTATTTCCGGCTGGCCGACGGCGATCTGGCGCGCGATCTCGTGCAGTCGCTGGCCGGGCGGCTGAGCGAGGGCGATCCGCAGGCGGAGCGCGACCTGGAGCGGCTGGCGGCGGTGAAGCGCCGCCGGCAGGCCCGCGCCGCCGACTATTTCAGCGCCAACGCGGCGAGCTGGGACCAGCTCCGCTCGCTGCACGCCTCCGACAAGGCGGTGGAGCAGGCCCTGCTGAAGCTCGTCGGCAAGCGGCCGTTCCGCTCCATGCTGGACCTCGGCACCGGCACCGGCCGGCTGCTCGAGATCTTCTCGCCCTACTACCAGCGCGGCGTCGGCATCGACCTGTCGCGCGAGATGCTGACCGTGGCGCGGGCCAATCTCGACCGCGCCGGGGTGCGCAACGCGCAGGTGCGGCAGGGCGACCTGTTCGCGCCGCCCGTGGAGCGGGATTCCTTCGACCTCGTGACCATGCATCAGGTGCTGCACTATCTCGACGACCCGGCGCAGGCGATCGGCGAGGCGGCGCGCCTGCTCAGGCCGTCCGGGCGGCTGGTGATCGTCGATTTCGCGCCGCATGCGCTGGAATTCCTGCGCGAGCAGCACGCGCATGTGAGGCTCGGCTTCGCGGACCGGCAGATCGCCGAATGGTTTTCCGAAGCCGGCCTCGACCTCGAGGACAGCGAAAGCTTCGAGCCGCGCTCGGCCGAAGGCAGGCTGACGATCAAGCTCTGGCTGGGGCGGGACAGGCGGCTGCTGGTGGCCGATCCCGCTCCTTCAACCCATGGGACAGCAAGGGAAACCGCCTGAATGACATCCACCCATCCCTTGCGCGGCATGGAATCCCGGCCGCGCGTGTCCTTCGAGTTCTTCCCGCCGAAGAGCGACGAAATGGAGGCGCGGCTGTGGGAGACCGTGAAGCGGCTGGAGCCGCTGCGGCCGGCCTTCGTCTCCGTGACCTACGGCGCGGGCGGCACGACGCGCGAGCGCACCGCGCGCACGGTCCGGCGCATCCTGGAGCAGTCGACGCTGACGCCGGCCGCGCACCTGACCTGCGTGGACGCGACGCGCGAGGAGATCGATGCCGTGGTGGAGGAGTTCGCCGGCTTCGGCGTGCGCCGCTTCGTGGCGTTGCGCGGCGATCCGGTCGCCGGCATGGGCGCGCGCTACGAGCCGCATCCGGGCGGCTACGCCAACGGCGCCGACCTGGTCGGCGCGCTGAAGGCGGCCGGCGACTTCGACATCTCGGTTTCCGCCTATCCCGAGAAGCACCCGGAGAGCCCGGACTTCTCCACCGACATGGACATGTTGAAGCGCAAGGTGGACAACGGCGCGACGCGCGCCATCACCCAGTTCTTCTTCGACAACGATCTGTACGACCGCTACGTGGAGCGCGTCGCCAAGGCGGGGATCGACATCCCGGTCGTGCCGGGCATCCTGCCGATCCACTCCTTCACGCAGGTCGCCGGTTTCGCCGGGCGTTGCGGCGCGTCCATTCCCGCCCGCCTGGCGACCCGATTCGAGGGATTGCAGTCCGATCCGCAGACCCATCAGCTCGTGGCGGCGGCCGTGGCGGCCGAACAGGTGCACGGCCTCGTGGAGCGCGGAATCGACGATTTCCACTTCTACACGATGAACAGGGCCGATCTCGTCTTCGCCGTCTGCCACATGATCGGCGTTCGGCCTCCGGCGCGCCCGGGCATCGAGCCGGCCGCGGCCTGATCGCCGCGCAGCCGCAGAATCGGAAAGGCCGGGCGGTGCCCGGCCTTTCGTCCGTTCGGGCCGTGCGCTGGCGTCAGCAGCGCCGGCATTGATCGCTCAAGGGACGAACCCCATGATGAGGGCGCCGATAAAAGCAAACGCGGCGCAGATCACCAACGCATTGATAGGCCGTGTGAGTCCCATTCGCAGCCTCCTCAGACATCGCGATGAAGGCCCGAGTCTAGGGGAGTTTGGGCAACAGGCAAGCGAAAACCATTCCTGCTTTTCGCGGCTTTGTGGAAATTCGGTCCGGAAAAAGCCGTTAAGTTGCCGGAATTGCTAACGCAAAGCATCGTTGCCCGGCCTGGAGAAAAATCTTTGCGCCGGCCTTCATCGGCGGCCGAACAGCCGTCCGTCGATGACCAGAAGCCCGAACCCGACCAGAATCATACCGGCGATCTCGAAGGTTTCCAGCCGTTCGCCGAGAAAGGCCCCGCCGAGCAGCATGGCGAAGACCGGCACGATCAACGTGACCAGCGAAGTGTTTACCGCGCCGGCCGAGGCCATCAGGCGGAAGAAGAGGATGTAGCCGAAGGAGGTGCACAGCAACGCCAGCGCCACGACGCTCGTCCAGGCCTGCGAGCTGACCGAAGCCGGCATCCAGCTTTTTCCCAGCAGGATGGCGACGAGCGGCACCATGACGACCGTCGAGGCGGTGAGCTGCCCGGTGGCGATGAGCGCGGGCGCGACGCCCCGGAGGCGCCTGGCGTAGAGCGCGGCGCAGGCGTAGGAGACGGCGGTGCCGATGAGGGCGAATTTGGCCCAGACCGGGCCTCCCAGGCCGGCCAGCACTCCCGGCGCCATCATCACGGCCGTGCCGGCGATGCCGAGCAGGATGCCGGCCACCTTGTTCCAGCCGGTCTTCTCCCCGCTGCCCAACGCGGCCGCCAGCATGATGGTCCAGAACGGCGTGGTGGCGTTGAGCACCGACGCCATGCCGGCGCCGAGCTCGGTCTGCCCGGCGAACATCAGCGAGAAGGGAACGATGTTGTTCAGCAGCCCCATCACGAAGAAGGCCGGCACCAGCCCCCGGGCCGCGCCGAGCGATCGCCCGGTGGCGAGAAGATAGAGATTGAGCGCCAGCGCGGCGATGGCGACGCGCAGCAGCACGAGCGTCAGCGGGTGGAGCTCGGCGACGGCGATCCGCGCGAAGAAGAAGGAGCCGCCCCACAGCGCGGCCAGGAAGGTCAGCAGCGACCAGTCCTTCAGCGACATCGCGGCGGCGGGGGCGTTCGTCTGGACGGTCATCGGTCACCGGTCGTGAAAAGAGGATCGGTAGGGCAGGCAGCGCCCCGCCGCCACCCGATTCCGGCGTTGCCGCAATGCTTCGCGCGGACTGGATCATCGCGCCGCGCGGTCGTGCGGCGGTGGATTTCGCGGCGCCGCGCCATAGACTATGACGGCATCGACCTTATGAGCGAGACCATGCAGCGATTCGAGAATGCCCGCGAGGCCGCGCTCGCGCTCCGCCCGGACGATCCGGTCTACTGCTTCCGCCCGGAGGTGCTGAAAGCGGACGCGCGCCAGTTCATGGCGATGTTTCCCGGCAAGACCGCCTATGCGGTGAAGACCAATGGCGAGCCCATGGTGCTGAAGACGCTTGCCGAGGCCGGCGTCACGGCCTTCGACGTCGCCTCGCCGGGCGAGTTCGCCGCCGTGCGCGCCGTCTCGGCCGACGCGGAGATGCTCTACATGCATCCGGTGAAGGCGCAGTCCGACATCCGGCTGGCGCTGGAGCGGTACGGCATCCGCGTCATCGCGGTCGACCACGAGGACGAGATCACCAAGCTGACGCGCGTGGTGCGCGCGCTCGACATCGATCCGGGCTCGATCACCGTGTTCGTTCGCATCCAGACCAAGGGGCACGCGGCCTACGAGCTGTCGAAGAAGTTCGGCGCCGGGCCGGCGAACGCGGTGGAGCTGGCGCAGCGCCTGCGGCGCACCGGCTATCAGGTCGGCATCTGCTTCCATGTCGGCAGCCAGATCGAGGACCCCGACACCTATGAGCGGGCGCTGGCCTCGGCCGACTGGGTGCGCAACCGCGTCGGCTTCCCGATCGCCGGGCTGGACGTGGGCGGCGGCTTTCCGGCCGCCTACGGGCACGACCCGAACGACAAGGGGCCGCGCATGCCGCCGCTTTCCGACATCATGGCGCGGCTCAGGGCCGACCTGAAGGAGTACCAGTTCGACACGATGCCGCTGGTGGCCGAGCCCGGCCGCGTGATCGTGGCGCGCGCCTTCTCGCTGATCGTGCGGGTGCTGCTGCGCAAGGGCAGGCGGCTCTACATCAATGACGGCATCTGGGCGTCGCTGTCCGATTCGTGGACCGGCAAGATCACCCTGCCGGCGCGCTTCATTCCCGATCCGGCGATCCGCCAGCGCAACGGGCAGGAAACCGCGATCGTGCCGTTCCGGGTCTGCGGCGCGACCTGCGATTCGGTCGACATCCTGTCGCGGCCTTTCTGGCTGCCGGAGACGATCGACACCGGCGACTGGATCGAGATCGGCCATATCGGCGCCTACTCGCTGTCGCTGAGGACGCGCTTCAACGGGTTTTATCCCGACACCTTCGTCGAGGTGGCGACGCCCTTCGAGGACGGCGAGGGCGCGCGGGGCTATGCGAGCGTCGAGACCATGGGGTGAATGGTGAAATGGTGAATGGACGAAGTTGGCCTGTGCCAGCGACCATTCACCATTCACCATTCACCATTCACCGCATGTTCGCCGCCAGCCATTTGCGCCACTCGCCGGCGCTGCCGTTGAAGACGTTGATGTCGGAATTGCCGTCGATGCCGGGGATGACGCCGGTGCCGGTATACTGCCAGAAGGTGAAGGGGTGGCTGCCGTAGCGCGTCGTGGGGTGTCCGGCGACGGACCGCAGCCAGTAGGGATAGCCGCGGAAGGTCGACAGGCTGTTGTCGTCGAAGAAGTCGATCGAGGTGTAGATGATCGGCTTCTGCCCGTAGTGCTTCTCGACGATGTCGAGGAAGACCTTCATCTCGGCGCGCACGGTGGAGGGCGCGGGCCTGAGCTTGCAGGTCGGCGAAAGCGGGTTCCACTCCATGTCGAGGACGGGCGGCAGCGCGCCTTTTTCCCTCGGCACGTTGCGGATGAACCATGCGGCCTGCTCATGGGCCGGGCGGCAGAAATAATAGAAATGATAGGCGGCGCGCGGCACGCCGGAGGCGCGAGCGTTGCGCCAGTGCTGCGCAAAGAGGTCGTCGACGCGGTCGCCGCCTTCCGTCGCCTTGATGAATGCGAAGGAGACGCCGCTCTGCCTGGCGCGGTCCCAGTCGACGGAGCGCTGGTACTTGGACACGTCGGTGCCGTGCACGGCATAGGTCCACGGCGCGCCGCTCTCCCATTTGTGCGGGTCGGTGTCGCCGAATCGCGGATGGGCGGTGGCGACATGCGCCGTCGGCGCGGACGACGACAGGCCGGCGGACAGGTCTGACGCGGTGGAGCAGCCGCCGAGCACGGCCAGCAGCGCCAGCGCGGCGGCGCGCAGGCGTCCCGTCATGGCCTTGGCGGTGTCATGGCGCAGGCGTCGCCCCATCGTCCCCCGACTTCCCATCGTGCCGCGCGACGGGCGCCGGTCGATCCGGCGCTCCGATCCGTCTTATCTCATCGCCCACTATGGTTGACAAAGGGTTCACGGCCGGCGCGCGAGGCAAGATTGCGGCGGGAAAGGCGGCGAATCGATGGCGAGGTCAGGCGGCGCGGCGCGCCGAGGCGATCACGGCGTAGCCGCCGAAAAGCGAATCGAAACGGCAGCTTGCGCCGGCTTTCCGCGATTCCGATTCAAGCACCTCGTGCAGCTCGTCGCGCGGGGTGACGTGGAACCGCCGCAGCCAGGCGCGAAGCGCGGCGCGGAACCATCCGGGCAGGTGCTCCTGGCGGCCGAAATCGACCAGATGGAGCGAGCCGCCGGGCGCGGTCGCGTCGAGCGCGGCGGCCAGGGCGCGCTGCCATTGCGGGATCATCGACAGCGAATAGGAAACGAAGACGCGGTCGAAGGTTTCCCGGCCGAACAGGGTTTCGGCGTCGAAGGCGGTGGCGTCGGCCTGGGCGAGGGCGACGTCGAGCCCCGCACGGCGAAAATTGGCCGACGCCGTTTCCAGCATCCGCGACGAGATGTCGATGCCGAACAGCTTCGCCGATGGATAGCGCCGGGTGACCAGCGACAGGTTGCGCCCGGTGCCGCAGCCCAATTCCAGCACGGTACCGCCGGGGGGCGGGGCGAGGTCCTCGATCAGCCGGTCGCGGCCGAGCAGGTAATATTTGCGGGTCAGGTCGTAGATGTGGCGCTGGTGGCGGTAGACGCCGTCCATCAGCGCCGCGTGGCCAGCGCTCATGCGTCCCTCCTCACATAGAGGTGGAAGCCGCCATAGATGGCCGAGCGGTCGCGGGCGAGATAGTCGCCCGAGGCCTGCGTCTCGTAGGTCCAGCGCGCCAGCAGGCCGGCCGGGACGCGGCCCGGCAGCAGGCTGGGTTCGGCCGCCGTGCGGAAGATGACGCGCGCGCCGGGCGCGGCGGTGCGGGTGATCTCGCGCCACAGCGCTTCCAGTTGCTCGTCCGTCATCCAGTCCTGCGCGTCCAGCAGCACGAAGCGGTCGACGGAGCCAGCCGGCTTGCCGGCCAGCAGCTCGGTGAAGCTCACATGGTGGACGGAGACGCGCCCGGCATTGGCGCGGATCAGCGCATGGTTCTCCGCTTCCAGATAGGCGGGCAGGCGCGCCTCGCCCGGCCGCGGATAGCGGCGGGCGAAGGCCTGCCAGGCGAAGTAGTTGTCGGCCAGCGGGAAGCCGCAGGCGAGTTTTTCCAGCCGCGCCGCCAGCACGGTGGCCATCGAGCCGTCGCCGGAGGTGATCAGGCTGTCATACTGCGCGGGTGGGATGCCGAGGCCGAACAGCGACGATTTGCGCGACAGCAGCGCGCGCAGAGCGCGTTTGCGGAAGATCGGCGCGAGACGCTCGGCATAGAAGCGCCGCTGCTCGCCGAGCGTTTCCGCCCGCATCATCGCGGTCGGATCGACACCGTAGAGTCTGGCGACCCGGTGGCCGGCGGCGATGAACACGCCGAGCAGGCCCGTTCGGTAGAAATTGCGCTCGAACACGGTTATGCGCCGCCGGCCGCGCCAGTCGCGGGCTTCCCAGTAGCGCCGGCTGTCGGCATCCAGGTTCTGCGCGATGAAGCGATCGTAGGCGATGGTGTTGACGCGCCCGCCGCCGCCGCCGAAGAAGCGGAATAGGTCCGGCTGGGTCGGCAGATGGCGCAGCGCGGCGAGCTTCAGCCGGTTCAGCGCGATGTGGGTGTGGTTCAGGTCGACGGCGTCGATATGCGCCGGGGAGCGGGTGAGATAGGCCAGCACGTTGCAGCCGCCCGAGGCGATGGTGACGACGCGATGGCCTTCGCCGAGCCGCATCGCCTCCATGTCGACCTCCGGGTCTTCCCAGATCTGCGGGTAGACGAGGCCGGAGAAGAGCGCGGTGAACAGCCGTTCCGACAGGCCCTCGCGCGACAGTACCCTGTTGCGGTGCACGGCCTTGCCGAGGCGCTTCGCGCCGAACCGCAATTCGTCGGAAACGTGCGTCCTTGCCACGTCGGTCATCGCCGGCGATTCCCCCTGTCCTCGTTCCGCAAGCGCGTATCGCAGGGCGATGACGGATCGGTGACGGCTTCGTCACGGGGCGATGACAGGTGGACGCTCCTGACGGAATGTTAAGCCGCGACACCGGAAGTCATGGAACATGCGCGCGCGAGCGCGATTTGGCATTCCGAATCCGCTCGAAAGGAGAATGTCATGAGGAAGCTGATCCTCGCGTCTGCGTGGGCGATCGCCGTTCTGGGCCTGGCCGCCTGCAGCGACACCGACAGCACCACCACGCGGTCGATCGAAAGTCCCGATGCCTCGCAGCAGCAGCAGTCGACGCCGACGACGCCGCAACCGGCGCAGGCCGTTCCGCCCGCGCCGCAGACCGGCACCGGCGGCGATATTCCGGGCTCCGATCCGGGCAACCGGGTCATTGAGCCGACATCGCCCGCGCCGGCGCAGTAAGCACCATGGACGTACAAAAAGGCCGGGACGCTCGCCCGGCCTTTTTGTTCGCGCCGCTTTGCCGCCGCACGGCTTCCCTCGCCAAGCCATGATTTTGGCTTTATGCAGCGGGCATGTCGATCTGGGCCCGCATCGGCGAATTCGTCGCCCGTTTCTCGACCTCGGCGGCGTCCGGCCTGGGCGACGTGGCGGAGGCCGTTCGCACCTTCTTCGCCGGCGACCCGGAGCTCAGGCGGCGCGTGGCCTTTTCCGTCGCCATGATCGCGCTGTCGGCGAAGATCGCCAAGGCCGACGGCGTGGTGACGCAGGACGAGGTGCGCGCCTTCCGCCAGATCTTCTCGATCCCGCCGGCCGAGGAGCGCAACGTCGCGCGCCTCTACGACCTCGCCAAGCAGGACACGGCGGGCTTCGAGGCCTACGCCGAGAAGATGGCGGCGCTGTGCGGCGATGGCCGCACGGACTGCGCCGTGCTGGAGGACATTCTCGACGGCCTGTTCCACATCGCCAAGGCGGACGGGCTGCTGCATGAGCGCGAGGACCGCTTCCTGCACCGAATCGCCGGGATTTTCCGAATCAGCGATGAGCATTACCGCTCGATCCTCGCGCGGCACGCGAAGCTGGGCGCGGGCGATCCTTATGTTGTGCTCGGCATCGAGCGGGGGGAGCCTTTCTCCGAGGTGCGCAGGCGCTACCGCAAGCTGGTGGCCGACAACCACCCCGACCGGCTGATCGCGCGCGGCCTGCCGGAGGAGTTCATCCGCATCGCCACGACGCGCGTCGCCGCGATCAACGAGGCGTATGCGCTTATCGAGCGCAGCCTCAAGCCGGCATGAGCGCGGCCGCCGAGACGGGTTTCCGGCCGGATTTTCCCGCGGCTGTGGTGCGACCGTCGCCGAACCGCGGTCCGAGGCGCGGGATCGCGGCGCCGGACATGATCGTGCTGCACTACACCGGCATGAAGTCGGGGCAGGCGGCGGAGGAGCGGCTCCGCGACCCGGCGGCGGAAGTGTCTTCCCACTATCTCGTGCATGAAGACGGCCGCGTCGTGCAGATGGTGCCGGAACGCGAGCGTGCCTGGCATGCCGGAAAAAGCTTCTGGGCCGGCGAGACCGACATCAATTCGCGCTCGGTCGGCATCGAGATCGTCCATCCTGGCCATGAGTTCGGCTACCGCGCCTTTCGCGGCAGGCAGATCGAGGCGGTGATCACGCTTTGCCGCGACATACTGGGGCGGCATGCGATCCGGCCGGAGCGGGTGCTGGCGCATTCCGACGTCGCGCCGGGCCGCAAGATCGATCCGGGCGAGAAATTCCCGTGGAAGCGGCTGGCCGAGGCCGGGGTCGGACTGTTCGTTCCGCCCGTTCGCGTCGGCGTCCCGCAGGGGCTGGCGGCCGGTGACGAGGGCGAGGCGGTGCTTGCGCTGCAGGAGGGGCTGGCCCGCTACGGCTACGAGATCGAGGCGAGCGGCCGTTTCGACGCGCGCACCGGCATCGTGGTCGCCGCCTTCCAGCGCCATTTCCGGCCGCGCCGCGTGGACGGGATCGCCGACCGCTCGACCGTCGAGACGCTGCGCCGGCTGCTCGCCGCCCTGCCGGACGGTTGAAAAACGGGCCGCGCCTGTTGCGTTTGCCCGCATAAAACCCTTTATACGCGCTGCCAGTCGGCCGGGCGGCCGCACCAGCGGGAGCCGAAAGGCTGCTTGTGAGGAAAGTCCGGGCTCCATGGAAACACGGTGCCGGCTAACGGCCGGCGAGGGCGACCTCAGGGAAAGTGCCACAGAGAGCAGACCGCCCCGGTTTCCGGGGTAAGGGTGAAAGGGTGGGGTAAGAGCCCACCGCGCGACCGGCAACGGGAGCGGCATGGCAAACCCCACCGGGAGCAAGACCGAATAGGGACGGTCGAGGGAAACCTCGGGGCTGTTTCCGGCCCACCGTCCGGGTAGGTTGCGTGAGGCCGCCAGCAATGGCGGTCCAAGACGAATGGCCGCCACGTTTCCGCGCCGCGAGGCCGGAGGCCATACAAAACCCGGCTTACAGGCCGACTGGCATTTTTCCCCTCCGTGAGGCGGGGCGCCTGACGCCCCCTCCACCACTTCGTGGTCCCCCTCCCCGCTTCGCAGGGGAGGATCGGCGTTGCGGCCGGCATCTCCTCCCCCGTTCACGGGGGAGGGGGACCACGAAGTGGTGGAGGGGGCGCGGCGCATCATAACGGTTCGTTAGGCTTAATGACCGATAAAGGCCGATGTGCCCCAGTCCCGCCCAGACAGGGCCGTTTTGCGAGGTTTGCTGGTCTGTTCCCGTTGACGCCCATAGTGCCCCATGATATCCCAAATCAACCAGCAAGACTTCGTTCCAAGTGAGGTTGACGCGTTCGCGAAACGGACAGCGGCGAAGCCGTGCGTGGCCTTCACGCATGTCCGTCAGGAGATGGGATCGAGCTGTCGGAGCCGTGCGCGAGCGCGGGGCGTCATGGGACATGCGGGGCAGGCGGAGAATACCGTAGCGGGCGATGGAACGGTTTCTCTCCAGTGCGGTGAACAGGATCGACGCCAAGGGCCGCGTCTCCGTTCCCGGCCATTTCCGGGCCGTGCTGCAGAAACGCGGTTATGCGGAACTCTATGCGATCCGGCAGCTCGACATCCCGGCGCTGGACGTGGGCGGGCTCGACCTGCTCGACCGCTACGAGGAGCGGATCGCGCGGGAGGACCCGTTCCTCCAGACGGCGGACGACATGTCCTTCTTCGTGCATGGGGATGGCTCGTTCCTGAAGCTCGACCAGGACGGGCGCATCACGGTGACGGATTTTCTGCGCGGCCATACGGGCATCACGACGGAGGTGGCTTTCGTCGGGCGCGGCAGCTTCTTCCAGATATGGGAGCCGCAGCGGCTGGCCGCCTACGGCGCGGAGGTGCGGGCACGGCTTTCAAAACTTCGGCAGGGGACGAAGCCCGGGGAGCGACCGGAATGACGGCGGATCACGGCGGGAGCGATCCCGCGGTTGGGGAACCGAGCCGCCACATTCCGGTCCTCCTCGCCGAAGTGCTGTCCGCGCTCGAACCGGCGGCCGGGCAAACCATCATCGACGGCACGTTCGGGGCGGGCGGCTACACGCGGGCGTTGCTGGAAGCGGGCGCATCCGTGATCGGGCTCGATCGCGATCCCGACGCGATCGCGGCCGGACGGTCGCTGGAGGCGGCATCCGGCGGCAGGCTCATTCTGGTCGAGACGCCGTTCTCGCGGCTGGACACGGTGGCCGAGCGCGTCGACAGCGTGGTGCTGGATATCGGCGTCTCCTCCATGCAACTCGACCAGGCCGAACGCGGCTTCTCGTTCCGGGGCGACGGGCCGCTCGACATGCGCATGGCGCGGGCAGGCATGAGCGCGGCCGACGTCGTCAACCGCTTCAAGGCGGGCGATCTCGCGCGCATCTTCGGCCTGCTGGGCGAGGAGCGCCATGCCGGGCGCATCGCGCGCATGATCGAGGCGCGCAGGCAGTCGAAGCCCTTTCAGCGCACGCGCGATCTTGCCGACGCCATCGAGAAGCTGGTCGGGCGCAATCCGAAGGACAAGATCCATCCCGCGACCCGCGTGTTTCAGGGCCTGCGCATCTACGTCAACGACGAGCTCGGCGAGCTGGCGCGGGCGCTGCTTGCTGCCGAGCGCGTGCTGAAGCCCGGCGGGCGGCTGGTCGTGGTCAGCTTCCACTCGCTCGAGGATCGCATCGTCAAGCGCTTCATCGCCGACCGCTCGGAGGCGGCGTCTGGCTCGCGCCATCTGCCGCAGGCGCACCAGGTCGCGCCGACGTTCCGCAAGGCCGGTCCGGCGGTCGCGCCGGGCGAGGCCGAGACGGAGGCCAATCCGCGCGCGCGCTCGGCCCGGCTGCGCGTCGCGATCCGCACCGACGCGCCCGCCCGGACCGACGACATCGCCGGCTTCGGCCTGCCGAAACTCCCGCCGCTTTCCGCTGAAAGGTAGTCCCTTGTTTCGCACCAGTGACATCGTTTTGATCGGGGTGATGGTGGCGGCCGCCGCCTACACCTACAAGGTGAAGCACGAGGCCGAGGACCGGCTGACGGCGATCCGCAAGATCGAGACGCAGATCAAGCTGGAGGAGGATTCCATCACGCTGCTGCGCGCCGACTGGAGCCTGCTGACGCAGCCCGGCCGCCTCCAGCGCCTCGCCACCTACTACCAGTCCGACCTCCAGCTCCAGCCGACAGATCCGCACCAGTTCGTGCGCCTCAAGGACATTCCCGAGCGCCAGTTGAGCGTCGACGACCTTCTCAAGCAGGGCGGCAGCGCCGCGGCCGGAGCCGATCCGGTGGTGACCGGGAGCGTATCGCGATGATCGGGCTTCTCAGGAAGGTCAGGAAGCCGCGCAACAGCGCCATCGTCGTGGACGGCGCGCGCAAGGCGACGGGCGGCAAGACCAGGACGCGCGTGGTCATGACCATCGCCGTGTTCTTCGGCATCTATGCCACGATCGCCGGGCGGCTGGTCTATTTCGGCTTGCAGGAACCGGCCGAATCCGGCGCGCCGGCCAGCCGCGTCACCGCCTCGCGGCCCGACATCGTGGACCGCAACGGCGAGGTGCTGGCGACCGACATCAAGACCGCCTCGCTGTTCGCCGAGCCGCGCCGCATCGTCGACGCCGACGAGATCATCGAGAAGCTGTCGACCGTCTTGCCCGACCTGGAGATCGAGCAGACCTACACCAAGCTGAAGAGCGGCGCGGGGTTCGTGTGGCTCAAGCGCCAGCTCACGCCGCGCCAACAGGACGAGATCATGCAGCTCGGCCTGCCCGGCATCGGCTTCCGCACCGAAAAACGCCGCTTCTATCCCGGCGGCGCGACCGCTTCCCACATCCTCGGCCTGACCAACATCGACAATCAGGGCATCGCGGGCATGGAGAAATATATCGACGGCCAGGGGCTGGCCGACCTCCAGGCCTCGGGGCTGGCCATGCCGGCCGACCTGAAACCCGTCAAGCTGTCGATCGACAACCGCGTGCAGCACATCGTCCATGACGAGATCGCGCAGGGGCTGGAGCGCTACCATGCGGTGGCGGCGGGCGCGGTCATCCTGAACGCCAAGACCGGCGAGATCATGGCCATGGCCTCGGTGCCGGACTTCGACCCCAACAATCCCTACAACGCGCATGAGAAGGACCGCCTGAACCGCATGTCGGCCGGCACCTTCGAGATGGGCTCGACCATCAAGAGCTTCACCACCGCGATGGCGCTGGATTCGGGCAAGGCCAACCTCAAGAGCACCTTCGACGCCTCGCGGCCGCTGCGCATCGGGCGATTCACCATCAAGGATTTTCACGGCAAGGGCCGCGTGCTGAGCCTGCCGGAGGTGTTCATCTACTCCTCCAACATCGGCTCGGCCAAGGAAGCCGACATGGTCGGCATCGAGGGCCACCGCGAGTTCCTGCACCGCCTCGGCCTGCTCAGCCGTATGAAGACCGAGCTGCCGGAAGTGGCCTCGCCGACCGAGCCGAGGGAATGGAAGAAGGTGCACTCGATCACCATCTCCTTCGGCCACGGCATGTCGACCACGCCGTTGCAGACGGCGGTCGGCGCGGCTGCGCTGGTCAATGGCGGCAGGCTGATGCCGCCGACCTTCCTGATGCGGACCGAAGCGGAGGCCGAGGCCGTGTCCGAGCAGGTCGTCAACGCCCGCACCAGCGCCGACATGCGCTATCTCTACAAGCTGAACGCCACGCCGGGTTCGGGCGGCTCCGGCGCGCGCGCGCAGGTGCCGGGCTACCGCGTCGGCGGCAAGACGGGAACGGCCGAGAAGGTCGTCAACGGTCGCTATTCCAGCGACAAGCGCTTCAACGCCTTCCTCGCCGCCTTCCCGATGGACGACCCGCAATATGTGGTGCTGGCGATCATCGACGAGCCGAAGCCGGAAAAGCCGGGCATGGGCGCGACGGCCGGTCTCAACGCCGCGCCGATCGTGGCCAACATCATCCGCCGCTCGGCCTCGCTGCTTGGCGTGAAACCGGAATTCGGCCATGAAAACGGCGCTACGCTCGTTTCTTCCAACTGATTCTCGGGGGAGGCCGGCCGGTCTCTCCGTCCTCTTGTCGCAGACCTGAATGAAGCTCGACGATCTCGCCAGAACACTGACCTCGCAAGACCGCCCGTTCGGGGCGCAGGAGGTTTCGGGCGTCACGTCCGATTCGCGCCGCGCCGGTGCGGGCGTGGTCTTCGTCGCCATTTCCGGAACCAAGGCCGATGGCGCCGGTTTCGCGGCGGATGCGGCGGCGCGTGGCGCCGAGGCGGTCGTCGCCGCCAAGGGCGCCGTCAAGGCTCCGCTGTCGGTGCCGCTCATCGAAGTCGCCGACCCGCGCCTCGCGCTGTCGAGGATCTCGGCGGCGCTCTACCCGCGCCAGCCAGGCACGATGGTCGCCGTTACCGGCACGAGCGGAAAAACCTCCGTCGCCGCCTTCACGCGCCAGGTCTGGGAGCAGGCGGGCTTCGCCGCCGCCAGCATCGGCACGACCGGCGTGGTCGCGCCGGGCCGCGACGATTACGGGCAGCTCACCACGCCCGATCCGGTCGACCTGCACAAGCTCCTGCAGGAGCTGGCCGATGCCGGCGTCACGCACGCGGCGATGGAAGCATCCAGTCACGGGCTCGACCAGCGGCGGCTCGACGGCGTGCGGCTGTCGGCGGGCGCCTTCACCAATCTCGGCCGCGACCACATGGACTACCACCCGACGGTCGAGGACTATCACCGCGCCAAGCTGCGCCTGTTCGACACGCTGCTGCCGAAGGGCGCGCCGGCCGTCATCTTCGCCGACGATCCGTTCTCCGCGCCGACCGTCGAGGCCGCGAAGGCGGCCGGGCTGAGCGTTCTGACGGTCGGGCGCAACGGCGATTTCCTGACGCTGAAGCGCGTCGAGCACGAGCGCTTCCGCCAGCGGGCGGAGATCGCCTCCGGCGGCGAGATCTTCGAGATCGACCTGCCGCTGGCCGGCGACTTCCAGATTTCCAACGCGCTGGTCGCGGCGGGCCTCGCCATCGCCACCGGGACACCGGCGGCAAAGGCGTTGCGCGCGCTGGAGACGCTGAAGGGCGCGCCGGGCCGGCTCGACTTCGTCGGCGCGACGGCCGAGGGCGCGCCGGTCTATGTCGACTACGCGCACAAGCCCGACGCGCTGGAGAACGTGCTGACCTCGGTGCGCCCCTTCACTACCGGCCGCGTCGTCGTCGTCTTCGGCTGCGGCGGCGACCGCGACCGCGGCAAGCGGCCGATCATGGGCGAGATCGCCACGCGTCTGGCCGATATCGTCATCGTCACCGACGACAATCCGCGCTCCGAGGTGCCGGCCGACATCCGCGCCGCGATCCTTTCGGCCGCACCGGGCGCGATCGAGATCGGCGACCGGCGCCGGGCCATCGTCGAGGCCGTCGGCATGCTCGCCGAGGGCGACACGCTGATCGTTGCCGGCAAGGGCCACGAGCACGGCCAGACGGTCGGCGACACGACGCTTCCGTTCTCCGATCATGAGGAAGTGCGCGACGCGCTTCGGGAGCGCTCCGCATGAGCCATCTGTGGGGCGGAGAGGAGCTGGTCAGGGCGACGGGCGGCAGGGCGATCGGCAATCCGCCGGCCTCGGTCACCGGCATCTCCATCGACACGCGCACCTTGCAGCCGGGCGACGCCTTCTTCGCCATCAAGGGCGACGCGATGGACGGGCACGACTTCGCCACGGCCGCCGTCAAGGCGGGGGCGAGCGTGCTGGTGGTGGCGGAAGCCAGGCTGCCGGGGCTCGGGCGGCTGACCGTGCCGATGATCGTCGTGCCGGACGTGCTCAGGGCGCTGGAGAAGGCCGGCGTGGCCGCGCGGGCGCGCAGCCGGGCAAAGATCATCGCCGTCACCGGCTCGGCCGGCAAGACCACGACCAAGGAGGCGCTGCGCCACATGCTGTCGGCGGTGGGCAAGGTGCATGCCTCCGACAAGAGCTTCAACAACCATTGGGGCGTGCCGCTGACGCTCGCCAGGTTGCCCGCGGACGCCGACTACGCGGTGTTCGAGATCGGCATGAACCACGAGAACGAGATCCGGCCGCTGGTCCGCATGGTGCGCCCGCACGTCGCCATCGTGACGCTGATCGCGGCGGCGCATCTCGGGCATTTCGCCAGCCTGGACGACATCGCGCGCGCCAAGGCGGAAATCTTCGAGGGCATCGAGCCGGACGGGGCGGCGCTGATCAACCGCGACGACGAGCGCTGGCCGCTCCTGTCGAAGCTGGCGAAGGCGGCGAGCGTCGACAGCATTCTCGGCTTCGGCGAGAACGAGGCGGCCGACTACCGGCTGACCAATCTTTCCATGCATGCCGACCATTCGCTGATGGCGGCCAAGATCGGCGGCATCGAGATCGCCGCGAAGATCGGCGTTCCTGGCCGCCATGTGGTGCAGAACGCGCTGGCGGTGCTGGGCGCGGCGCATCTGGCCGGCGCCGACGTGGCGAAGGTCGCCGAGGCGCTGGCCGACCTGTCGGCCGAGGCGGGGCGGGGCAAACGGCATGTGCTGAACCATCCCGAAGGCGCGATCACGCTGATCGACGAGAGCTACAACGCCAACCCGGCTTCCATGCGCGCCGCGCTCGCGCTGCTGAAGGACGCGGAGCTCGGCAAGGGCGGACGCCGCGTCGCGGTGCTGGGCGACATGCTGGAGCTGGGCGACCACGCCGCCGGGCTGCATGCGGAGCTGGCGGAGCCGGTGCGCGCGGCCGGAGCGGACCTCGTCCTGCTCGCCGGCCCGCACATGGCCGGGCTGGCCGAGCAGTTGCGGGCGGATATGGCTGTGACCTACCGGGAGACCGCCGACCAGTTGAGGCCCGTGCTGCTCGACGTGGTCGGGGCCGGCGACGTCGTCGTGGTCAAGTCATCCAAGGGCGTCGGCTTCTCGAAGCTGGTCGACGCCCTGATCAAGCAATTTCCGGCGGCGTCGTCCGACGCCGCGCCGGGCTGACGGCGTCCGAGGGGGGACGATAGAATGCTCAACCTTCTCGTGGCCTTCGCCGACGACGTCTCGGCGCTGAACATCTTCCGCTACATCACCTTCCGCACCGGCGGCGCGCTGATCACCTCGGCGCTGATCGTGTTCATCTTCGGGCCGTCGATCATCGATTCGCTGCGCATCCGGCAGGGCAAGGGCCAGCCCATCCGCGCCGACGGGCCGCAGACGCATTTCAAGAAGGCCGGCACGCCGACCATGGGCGGGCTGATGATCCTGTCCGGCATCATCGTGTCGACGCTGCTGTGGACCAACTTCGCCTCGATCTATGTCTGGGTCGTGCTGTTCGTGATGATCGGCTTCGGCGCGATCGGCTTCTACGACGACTATCTCAAGGTGACGAAGCAGTCGCATCTGGGCTTTTCCGGCAAATCCCGGCTGGCCTGCGAGTTCGTCATCGCGGCCATCGCGGCCTATGTCATCATGCGCAACGGGCAGGCGCCGTTCTCCTCGTCGCTGACCTTTCCCTTCGTCAAGGACCTGCTGCTCAACCTCGGCTGGTTCTTCATTCCCTTCGCCTGCGTGGTGATCGTGGGCGCGGGCAACGCGGTCAACCTCACCGACGGGCTGGACGGGCTGGCGATCGTGCCGGTGATGATCGCGGCCGGCTCCTTCGGCCTGATTGCCTATCTGTCGGGCAACGCGGTGTTCGCGGACTATCTGCAAATCCATTTCGTGCCCGGCACGGGCGAGCTCGCCGTCGTGCTCGGCGCGGTGATCGGCGCGGGGCTCGGCTTCCTGTGGTTCAACGCGCCGCCGGCCGCCATCTTCATGGGCGACACCGGCTCGCTGGCGCTGGGCGGCCTGATCGGCACCATCGCGGTGGCCACCAAGCACGAGATCGTGCTGGCCATCATCGGCGGCCTGTTCGTCATGGAGGCGCTGTCGGTCATCATCCAGGTCGGCTTCTTCAAGATGACCGGCAAGCGGGTGTTCCTGATGGCCCCGATCCACCATCACTTCGAGAAGCTTGGCTGGAGCGAGAGCCAGGTCGTGATCCGCTTCTGGATCATCGCCATGATCCTGGCACTGATCGGCCTGTCCAGCCTGAAGCTGCGGTAGCCGATGATCCCCGCCACCACCCTTCGCGGCAGGCGCGTCGCCCTCTTCGGCCTCGGCGGATCGGGGCTGGCGACGGCGCGCGCGCTTGCCGAGGGCGGGGCGGACGTGACCGCCTGGGACGACAATCCCGACAGCGTCGCCAAGGCAACCGCCGCCGGCGTCGCGACCGCCGACCTGCGCGGTGCGGACTGGTCGTCCTTCGCGGCCTTCGTGCTCTCGCCCGGCGTGCCGCTGACGCATCCCAAGCCGCACTGGAGCGTCGATCTGGCGCGCGCGGCCGACGTCGAGATCATCGGCGACGTCGAGCTGTTCTGCCGCGAGCGGCGGAGGCATGCGCCGGACGCGCCGTTCATCGCCATCACCGGCACCAATGGCAAATCGACCACCACGGCGCTGACCGCGCACGTGCTGGCATCCGCCGGCCGCGACACGCAGATGGGCGGCAATATCGGCCGCGCCGTCATGACGCTCGACCCGCCGACGCCGACGCGCCACTACGTGGTCGAGTGCTCGTCCTACCAGATCGACCTCGCGCCCTCGCTCGATCCGAGCGCCGGCATCCTGCTCAACCTGACGCCGGACCATCTCGACCGCCACGGCACCATGCAGCGCTACGCGGGGATCAAGGAGCGGCTGGCCGCCGGCAGCGGCACGGCCATCGTCGGCGTGGACGACGTGCACTGCGCGCAGATCGCCGATCGCCTGGAAAAAGCCGGCAAGGCGGTGGTCCGCATCTCGAAACGCCTGCCGCTGGCCGACGGGCTGTTCGCCGACGGCGCGCGGCTCGTGCGGGCGCGGGGCGGGCATCCGGAAACGGTGGCGACGCTGGAGGGGATCGGCTCGCTGCGCGGCCTCCACAACGCGCAGAACGCGCTGGCGGCGGCGGCGGCGTGCATCGAGGCCGGGCTCACGGCGGCCGAAATCCAGTCCGGGCTTCGCAGCTTTCCGGGCCTCGCGCACCGCATGGAGCAGGTGGGGCGCAAGGGACACGTGCTGTTCGTCAACGATTCCAAAGCGACCAACGCGGAGGCCGCCGCGCCTGCCCTGTCGTCCTTCCCGCGCGTCTACTGGATCGCCGGCGGCCTGCCCAAGGAAGGCGGCATCGAGACCCTGCGCGGGTTCTTCCCGCGCATCGCCAGGGCCTATCTGATCGGCGAGGCCGCGCCGGCCTTTTCCGCCACGCTCGGCGAGGCGGTGCCCTACGAGATTTCCGGCACGCTCGCCGCGGCGGTGGAGCACGCGGCGGCCGACGCGGCGAAGGACGGGAGCGGCGAAGCGGTGGTGCTTCTGTCGCCGGCCTGCGCCAGCTTCGACCAGTTCCGCAATTTCGAGATGCGCGGCGAAGCCTTCAGGCAAGCCGTGACTGCTATTCCCGGCCTAGAGCCGATTGGAGGGTCGCATGCCCAGCCGTCTTGACCGCAGCCCCGTCGCCCAGTGGTGGTGGACCATCGACCGCTGGTTCCTCGCCGCCTTCCTGTCCTTGATGGGACTGGGCATCGTGCTGGCCTTCGCGGCGAGCCCGGCCGTGGCCGAGCGCATCGGGCTGGATTCGTTCCACTTCGCCAAGCGCCAGATCTTCTACATGCTGCCGGCGCTGGCCGCGATGATCGGCGTCTCCTTCCTCACGCCCCGGCAGATCAGGCGCATGGCGCTCGGCATGCTCGGCGTCATGCTGCTGATGATGGTGGCGGTGCTGTTCGTCGGCGTCGAGGTGAAGGGCGCGCACCGCTGGGTGTCGATCGCCGGCGTCTCCATCCAGCCGTCCGAGTTCCTCAAGCCGGCCTTCGTCATCATCTGCGCCTGGCTGTTCGCCGAACACCGCCGCCAGCCCGACATTCCGGGCAACCTGTTCGCCATGCTGCTGCTGGCGGTCGTGCTGGCGCTGCTGGTGGCGCAGCCCGATCTCGGCCAGACCATCCTCGTCACCGGCACCTGGGGCGTGATGTTCTTCATGGCCGGCATGCCGTGGCTGTGGATCATCGTCATCGGCGCGCTGGGCGCGGTGGGCGCGGCCGGCGCCTACACCTTCTTCTCGCACTTCGCCGGCCGCATCGACCGCTTCCTGACCGGGGAGGGCGACACGTTCCAGGTCGACATGGGCCGCGACGCCATCATCAATGGCGGCTGGCTCGGCGTCGGGCCGGGCGAGGGCGTCATCAAGCGGCTGATCCCCGACAGCCACGCCGACTTCGTGTTCTCCGTGGCGGGCGAGGAGTTCGGCATCGTCATGCTGATGCTGATCATGCTCATCTTCGCCTTCATCGTGCTGCGCGGCCTGCTGGCGGCGCTGAAGGAGGAGGACGATTTCACCCGCTTCGCGGTCGCCGGCCTCGTCGTGGTGTTCGGCTTCCAGTCGATCATCAACATGGGCGTGAACCTGCAGCTCCTGCCGGCCAAGGGCATGACGCTTCCCTTCATCTCCTACGGCGGCTCGTCGCTGATCGCCATCGCCATCTCCATGGGCATGGTGTTGGCGCTCACCCGCAAGGGACCCGAGAAGCGCAAGACCATCCCGTTCGGCTCCTATTCGCGGCCGATCGTGCCGGCCGAATAGGATGAAGGGGACGGTGATGCTCGCCGCCGGCGGCACGGGCGGCCATCTGTTCCCGGCCGAGGCGCTGGCCCACGAGATGGCGGCGCGCGGCTGGGCCGTGCATCTGGTCACCGACGACCGGGCTGGCCGCTATGCCGGCGGTTTCCCGGCGGCCGCCGTGCACAGAGTGTCGTCCGCTACCTTCGGCTCGAAGAACCCGGTGGCGCTGGCCGGCGCGTTCTGGAGGATCTGGCGCGGCGTGCGGCAGGCATCGGCGCTGATCGGCACGCTCAAGCCGGGCGTGGTGATCGGCTTCGGCGGCTATCCGACGCTGCCGCCGCTCTATGCCGCGACGCGGCGCGGCGTGCCGACGATGATCCACGAGCAGAACGCCGTGATGGGCCGCGCCAACAGGGCGCTGGCCGCGCGGGTGACGGCGATCGCCGGCGGCTTCCTGCCGGAGGGCAGGGGCGCGCATGCGGGCAAGACGGTGGTGACGGGCAATCCCGTGCGTCCCGCGATCCTCGATGCGGCCGCGACGCCCTATGGTCCGTCGGCCGGAGGCGAGCCGTTCCGGCTTCTGGTGTTCGGCGGCAGCCAGGGCGCGCAGTTCTTCTCCGACGCCATCGCGCCGGCCGTCGCGACGCTTGCGCCGGAGCAGCGCGCGCGGCTCGCCATCGTGCAGCAGGCCCGCGCGGAAGACGTCGAGCGCGTGAAAAAGGCCTATGCCGAGATGGGCGTCGACGCGCAGGTGCAGCCCTTCTTCACCGACATGGCGCGGCGCATCGCGGCGGCGCATCTGGTCATCTCGCGCTCCGGCGCGTCGACGGTTTCGGAGATCGCGGTGATCGGCCGACCGGCCTTCCTCGTCCCCTATCCCTATGCGCTGGACCACGACCAGGCGGCGAACGCGGCGGCGCTCGCGGCCGCCGGTGGCGCGGAAGTGCATATGCAGTCGACATTGAACACCGAGAGGCTGGCCGGGCTGATCGGCGGGGCGATGGACGCGCCGGAGAGGATGGCGGCGATGGCGGCGGCGGCGAAATCGGCCGGAAAACCCGACGCGGCGCGGTTGCTCGCCGATCTCGCAGAGGCTATCGCTGCGGGCAAGAGCGTCGCGGACGCCAGAACGGAGCGAAACGCATGAAGATGCCGCAGACCATCGGCCTGGTGCATTTCATCGGCATCGGCGGCATCGGCATGAGCGGCATCGCCGAAGTGCTGCACAATCTCGGCTACCGCGTGCAGGGTTCCGACCAGTCGGACGGCGCCAATGTGCAGCGCCTGCGCGACAAGGGCATCGAGTGCTTCGTCGGCCACAAGGCGGAGAATCTCGGCGACGCCGAGGTGGTGGTGATCTCCACCGCGATCAAGAAGAACAATCCCGAGCTGGTGGCGGCAAAGGAGAGGCTGCTGCCGATCGTGCGCCGCGCCGAGATGCTGGCCGAGCTGATGCGCTTCCGGCAGGCCGTCGCCATCGGCGGCACGCACGGCAAAACGACGACGACCTCGATGATCGCCACGCTGCTGGAGGCGGGCGGGCTCGATCCGACGGTGGTGAACGGCGGCATCATCAACGCCTACGGCACCAATGCGCGCATGGGCGCGGGCGAGTGGATGGTGGTGGAGGCCGACGAGAGCGACGGCACCTTCCTCAAGCTGCCGGCCGACGTGGCGGTGGTGACCAACATCGATCCCGAGCATCTCGACCATTACGGCAGCTTCGACAAGGTTCGCGAAGCGTTTCGGCAATTCGTCGAGAACGTTCCGTTCTACGGCTTCGGCGTGATGTGCACCGACCACCCGGAAGTGCAAACTCTGGTGGGCCGTATCGACGACCGCCGCATCATCACCTATGGCGAGAACGCGCAGGCCGACGCCCGCTTCGAGAACGTGCGCAAGAACGGGGCGGCTTCGCTGTTCGACGTAGTGATCCGCGACCGCAAGACCGGCAAGGAGACGGCGGTGCGCGACCTGCGCCTGCCCATGCCCGGCCGCCACAACGTCTCGAACGCGACCGCCGCGATCGCCGTGGCGCATGAGCTCGGCATTTCGGACGACGCCATCAAGCGCGGCATTTCCGGCTTCGGCGGCGTCAAGCGGCGCTTCACCCATACCGGCACTTGGCAGGGCGTCGACGTGTTCGACGATTACGGGCATCATCCGGTCGAGATCAAGGCGGTGCTGCGCGCCGCGCGCGACGCGGCGCAGGGGCGCGTCATCGCCGTCGCCCAGCCGCACCGCTACACCCGCCTGCGCGACCTGTTCGACGAGTTCTCCGCCGCCTTCAACGACGCCGACACGGTGCTTCTGGCGCCGGTCTACGCGGCCGGCGAGGAAGCGCTCGATGGCGTGAACTCGGAAGCGCTGGTGGAGCGCATGCGCTCGGGGGGGCATCGCGACGCGCGCTTCATCTCCGGCGCGGCCGACATCGCGCCCTTCGTGCGAAGCGTGGCCAAGCCGGGCGATTTCGTCGTCTTCCTCGGCGCCGGCAACATCACGCAATGGGCCTACGCGCTGCCGGGCGAGCTTTCGGCCGGCGAGGGCGCATGAAGCACGGCGCGGCGCTGCTGGAACGGCTCGGGGACCGGCTCGCCGGCCTGCGCGGACGCATCACGCCCGATGCCGAGATGGACAAGATCATCTGGTTCCGGGCCGGCGGCCTGGCCGACGTGCTGTTCCAGCCGGCGGACGAGGATGATCTCGCCGCCTTCCTGAAGGCGGTGCCGGACGACATTCCGGTGACCGTGGTCGGCGTCGGCTCTAACCTCCTGGTGCGCGAGGGCGGCGTGCCGGGCTTCGTGGTGCGGCTGTCGGCCAAGGGGTTCGGCGAGGCCGAGGTGGTGGCGCCGAACCGCATCCGCGCGGGCGGAGCCGTGCCCGACAAGCGCGTGGCGGCCGTCGCGCTGGAGGCGGGCATCGGCGGCTTCCATTTCTATCACGGCATCCCCGGCTCGGTCGGCGGGGCGCTGCGCATGAACGCCGGGGCGAACGGCGTCGAGACGCGCGAGCGCGTGGTCGAGGTGCGGGCGCTCGACCGGCAGGGCAAGGTGCATGTCCTGTCCAATGCCGAGATGGGCTATGCCTACCGGCATTCCTCCGCCCCCGCCGGGCTGATCTTCGTGTCCGCCCTTTTCGAGGGCTATGCGGAGGATCGCGACAGGATCAGGGCGGAGATGGACGCCGTCCAGAACCACCGCGAGACGGTGCAGCCGATCCGCGAGAAGACCGGCGGCTCGACCTTCAAGAACCCGGAGGGCAGCTCGGCCTGGAAGGAGATCGACAAGGCGGGCGGGCGCGGCCTCATGATCGGCGGCGCGCAGATGTCGCCCATGCATTGCAACTTCATGATCAACACCGGAAACGCCACCGCGCGCGACCTTGAGGAGCTCGGCGAAACGGTCCGCGCCAGGGTGCTGGAGGCCTCCGGAATCCGGCTGCACTGGGAGATCCGGCGCATCGGCCGCTTCAAGCCGGGGCGCGAGGTGCAGGAATTTCTCGGGCGCCTGCTTTGACCGCCCGAAGCGGCGGGAATCGTTGAGTCTTTCCGGCACCTGCTCCTGACAAAATTAACTAAATTTCGAACGGTACTTGCCACGGATTCAAGTCTCTGATTCTTTGGCCCTACAGCGTTCCCTGATTTGAGTCGTGCGGTGCGTGAGGCCGTGTTCCATCCGGCGGGGCATTCCCCCGGAGGACTCGGACTCAACTCTGGGGGAGGCTGTGTGCGGGGCCCGATCGAGAGGGGAATTGACCGGGAATGGCGTCGAAGCATGTAGCTGTCCTGATGGGCGGATTCTCGTCGGAGCGACCGGTGTCGCTGGCCTCCGGCAAGGAATGCGCCGACGCGCTGGAGGCCAAGGGCTATCGCGTAACCCGCGTCGACGTCGGCCGCGACGTTGCCGCCGTGCTGGGCGAACTCCAGCCCGATGTCGCGTTCAACGCGCTGCATGGTCCTTTCGGTGAGGACGGCACGATCCAGGGCGTCCTCGAATATCTGGGAATCCCCTATACGCATTCGGGCGTGCTCGCCTCGGCGCTGGCGATGGACAAGGAGCAGGCGAAGGTGGTGGCGCGCGCCGCCGGCCTGCCCGTGGCGGAATCGCGCGTGCTCGACCGTTTCGAGATCGGCGAGAAGCATCCGATGCCTGCGCCCTATGTCGTCAAGCCGGTCAACGAGGGCTCCAGCTTCGGCGTCGTCATCGTCAAGGAGGGGCAGTCGCATCCGCCGCAGGTGATCGGCTCCTCGGAGTGGCGCTACGGCGACCGCGTCATGGTCGAGCGCTACATTCATGGCCGCGAGCTGACCTGCGCCGTCATGGGCGACGTGGCGCTCGGCATCTGCGAGATCATCCCGACCGGCCACGCCTTCTACGATTACGACTCGAAGTATGCGCCGGGCGGCTCAAAACACGAAGTTCCGGCGAAACTTTCACCGAATATTTACCAAAAAATACTGACACTGTCGCTGAAGGCTCATCAAGCGATCGGCTGCCGGGGCGTTTCCCGATCTGACTTCCGCTACGACGACCGTCATTCGGAGAACGGCGAAGTGGTCTGGCTCGAGATCAACACGCAGCCGGGCATGACGCCCACGTCGCTGGTGCCGGATATTGCCGCCGCTGCGGGCCATTCGTTCGGCGATCTGGTGGCTTGGATGGTGGAGGACGCGTCGTGCATGCGCTGAAACGTGAAACGGTCGGATCGGGATGGAAGGGCCTTGCGGGCCTGTCGTCCCTCGGCGACCGTTTCGTCATGCCGCGTCTGCTGCGCAAGCCCGCGCGCGTGGCCGGCCGCCTGGTCGGCGGCGGCTACGAGCCGCCGCGCTATGCGGCCTCCGTTTCGGCGCTCGCGCTGTGCCTGTCCGCCTTCGTCTACGGCTCCTATGTGGGCGGGCATTTCCCCGCCTATGTGAAGGCCGTCACCGCGCGGACGGGGTTCGCGGTCGACAAGGTCCGCATCACGGGCAACACGGAAACGTCCGAGATCGACATATTGGAGCGCATCGGCCTCGACGGCTGGACGTCGCTGATCGGTTTCGACGCCGACGAGGCGCGGACCCGTCTGACGGAGCTGCCCTGGGTCAAGGCCGCCTCGGTGCGCAAGATCTATCCCGACGAGATCGAGGTGAAGCTGGACGAGCGGCTGCCCTTCGCCATCTGGCAGCATGGCAGCCAGCTCGCCGTGGTCGAGCGTTCGGGCGCCGTGGTCGTGCCCTTCGACGGCTCGCGCCATGCGACGCTGCCGCTGATCGTGGGCTACGGCGCGCCCGAGAAGTCGGCGGAGTTCATCGACAGGATCGCGCGCTTCCCCGAGCTCGCCTCGCGGGTCAAGGGCTATATCCGCGTCGCCGGCCGGCGCTGGGATCTCAGGCTCGACAACGGCATCACCGTGCGGCTGCCGGAAGGCGGCGAGGATGTCGCGCTGGCGGAGCTGCTGCGGCTGCAGCGCGAGGAGGGGCTGTTCTCCCGCGACGTGGCGTCGGTGGATCTCAGGCAGGACGACCGGCTGGTGCTGCAACTGACGCCCGAGGCGCAGAAGGCGCGCGAGGCGGTGGTCAAGGAACAGTTGAAGGCGGCCAAGCGGCGCCCGGGGCAAAACATATGAGCTGGCTCGGCGCAGGCAAGGACGGATCGAAGCGCGCGGGCATCGTCACCGTGCTCGACGTGGGATCGAGTAAGGTGTGCTGCATCATCGCCCGGCTGAAGCCGCGCGACGGCGCGCCGATTCTGAAGAACCGCACCCACGACGTGCAGGTGATCGGCATCGGCCACCAGAAGTCGCAGGGCGTGAAGTCGGGCGTCATCATCGACCTGGACAAGGCCGAGCACGCGATCCGGCTGGCTGTGGACGCGGCCGAGCGGATGGCGGGGCTGACCGTCGATTCGCTGATCGTCAACATCACGGCCGGACGGCTGAAGAGCGAATCCTTCTCCGCCACGATCAATCTCGGCGGCCACGAGGCCGACGAGGCGGACATCAAGCGCGTGCTCGCCGCCGGCGCCAAGCAGGCGCTGAAGGCCGAGCGCGAGGTGGTGCATTCGCTGCCGGTGGGCTTCCACCTCGACGGCGAGCGCGGCATCCGCGATCCGCGCGGCATGGTCGGCGACCAGCTCGGCGTCGACATGCATGTGCTGACCGGCGACGCCGCGCAGATGCGCAACATGGAGCTGTGCGTCAACCGCGCGCACCTGTCCGTGGAGCGCATGGTCGCGACGCCTTATGCGAGCGGTTTGGCGGCGCTGGTGGACGACGAGCTGGAATTGGGCGCGGCCTGCATCGACATGGGCGGCGGCACGACGACGATCTCGGTGTTCGCCGACGGCAAGTTCGTGCATTGCGACGCCATCGCGGTCGGCGGCAACCATGTGACGCTGGACCTCGCCAAGGGCCTGTCGACGCGCGTCGATCATGCCGAAAGGCTCAAGGTGATGCACGGCTCGGCGCTGCCTTCCAGCGCCGACGACCGCGACATGATCGGCGTGCAGCCGATCGGCAACGACGACGAGGTGCCCATGCAGGTGGCGCGCTCGACCGTCACGCGCATCGTGCGCGCCCGCGTCGAGGAGACGCTGGAGATCCTGCGCGACCGGCTCGGCCGCTCCGGCTACGGCGGCGTCATCGGCAAGCGCGTGGTGCTGACCGGGGGTGCGGCGCAGCTCGCCGGCCTGCCGGAGGCGGCGCGCCGCATTCTCGGCCGCAACGTGCGCGTCGGGCGGCCGCTGGGGGTGGCCGGGCTGGCGGAAGCCGCCAAGGGATCGGCCTTCTCGGCCGCCGTCGGCCTGCTGATCTATCCGCAGGTCGCGAATTTCGAGATCAGGAAGTCCCGCGGGTTGGGGAACCTGAAGATGACCGGCACCGGAGGGAGGCTGGATCGCATGAGTCAGTGGATACGGGACAGTTTTTAATCGGCGGGGACAGCCCCATGGCGGCCGCAGCGGCGATGCGGCAGGAAAGGCAGAGGACGACATCATGACCATCAACTTGAAAAAGCCGGACATCACCGAGCTCAGGCCGCGAATCACCGTGTTCGGTGTCGGCGGCGGCGGCGGCAACGCGGTCAACAACATGATCTCCGCCGGGTTGCGCGGCGTCGAGTTCGTGGTCGCCAACACCGACGCGCAGGCGTTGACGATGTCGAAGGCCGAGCGCCTCGTTCAGCTCGGCGCGCATGTCACCGAGGGCCTGGGCGCCGGCTCGCAGCCCGAGGTCGGACGCGCCGCCGCCGAGGAGTGCATCGACGAGATCATCGACCACCTGTCCAACACGCATATGTGCTTCGTCACCGCCGGCATGGGCGGCGGCACGGGCACGGGCGCTGCGCCGGTCGTCGCCCGCGCCGCGCGCGAGAAGGGCATCCTCACCGTCGGCGTCGTCACCAAGCCGTTCCACTTCGAGGGCCAGCGCCGCATGAAGACCGCGGACCTCGGCATCGAGGAACTGCAGAAGTGCGTCGACACGCTGATCGTCATCCCGAACCAGAACCTGTTCCGGCTGGCCAACGACAAGACCACCTTCGCCGATGCCTTCTCGATGGCCGACCAGGTGCTCTATTCGGGCGTGGCCTGCATCACCGACCTGATGGTCAAGGAAGGCCTGATCAATCTCGACTTCGCCGATGTGCGCTCGGTCATGCGCGAGATGGGCAAGGCGATGATGGGCACGGGCGAGGCGTCCGGCGAGGGCCGCGCCATGGCCGCGGCGGAAGCCGCCATCTCCAACCCGCTGCTCGACGAGACGTCGATGAAGGGCGCGAAGGGCCTGCTGATCTCGATCACCGGCGGCCGCGACCTGACCCTGTTCGAGGTCGACGAGGCCGCGACCCGCATCCGCGAGGAGGTCGACCAGGACGCCAACATCATCCTCGGCGCGACCTTCGACGAGGAGCTGGAAGGCGTGATCCGCGTGTCGGTAGTCGCCACCGGCATCGACAAGTCGGCCGAGCAGATCGCCGCCACGCCGATCGCGCTGAGGACCCCGTCGGGAAAACCGACCACGCGTCCGGTCGCGGCCCAGCCGGTCGCGCAGGAGCAGGAGCGGGTTGAGGTTCGCACGGCCGATCCGGTCGCCGACGCCATCCGCCAGGCTGACCTGAACGCCGCCGCGATGGCCGCCCGCGCGGTCGCGCCGGCCGAGGCCCCGCAGAACAAGATCTTCCAGGCGCCGCCGGCGGCCGCCCCGCATCCGCAGGCCGGCTACATCCAGCCGGCGCCGGTCATGCAGGCTCCCGTGCAGCCGGCTCTTGTCCAGCAGGCTCCGGTGCCCGCGCCGATGGCGCTGCACCCGGCCCAGATCTCGGCCGCAGCCGCCCCGCGCATGCCGCGCGTGGAGGACTTCCCGCCGGTCGTGCAGGCGGAGGTGGAAGCCAAGGCCCGCGCCGTCGACAGCCACGAGGGCAACGGGCCGATGGGGCTGCTCAAGCGCCTGACCAACGGGCTGACCCGCCGCGAGGAGGAACCCGCCCGTCTCCAGCCGGCGCAGCCGCGCGAGCCGAAGCTGCGCCAGCCTGCGCCGGAGGCGCGCCGCCTGGCCTCGGGCCACGACGCCCAGCTCTACGCGCCGCGCCGCGGCCAGCTCGACGAGCATGGCCGCCTGACCGCGCCGTCGCGCCCCAGCCAGGAAGACGATCAGCTCGACATCCCGGCCTTCCTGCGCCGCCAGGCCAACTGAGCCGACTGCCTGTAACGGAGCCGGACACGCTTCCGGCTCCGTCTCCAAAACGGCTGCAAATCCAAAAGGTTACGGAGAGGTTACCGGTCGTTTGCCGTTACACGGAGTAAGAAACCGTGATTTGGCGGCGGGCGCGCCGGCGACTATTCTGCCCGCATCAAGACCGGTGCGCAGGATTCGGGGATGGGCTGCGCCTCCGGCAAGTCGGCGTAGACCCGCTCGGTCGTCGTTCGGCTCGGGCATATGGGGATCGACTTGCACGACTACCAGACAACTCTCAGGAAACGCGCCGTTCTGACGGGTGTGGGCGTGCATGGCGGCAAGCCGACCGCCATCACCCTTCTGCCAGCGGACGCCGACACAGGTATCGTCTTCTCCCTGCCGGAGCCCTCCGGCCACACGCGTGAAATCCGCGCGCTGGCGTCCGAGATCGGCGCGACCGACCTCTGCACCGTCATCGGCGACCCGGCGGGCTCTCACGTCGGCACAGTCGAACATCTGATGGCGGCGCTTTTTGGGCTGGGAATCGACAATCTCGTGGTCGAGGTCGAGGGCGGCGAGGTTCCGATCCTCGACGGCAGCGCCGCCTCGATCGTCGAGGCGATCGACGCCGCCGGCATCGAGCAGCTTTCCGCCAAGCGGCGCTATATCCGCGTGCTGAAGCCGGTGCGCATCGACAGCGGCGCCTCCTGGGCCGAGTTCCAGCCGCATGCGGGCACGCGATTCGAGGTCGAGATCGATTTCGAGAGCCCGGCCATCGGCCGCCAGAGCTTTGCCGCCGACATCGGCGAGGACGTTTTCCGCAACGATCTCTCCCGGGCGCGCACCTTCGGCTTCATGAAGGATGTCGAGCGGCTGTGGGCGGCGGGCTTCGCGCTCGGCTCCTCGCTGGAGAACACGGTGGTGATCGGCGACGACCATCGCGTCATCAACATGGAAGGGCTGCGCTATCCGGACGAGTTCGCGCGGCACAAGACGCTGGACGCGATGGGCGACCTGGCGCTGGCCGGTGCGCGCTTCATCGGCTGCTTCCGCTCCTATCGCGGCGGGCACCGGCTCAACGCGGCCGCGCTGCGCCGGCTGATCAGCGACCCTACGGCGTTCGAGATCGTCGAGACCACGCGCCGCCAGCGCGGGCGCTCCGCCGAGATGATCGCGGTGAACGCGGCCGTCTACGCGCCCTGGGTGATCTGAGCCAGAACCTTCGACGGGCGAGGCGCGCGCCACAAAAATGCGCGATTGCGGGGCCATAGCGTTGCCGAAAACAAGCGGTTATGATCTATGACCGTGCGCAGAATGACGCCGAAGGGGCTTTATCCAACGATGATTGTCCAGGAATCGCCTCGTGCGCGAAAGGCCGGCCCGCTGGCCGCGGCCGTCACCGCCATCCTGCTGATGCCCGCGCTTGCCGGCTGCATGGGCGGCGAGAAGGATCTCAACCTGTCGACCTATGTCGAGCAGACCGATCCCGCCGACCAGCTCTACAATCAGGGTCTTGCCAACCTGAACGCCGGCCGCCTGAAGGAGGCGAGCCGCAAGTTCGAGTCGGTCGACCGCCAGCATCCCTATTCGGAATATGCGCGCAAGGCGCTGGTGATGGGCGCCTTCACCAACTACCGCCAGGGCCAGTACACGGAGGCGATCACCGCATCGCGCCGCTACCTGACGCTCTATCCGTCGTCGGAGGAGGCGGCGTACGCGCAGTACATCATCGGCCTCAGCTATTTCCGCCAGATCCGCGACGTCACGCAGGACCAGGGCGACGCCCGGCGCACGATCGAGGCGATGAACGAGGTGGTGCAGCGCTGGCCGGACTCTGAATATGTGGAGGACGCCAAGCAAAAGATCCGCATGGCCCGCGACCAGCTCGCCGGCAAGGAGATGCAGGTCGGCCGCTACTACATGGAGCGCAAGGAATATGTCGCGGCGGTGCGCCGGTTCCGCAACGTCGTGGAGGCCTATTCCAACACGCGGCACGTCGAGGAGGCGCTGGCGCGTCTGACCGAGACCTATTACGCGATGGGCCTGACCTCGGAGGCGCAGGCGGCGGCGGCCGTGCTGGGGCACAACTTCCCCGACAGTCCGTGGTACAAGGATTCCTACGCGCTGTTGCAGAAGGGCGGGCTGGAGCCGCGCGAGGATCGCGGGTCGTGGCTGGATCGCGCGGCCAAGACCATCACGGGCCGCGCCTGAGGCCGAAACGCCCCGGATGCTGGCCCGGCTCTCGATCCGCGATATCGTCCTGATCGAGCGACTGGACGTCGATTTCTCGCCCGGCCTTTCCGTGCTGACGGGCGAGACCGGCGCCGGCAAGTCCATTCTCCTCGACGCTTTGGCGCTGGCGCTCGGCGGGCGCGGCGATGCGTCGCTGGTGCGCCACGGTGCGACCCAGGGCCAGGTCACGGCCGTTTTCGACGTGCCACGCAACCATCCGGCGCGCGCGCTGCTTGCCGACAATGCGATCGAGGACGACGGCGACATCATCCTGCGCCGCATGCAGGCGGGTGACGGGCGCACGCGCGTCTTCATCAACGACCAGCCGTCCAGCGTCGGGCTGATGCGCGATCTCGGCCGTACGCTGGTCGAAATCCACGGGCAGCACGATGACCGCGCGCTGGTCGACGCCGCCGCGCACCGCGCGCTGCTGGACGCCTTCGGCGGCCATGTCGGCGAGGTGCGCCGCTGCGCCGAGGCCTGGCGGCTGTGGCGCGAGAGCGAGCAGGGGCTGGCGCGGCACCGCGCCAGGGTCGAAGCGGCGGCGCGCGAAGCTGATTTCTTGCGCGCGGCCGTTGCCGAACTCGCCAAGCTGGACCCGCAGCCGGGCGAGGAAACCGAGCTGGCCGAGTTCCGCGCCTCGATGATGCGCTCGGAGAAGATCGCCGCCGAGATCAAGGATGCCGACGACGTGCTGTCCGGCTCGGCTTCGCCGCTGCCGGCGCTGGCCAGCCTGCTTCGCCGCTTGGAGCGCAAATCGGCCGATGCGCCGGGCATTCTCGACGATGTCACCCGTTGTCTGGACGAGGCGCTGATCGCGCTCGATGCCGCGCAGTCCGGCGTGCAGGCCGCCATGCGGGCGATCGAGTACGATCCGCAGAGGCTGGAGCGGTCCGAGGAGAGGCTGTTCGCGCTGCGCGCCGCCTCGCGCAAGTTCGGCGTGCCCGTCGACGATCTGGCGGCCAGGCGCGATGCGATGGCGGCCGATCTCGCCGACCTCGACGCAGGCGAGGAAAAGCTCGGCGTGCTGGAGAAGCAGGCGAGGGCGGCGCGCGACACTTACGACGGAATCGCCGCGCGGCTGTCCGAACTGCGCGCGGCGGCGGCGCTGACGCTGTGCAGGGCGGTGATGGCCGAGCTGCCGGCGCTCAAGCTCGACCGCGCCGAATTCATCGTCCAGATGGGCAGCGAACCCGACAACCGGGCGGAAGAGGGCATCGACCAGGTCGAGTTCTGGGTGCGGACCAACCCCGGCACGCGCCCCGGTCCGATGATGAAGGTCGCGTCGGGCGGCGAGCTGTCGCGCTTCCTTCTGGCGCTCAAGGTGGCGCTGGCCGATCGCGGCTCCGCGCCGACGCTGGTGTTCGACGAGATCGACACGGGCGTGGGCGGCGCCGTCGCCGACGCCATCGGGCAGCGGCTGGCGCGGCTGTCGCAGCGCGTGCAGGTACTGTCGGTGACGCATGCGCCGCAGGTGGCGGCGCGCGCGGCGACACATTTCCTGATCTCCAAGAGCGGCGATTCCAGCCGCGTGGCTACGGCGGTGGCGGCCATGGACCGCGCCGCTCGCCAGGAAGAGATCGCGCGCATGCTGGCCGGCGCGACGATCACCGAAGAGGCGCGGGCGGCGGCAGAGCGGCTGCTGCGGGAGAATGCCGCCGTGTCGTGAGTTTCGATGCATGGCGGTTGCCTTGACAGAGTTGTCGAGACGCACCAAACGAGCGGCGACATGACCTCCCGAACCAAAAAACCCGTCGATCTGCTGACGCCCGACGAAGCCGCGGCCGAGCTGGAACGGCTTGCGGGCGAGATCGCGGCGGCCGATATCGCCTATCACCGGAACGACGCGCCGGAGATCACCGACGCCGACTACGACGCGCTGCGCGTCCGCAACGCCGAGATCGAGGCGCGGTTTCCCGAGCTGATCCGCAAGGACAGCCCGACGGGCGCGGTCGGCGCGCCGCCGGCGGAAGGTTTCGCCAAGGTGCGGCATGCCGTGCCGATGCTTAGCCTGGCCAAGGCCTATACCGATCAGGACGTGGTCGATTTCATCGAGCGGACCCGCCGTTTTCTCGGGCGCGACACCGAGCTGGAGATCGCCTTCACCGCCGAGCCCAAGATCGACGGGCTTTCGGCCTCGCTGCGCTACGAAAAGGGCGCGTTCGTGCAGGGCGCGACGCGCGGCGACGGCACGGTGGGCGAGGACATCACCGCCAATCTGAGGACGATCGCCGACATCCCGCACAAGCTCGCCGGATCGGACTGGCCTGACGTGATCGAGATCCGCGGCGAGGTCTACATGACCTATGCCGAGTTCCAGGCGCTGAAGGAGCGCTCGGCCGCCACCGGCGGTCAGGACTACGTCAACCCGCGCAACACGGCGGCGGGCTCGCTGCGCCAGAAGGACCCGTCGGTCACGGCCAGCCGCAATCTGAAGTTCTTCGCCTATGCCTGGGGTTTTTCCAGCGAGGAACCCGCGCCGACGCAATACGAGGCGGTGCGGAAATTCGCCGACTGGGGGTTTCGGATCACCCCGCTGATGGTGCGGGCCAACACGGTGGAGGACCTTGTCGCGCATTACAGGACGATCGAGGCGCAGCGTTCCTCGCTCGGCTACGACATCGACGGCGTGGTCTACAAGGTCGACCGGCTCGACCTGCAGCAGCGGCTCGGCTTCGTCTCGGGCGAGCCGCGCTGGGCGGTGGCGCACAAGTTTCCGGCGGAACAGGCGACGACGGTGGTGCGCGGCATCGACATCCAGGTCGGCCGCACCGGCACGCTGGCGCCGGTCGCCCGGCTCGACCCGGTCAGCGTCGGCGGCGTCACCGTCGTCAACGTGACGCTGCACAACGAGGACTACATCGCCGGCAAGGACAGCAACGGCCTGCCCATCCGCGACGGCAAGGACATCCGCATCGGCGACACGGTGACGATCCAGCGGGCAGGGGACGTCATCCCGCAGATCGTCGACGTCGTCATCGACAAGCGGCCTTCCGGCGCGGAGCCCTACGCGATGCCGCATAGCTGTCCCGTCTGCGGCTCGCCGGCGACGCGCGAGATGAACGAGAAGACCGGCAAGGAGGATTCGCGGCGGCGCTGCACCGGCGAGCTGAGCTGCCCGGCGCAGGCGGTGGAGGCGCTGCGCCACTTCGTGTCGCGCGGCGCGATGGACATAGAGGGGCTCGGCGCGGAGAACATCGACCTGTTCTTCAATGCGGGCCTGCTGCGGACGGCGGCCGACATCTTCACGCTGAAGGACAGGCGGGCGGAGGTCCGGCAGGCGCTCTACGAACGGCGCGAGGCGCAGGCGCAGGCGCGCGAGGCGGCCAGGGGCGCGGCCCGCAAGAAGGTCCTGTCGGCCGAGGAGCGGACCTATGAGGGGCTCGACAAGCTGTTCGCCGCCATCGATGCGCGCCGCGAGCCGGAGCTCGACCGCTTCATCTTCGCGCTCGGCATCCGCCATGTCGGCGACACCACCGCGGCCGTGCTGGCGCGGACCTTCTCGACCGTCGAGGACTTCATCCGGGTCGGCAAGGAGACCGCCGCCGCCGAGGACCCGCACGCCGTGTTCCCGTCGATCAACGGCATCGGCGACACGGTGATCTGCGCGTTGCGCGACTTCTTCGGCAACGAGCGCAACGACGCGGTGCTCGACGCGCTGCTCGCGCAGGTTCGGCCGAAACCCTATGTCGTGGAGATTTCGGACGGCAACCCGGTGGCGGGCAAGACGGTGGTCTTCACCGGCTCGCTGGAGAAGATGTCGCGCTCCGAGGCCAAGGCCATGGCGGAGCGGCTCGGCGCCAAGGTGGCCGGCTCGGTGTCGGCGAGGACCGATCTGGTCGTCGCCGGTCCCGGCGCGGGGTCGAAGCTGAAGCTCGCCGCCGAGTTGGGCATCGAGGTCATCGACGAGGCAGGCTGGTTCGAACGCATCGGGCGCTCCTGAGCGCGGTCCCGCCGCATTTGCGGTTGGCTCAACCGATTTGAAGTGACAGGCGGCGGCCGCGTTTGTAGACAGGCGCTTGCGTAAATCCGAGTCCGTGACTTTGACCATCTTCCAAGGCACCGCCGCGCGAGATTTTCGGCGCGGCGGCCGCGACGGCATCCCGGCGCTGGTCGCGACCTTTCCCTTCGCGCTGCTGTACGGTGCCCTGGCCGTGAGCACGGGCATGTCTGCGTTCGAAGCGGTGCTGATGAGCGCCGCGATCTTCGGCGGCGCAAGCCAGATGGTGGGGATCGAGCTTTTTGGACAGTCGGTGTCGCCCTGGCTGGTCGTGCTGTCCATCTTCGCCGTCAATTTCCGGCATGTCCTGTATTCGGCGGCGGTCGGTCCGCGCATCGCCGGCTGGTCCCTGCCTCGGCAGGCGGTCGGCTTCTTCTTCCTCGTCGACCCGCTCTATGCCGAAAGCGAGCTCAAGGCGGAAAAGCGCGAGCCCATCACCTTCGCCTGGTACATGGGGATGGCGCTGACCTTCTACACGGCATGGGTGGGCGGCTCGGCGGTTGGCGCGGCTTTCGGCCGGCTGATCCCCGACCCGCATGCGATCGGCATCGACTTCCTGCTGCCGATCTATTTCCTCGGGCTCGTCATGGGCTTCCGCAAGCGGACCATGTGGGCGCCGGTCGTCGCCGCCAGCGCCGTCGCCTCGGTGGTGGCCTACAACACGATCGGCTCGCCGTGGCATGTCTCGGTCGGCGCGCTGGCGGGAATTCTTCTTGCCGCCGCCATGCCAGTGCCGCGCCGGGAAAAGGGCGCGGACGAATGAGCACGACGCTCTGGATCATCGTCGGCGGCGCGCTGATGACCTATCTGACGCGTGTCGGCGGGCATCTCGTGCTGTCGCGGTTCGAGCGCATCCACCCCCGCGTGCAGGCCGGTCTGAACGCGGTCCCCGCTGCGGTCCTGACGACTCTGGTGGCGCCTGCCGCGATGGCCGGCGGACCCGCCGAACTGGCCTCTCTTGCCGTGGCGACGATCGTCTCGCTGCGCAGCGGCCTGCTGGCGATGTTCCTGTCGGGCGCGGCCGTGCTTGTCGTCCTGCGTCAGTTCATGGGGTAAGCGAATCCCGAAGCGGCGCGGTGGCCTTCTCCAGCCAGCGCAGCGCCTCGCCGTCGAGCATCGGACCGATCTCGGCCAGCACGCGGGCGTGATAGGCGTCCAGCCAGGCGCGCTCCTCGTCCGACAACATCTCTGTCCTGATCAGGCGGGCGTCGAAGGGAACCAGCGTCAGCGTCTCGAAGCCGTGCATGGGCAGATCGCCGCCATCGATCGGGCGCGCGGCCTCGACGATGACGAGGTTCTCGCAGCGTATGCCGTAGGCGCCCGGCTTGTAGTAGCCGGGCTCGTTGGACAGGATCATGCCCTCCAGCAGCTTCTCCGTGCCGCTCCTGGCGATCCGCTGCGGGCCCTCATGCACGGCGAGGTAGGAGCCGACGCCGTGGCCGGTGCCGTGCGCGTAGTCCAGACCGGCGTTCCAAAGCGCCTGGCGCGGGATGGCGTCGAGGTCGGCGCCGCGCGTGCCCGCCGGGAAGCGCGCCATGGACAGGCGGATCAGCCCCTTTAGCACCAAAGTGAAGCGCTCGCGCATCTCGTCCGTCGGCGTGCCGACGGCGACGGTGCGCGTCACGTCGGTCGTGCCGTCGCGATACTGCGCGCCCGAATCGAGCAGGAAGAGCTCGCCAGGCGCAAGCGTCCGGTTGGTCGCTGTGGACACGCGGTAGTGGATGATCGCGCCGTTCGGCCCGGCGCCGGATATGGTGGGGAAGGACACGTCGCGCAGCGGCATCTGCGTTTCCTCGCCAACCTTGCGGCGCGTCTCCTCGAGCCTCTTCACCACCGTTATCTCGTCGAGCGAGCCGGGTTCCCGAGCGTCCAGCCAGCACAGGAGCCGCGCCATGGCGGCGCCGTCGCGGCGGTGCGCGGCGCGCGATCCGGCGATCTCCGTGGGGTTCTTGGTGGCGCGCGGCAGGCGGGCGGGATCGGGCGCGGCGACGACCGCGCCGCCGTTCCGCTCGACCAGCATGCGCAGGCGGTCGGCCGCCAGTGCGGGGTCGAGGGCGATCCGCGCGCCGTTTCTGGCGAGGCCCGCGATCTCGGCCTCCAGCGCATCGGGCGCGCGCAGCCCGGCAAGCTGCGTCAGATAGGCCTTCTGCTCGATGCCGAGCTTGCGCTCGTCCATGAACAGCAGGGGAAGGCCTTCCGCCGCGACGACGGCGAAGCCGAGCGCCAGCGGCGTGTGCGGCACGTCCGCGCCGCGAATGTTGAAGGCCCAGGCGATGGAGGAGGGGTCGGTCAGCACCGCATGGGTCGCGCCTGCCTCCGCGACCGCCGAGGCGAGCCGCGCCAGCTTGTCCCTGGCCAGCTCGCCGGCGAACTCGGCGGGATGAATCTCGACCGGCGCCAGCGGCGGCTCGGGCTGGTCGTCCCAGATCGCGTCGACCGGGTTCTCCTCCAGCGCCACCAGGGTCGCCCCCGCCTTTTCGGCGGCCTTGCGCAGCGCGCGGGCGTCGCTCGTCGTGTGCAGCCAGGGGTCGAAGCCCAGCCGCGCGCCCTTCGACAGGTTCGCCGCGATCCAGGCGGCTGGCGGATTGTCGATCAGGCTTTCGACGGCGAAGATGTCGGGGTCGACCTGATCGCGCACCTGCAGCGTGTAGCGGCCGTCCACGAAGACGACCGCGCGCTCCGTCAGCACGAGGGCGACGCCCGCGGAGCCGGAAAAGCCGGTCAGCCACCGCAGCCGTTCCGAGCGCGGCGGCACGTACTCGCCCTGGTGCTCGTCGGCGCGCGGAACGATGAAGCCCTGAAGCTCGTGCGCGGTCAGCCACGCCCGCAGCTTTCCGATGCGCCCGGCTCCCCGCGCGCCGTCACCCTCGCTGTCGAACGTCTGGAACATGACTGACCTCTTCACACGCCGGCCGGACCCTACGACGGGCGGGCGGGCACCGCAACGCAGGCGTCCGGCGACGCCGCAGCATCCGCGAAAGCCGATGGCTGGCATGCGCAAATCGCACTGGCGATTTAGGTCAGCGCGACTTACCTTTCTCATGGGAAGGAGATCGTGTTTCACAGGAGACAATCATGAGCAACGCTCCGTCCACCAAGGGTTTCTTCCGCGCCGCCTTCGAGCGGATGATGGAAGCGCGTCAGCGCGAGGCCAGCCGCCTCGTCGCGACCTACGTCACGCTGGCCGATAGGAACCGCCGCTCCTGAGCGGCCTTCGCTTCACCGCTTGAGGTGAAGCGTGACCCAGCCCTCGCGGTGCAGGGTCCGCACATGGCGGAACCATTGCCTGACATAGGCCGCCACCACCGCGTTGCGCTGCCGCTCCAGGATGCCCGACAGGATCAGCGAGCCGCCGGGCGTCACGAAGCGCGCCATCTGCGGCGCGAGTTGCATCAGCGGCCGCGCCAGAATGTTGGCGACGATCAGGTCGAAGGGGCCGCGCGCCGCGAAGGCGGGGTCGTGGAAGCCCGGCGCGGCGCGCAGTTCGATCCGCGAGGCGACATGGTTCAGCCGCGCATTGTCGCGCGCGACATCCACGGCGACCGGGTCGATGTCGGTGGCGAGCAGGGGTATGGGCGCCAGTTTCGCCAGCGCGATCGCCAGCACGCCGGAGCCCGTGCCGAGGTCCAGCGCGTTGCGCGGCCGCTCCCGGACGCCGACCGTCTCCAGCATTTCCAGGCAGCCGGCCGTGGTGCCGTGATGGCCGGTGCCGAAGGTGAGGCCCGCCTCGATCTCGATGGCGATCTGGCCGGGCCGGCGCTTGTCGCGGTCATGCGAGCCATGGACGAGGAAGCGGCCGGCCTGAACGGGCCGCAGGCCTTCCAGCGATTTCGCCACCCAGTCGATCTCGGGCAGCACCTCCTGCCGCAGCTCGACGCCGGGCGCCAGCTCGGCCAGAACGGCGCGCAGCCGGGCTTCCGCCGCATCGTCGCCGGCCGGGGCGTAGATCGACACTTCCCTGAGGCGGCGCTCCTCGTCCGTCTCCACGACGGCGAGCGGGAATCCGTCCTCCTCGAACGCCGCCTCCAGGCCGGCATAGGCGCGCTCCGCCAGGTCGGCGGATGCGCAGAAGTAGAATCGCGTCTGGCCGCCCATCGATCCTCAGCCCGCCGCGAGGCGCTTGAGCTTGGCGACCGCCGTGTCGGGATTCTCGCCATAGGCGATGGTCCCGGCGAAGTCGCCGTCGCGGTCGAGCAGCAGGATGGAAGCGGTGTGGTCCATCGTGTAGTCGCCGCCCTCGGTCTCGACCTTGCGCCAGTAGATGGCGAAGGATTTGGCCATGGCGTGCACCTTGTCCGGATCGCCGGTGATGCCGGTGATGCGCTGCGAGACGTTGGAGACGTAGACGTTCATGATCTCGGGCGTGTCGCGCTCCGGGTCCACGGAGACGAAATAGGCGCGGATGTCCTTGCCCTCGTCGCCCAGCGTCTTCAGCCAGCCGTCGAGCTCGAAGAGCGTCGTCGGGCAGACCTCGGGGCAGTGGGTGAAGCCGAAGAAGACCGCGCTCGGCTGGCCGCGGAAGGCGGCCTCGGTGATCGCCTGCCCCCGCTGGTCGACAAGGGTGAAGGGCGCGCCGTAGGCCGTGCCCGCCGGCTTGCGCTGCCACTCGAAGGTCAGGAAACCGACGGCGACCGCCGCCAGCACCGCAATTCCGGCCAGGATCAATCGCATCATGGGAGGGTCATTTCCGCTTGGTCGGCAGCCTCAGAAGCACCAGGACAGGCCGGTTTCGGCCATGGCCAGGAAGATGCCGGCGCCATGGTTGAGCCAGCCGGCGAAAGCCGCCCCGGTGAGAACGGTCAGCGCCAGGCAGGCCAGCGCGATCGCCGCGAGCCTGGCCGCGAGACCCGTCTTCCTGGTTGAAAGGGACGCCGTTTCGATCATGGCCCGACTATAGCGCGGGCGGGCGCGGCAAAAAAGAGCGGTGAAGGCATGGCGCGCGCGGCATAGCGTCTTGCATGGCGCGGGCCGCGCTCCCACGTGAGAGGCGTTTCACGGAGGTCCGCATGCGCCGTCTTCTTCTCGCCTTCGCCGGTTTCGCCGTCGCCCTCGGCACGGCCCACGCACAACAGGTCGGCAAGGTCGGCGTCGACTGGCTGGGCAACGACATCGTCGTCGAGGCGGTCAAGGACCCGAAGGTGGACGGCGTGACCTGCCACGTGTCCTATTTCGACCGCGGCGTGATCGACCGCCTGCAGAAGGGCAACTGGTTCGAGAATCCTTCCGATTCGTCCATCTCCTGCCAGCAGACCGGGCCGATCAGCATCGGCGACATCGACCTGTCGAGGGGCGGCGAGGAGATCTTCAACCAGGGCATCAGCCTGATCTGGAAGCAGCGGGTGGTGAACCGCATCTACGACAAGGCCAACGACACGCTGATCTACCTGTCGCATTCGCGGCAGGTGCAGGACGGCTCGGCCAAGATGTCGATCACCACCGTGCCGCTGTTCGGGCAGCCGGTGACGTGGAAGAACGGCAAGCCGCAATAGCTTGCCGGCCGCGCGACCCCGGCGTACACCGCCCGCATGGACAGACCGGGCAAGGATAACGAGGGCGGGGAGCGGGATGAGAGCCTGCGCTTTCGCGACGGGGAACCGCGCATCCATCCCACCGCCGAGATGAAGGGATGCCGGCTGGCGCGCCACGTCGTCGTCGGCGAGCGCGTCATCCTGCGCGAGGTCCAGGTGGGCGCGTTCACTTATTTCGAGCGCAACGGCGAGGCGACCTATGCCGCCATCGGAAAGTTCTGCGCCATCGCCGCCAATGTGCGCATCAACGCGCTGGAACACCCGGTCGAGCGGGTGACGCAGCACAAGATCAGCTACCGGCCGAACGAGTATTTCCGCTTCCTCGGCGTCGACCAGGCGTTTCGCGAGCGCCGACGGGAGAAGCCCGTCACCATCGGCCATGATGTGTGGATCGGCCATGGCGCGGTGATCCTGCCGGGCGTCACGGTCGGCAACGGGGCGGTGATCGGCGCGAACGCGGTGGTGAGCCGCGATGTCGCGCCCTATACGATCGTCGCCGGGGTACCGGCGAGGGTGCTGCGGCCGCGCTTCGCGCCGGAGATCGCGCGCCGCATCGAAGTCTTGGCGTGGTGGGACTGGCCGCCGGCGCGGCTGGCGGACGCCGTGCCGGACATGCAGTCCCTGTCCATCGAGGCGTTTCTGGATCGCTGGGAAGGCAGGGGCTGACCGCACGCAAAACCCCTCCCGGCGCGGGGGTGGCGCGGGAGGGGCGGGCAGCGCCGCTTGCGGATGCGGATGAAGGCCGAGCTCGAGCCCTGCTGCGGATGGCACAATGGCATGCGCGCGCCAAGAACGGGTTTGCCGGTCATACAACCGGAGATAGTAACTAGGTTGTCCGCGGTGGCGGGCGAGCGGGCTTGCCGCGCGGCGCGTCTTGCCGCATGGAAGGCGTCATGACCGACTGGCTGAAAATCCTCGACGAGCAGGAGCGGCTGGGCCTCGACCTGGCCAGGCAGGTTCCGGCGACGCTCGCCAATCCCGATATCGAGGCGGCGCAGGTGAAGGTGCTGTTCCAGGAGCTGGAGAAGCAGGCGGACTTCGCCGACAAGCTCCGGCAGGCTCTGGAGGCGATGGGCCACGACTTCACCGTGGTGGACAAGGCCGCCGCGCTGGAGGACCGCTATGCCGACCTTGCCGCCGCGGCGGCCGAGCGGCTGAAGGCGCTGCTGAAATAGAGGCGCGGCTGTGCCCCGCCTGAAATGAAAGGGACGCCGGAGCGCCCCTTCCTGACAGATCAGATGCCGGAGGTTCGGCGCGTCGTCGTGGCGCCGGCCAGCGATCCCGATTCCGCCGACGTGTTGGTCGAGCCGGTCAGATCGCCATTGGCGCTGGTCAGGCCCGGCGTGTCCGTCGAAACGCGGTCACGGACGCGCAGATTGTTCTGCACGTGGCTCACGCCGGAAACGCTTTCGGCGATGTCCTCGGCGTGACGCTTGGCGAACCGGCTTTCGACGATGCCGGAGAGCGTGACCTCGCGGTTCGACACGGCGACCTCGATGTCGCTGGCGTCGATGTGGTCGTCGTCGGTCAGGCGGTCGTTGACATCCTCACGGATGCGCTCGTCGGAGCGGGAGTAGTTCCTGGGGCCGCGCCCACGGTGCTGGTCCATGCGGCGGCGGCGCTCCGCGTCGCGGTCGCCGAACCAGGACGACACCTCGTCGCTCGCCTTGTCCCAGAAGTCGCGACCGCCCTCGGAATAGCCGCGCTCGCCGCCGCCGTAGGAGCGGCCGCCATAATCGCGGTCGAAGCCGCCCAGCGAACCGGACGAGCCGGCGCCATAGCTCGAGGACCGATCCCGGTCGCGATCGCGATAATCCTGGCGCGAGGCCATGCCCCGCGATGCGTCACCGTAACCGGAGCGGCTGAACCGGCTGTCGTCTTCCCGGGACCGCTGCCCGCCATAGCCGCCGGACGAGCCGCCCTGGCTGCCGGATGGGTAGCCGCCGCGCGAGCGGGCAAAATCGCCGCGCTGGCCGAATTCGTCGTCGGATTGCCAGCCGCCGCTCTGGCCTGGTGCATGGCTGCTCTCGTCGGCGCGGAAATCGCCGCCGAAGCGTTCGCCGCGCTGCTGGCTGCGCCCGTAGCGCGACTGATCCTGCTGCCAGCGGTCATTGTCGTGATTCGCGTTATGCTGACGGTCGCGGCGATCCTGATCGTCGTCGCGCCAGCCACGATACTCGTCTCGTGCCATGTCGGCATCTCCTCTGGGAATTTTCGAGTCCGCCCGGAGACCTAACGACGGGGTGCCCTGCTTGTTCCGGGTTTTTTGCCCGGAAGCGGGCCTCAGGCCGCCTGTACGAAGCTGTCCAGCACCTTCTTCTGGCCGGCGCGATCGAAGTCGATGGTCAGCTTGTTGCCCTCGACCGCGGCGACGTTGCCGTTGCCGAATTTCTGGTGGAACACCCGGTCGCCGACCTTGTAGGGGGAGGGCGTGTCGGCGACGCTCTTGGCGACCAGCTCGCCCTCGATCATGCGGCCCTTCACCGAGCCTCGCCCGGCGCCATAGCCGGAATCGGTCTCGCCATAGCCGATGCGCTCGACCTGATGACCCGAGCGGGTGCCCCAGTTGCGATCCGTCGCGGCCGTGCGGTTCGCCTGGGCGCGCTGCCAGCCCGGCGTGGCGTAGGTGTTGGAGAAGCTCTTCTCGCCAACGCTGTCGAAGCGGGAGGCGCCGTAGGGGTTCTGGCGTCCGTTGAAACCGCCGCGCCCGGAGGCGAAGGAGCCGCCATACCCGCCATAGGACGAGCCGCCCTCGACCACCTCGACATGCTGTTCGGGCAGTTCATCAAGAAACCGGGACGGGATGGTCGATTGCCACAGGCCGTGGATGCGCCGGTTGGAGACGAACCAAAGGTGCAGGTTCCTCTTGGCGCGCGTCAGCCCGACATAGGCGAGCCGCCGCTCCTCCTCCAGGCCGGAGCGGCCGCCCTCGTCCAGCGCGCGCTGGTGGGGGAACAGGCCTTCCTCCCAGCCGGGCAGGAAGACGGTCTCGAACTCCAGCCCCTTGGCCGAATGCAGCGTCATGATGGAGACGGCGTCGAGTTCGGCGTTCTGCTCGGCGTCCATCACCAGCGCGACATGCTCCAGGAAGGAGCGCAGCGATTCGTATTCCTCCATGGAGCGGATCAGCTCCTTGAGGTTTTCCAGCCGGCCCGGCGCTTCCGCGCTGCGGTCGTTCTTCCACATGTCGGTGTAGCCGGATTCCTCCAGCATCTGCTGGGCGAGCTCCGGATGGGGCGTGTTCTCCAGCAGTTCCTGCCAGCGGCCGAAATTGGCGGTGACCTCGCGCAGCGCGGCGCGCGGCTTCGGCTTCAGCTCGTCGCTCTCGGCCAGCTTCGCGGCCGCCTCGAGCATGGGAATGCCCAGCGCGCGCGCCGTGTCGTGGATCTGGCGGATGGCGGCCTCGCCCAACCCGCGCTTCGGCACGTTGACGATGCGCTCGAAGGCGAGATCGTCGGCCGGCTGCGCGACGACGCGCAGATAGGCCAGCGCGTCGCGGATCTCCTGCCGTTCGTAGAAGCGCGGGCCGCCTATGACGCGGTAGTTGAGGCCGAGCGTGACGAAGCGGTCCTCGAACTCGCGCATCTGGAAGGAGGCGCGCACCAGAATCGCCATGTCATTGAGCTTGTGGCCCTTGCGCTGCGCCTGTTCGATCTCCTCGCCCACGGCGCGGGCCTCTTCCTCCGAGTCCCATGCTGCGTGGACCATCACCTTGGTCTCGTCGCCGGCGGGCCGGTCGGTGAACAGCGTCTTGCCGAGTCGTCCCTCATTGTGGGCGATGAGGTGCGCGGCGGCGCCGAGGATATGCGCGGTCGAGCGATAGTTGCGCTCCAGCCGGATCACCGTCGCGCCGGGGAAATCGCGATCGAAACGCAGGATGTTGTCCACCTCCGCCCCGCGCCAGCCATAGATCGACTGGTCGTCGTCGCCGACGCAGCAGATGTTGACCTTGCTTTCGCTCACGCTGTCGCCGCTGCGCGGCTCGCTCCGCGGGGGCGCACCATCCGGCGCGACGGCCGGTCGGCCTTGCGGACCTTCGGTCCGAAGAGCGTTGGTCCCTTTGGGGCGCTGCGCCAGCAGGCGCAGCCACATGTACTGCGCGGTGTTGGTGTCCTGATACTCGTCGACCAGAATGTATTTGAACCGCCGGTGATAGTCGGCGAGCACGTCGTGGTGCTCGCGGAAGATCTTGATCGGATGCAGCAGAAGGTCGCCGAAGTCGCAGGCGTTCAGCGTCCTCAGCCGCTCCTGATAGGCGGCGTAGAGCTCCCGGCCCCTGCCGTTGGCGAAGGCGCGGGCATCTCCTTCGGGGATGTCCTTCGGCGCAAAACCCTTGTTCTTCCAGCCGTCGATCATCTGCGCGAACTGGCGCGGCGGCCAGCGCTTGTCGTCCAGGTTCTCTGCCTGGATGAGCTGGCGGATCAGGCGGATCTGGTCGTCCGTGTCGAGGATGGTGAAGCCCGATTTGAGCCCCGCCAGCTCGGCGTGGCGGCGCAGCAGCTTGACGCCGATGGAATGGAAGGTGCCGAGCCAGGGCATGCCCTCGACCGCTTCGCCGACGAGATGGGCGATGCGCTCCTTCATCTCGCGGGCGGCCTTGTTGGTGAAGGTCACGGCCAGGATCTGCGACGGGAAGGCCTTTCCGGTGGCGAGGATGTGGGCGATGCGCGTGGTCAGCACGCGCGTCTTGCCGGTGCCCGCGCCGGCGAGCACGAGGACCGGCCCCTCCGTCGTCTCGACGGCCAGCCGCTGCTCGGGGTTCAGGCCCTTGAGGTAGTCGGGTTTGCCGCGCGGACCGTGGCGCGCCGCCATGGCGCGCGCGGCTATGCCCGACGCCGGACCGGGAGGCGCGGGCGCGCGATCAGGGCGAGATGGCCCGCCGAAGCGGGGCATGTCGTCGTCGGGAAAATCGACCATCCGCCCAATGTAGTGATTCGGCGCCGAAAGGCCAGAAAGACGCGACCCGCGGCTTGCCGTCCGGGCTTCAGTCGCCGTCCTCGCGCGAGGCGCGCAGGTTGGTGATGACGCGGCGGTTCTGCACCTTGCAGGCGCGGTCGGCGCAGTCGCGCACCACGCGGTCCTTGCCGTAGCCCTTGGCCCACAGGCGGCTGGCGGGCACGCCGCCGGCGACCAGATAGTTCATCACCGCGTCGGCGCGCTGCTGGGAAATCTGCCGCATCTTCGCGTCGCCGCCGGGTTCGTCGGCGAAGCCCTGAACCTTGGCGTACCATTGCGGGTACTTCTTCAGGAAGGCGATCTGCTGGTCGAGCGTCACACGGGCGGTGGCGTCCAGCGCGGCAGAGTTCTCGGCGAAGAAGGTGCGGCGGCCGACATTCAGGATGAAATCCTGCTCCGTGCCCGGCTGCACGTTCTCGAAGCCGGCGGCGGGGTCGTTGGTGTTGCCGAACTCGTTCGGGTTCACCGCCGGCTCGGGCGCCTCGATCTTCGTCGTCGTGCAGGCTGCGAGCGTGACCAGCAGGCCGGCGACGACCAGCCGGCGAAAATGTCCGTGTACAAGGATCATGGCTGCGGTCCCGGAGGGTGTCAGATTGCGTCGGGTTCTTCAGGCTTGGCGAGCGACTTCTCCGCCTGGTCGGCCAGATGCTGGATGACATAGGCGGCGGTGCCGATCGGGCAGCGCTGGTAGAGGTCGATGACGTCCTCGTTGAACATGCGGATGCAGCCCGACGAGGCGTCCGTGCCGATGCTCCACGGCGCCACCGTGCCGTGGAAGCGGTAGCCGGTGTCGCCGCCGGTGCCATGCAGGTAGAGCGCGCGCGCGCCGAGCGGGTTCTTGGGCGAGCCGCCCTCGACCGACAGCGGCAGCTCCGGGTGGCGCTGGCGCATCTCGGGGGGCGGGGTCCATTTCGGCCACAGCGCCTTGCGGTCGATGGAGGCGCGGCCGAACCACTTGAAGCCCTCCTTGCCGACGCTGACGCCGTAGCGGATGGCGGTCTTGTTCTCCATGATGAGGTAGAGGAAATGGTTGCGCGTATCGACGACCACCGTTCCCTCGGGCTCGGTCGACTTGAATTTCACCACCTGCCGGTGCCAGCGCTTGTCGATCCTGGCGAAGTTGGTCGCGCGGAAGGTGACGCCGTTGTCGGTGCGCGTCCCGGCGAAGTAGGATGCCGATTGCGCCAGCGACAGGCCCGGGCAGAGGCCGGCCGCGCCGGCAGCCATGCCTCCCAGCAGAAAATCCCTGCGGCTTACCACCATGCGGCCCCCCGTGCCTCGACGGCTATGGCGCGACAATATGTCAGATTCGCCCCTGCACAAACGGAAATCGCCGCCGTTTCGCGCCATCGCCGGTCCTTGCCGCAGGTCGGCCGCCGACTGTTGCGAAAAAGCGCCGCTTCCGTTCCCTTCCGGCCTCACCGATCCGTGACTGGATCGTGCGGCAGGGCTGCTTATCCTCGCCTGCTTCAAGCCACCGGAGGACCATGCCATGACCTTGCCCAAGATCACCCAGGACATGATCGACGCCTATGACGAATACACGCACCTGACGCTCGACAGGCGCGGCTTCATGGACAAGCTGGCGAAGCTGGCCGGCTCCGGCGCCGCCGCCGCCGCCATCGCGCCGATGCTGGCGGCGAACCCGGCGCAGGCGGCTTTGGTCGAGGAGCAGGACGCGCGGCTGAGCGCCGAGGATATTTCCTGGCCGGGCGAGGGCGGCGAGATGAAGGGCTATCTGGTGCGGCCGGCCGACCAGAGCGGCAGGCTGCCGACCGTCATCGTCATCCATGAGAATCGCGGCCTCAACGCGCATATCAGGGACGTGGCGCGGCGCGTGGCGCTGGAGGGTTTCGTCGCGCTGGCGCCCGACTATCTGTCGCCGCTCGGCGGCACGCCGGCCGACGAGGACGCCGCGCGCGACATGTTCTCGAAGCTGGACCCGGCGAAGACGGTCGCCAACGGCGTGGCGACCGTCGCCTTCCTGAAGGGGCACGAAACCGGCAACGGCAATGTCGGCGCGGTCGGCTTCTGCTGGGGTGGCGGCGCCGTCAACAACCTTGCGGTGGCCGCGCCCGACCTGAAGGCGGGCGTCGCCTATTACGGCGCGCAGGCGAAGGAGGGGATCGACCGGATCCAGGCCGCGCTGCTGCTGCACTATGCCGGGCAGGACGAGCGCATCAATGCCGGCATCGACGCCTACAAGGCGGCCTTGCAGGCGGCCGGCAAAGAGGCGACGTTCCATATCTACGAGGGCGCGCAGCATGCCTTCAACAACGACACCTCGGCCGCGCGCTACGACAAGGCGGCGGCCGACCTGGCTTGGGAACGCACCATCGCCTTCTTCAAGGAAAAGCTGGCCTGAAGCGAGGCCCGCGGTCCTAGAGGCGCGGGCCGCCGCGCTTGTGGCGCGCCTCGCGCACGATGGCGCGCCAGCGCACGAGCTCGAACGGAATGGGGTCGCGCTGGCTGGAAAGCCGGAAGATCTCGTTCTCGACATTCTTCAGCGTGCGCCAGAAATCATAGTCCGAGAGCCGCCGGTCTTCCGCCAGGCGGTCAGCCTCCGCACGGATGTCGCGCTTCATGTCAAATTCCCCCGACGGCAACCGAGCACGCCCGTCGCAGTTCCGCGATCGTCGCGACAGTTTTCAACAGAGTCGAGGTCCTGCCGCAACCGCGCGGAATTTGCGGTTCACATTTATGAGTTGTTAACGTTAATCCGGCCGCGACCGGCGTCAAGACGCGCGCGGGCGCAGCGCGACGGAACGTCCGGCGCGTTGCGGAACGGCAACGCCCGAATGCGCGCGGTGCATCGCCGCGATGTTTTCCAGAATGTCGGGCGGGAAGGGCGCGACGCGCGGGCCTGACATGTCGACATGCAGCGTCAGCGTCTCGCAGGTCGCCGCCACCCAGCCATCCGCGTGATACATCTCCTGGAAGATGCGAAGGCGCTTCTCGTCATGCTCGATGAGCTGGACCGTGCAGCGCACCGTGTCGCCCAGATGCAGCTCGCGCAGGTAGCAGACATGGGCCTCGGCGGCGTAGGTCGTGTGCTTTCGCTCGCGCGCATAGGCTGGGCCGAGGCCGAGCACGTCCCACGCCTGGTCGCCGGCGCGGTCGAACAGCACGGTGTAGTAGGCCATGTTGAGATGGCCGTTGTAGTCGATCCATGCCTCCTCGACCGGCATCGGCGTCGAAACGAACAGCTTTGGATCGATCACGGTCGCGTCCTCCTGCGGGAGCGGACAATTCGCACCCGAGCGCCGGATTTTCAACCATGCGGCGCATCGCCACTTTGTCGACATGGAGATACGGGTAGACTGCCGGCCGCATTTCCTTGAAACTCCGGTGCTGAATCTCGGGGCACTCCGGCCTGAAAGAAAATCGCGGGAGCGATGCTGGCTCGTCTTTTCGTCCTTGTCGGTGGATTGGTCGTCCTGGCGCTGAGCGCGGCGCTGGTGGCGCCGTATTTCATCGACTGGACGAACTATCGCGCCGATTTCGAGCGCGAGGCGAGCGCCATCCTCGGGCGGCCCGTCACGGTGCGCGGCGCGGCCGAGGCGCGGCTGCTGCCGTTCCCTTCCGTCAGTTTCAGTGACGTCAGCGTCGGCGGCGAGGCGGGCGCGCCGGCCATGACCGTCGAGACCTTCTCCATGGATGCCGAGCTCGCGCCCTTCATGAGCGGCGAGTTCCGGATCTTCGACATGCGGCTGGTGCGGCCGAAGGCGACCGTCGCGGTCGCCGAGGACGGCACGACGGACTGGATGCTGCGGCCTTCGGCGCCCTCGGCGGTGAGGTCGATCGCTATCGAGAAGCTCACGGTCACCGAGGGCGAGGTCACCATCGTCCACCGCGCAGGAGCGCGGGAGCACGCGCTTACGGAGATCAACGCCGAGCTCTCGGCGCGGTCGCTGACCGGCCCGTGGCGCGTCGAGGGCAGCCTGCGTTTCGACGGCAGGGCGGTGGCGCTGTCGGTGTCCACCGGCGCGGTCGCCGAGGACGGGTCGATGCGGCTCAGGATCCACGCCGAGCCGGCCGCGCAGCCGGTGCTTGTCGACGCCGACGGGTCGGTGCGGCTGGAGAACGGCGCGCCGCGCTATGGCGGGCAGTTCAGGATCACCGAAAGGCAGGCCGCCAAGGCGGCGAAGCCGCCCGCCATGCCGGGGCCCCGCGTCAGCGGCCGTTTCGCGCTGGATCACAGGCAGCTCGTCGTGGAAAGCTTCCTGCTGGAGACCGGTCCGCTCGACAATCCCTATTCGGCCGAGGGCAAGGGCCTGATCGCGTTCGGCGCGGAGCCGCGCTTCTCGCTGACGGCCGACGGCGCGCAGGTGCGCTTCGACGAGCCGGCCGGCGCGGGGGGCGGCGGCTTGAGCTTCGCCGAGCGGATGCGCCTCCTGGAGGATGCGCTGCTGCGGCTGCCCAAACCTGGCATTCCCGGCACGGTCGAGGTCAACCTGCCGGCCGTGGTGACCGGCGACACGACGATCCGCGACCTTCGGCTTTCGGCGCGGCCGACGCCGCAGGGCTGGGTCGTCGACCGCTTCACGGCCGCGCTGCCGGGCCGCACGACGCTGGAGGCGTCGGGCCGGCTGGACAACGAGACGGCGCTGACCTTCTCGGGCTCGCTGCTGCTGGCGGTGGGCCAGCCGTCCGGTTTCGCGGCCTGGGTGGCGCGCGACGTGGACGAGGCGATCCGACGATTGCCGGCAGCGGGCTTCCGCGCCGATGTCGAGCTCGGCGAGCGGGTTCAAATCTTCCGCAACCTCGAGCTGGGCCTCGGGCCCGCGACGTTCCGGGGCGCGGCCGAGGCGCGCCAGCCGGCCGATGCGCGACCGTCGGCGCGGCTGGCGCTGGAAGGCGGCGCGCTCGACATGGACGGGCTGGCCGCGTTCGCTTCGCTGTTCGTGGACGGGCGGGGCGCCGCGCGGCTCGCCGGGGGCGATCTCGACCTGTCCGTCAAGGCCGGGCCGGTGTCCGGGGCGGGTCTGTCGGCCGGCACGGTCGATGCCGCGCTCAGGCTGCGCGAGGGCAGCGTCGACATCGACCGGCTGGCGGTGAGCGACCTCGCCGGCGCGTCGATCAGCGCCACCGGGAAGGTGTCGGGGCTTCCGGCCAGTCCGGCGGGCCGGCTCGACGCGACCGTGCTCGCCGGCGACCTCGCGCCCCTGGCGCAGGCGCTGTCGCGCGGCTTTCCCGGCAATGCGATCCTGCAGGGCCTCGAACGACGCGCGGCGGCACGGGCCGGGCTTCTGGCGGACGCGCGCATCGACATCGTCGCCAGTGCGGTGGCCCGCGGCGGCGCTTCCGAGATCACCGTCGAGGCCGAGGGTACGGCGGGCGGCACGCGCTTCGCGGCGACGCTTGGCGGTGCGGGCGATCCGTCCTCGCCGCAGACCGCGCGCCTGTCGCTGATGCTCAGCGGCCGCAACGACGACGCCTCGGCGCTGCTCGCGCTCTATGGCCTGCCGACGCTGCCGCTCGGCCTGCTCGGCGCGGGCGAGACCGATATTTCGCTGGAGGGCGGCCTGTCCGCCATGGCAGCCTCCGCCAGCCTGCGCTCGGGCGAGTTCGCCGCGACGTTCCAGGGCGACGCCGGCCTGGCCGACGGCAAGGCGAGCGCGCGCGGCAAGGCGAGCGTATCGGCGCCCGACATCGAGCCCTGGCTGATGACGACGGGTGTGGCGCTGCCCACGTTCGGACTCGGCCTGCCGCTGGACCTCAGCGCCGATCTCGGTTTCGCCAACGGCGTCCTGACGCTCGACGGTCTGGACGGGACCGTGAACGAGGGCGCCGTTGCCGGCAGGCTCAACGTCGCCTTCGCGGACGACCCGCCGAGGGTCGGCGGCGAGCTCGCGGTGGACATTCTGGATCTCGAGCCCTGGCTGGCGGTGACGCTCGGCGCGCCGGCGCTGGAAAGCGACGGCGACGCCTGGCCGCAGACGCCTTTCCGGCAGGACAGCGCCGCCCCCTTCGTCGCGAGCCTAAAACTGTCCGCCGCCACCCTGTCGCTCGGCGTGTTCGACGAGGCGTCGGACGCCAGGGCCTCCTTGGCTCTGACGGGCGATGGCATCCGCATCGCCGACCTGTCCGCCGACTACCACGGCGGCAGGATCGCCGGCATGGCCGAGCTCAAGAACAACCAGGGCACGGGCCTTTTAACCGGCCAGTTCAAGGCGGAGGGCGTGGACATCGTCTCGCTTCTCGGCGATCGCGGCCTGTCGGGGCGCGCCGACGTGACCGGCTCGCTGTCGGCGAGCGGCAAGTCGGTCGGCGCGCTGATCGCCGCGTTGGCCGGCTCCGGCGCCGTGTCGGTGCCGGCGCTTGCCGTGGACGGGTTGAACGCCGACGCCTTCGCGCCGATCATCGCGCGCGCCGACGCGATCGGGCGTGACATCGACGAACAGAAAACGGCGCAGTTCGCGCCCGCGCTCGCGGGGGCCGGCCGCTTTCCCGCCGCGCCCGTCGATGCCGCCTTCACCGTGGCGGGCGGCGTGCTGCGGGTTCCGCCGGTGCGGCTTTCCGCCGGCGACAAGGCCGCGGCCGAGGCGGATCTGCAGGCCAATCTGGCCAGCGGCGCGGTGGCGATCGGCGGGGCGATCACCTACGCCGCGGGCAACGAGGCGCTGGTCGGCTCGGAGCCGTCGATCAGCTTTTCCGTGACGGGGCCGCTGGACGATCTGGACAAGCGTTTCGACACCGTGCCGCTGGCGCAGTTCCTCATGCAGCGCGCGCTGGAGGTCGAGCAGGCCAGGGTGGAGGCCATGCAGTCGGCGCTGCTGGAAAAGCAGCGGCTGCGTCGCGAGGCGCGCTATTATGCGTCGCTCCGCGACGAGCGCGCGCGGGAGGCCGAGCGGCTGCGGCTGGAGGAGGAGCGGCAAAGGCGCGAGGACGAGGAGCGGGTGCGGCGGCAGGCCGAGGAGGCCGCGCGGCGCGCCGCCGAGCAGGCCAAGCTGGAGGAGCAGGAAAGGGCCGCGCAGCGCGCGGCCGAGGAAGCGATCCGCCGCGCGCTGGAGCGTCCGGCGGCCCCGCCCGCGCCGCCCGTTCCGGCGTTTCCCATGCCGCCGGAGGCCGGCCCGACCGTGCCGGCGCGGCCGGGCGAGGGCAGTTCGTCGAGCGCCGTGCCTGCATTGAACTTCGACGGGCTGATCAGGCCCCTGCGCCCGTAGACCGGCTGTCCTTCACCGCCGCGAGCACGAACATCCGCAGCGCGGACGACAGGTTTGTGCCGTCGGGACGGCCGGCGTCCACCTGCGCGATCAGCGCCGCGAGCGGCATGCGGCGCGTGGCGGCGATGGCGCGCAGCTCGTCCATGAACGGGTGTTCCAGCGAAAAGCTGGTGCGATGGCCGCGAATGCTGACGGAGTGCTTGCCGACGCCGCTCACGTCTGGTCTTCGGGGCGCTCGCGCCTGTGACCCTCGACATGGGCGGCGGCCTTTTCGGCGGCGGCGCGGTCGCGCTGCTTCTCGACCCTGGTGCGGCCGTGCAGCGCGCGGTTCTGCTCCGCCGCCTTTTCCGATGCCGCGCGCGCGAGGCGCTTGCGGGCAAGGCGCAGGTTGACGATCTCGGCCATCGCGGCGGCGTCTGCTACTTCTTGCGGAAGGAATCGAGCGACACCACCTCGGCGCCGCCCTTGCCTTCGGCGGGTTTCGCCTCGCCGGTCTTTTCGGGCTCCGCCGACGCCTTTTTCGGCTCGGCCTTGGCCGCCGGAGCGGAGGCCGGGCGCGGACGGACGGGGGAGGGCGGGGAAACCGCCGCCGGCGCGCTTTCCACCTTCACGTCGAATTCGAGCTCGAAATTGACCGAGGGATCGTAGAAGCCGCGCACGGCGGAGAACGGAATCTCCAGCCGCTCCGGCACGTCGGAAAAGGACAGGCCGATCTCGAAGCCGGCGTCGGTGACCTTCAAATCCCAGTACTGGTACTGGATGACGATGGTCATCTGCTCGGGATAGCGCTCGCGCAGGCGCGTCGAGATGCGAACGCCGGGGGCGGCGGTGAGGAAGGTGATGAAGAAATGATGGTTGCCGGGCAGGCCCGTGCGCGCCACCTCCGCCAGCACCTTGCGCATGACGCCGCGCATGGCCTCCTGCGCGAGGATGTCGTAACGGATCTGGTCTTCGGCCATGGGCGGCAGCCTTCTGAATCGCTGGCCTAGATTTAGTGAAGCTTGGCTCCGCCGTAAACCGACATCGGCGAAAACGGCGCTTCGCCGCAAGAGGCCTGCCGTTGGGCAGACCGTCGGGTGGATGCCGCCTGGAGGAAGGAAGTGGAGGTTTCTGTTGCCAGGTACCTCCGAACCCCGCCTAGAGGGGCTAACCCCTAGGGCTTGATTCGAGACTATCGCACCGCATTAAGCAGCGAGACGTGCCTCAGCATAGTTGTCGTTGGCAACTATAGGTTTAGCCCGATAACGGCGGTACAATGCCGGGCAAAAGAACGATCTTTACACCTTCGTCGATCCTGTTTCGCCCCCATCACCAGCCGCCGCCGCGCAGCGGCTCGTGGTGGAGGCGCCGGGTACCGCCCCCGGGTCCGAACGGCTTATTTCATCGCCTGTTTATCGCCATAGTCAGCGAGCTGACAGGCAGAATATAGGCGGTGAGCGCGCGGTTGAAAAGAGCCGCGTCCCATCATCGTCCCGCACAAATGTTAATCGGGGTTGACTCGGGGGAAACTGCAACCGAAGCTCGCACAAGGAGGAACGGGAGGCGCTGAGGGAGTTCCGTCCCGGGCTTTCTCCGATGGAGCGAGCGGCGCGCCCGAGGGGCTGCCCGAAGCGAGGGGGTCATGGTCGATTACGTTGCCGATGTCAGGAAATACGATGCCAAGGCCAGCGAGGAGGTCGTTGGAAAGATCGTCAAGCATCTCGGGATCGCGTTGCGCAACCGCGATTCCTCGCTCGTCTCGGCGAAGGACCCGAAAGAGCTCGACCGCGTGAAGGAAAAGTGGGTGGGCAAGAAGCTCGGCGTCACCGACGCGAAGACCGCCGACGCGGCCGTCTCGGCCGTGGCCAAGGCGATGGCCGCCGACAATTCCAAGAGCCGCGTCACCTTCTACTATCTGGTGGCCAAGGAGCTGGGCAAGCTCAACGCCCTTTAAGACCGCCCGCGAGGGCTGGCCGATCCTGTTGAGGACGCGGACGGCGGCATAGGCGTGGCCGCCGGCCTGCGCTATGACTATCTATGAGACGTGGATAGCCGAATCGGATCAGGCCAATGCGCCAGTATCTTGACCTGTTGAATCATGTGCTGACGACCGGAAGCGACCGCGGCGACCGCACGGGCACGGGGACCCGCTCGGTCTTCGGCTACCAGATGCGGTTCGACCTGGCCGACGGCTTTCCGGTCACGACGACCAAGAAGCTCCATCTGAAGTCGATCATCCACGAGCTGCTCTGGTTCCTCAGGGGCGACACCAACATCCGCTACCTGCACGAGCACGGCGTCACCATCTGGGACGAATGGGCGGACGCCGATGGCGATCTCGGCCCGGTCTACGGCAAGCAGTGGCGGTCGTGGCCCGACCCGGAGAACGGCCGCTCCATCGACCAGATCGCCAATCTCCTGCGCGAGCTGCGCGTCAACCCCAATTCGCGCCGCCTGATCGTCTCGGCCTGGAACCCCGCCGAAGTGGACGACATGGCGCTGCCGCCCTGCCACTGCCTGTTCCAGTTCTACGTGTCGAACGGGCGGCTGTCCTGCCAGCTCTACCAGCGCTCGGCCGACATCTTCCTCGGCGTGCCATTCAACATCGCCTCCTACGCGCTGCTGACCATGATGGTGGCGCAGGTGAGCGGGCTGAAGCCGGGCGAGTTCATCCACACGCTCGGCGACGCGCATCTCTACTCCAACCATTTCGAACAGGCGCGCGAGCAGCTCTCACGCTCGCCCAGGCCGCTGCCGACGATGTGGATCAATCCCGGCGTCAAGGACCTGTTCGGCTTCCGCTACGAGGATTTCCGGCTGGAAAACTACAGCGCAGACGCCTCGATCAAGGCGCCGATCGCGGTATGACCGGCGATGGGCCGGCGCGGCCGGAGATCGTCATCCATGTCGCGGTGGCCCGCAACGGGGTCATCGGCCGCGCGGGCGGGCTGCCCTGGCGGCTGTCGACCGATCTGAGGCGCTTCAAGGCGCTGACGACGGGCAAGCCGATCATCATGGGCCGCAAGACCTGGGACGGACTCGGGCGTCCGCTGCCCAACCGCTTCAACATCGTCATCACCCGCGATCCGGATTTCACCGCGCCGGGCGCGGCCGTCGTGACCTCCCTGGACGAGGCGCTGGAGCTGGCCCGCGGACGGGCGCGCGCCGACGGCGCCGATCAAATCTGCGTCATCGGCGGCGGCGAAATCTTCCGCATGGCGCTGCCGCTGGCCGACCGGCTCTACCTCACCAAGGTGCTGGCCGACATCGACGGCGACACCCATTTCCCGCCCGTCGACCGCGCGGTGTGGCGGGAAACCGCGTCCGAGGCGGTGCCGGCTGGCGAGAAGGACAGCCACCCGACGCGACATTCGGTCCATGTCAGGCGCGATCGGGGCTGAAAAGCGGCCTGCGGCATTCGAATCGCCTCACGGAAGCTTACAGCGCGTTGAAAGCCGTGCGCGCCATCCCTATAGAGGTTCGAACGGCCCGGCAGAGGTTTTCCACGCGGGAGCGAGCGGCCGTCGCGGCCAAGAACGTTGGAAGGATTTGCATGCCCTGGAACGACAAGAGCGGTGGCGGCGGCCCGTGGGGCGGCGGCGGCAATGGCGGCGGCGGCGGTCCCTGGGGGCAGGGGCCGAGCGGTCCGCGAGGCCCGCAGGGCTCGCCTCCCGATCTTGAGGACATCATCCGTCGCGGCCAGGACAGGCTGAAGCAGGCGCTGCCCGGCGGCACGGGCGCCAGCCCGGCGATGTTCGTGCTGATCGGCCTCGCGCTGGTCGTGCTTTGGCTGTTCCAGGCGATCTACACCGTGCAGCCGGACGAACTCGCGGTCGAGCTGCGCTTCGGCAAGCCCAAGCAGGAGCTGTCGCAGCCCGGCCTGCACTTCCACTGGTGGCCGATCGAGACGGTGGAAAAGGCCAACACGGCCGAAAAGCTCGTCAGCATCGGCGATCCGCGCGGCAGCGGCACGACCGGCCTGATGCTGTCGGGCGACCAGAACCTGGTCAATGTCCGCTTCTCCGTCGCCTATCAGGTGTCGAACCCGACCGCCTATCTGTTCAACGTCGAGGCGCCCGACGAGATGATCGGCCAGGTGGCCGAGAGCGCCATGCGCGAGGCGGTCGGACGCCGGCCGGCGCAGGACATCTTCCGCGACGACCGGCAGGGCATCGCCGACCAGGTTCGCGGCATCATCCAGGCGACGCTCGACAGATACGGCGCCGGCCTGAGCGTCAACGCGATCTCCATCGAGGACGCGGCGCCACCGCGCGAGGTTGCAGACGCCTTCGACGAGGTGCAGCGCGCCGAGCAGGACGAGGACCGCTTCGTCGAGGAATCCAACCAGTATTCGAACCAGCAGCTCGGCCAGGCACGCGGCGAGGCGGCGCAGGTGCGCGAAGAGGCGGCGGCCTACAAGAACCGGGTCGTGCAGGAAGCCCAGGGTGAGGCGCAGCGCTTCATCTCGGTCTACGACGAATACGCCAAGGCCCCGGACGTGACGCGTGAGCGCCTGTTCCTGGAGACGATGGAGGGCGTTCTGCGCAACTCCAACAAGGTCATCGTGGAACAGGGCGGCAACGGCCAGGGCGTCGTGCCCTACCTGCCGCTGCCCGAACTGCAACAAAGACGCGCCACCACCGGCGCCTCCGGACAGGGAGCGAACTGATGAACCGCCTTCCGCTCATCGGCGTCATCGCTGCCGTCATCCTGCTTCTCGTCTATTCCTCGATCTTCGTCGTCAACGAACGCGAACAGGCGATCGTGCTGCGCTTCGGCGAGATCGTCGACGTCAAGAGCGAGCCGGGAATCTACTTCAAGGCGCCGTTCGGCATGTTCGACGCCGACAACGTGCAGATCGTCGAGGATCGCGTGATGCGCTTCGACCTCGACAACATCCGCGTGCAGGTGTCCGGCGGCAAGTTCTACGAGGTCGACGCCTTCGTCGCCTACCGCATCTCCGATCCGCGCACCTTCCGCCAGGCGGTGTCGGGCAGCGTGCCGTTGGCCGAGCAGCGCCTGCGCACCCGTCTCGACGCGGCGCTGCGCCGGGTCTACGGCGTGCGCGGCTTCGAATCGGCGCTGTCGGAAGAGCGCGCCGCCATGATGCAGGAGGTCGCCGAGCAGCTTCGCCCGGACGCCACCTCGCTCGGGCTGAAGGTCGAGGACGTGCGCATCCGCCGCACCGACCTGACGGCCGAGGTGTCGCAGCAGACCTACGACCGCATGAAGGCGGAGCGCCTGGCCGAGGCCGAGAGGCTCAGGGCGCGCGGCCGCGAGGCGGCGCAGCGTATCCGCGCCCGCGCCGACCGCGAGGTGGTCGAGATCGTAGCCGAGGCGCGCAAGGAATCGGAGATCCTGCGCGGCGAGGGCGAGGCCGAGCGCAACGGCATCTTCGCCTCCGCCTTCCAGCGAGATCCGTCCTTCTTCGAGTTCTACCGCTCGATGATCGCCTATTCCAACGCGCTGCAGGGCAACGGCACGACGATGGTCCTGTCGCCCGACTCGGCCTTCTTCCGCTACTTCCGCGGCCCGAACGCACCGGCGGCTGCCGCCGCCGCGCCGACGCCGTCCGCACCTGCCGCGCCTGCCGCGCCCGCGAACCAGTAGCTCCGGCGGCGTGTCGGACTTCCTGGTGGCGATGGGCCTCGTCCTCGTGGTCGAGGGCCTCGTCTATGGCGGGTTTCCGGGGCTGGCCAGGCGGCTGGCCACGGAAGTCCTGGGCACCCCGGAAAATGTGTTGCGCGTGGCGGGCCTCATCGCCATCGCGGCCGGCGTCTTCATCGTCTGGCTGGCGCGGGGATAACGCAGGATTTATTCCGGTTTCGGCGCGGGGCCGTGGCGAAGGCCGCAAACGCGCCGTATTTCTTCCCGACACGGGAGGCGGCGGAGCAGCCGTTCGCCTTCGCGCCCAGCTTCGCACCAACGCTTTCGGGAGCCCGCCCATGACGCCGATCCTTCCCGCCGCATCGTCGCGCAGGGCGCTTCGCGCCGCGGCAGGCCTGCTGGCCGCGCTGGCGGCGTTTCCCGCCGCCGCGCAGCAGGCGCAGCCTAACCCGCCGGCGGTAACGATGCAGCCTTCGACGCGCGGGCCGGCTTCGGTCGCCGATCTCGCGGAGGGCCTGCTCGAGGCGGTGGTGAACATCTCCACCTCGCAGAACGTCAAGGGCACCGAGGGAGCCAACACCGTGCCGGTGCCGCAGGCCCCGGAGGGCTCGCCTTTCCAGGATCTCTTCGACGATTTCTTCAAGAACCGCGAGGGCGGCGGCAACCAGGCGCAGAAGGTGCAGTCGCTCGGCTCCGGTTTCGTCATCGACGCCGAACAGGGCATCATCGTCACCAACAACCACGTCATCGCCGACGCCGACGAGATCGAGGCGAATTTCTCGGACGGCTCCAAGCTCAAGGCGACGCTGATCGGCACCGACACCAAGACCGACATCGCGGTGCTCAAGGTCGATCCGTCGCTGAAGAAGCTCAAGGCCGTGACGTTCGGCGATTCGGACCGCATGCGCATCGGCGACTGGGTGATGGCGATCGGCAATCCGTTCGGCCTCGGCGGCACGGTCACGGTCGGCATCATCTCGGCGCGCAACCGCGACATCGACGCCGGCCCCTATGACGACTTCATCCAGACCGACGCGGCGATCAACCGCGGCAATTCCGGCGGCCCCCTGTTCAACATGGACGGCGAGGTGATCGGCATCAACACGGCGATCATCTCGCCCTCTGGCGGTTCGATCGGCATCGGCTTCTCGATCCCCTCGGAACTGGCCGTCAGCGTCGTGCAGCAGTTGCGCGAGTTCGGCGAGACGCGGCGCGGCTGGCTCGGCGTGCGCATCCAGCCGGTGACGCCGGACATCGCCGAGAGCCTCGGCATGCCGCTGGCCATGGGCGCGCTGGTGTCCGGCATCATCAAGGGCGGCCCAGTGGACGACGGCTCGATCCAGGTCGGCGACGTGATCATCAAGTTCGACGGCAAGGACATCCGCGAGATGCGCGAACTGCCGCTGGCCGTCGCCGAAAGCCCGGTCGGCAAGGAGGTCGACGTGGTTCTCGTGCGCAAGGGCGCCGAGCAGACCGTGAAGGTCACGCTCGGCCGGCTGGAGGAGGGCGAGAAGCTCGCCGAGGCGGACGGCGCGGCGACCCCGGAGGAGGGGGCCGTGTCCACCGCCAGCGTGCTCGGCATGACGGTCGGCGAGCTCAACGACGAGACGCGGGCGAAGTTCGGCATCGGCGTGGATGTCTCGGGCGTCGTCATCACCGAGGTGGCGAACGGCTCGGCGGCGGCCGAACGCGGCATCGCGGCGGGCGACATCATCACCGAGATCGCGCAGGAGACGGTATCGACCCCGAAGGATGTGCTCGACCGCATCGCCGCGCTGAAGGAGCAGGGCCGCAAGAACGCGCTGCTCATGCTCTCCTCGAAGAGTGGCGAACTGCGCTTCGTGACGGTGCGGATGGATTGAGACGGGCGGCGGGTGCGTCCTTCGAGGCTTGCCCTCCGGCGTCGGCACGTTACCGGAAATGCCCTGCGGGCTCGCACCTCACACGGGTGGGGGGGGGGCGCCACCAACACAACCGCATTGGGGAGGCCCGACGCCAGGAGAAGA
>JAPUFC010000029.1:0-26945 GCA_027492275.1 Mesorhizobium sp. | reverse complement strand
CGGGCCCGGCACGGGCCGGGGGGGCCCCCCCGGCGGTTGGCGGGGGGCGGGCCCACCGCTCCCCCTCCTGAGGTGCGAGCCCGCAGGGCATTTCCGGGAATAAACTGAACTTCTGCGGGCGAGCCTCGAAGGGCGCGCCGGTCAGGCAACCGCGTCCCGGAACTCGTCCCGCCTGTATCCCTGCAGATAGAGCAGCGCCGTCAGGTCGCCATGGTCGATGCGGAAGCCGGCGGCGGCCGCGACTGCCGGCTTGGCGTGCAGCGCCACGCCCGTGCCCGCCATGCGGATCATGTCGAGATCGTTGGCGCCGTCACCCACCGCGATGGCGTCGAGCGGGCCGAGGCCCAAGCGCGCGGAAATCGCGGTCAGCGCCTCGGCCTTGGCGGCGCGGCCAAGGATAGGCTCGGCGACGAGACCGCTCAGCCGGCCGTCCTCCTCCAGCAGCCGGTTGGCCTGATGCTCGTGGAAGCCCAGCATGGCGGCGATGCGCCCGGTGAAGGTCTCGAAGCCGCCGGAGACCAGCGCCGTCCAGGCGCCGTTCGCGCGCATGGTGGCGACCAGCTCGCGGCTGCCGGAGGCCAGCGTCAGCCGGTCCTTCACCACGCGGTCGATGACGGCGGCGTCCAGGCCCTTCAGCAGGGCGACTCGCTCGCGCAGCGCCGGCTCGAAGGCGATCTCGCCGTTCATGGCGCGCGCCGTGATGGCCGAGACGCGGTCCTTGACGCCGATCTCGTCGGCCAGCTCGTCGATGCATTCCTGGTCGATCATGGTGGAATCCATGTCGGCGATCAGGATATTCTTTTTCCGCCTGTGGCCGGCGTCCTGCACGGCCACGTCGATCGGCTGGCCGTCGAGCGCGTTCCGCAATGACTCGAGCGCTTCCAGCGCGTCGGTCCCGTCCGGCAGGGCCAGATCGCAGGCGACATTCTCGGCCAGCCACGCGACGGCGCTTGCGTCCACCGCCCGCGAGGCCATATTCGCGGTCGACGGCGAAAGCCGTGCGGCGGCCGGGTGCGAGATCAGCGTGGCGACGAGGGGCATGGGAGATTCCAGCGAAGCAGCGGGGTCCGGAAGAGGGGCAGGGCCCATCAAGGGCGCGACCCTGATAGCCGGGCCGACCGCCAGCGGCAAGTCCGCGCTGGCGCTGGAGCTGGCCGCCCGCACGGGCAGCCGCATCGTCAACGCCGATTCCATGCAGGTCTATTCCGTGCTCGACGTGCTGACCGCGAGGCCGGGAGCGACGGAGCTGTCGCGCGCCGTGCATCTGCTCTACGGGCATGTGCACCCGTCTACCCCCTATTCGACGGGGGCGTGGCTGCGCGAGGTGAGCGCGCTGGCGGAGCGCGGCGAGCTCGGGCGCAATCCTGTCTTCGTCGGCGGCACGGGCCTGTATTTCACCGCGCTGCTGGACGGGCTGTCGGCCATGCCCGACATTCCGGCGGCGATCCGTGCGGGCTGGCGCGCGCGTCTCGCGCAGGACGGCGCGTCGCGTCTGCACGCCATCCTGGCGCGGGACGATCCCGAAACGGCGGCGCGGCTGCAACCCGCCGACGGGCAGCGGATCGTGCGCGCGCTGGAGGTGCTGGAGGCATCCGGCCGCTCGATCCGCGACTGGCGCGGCGCGCGCGGCGCCGCGCTGGTTGACGAGGGGAGCGCGAAGCTGATCCTCATCGAGCCCGAGCGCAGCGGGCTGGTGGCCCGCATCGAGGACCGGTTCGAGCGCATGGTGGAGGCAGGCGCGCTGGACGAGGTTCGCGTACTGCTGGCGCTGGGCCTGCCGTCCACGATGCCGGCGATGAAGGCGATCGGCGTCGCCGAGCTGGCGGCCTCCATCGGGGGCAGGGCGACCCATGCCGAAGCCCTGGCGGGCGCGAAGGCGGCGACGCGGCGCTACGCCAAGCGTCAGGCGACCTGGTTCAGGAACCAGCTCGGCCCGCGCTGGCGCCGGGTGCCGGACGCCCGCTCCGGCCTCGATGGCGGATAGGCCGGGTTGCACCGCGCTCGCGCTGGGGTTGCATCCCGTTAACGCGGTGTAAGGCTCGACATGGAATAACGGCGCGATCGCGCCATCACTGGACGTCGTATGCGTTTCCACAAATCAGAAACCGCCTTCTTCGTCTTCATGACGATCATCGTGATGGCGTCGGGCCTGACGCTCTATGCGCATTCGCTGGTGCGGTCGATGGCCGGCGGCGAGCTGACGTTCGCCGATCCGCTGGAACTGCTGGGGACGCTGATCTTCCTGTGCGGGGTGCTTCTCGCGACCAGCCTGTTCTTCGGCGTGTTCTTCATCTACCCGCTCATCCGCACGCAGGTGAAGGAGGAGAGCAAGCTGAGGGCGATGACGGCCACGCTCAGCGAGCGCTCGCAGACCTTCGAGCAGGCCGCGCTCACCGACGCGCTGACCGGCATGCAGAACCGGCGCTATTTCGACGAAGCGCTGGACGAGTATCTGAAGGAGTTCGCGCGCGTCAGGCGGCCTGTCGGGCTGATGATCATCGATCTCGACCATTTCAAGCACGTCAACGACACGCACGGCCACGACGTCGGCGACGAGGTGTTGCGCGCCGTGGCCGAATGCCTCAAGGACCTGACCCGCTACCACGACGTCGTCGCCCGGCTCGGCGGCGAGGAGTTCGCGGTGGTGGCGCCCAACATGAACCTCGACCTGCTGACGCGGCTGGCGGAGCGCATCCGCAAGGCGATCGCGGCGGCCCCGGTGAGCCGGGACAAGAGCAAGCTCCGCGTCACCGCGAGCATCGGCGTTGCCGTCTGGGACGGCTACGAGGATGCCGAGGGCCTGTTCCGGCGCGCCGACCAGAACCTCTACGAGGCCAAGCGCGGCGGGCGCAACCGGATCTCGGCCTGACGGGCGGGGCGGCGCGCCGGCGTCAGCTCCTGTTTCCGAATACCGCGGGCTTGAGGCCGAAGGCGAATTCCGACCTGGCGTCGCGCGGCGGGGCCGCCGGCGCGCTTCTTGGCGCCATGTAGCCTGATTCGCCGGCCTGTCGCGTGGGCTGCGGCGCGTCGGAAACGGCCGGCTCGGCCGGGCCCTGGGCTCTGCAGTTGCCGCGCAGCTTGCCGACGATGGAGGCGAGGTCGACGTCGCCGTCCGCCGGGGCGGGCTCGACGTCGTCGCGCTTGTGATGGCCCGGAATGAGCGTCGGGTCGAGGTGCTGGAACTTCATGCGCATGGTGGTGGCGACGCCCTCGCCGAAGGCGATCGCCTCGCGCTGTCCCATCGAGGAGAGGAAGGCCAGGCTGGAGGCGGACGAATCGGCGATGGCCGAGCGGATGATCGCCTGATCCTGCTCGTTGGCCAGCCGCATGGCGAAAAAGGTCGAGCATTGCGACAGGATGGTCGGGTCCAGCTCGCCGGGCCGTTGCGTGACGACGCCGAGATAGCAGCCGTATTTGCGCCCCTCCTTGGCGATTCGCGACAGCGCATGGCGCGTCGGCGCGAAGCCGAGGCGGGGATCGGCGGGCATGTAGCGGTGGGCTTCCTCGCACATGAGCAGCAGGCGCAGCTTCCCCTCGCTCCACAAGGCGAGGTCGAAGGCCAGCCGCGCCAGCACCGAGCAGACCGAGTTCACGACCTCGGAGGGCAGCCCGGCCATCTCGAAGCAGGTGATCGGCCGCCCCTCGTGGGGGATGCGGAAAATCTTGCCGATGGTCTCGTGGATCGTGTCCTCGATCAGCCGCGAATTGAACATGAAGCGGTAGCGCTGGTCGTTCAGCGCGGATTCGATGCGCGTGCGCAGCGCCCGCAGCACGGGCCGGTCGGATTTGCCGTCGAGCTGGCCGATGCGCTCGTCGAGCAGGCGCAGCAGGTCGGCGACGCGGTAGGGGATCGGCGTGTCGGCGGTGACGGTGCTGTCGCCGTTGCGCCGCAGCAGCCCGGCGTTGGCCGGCGCGCGGTACATGGCCTTGGCCGCCGGGATCAGGTCGCGCAGGATCTCCAGCTCGTCCAGCTCGACCTCGCGGCCGCGGAACAGCACCTCGGCGAACTCTTCCAGCCTGAACAGCCAGAACGGCAGGTCGAGCGAGCTGGAATCGACGCGATAGCTGTATTCCGGCAGGGACGCGGCGAATTCATTGTGCGGGTCGAGGATCAGCACCCGCAGATCGGGCCGCGCCTCGATCGTCCTGCGCAAGAGCAGCGAGACGGCGGTGGACTTGCCGACGCCCGTGGTGCCGACCACGGCGAAGTGACGCGACAGCGTGTCGTCGATGGCGATGCGCGCCTCGATCGATTCGTCCTGCGAGAGCTGGCCGATGGCCAGCGCGTGACGCCCGCCGAGATCGTAGACGGCTTTCAGATCATGGGCGCGGATGCGGTGGGCGATGGCGCCGATATGGGGATAGGCGGTGATGCCGCGGTCGAAGACCAGCGCGCCGCCGGGTTCGACGTCGCGCACCTCGCCGACGAGCTCGACGCTGATCTCGATGGGGTTGCTGCCGTCGGTCTGCCAGCCGGGCTCGGTGCGGCTGATGGCGTAGACGAGGCCGACGGTGCGGATCTTTCCCAGATTGATCGAGATCATGCGGCCCACGGTCCATTCGGCGGTGACCTCGCCGTCCCGGGAATCCGCATAGGAGGAAATGGTGGCGCGGGCGCCGTCGCAGCGCACCACGTAGCCGAGGATGCGCTGTTCGTTCTGCGCGTCGTCGCGCCGCTCCTGCGCGGTCGCTTCGCCCTTGGGATGACCGTCGGCAAACATTCAACCAGGCTCCCCGGCCCATGACCTCGCGGCCTGCGTCGATCCCCGGCGGCCCCACCGCCTCGCGGCCCGTCCCGGGGCCGCATACCGACGCAGAATTGGGTGAACGATAGCCGGCCGGCGTTAAGCCCGCGTGTCGGGCAATGGTTGAGGAAGCGTTAAAACGAAGGAAAGAATGGCGCGAGTGACGGGGCTCGAACCCGCGACCTCCGGCGTGACAGGCCGGCACTCTAACCGACTGAGCTACACCCGCGCATGACCGGCGTCTGGCGCCCGTCGAATGGCCGTGGATTTAGGGGGTTCGATCGGGTGTGTCAAGCGAAGGCGGCGCGCATTTCGTCTTTGTCGGCAACCCTTTGCCGACGCCGCTCAGGCAATGCCGTTCAGGGCCAGCAGATGGCGCATCCGCGCCGCCGCGAGATCGGGATCGCGCAGCAGGCGGGCCTCGTCCGCGAGCCTGAAAATCTCGGCGTAGTGCAGGATGCCCCTGGCCGATTCCATGCCGCCCACCATGCGGAAATGATCCTGGAAGCCGTTGAGCCAAGCGAGGAAGACGACGCCGGCCTTGTAGAACTGCGTCGGCGCCTCGAACAGTTTTCGCGACAGGGGCACGGTGGGGTCGAGGATGGCGCGGTAGCCGGCGGCGTCGCCGGCCTCGAGCCTCGCCAGCGCGGCCGCCGCGGCCGGGGCGATCGGATCGAAGATGCCGAGCAGGGCGTGGCTGTGGCGTTCGCCGTCGCCCTCGATCAACTCGGCGTAGTTGAAATCGTCGCCGGTGAACATCTTGACGCCGGCCGGCAGCATGGCGCGCAGCTTCTCCTCGTGACGCTTCTCCAGCAGCGAGATTTTTATGCCGTCCACCTTGTCGGCATGCGTCTCGATGAGGCCGACGACGGTGCGCATGGCCTCGTCCACGTCGTTCGTCGCCCAGTAGCCGGCGAGCTGCGGGTCGAACATCTCGCCCAGCCAGTGCAGGATCACCTTGTCCTTCGCCTGGCCGACGATGCGCCCGTAGACGGAAAGGTAGTCGTCGGGCGATTTCGCCACGGCGCGGAGCGCGCGGCTCGCCATCACGATCGCGCGGCCGCCGCAGGATTCGATGTGGCCCATCTGCTCCTCATAGGCGCCGATCACGTCGGCCAGCGAGCGGGCGTCGCGCGGGTCGAGCTGGTCGGTGCCCGCGCCGCAGGCGAGGTCGGCTCCCGGAACGCTTCGCGCTTCGCGGCACGAGCGGCGGATCAGTTCCTTGGCGCCGTCCCAGTCCAGGCCCATGCCGCGCTGCGCGGTGTCCATCGCCTCAGCGATCTTCAGGCCGAGCGACCAGAGATGGCGCCGGAAGGCCAGCGTCGCGTCCCAGTCGACGGCCGGGCTGTGCCACGGGTCGGCGAGGCGCAGCGGATCGGCGACGACATGCGCGGCCGCATAGGCGGTGCGAATGGCGCTGGCGGCGGATTTTCCGGGAAAGGGCGAGGCGGGGCCGAGCCTGTGGGAGCCGAGCTTTCCGTCGGCGCCGGGAAGGGTGATCGCGGTCATGTTTTCCTCCGCAGGACGACATTCTATAAGTGGAACGTTCCAAAAATACAAGAGAGCGAGGGTTTTTCCAAGCTGCAAGAACCATAGATCAACGCTTCCGCCCGCTGCCCGTTGACAGCGAATGCCATCTGGAATTAGAACGTTCCAAAAATCGGGTGGAAAAAACCTTGAGCGGCAAGGCGACCATTCTGGACATAGCGGAGCGCGCGGGAGTGTCGAAGTCGACCGTCTCGCTGGTGCTGCAGGGCAGCGGGCTGATCCGGCCGGAGACGGCGGAGAAGGTGCGCAAGGCCATCGACGAGGTCGGCTACGTCTACAATCGCGGCGCGGCCAATCTTCGCAAGGCGCGCTCCAACGTCATCGGCATGGTCATCAACGACCTGACCAATCCCTTCTTCGCCGAGCTGGCGGTGGGGATGGAGCGGGTGCTGCAACGCGCCGGCATCGTGCCCTTCATCGCCAACACGGCCGAGAATCCCGTGCGGCAGGAGGAAGTGCTGAAATCGATGATGGAGCAGGGCGTCGCCGGGCTGATCGTGTCGCCGGCGCGCGGCACCGCGCCGGATGCCTTTCGCCGGCTGGAGGCGGCCGGCGTTCCGGTCGTCTTCGCCATGCGCCGCCTGCCCGAAAGCCGCCTGCCGTCGATCTCGCCGGACAACCGGCGCGGGGCCTCGCTGGCAGCGGAGCATCTGATCGGCAAGGGGCATCGCCGGCTCGCCTTCTTCGGCGGCCATGACGACATGGTCGTGTTCCGCGACCGGGCCGGAGGCTTCCGGCAGGCCTGCGCGGCGCATGGCATTCCGGCGTCGGCCGCCGTGGTGATCGAGGGCGATACGGACCGCAGGGGCGGCATGGCCTGTCTCGACGCCGCGCTCGCCCTGCCGCAGCCGCCGACGGCCGCCTTGTGCTTCAACGACGCCGTCGCCTTCGGCGCGATGCTGGCGCTGCGCAAGCGCGGGATGGAGCCGGGGCGCGATTTCGCCGTGGTCGGCTTCGACGACGTGGTGGAGGCGGCGCATTACGTGCCAGCGCTGACCAGCGTGGCGGTCGATACAGGCGGGCTCGGCGAGCGCGCCGCGCAACTGCTGCTCAGGCTGATCCAGTCGGGCACGACGCGGGCTGAAAACCATGTCGGCGCGGTCAAGCTGATGGTCCGCGAAAGCTGCGGGCCTGTGAAGGAGGATTTGCGATGACCATTCGCTGGGGGCTGATCGGCGCGAGCACCATCGCGCGCGAATATGTGATCGGCGCGATCCGCGCCGGGGGAGAGGGCGAGGTCGCCGCCGTGATGAGCGCCAGCGCCGAGCGGGCGAAGGCCTATGCCGCCGAGAACGGCATAGAAGGCGCGTTTTCCGATCTGGAGACGCTTCTGGCCGCCGACATCGACGCGGTCTACATCTCCACCACCAACGAGCTGCATCTGCCGCAGGCGCTGGCGGCCGCCGCCGCCGGCAAGCATGTGCTGTGCGAGAAGCCGCTGGCGCTGTCCAGCGCCGATGCGCGCGCCATGGTCGAGGCCTGCCGCGAGGCCGGCGTGGTGATGGGCACCAACCATCATCTGCGCAATGCCGGGGCGCATCGCGCCATGCGCGAGGCGATCGCGGCGGGGCGGATCGGCGAGCCGGTGGCGGCGCGCGTGTTCCATGCGGTCTACCTGCCGCCGCACCTGCAGGGCTGGCGTTTGCAAAAGCCGGAAGCGGGCGGCGGCGTGGTGCTCGACATCACCGTTCACGATGCCGATACGCTGCGCTTCGTGCTGGGCGAGAACCCGGTCGAGGTCACGGCCTTCACGCAGTCCATGGGCATGGCCGGCGCCGGGCTGGAGGACGGGGCGATGTGCGTGTGGCGCTTCAATTCCGGGCTGCTGGCGCAGTCGCATGAAGGCTTCACCACCGCCCATGCCGGCAACGGGTTCGAGGTGCACGGCACGGAGGGCTCGCTGATCGCGACAGGCGTCATGACGCAGAAGCCGGCGGGTTCCGTCGTGCTGCGCACGGCGCGGGGCGAGGAGGCGCTGAGCTTCGACCGCGACGATCTCTATGCGCGCTCGCTGAAGAACTTCCACGCTGCGATCCGTGGCGAGGGCAATCCTTCCGCCACCGGCGAGGACGGCGTGTGGTCGCTGGCCTGCGCCGAGGCCGCGCTGGAATCGGCCAGCCGGGGCAGGGCGGTGCAGATCGAGCCGGGGATTTGAGATGATTGTGAATCGGGGTGCCTGCGCGCGGACTTCCGATCATTCCCGGAGCCGTCTGCCATGACCAAGGTCATTTCCGCGCAACAGGCCGCGAAACTCATCGGCGACGGCGCCATCGTCTCCGTCTCGTCCTCCAGCGGGTTGGGGTGCCCGGACGCCGTGCTGGCGGCGATCGGCGCGCGCTTCGATGCCGAGGGGCATCCGAAAAACATCACCACGCTGCATCCGATCGCGGCCGGCGACATGTACGGCATCAAGGGCATCGACCATCTGGCGAAGCCCGGCCTTTTGAAGATGACGCTCGCCGGGTCCTATCCGTCCGGCCCGTCCTCGTCCGAGCCGCCGAAAATCTGGCAGATGATCGGTGACAATTCGGTAGCGGCCTACAATGTGCCGTCCGGCATCCTGTTCGACATGCACCGCGAGGCGGCGGCGAAGCGGCCGGGCGTGCTGACCAAGGTCGGGCTCGATACCTTCGCCGATCCGCGCCGGCAGGGCTGCGCGATGAACGCGGCGGCGAGCGAGCCGATCGTGCGGGTCGAACAGTTCGATGGCGAGGAGTGGCTGTATTTCCGCTCGATCGTGCCCAATGTCTCCATCATCCGCGCCACCAGCGCGGACGAGCGCGGCAACCTGACCTACGAGCACGAGGGCGCCTATCTCGGCGGGCTGGAGCAGGCGCTGGCGGCGCGCAACAATGGCGGCGTGGTCATCGCGCAGGTCAAGCGCGTCGTGCAGAACGGCACGCTGAAGCCGCACGATGTGCGCATCCCGGGTGTGCTGGTCGACCACATCGTCATCGACCCCGACCAGTTGCAGACGACGCAGACTCCCTACGATCCGGCGATCTCGGGCGAGATCTTCCGGCCGCTCTCCACCTTCCGCACCCCGCAGCACGATGTGCAGAAGGTGATCGCGCGGCGGGTCGCGATGGAGCTTGCCGACGGCATGGCGGTGAATATCGGCTTCGGCATCTCCGCCAATGTGCCGCGCATCCTCCTGGAAGAAGGGCAGCACGGCAAGGTGACGTGGGTGATCGAGCAGGGCGCGGTGGGCGGCGTGCCGCTGCTCGATTTCAAGTTCGGCTGCGCCTCCAACGCCGACGCCTTCATGCCGTCGCCGCACCAGTTCATCTATTTCCAGGCCGGCGGTTTCGACGCATCGCTGCTGTCCTTCCTTCAGATCGACCGCAGCGGCTCGGTCAACGTGTCGAAGCTTTCGGCGCGGCCGCATGTCACGGCGGGGGCGGGCGGCTTCGTCGACATCACCGCGCGGGCGAAAAAGATCGTCTTTTCCGGCTTCTTCAATGCCGGCGCGAAGCTGTCGCTCAACGAGGGCGGCATCGTCATCGAGCGCGAGGGCAAGGTGAAGAAGGTGGTCGAGGAGGTCGAGCACGTCTCCTTCTCGGGCCGGCGCGCGGTGAGCCAAGGGCAGGACATCACCTATGTCACCGAGCGCTGCGTCATGAAACTGACGCCGGACGGGCTGATGGTGACGGAGATCGCACCCGGCATCGATCTGGAACGCGACGTGCTCGGACAGTCCGAAATCCCGCTGGCCGTGGCCGCCGATCTCAAGGTCACGCCGGCCGCGCTCTATCTCGACCGGCCGATGGGGCTGGCGCTGAACGGCGGCGCCTCGCTGGGAGAGTCGCATGGCTGACCTCGTCACATTCGCCGCAGAAGGCGCCACCGGCACGATCACGCTGCGGCGCGCCGAAAAATTCAACGCGCTCGACATTCCCATGCTGCGGGCCCTCGATGCTGCGCTCGGCGAGGCGGAGGCGTCTGCGGTCCGGGTTGTGCTGCTGCGCGGCGAGGGCAAGGGCTTTTGCGCCGGCGGCGACATAGACGGCTGGTCGGGCATGGATGCCGTCGGCTTCGCCCATGACTGGGTGCGCTACGGGCATCGCGTCTTCGACCGGCTGGCGCGGTTGAGGCAGCCCACCATCGCGGTGCTGTCCGGGCATGCGCTCGGCGGCGGGCTGGAACTGGCGGTCGCCTGCGATTTTCGCGTGGCGGAGGCGCAGGTCAAGCTCGGCTTTCCCGAGACTTCGCTTGGCGTCGTGCCGGGCTGGTCCGGCACGCAACGCGCCGTGCGCCGCTTCGGCGCGCAGGTGGTGCGACGCATGGCGCTGGGCGGCGAGATTCTTTCCGCCTCCGATGCGCTCGCGCTCGGCATCGTCGACCGGGTGGTTGAAACCGGGCAGGGCGCGACCGAAGCGCGAGCTTGGGCCGAAAAAATCGCCTCGCGCGGGCCGCTCGCCACCGAGGCGGCCAAGCTGATGATCGCCGTCGCCGAGGGCGAGGAGACCGCCGCCGCCACCGAGGCGCTGGCCAGCGGCTTCATCGCGCTGACCGGCGACTTGAAGGCCGGCGTCGCGGCGTTCCGCGAGAAGCGCAAGCCGGAATTTTCGAGGACATGACGATGAACGCCCCGCTCACCATCAAAATGCCCGCCGAGGCGTCCGCCCAACCGAAATCCTACAGGCTGCTGATCGACGGCCGCCATGTCGACGCCGCTGAAGGCAGGACCATCGAGCGCCGCAGCCCGGGCCACGGCTTCGTCGTGTCGCGCTACGCGCAGGCCGGGCCGCGCGACGTGGAGGCCGCCGTGCAGGCCGCGCATCGCGCTTTCGAGACGGGACCCTGGCCCCGCATGAAGGGTGCCGACCGCTCGCGCGTGCTGCTCAAGGCGGCCGACCTGATCGAAGCCCGCGCGGAAGAGATCGCGCGGCTGGATGCGCTGGAAAGCGGAAAGCCCATTTCGCAGGCGACGGGCGAGATCGCCGGCGCGGTGGACATCTGGCGTTATTCGGCCGCGCTCGCGCGCACGCTGGCCGGCGAGAGCTACGGCAATCTCGGTGACGCGATGCTGGGCGTCGTGGTGCGCGAGCCGGTGGGCGTGGTGTCGATCATCACGCCATGGAATTTCCCCTTCCTGATCGTTAGCCAGAAGCTGCCTTTCGCGCTGGCCGCGGGCTGCACGGCGGTGGTCAAGCCGTCGGAGATGACATCGGCCTCGACTTTCGTCTTGGGTGACATTCTGCTCGAAGCAGGATTGCCTGCGGGCGTCGTCAACATCGTCGCCGGCCTCGGCGCCGATGTCGGCGCGCCGATGGTGTCGCATCCGCTGGTCGAGATGGTGTCGTTCACCGGCTCGACGCGGGTGGGCAAGCTGACGATGGCTTCGGCCGCGCAGTCGCTCAAGAAGGTGTCGATGGAGCTCGGCGGCAAGAACGGGCAGATCGTGTTCCCGGACGCCGACATCGCGGCGGCCGTGGATGCGGCCGTTTTCGGCGGCTTCTTCAATGCCGGCGAATGCTGCAACGCGGGCAGCCGCCTGATCGTCCACCGCGACATCGCCGACGATTTCCTGGCCGAGGTGCGCAAGGTCGCGTCCGCGGTGGCGGTCGGCGATCCGCTGGACGGGGCCAGCAAGGTCGGGGCGATGATCTCGCCCGACCACCTCGCCAAGGTGGCCGGCCATGTCGAGGATGCGGTGCGCGATGGCGCCTGCGTGTCGCTGGGAGGCAAGCGGATCGCCGCGAATGCCGGCGATTATCTGCAACCCACGATCGTCTCGGACGTCACCGACGAGATGCCGATCGCGCGTGAGGAAGTGTTCGGGCCGGTGCTGTCGGTCCTGACGTTTGAATCGATTGAAAAGGCGTTGCACATTGCCAATAATACGCCTTATGGTCTGTCCGCGGGGGTTTGGAGTTCGACCATGGACACGTGCATGGAGGTTGCACGCGGCGTCCGCACAGGCACCGTCTGGGTCAACACCTTCATGGAAGGTTATCCGGAGCTGCCGTTCGGAGGATACAAGCAGTCCGGCCTCGGGCGCGAGCTCGGCCGCCGGGCCGTCGAAGACTACACCGAGGAAAAGACAATCCAGTTTCACCGAGGCCCGCGCACCGGATGGTGGGCGCGCTGAGCTGAGAAATCGCCGGCGGCCGGAAGCCGCCGGTGTCCGCATGCAACAAGGGAGGTAGTTCATGTTGCGCAAACTGCTTATCGGAGCCATGCTTTCGACCGCCATGACGGGGGCCTATGCCGTGCCGTCCTTCGCCGACGAGGTGGAGGTGCTGCACTGGTGGACGTCCGGCGGCGAGGCGGCGGCGCTCGACGTCCTGAAGAAGAAGCTGGAAAGCCAGGGCATCACCTGGAAGGACATGCCGGTGGCCGGCGGCGGCGGCGAAGCGGCGATGACCGCGCTGCGCGCCCGCGTCACGGCGGGCAATCCGCCCACGGCCGTGCAGGCGCTGGGCTTCGACATCACCGACTGGGCCAAGCAGGGCGTGGTCGGCGACCTCACCGAGGTCGCCACCAAGGAAGGCTGGGACAAGGTCATCCCGACCGCCCTCCAGGCCTTCTCCAAATATGACGGCAAGTGGATCGCCGCGCCGGTGAACGTCCACTCCACCAACTGGGTGTGGATCAACAAGAAGGCGCTCGACGCCGCCGGCGGCAAGGCTCCCGAGAGCTGGGACGAGCTGATCGCCGTGCTCGACAAGATGAAGGCCAACGGCATCTCGCCGATCGGCCATGGCGGCCAGGCCTGGCAGGACGCCACCATCTTCGACGCCGTCGTGCTCGGCATCGGCACGGACTTCTACAAGTCGTCCATGATCGACCTCGACCCGGCGGCGCTGGGCGGCGACAAGATGGTAGAGGCCTTCGACCGCATGGCCAAGCTCAGGACCTATGTCGACAAGGACTTCTCCGGCCGCGACTGGAACCTCGCCTCGGCGATGGTGATCGAGGGCAAGGCCGGCATGCAGTTCATGGGCGACTGGGCCAAGGGCGAGTTCCTCAAGGCCGGCCAGAAGCCAGGCACGGACTTCGTGTGCGTGCGCTTCCCCGGCACGCAGGGCGCGGTGACCTTCAACTCCGACCAGTTCATGATGTTCAAGGTCGGCGCCAACCAGCAGAAGGCGCAGCTCACCATGGCCTCCGACATCGAAAGCCCGGACTTCCAGTCGGCCTTCAACGTGGTCAAGGGCTCGGTGCCGGCGCGCACCGACGTGCCGGACACGGCGTTCGACGATTGCGGCAAGAAGGGCATGAAGGACCTGGCGGAGGCCAACACCTCCGGCAAGCTCTTCGGCTCCATGGCGCATGGCCACGCCAACCCGGCGGCGGTGAAGAACGCCATGTATGACGTCATTACCCGCCACTTCAACGGCGAGATGGACTCCAAGGCGGCCGCCAAGGCGCTCGTCGACGCGGTGGCTTCGGCCAAGATGTAACGTCGCCGATGTAACGTCACTGGGCGGGGCCGATCCGTCGGCCCCGCCCGTTCCCGCCCGGGAGGATGGGCGGTTCAACGTGCGCCGTCGCGCGCGGGAGGCTTTTCAGGCATGGCCCAGTCACAAGCGGAAATCGCGCCGGTCCTGACGCACCGGCCCAGCCGGACGCCGAAGGAGGCGTTGCAGGAATGGCTGCCGAAGCTCGTGCTGGCGCCGAGCTTCGCCATCATCCTGATCTTCGTCTACGGCTTCATCATCTTCACGGCGGTGCTGTCCGTGTCGGGCTCGAAGCTGCTGCCAGACTTCTCGACCTGGGTCGGGCTCGGCAACTATGTGCGCCTGTTCAACCATCCCAACTGGATCACGGCGCTGAAGAACCTGGCGATCTTCGCCTCGCTCTACATCATCGTGTGCAGCGTGCTCGGGCTCGGGCTCGCCATCCTGCTGGACCAGAAGATCAGGGCCGAGGGCCTGATCCGACCGATCTTCCTCTATCCGATGGCGCTGTCCTTCATCGTCACCGGCGTGGCGTGGAAATGGTTCCTCGACCCCGGCATCGGGCTGGAGCACGTCATGCAGGACTGGGGCTGGACGAGCTTCTCGTTCCGCTGGATCAAGGAAGGGCAGTACGCCATCTACACCATCGTCATCGCCGCCGTGTGGCAGTCATCGGGCTTCGTCATGGCGATGTTCCTGGCGGGCCTGCGCGGCGTCGACAACGAGGTCATCAAGGCGGCGCAGATCGACGGGGCGTCGACCGTCACAATCTACAGGCGCATCATCATTCCGCTGATGCGGCCGGTCTTCCTGTCGGCCTTCGTGGTGCTCGCGCACCTCGCCATCAAGAGCTACGACCTCGTCGTCGCCATGACCGACGGCGGACCCGGCACGGCGACCTGGACGCCGGCTTTGTTCATGCAGAAATTCACCTTCGGCCGCAACGAGATGGGCATGGGCGCGGCTTCGGCCATCATCATGATGATGATGATCTTCGCGATCATCGTGCCGTATCTGTACTCCGAACTCGGGGGCAAGAATGAGCGTCGCTAGCCAGGATAACGCGACGCGCACCGGCGTCTTCGCGCGCGCAGCGATCTATACGGTGCTGATCCTCTTCGTCGTCTACTATCTGCTGCCGCTCTACGTGATGGTGGTGAACTCGCTGAAGCCGCTGGACGAGATCCGGGCCGGCAACATGCTGGCGCTGCCGCAGCAGTGGACCATCGCGCCGTGGCTCTCCGCTTGGTCGACGGCGCAGATCGGCGTGTCGCCGACCGGGCTAAAACCCTATTTCCTCAATTCGATCCTGATGGTGGTGCCGGCGGTTGCGATTTCCACGGTGCTCGGGGCGCTGAACGGCTACGTGCTGACCAAATGGCGTTTTCGCGGCGACAACATCGTCTTCGGGCTGATGCTGCTGTCCTGCTTCATCCCGTTCCAGATCGTGCTGATCCCGTCGGCGCGCATCCTGGGCGAGCTCGGGCTGGCCGGCACGGTCACCGGGCTGGTGCTGATCCACGCCGTCTACGGCCTCGGCTTCACGACGCTGTTCTTCCGCAACTATTACGAGGCGTTCCCGACCGAGCTGATCCGCGCCGCGCAGATCGACGGCGCGTCCTTCTTCCAGATCTTCCGGCGCATCCTTTTGCCGTCCTCGGGGCCGATCATCGTCGTCACCGTCATCTGGCAGTTCACCAACATCTGGAACGACTTCCTGTTCGGCTCGTCGTTCTCGAGCGTGGATTCCATTCCCATCACGGTGGCGCTGAACAACCTCGTCAACTCGTCGACGGGTGTGAAGGAATACAACGTGCATTTCGCCGGCGCGATCCTCGCGGCGCTGCCGACGCTCGTCGTCTACATCGTCTCCGGACGCTATTTCGTGCGCGGCCTGATGGCCGGCGCGGTGAAGGGATAGGGGCTATGTCGTTTCTTGAGATCGTCAATCTCGAAAAGTCCTTCGGCGCGACGCGCATCCTGAAAGGCATCAACCTGGAGATCGAGAAGGGCGGTTTCCTCGTTCTCGTCGGCCCATCCGGCTGCGGCAAGTCCACGCTCCTCAACACAATCGCCGGGCTGGAGCCGATCACCGGCGGCGAGATTCGCATCGGCGGGCGAAAGGTCAATGACCTGCACCCCTCCAAGCGCGACATCGCCATGGTGTTCCAGTCCTACGCGCTCTACCCGAACATGACCGTGGGGCAGAACATCGCCTTCGGCATGGAGATCCGCGGCGTGCCGAAGGAGGAGCGCGAGAAGGCCATCCGCGAGGTCGCCAACCTGTTGCAGATCGGGCATCTGCTCGACCGCAAGCCGAGCCAGCTTTCCGGCGGCCAGCGGCAGCGCGTCGCCATGGGGCGCGCGCTGGTGCGCGACCCGCAGGTGTTCCTGTTCGACGAGCCGCTGTCCAACCTCGACGCCAAGCTCCGGATCGACATGCGCACCGAGATCAAGCGCCTGCACCAGCGCATGGGCACCACCATCGTCTACGTCACGCACGACCAGATCGAGGCGATGACGCTGGCGACCAAGATCGCGGTGCTCAAGGACGGCGTCCTCCAGCAGTTCGGCACGCCGGCCGAGATCTACAACAACCCGGTGAACATGTTCGTCGCCGACTTCATGGGTTCGCCGGCCATGAACCTGGTGCCGGCCACGATCGGCGGCAACGGCAGCGGCCTGACCGTCGAGTTCGCGCGCGACGGCGGCCGGCCGCCCGTGTCGATCCGCCTGCCCAACGCGCCGGCCGGCATGGAGAGGTTCAAGGGCAAGCCGGTGGTGTTCGGCGTGCGGCCCGAGGCGCTGACCGACCCGGACGGGGCCGACCGCCATGCGATCCATGTCGAGACGGCGGACCTGATGGTCGACGTGGTGGAGCCCGCCGGCGCCGACACCTTCGCGGTCACCCATCTCGGCGGCAAGCATGTGGTGGCGCGGCTGAGGGCCGATGCGCGCATTCACGCCGGCGAGGTCACGCCGCTGGCGTTCAACCTGACCAAGACCGTGTTCTTCGATCCCGAGACGCAGCAGCGGATCGTGTAGTTCCACCCGACCACCGGATAGCCTGTGCCTCTCATCACCCTCTTCTGTCCTCGCGTGCCGGCGCGCGCGACGGAAGATGACATCTCAAAACGCGTTTACGACCCTTTGCCATGACCAGTCCCGACATCGTCATCATCGGCTCCGGCATCGGCGGCGCCACCATGGCCGCCGGCCTGGCGGGGTCAGGCGCACGCATCGCCATCCTGGAGCGCGGCGAGCGGCTGGCGCCAAGCGCGGAGGCGCGCGACGCCGTCGCCATCTTCGGACGCGGGCATTTCCGCCCGAAGGAGTTCTGGCGTGACGCCACGGGGCAGCGGTTCAGCCCCGGTAATTACTACTATGTCGGCGGCAATTCAAAACTCTACGGCGCGGTGCTCATCCGCTACCGCAGGGAGGATTTCGCCGAGCTGGAGCATTTCGGCGGCGTCTCGCCGGCCTGGCCGTTTCCCTATGAGGAGCTGGAGCCCTGGTACTGCCGCGCCGAGGCGCTTTTCGCCGTGCGCGGCACGCTGGGCGAGGACCCGAGCGAGCCCGAGCATTCGAAGCCTTATCCGTTCCCGCCGGTGCCCGACGAGCCGGCCATCGCGCGCGTGCGGGGCGAACTGAAACGCGCCGGCCTGCATCCGTCCACATTGCCTCTCGGCGTCGACATCGACCCGTGGCTGGAAGGCGGAAAGACGCCTTGGGACGCCTTTCCCAATACCGGTCTCGGCAAGAGGGACGCCGAGACGGCGGCGCTGTCCGTGGCGCTGCAGGACGAGAACGTCACGCTGGTGACGGGCGCGGAGGTCACGCATCTGGAGGCGGGCGAGGGCGGCGTGATCGCCGCCGTCCATTTCCGGCAGAACGGCGAGACGAGGAAACTGTCCCCGAAGCTGGTGATCCTCGCCGCCGGGGCGATCAATTCCGCCGCGATCCTGCTTCGCTCGCCGTCCGCCGGCGGCAAGGGGCTTGCCAACGCGTCGGATCAGGTCGGGCGCAACTTCATGAACCACAATTCCACGGCGATGCTGGCGGTCGATCCGCGCCGCGTCAACGACAGCGTCTACCAGAAGACACTGATGATCAATGATTTCTATCTTTCCGACGGAAAGGGCGGAAAGCCGCTCGGCAACGTGCAGCTTCTGGGCAAGCTCAGCGCCGACATCCTGAAACCCAATGTCGCCTTCGCTCCCCGCTTCGCGCTGGACTATCTCGCGCGCCATTCGGTCGACTGGTACCTCATGACCGAGGACCTGCCCAATCCCGAAAGCCGGGTGACGGTGGACGGGGAGGGCATCGTGCTCACCTGGCAGCGCTCCAACATGGAGGCGCTGGAGCGGCTGACCAGGACCATGCGCGGCGTCTTCCGCGCCTGCGGCTATCCGATCGTGCTGGCGAGGCCCTTCGACAAGCGCACGCCCTCGCATCAATGCGGCACGGTGCGCATGGGCGACGATCCGGCGCAGGCGCCGCTCGACCCGTTCTGCCGCGCCTGGGAGCACCGGAACCTTTTCGTGGTGGATGGCGGTTTCCTGCCGACGTCGGCGGCCGTGAACCCGGCGCTGACGATCGCCGCGCAGGCGCTGCGGGTGGCGGCGCATGTCAGGGAACGGGAGCAGGCATGACTCGTCCCGCGGCGATCGTCACCGGGGGCCTGCGCGGCATCGGTCGCGCATGCGCGGAAGCGCTGGCTGATGCCGGCTTCGACCTCGTGGTCGCCGACCTCGGCGAGGATGCCGGCGGCCTCGAAAGCGCCATAGCGCTGCGCGGGGCGCGGCTGGCCTATGCGCGCTTCGACCTCGGCGACCTCTCCACCCATGCGCGGGTGGTCGATGCGGTGCTTCAAACGTTCGGCCGGGTCGATTGTCTCGTCAACAATGCCGGCATGGGCGCGGTGGTGCGTGGCGACATGCTCGATCTGACACCCGACAATTTCGACCGGGTGATGGGAGTGAACCTGCGCGGCACGGCCTTTTTTTCGCAGGCCGTGGCGAAGGCCATGCTGCGGACGCCTTTCGACCGCGCGCGCTCGATCGTCACCGTCACCTCGGTCAGCGCCGAGATGGCCTCGCCCGAGCGGGCGGAGTACTGCGTGTCCAAGGCGGCGCTGTCCATGTGGGTAAAGAACCTCGCGCTGCGGCTCGCGCCCGAAAACATTGGCGTGTTCGAGGTGCGGCCCGGCATCATCCGCACCGACATGACGGCGGGCGTTTCGGAAAAATACGACAGGCTGATCGAGGGCGGGCTGGTGCCGGCGAAACGCTGGGGCGAGGGCGCCGACGTTGCCCGCGTCGTGGCGGCGGTGGCCGGCGGGCAGTTCGGCTTCGCCACCGGCTCCGTCGTTAATGCCGACGGCGGCCTGTCGATGCCCAGATTGTGACGAAGGGACAATGAGCGACTACATCATCATTGGCGGCGGGCCCGCCGGCTGCGTGCTCGCCAACCGGCTGAGCGAGGACCCGTCCATCTCGGTCACGCTGCTGGAGGCGGGCGGGCGCGACTGGCATCCGCTGATCCACATGCCGGCCGGCTTCGCCCGGATGACCAAGGGCATCGCCTCGTGGGGATGGGAGACGGTGCCGCAGAGGCACCTGAAAAACCGGGTTCTGCGCTACACGCAGGCCAGGGTAATCGGCGGCGGCTCCTCGATCAACGCGCAGCTCTACACGCGCGGCAACCCCGGCGATTATGATGCGTGGGTTTCGGAGGAGGGCTGCGAGGGCTGGAGCTATCGCGAGGTTCTGCCCTATTTCAAGCGCGCCGAGGACAACCAGCGCTTCGCCAACGACTACCACGCCTATGGCGGGCCGCTCGGCGTGTCCAATCCGATCTCGCCGCTGCCGATCTGCGAGGCGTGGTTCAAGGCGGCGCAGGAGATGGGCATTCCCTTCAACCCGGATTTCAACGGGGCAGTGCAGGAGGGAGTCGGCTATTATCAGCTCACGCAGAAGGATGCGCGCCGGTCGTCGGCGTCGACGGCCTATCTCAAGCCGATCAGGGGGCGGAAGAACCTCACCGTTCGCACCGGCGTGCTCGTCACGCGCGTCATGATCGACAACGGCCGCGCCACCGGCGTGGAGGTGGTCGACAGGCCGGGCGCGCAGCCGCTTGTGCTTCCGGCGGATCGCGAGATCATCCTGTCCTCGGGCGCGATCGGATCGCCGAAGCTCCTGATGCAGTCCGGTATCGGACCGGCGGAGCATCTGCGGTCGGTCGGCATCGCGCCGGTCCACGACCTGCCCGGCGTCGGCTCGAATTTCCAGGACCATCTCGACCTGTTCGTCATCGCCGAATGCACGGGCGACCACACCTACGACAACTACGCGAAGCTGCATCGTTCGGTGTGGGCGGGGCTGCAATATATCCTGCTGAAGAAGGGGCCGGTGGCCTCGAGCCTCTTCGAGACGGGCGGCTTCTGGTATGCCGATCCGACGGCGGCCTGGCCGGACATCCAGTTCCATCTCGGCCTCGGCTCCGGCATCGAGGCCGGCGTGGAGAAGCTGAGGAACCCGGGCGTGACGCTGAACTCGGCCTATCTCAGGCCGCGCTCGCGCGGCACGGTGCGGCTGAGAAGCGCCGACGCGGCGGCGGCGCCGCTGATCGACCCCGACTATTTTTCCGATCCGCACGACCGCGACATGTCGATCCGGGGGCTGCGGCTGGCCCGGGAGATGATGCGGCAGAAGGCGCTGACGCCGTTCGTCATGCGCGAGGTCCTGCCCGGTCCCAAGCTGGAGAGCGAGGACGAGCTGTTCGACTATGCCTGTCGCAACGCCAAGACCGACCACCATCCGGTCGGCACCTGCCGGATGGGGCACGACGAGATGGCCGTGGTGACGCCGGACCTCAGGGTTCGCGGCATCGAGGACCTGCGGGTCTGCGACGCCTCGGTGATGCCGCGCGTGCCGTCCTGCAACACGAACGCGCCGACCATCATGGTGGGCGAGAAGGGTGCGGACCTCGTGCTCGGCCGCGAGCCGCTGCCGCCGGCCGTGTTCGCCGGCAATGTCGCCGGCCATCGGGCGGCGTGAGGAGCACCATGATCAGGCACTGCGTCTTCTTCAAGTTCCGCGCCGATGTCGGCGAGGACGAGCGCCGCGCGATCTTCGCCGAGCTGGCGGCGCTGGAACGGGTGGTCGACGGCTGGCTGGGCGCGTGTTTCGGCCGCAACGTCAGCCCGGAGCCGTTCTGGCGCGACTATTCTGACGGGTTCACCATCGATTTCCGCGACGCGGCGGCGCGGGACGCGTATCTCGCGCATCCCGACCACGCGAAGGCCGGCGCGCGGCTGGTCGCCGCCGTCGAGGGCGGCACGGATCGTCTGCTGGTGTTCGACCTGGCGGACGGCTGATCAGAGATACTGCGCGATCTTGCGGCCGACCTTGAGGAAGCGCAGCGGATTGAGCGCGCTGCCGTTGCGACGCACCTCGTAGTGCAGATGCGGGCCGGTCGAGCGGCCGCTCGAGCCGGTCTTGCCGACCACGTCGCCGACATCGACCTCGTCGCCGACCTGCACGACGATCTTGCTGAGATGCGCGTAGCGGGTGGTGAAGCCGCCGGCGTGCTCGACCTCGACCATGCGGCCGTAGCCGCCGCTCCAGCCGGCGCGCACCACCTTGCCGGCCGCGGTGACACGCGCCGCCGTGCCGCTGGCGGCGCGGAAATCCATGCCGGAATGCAGGGCAAGCGTGCCGAGCAGGGGGTCCTTGCGGACGCCGAAGGTGCTGGAAATGCCGAGCCCCGGAGCGGGATTGGAGATCGGCATGCGGCGCGCCTCGGACTTCATGCGCTCCAGCGTCGCAAGCGCCTCGTCCAGCTCGCGCATGCGGGCGTCGAACTGGGCGGGGTTGTCGATGGGAACGAACGGTCCGCCGACGCCGGCCTTGCCGTTGTCCCGGTCGATGCTCAGGCCGGCGTCCTCAAGGGCGTCGGCGATGGCTTCGGTCGTCTGGTAGGTGTCTTCCGTGAGCGTGTTGATGCGGGCGATCTGCTCGTGCTCGATGGAGCGGAGCGACTGGTTGATGTCGGCGAAGAGCCGGTCGGTGCGATCGGCTGCGCTTTCGGGCGCGGCGGCGGTCCGCGTCGACCAGAACGCGAAGGGGCCAGACGATGCGGCGTCGGCGCGCGTCGGCCGGAAGCCCGAGAGCGATGCCCGGATATCGGGTTTCGCAGTCGTGTCGGGAACGGCCGCCGGCGGCTCATTGCCGGCGTCGGCGGGCTCGTCCGGCAGCGCGCCGAGGCGTCCGTGGCGGGCCGCCAGCAGGGACTGCCGCTCCAGCAGCTCGCCGACCTTGGTCTCCATGAGCTGCTGGTCGAGCATCTGCCGGCTGGTGATGCGGTCGACCTGCGCGCGCAGGGCCGAGATGCGGTCCTCGTAGTCCTGCTGCAGACGCGCCTGCCGCGCGGCCGCCGCGCCGATCAGGTCGTCGCGCAGCACGAGATAGGTGGTGGCCAGCAGGTAGCCGATGGCGATGGCGGCCAGCGCCGAGCCGGCGAGCGCCATCAGCCACGGCCGGACCGTGAAGTGGCGAATGTGGTCGCCGCGGGCGATGATGACCGTATGCGGCTCGCTGCGCTTGCCGAAGACCGTTGTCTGACCGGGGGACTGACCGGGACTTTTCACGGAACCCAACTCTCAAACCGTTAAAATCACGACACGGCCGATTACACATCATTAGGGTTAACAAATGTTTCCGCTACGGCGCCGAAAGCCGGACAAAAAAAGCGCCGCACGAGGCGGCGCCGAGCTTTCGAAGGAGGAGGTATCGTCCAGTCCGGCTAAGGACCTATCTCACGAACAGCCAGAGCAAGATGATGATCGGGATCGGTATGCCGAGCATCCAGAGGATCAAAGAACGAAACATGCTTTCTCTCCCGCTTGTCTTGCCTTTTCAACGCAGGAGAGGCGTTCCGGTTCCACTCAGGCCTTCGCCAGCCCGCGGGCCGCGTCGAGGACTTCCCGCGCATGGCCGTCGACCTTAACCTTGCGCCAGACCCGCGCGATCCTGCCATCGGGACCGATGAGCAGGGTGGCGCGCTCGACGCCCATGTATTTGCGGCCGTAGAGCGTCTTCTCGACCCACAGGCCGTAGGCCTCGGTCACGGCGTGACCTTCGTCCGACAAAAGCTCGACGGTGAGATCGTGCTTCTTTCGAAAGCCGGCGTGCTTCCTGAGGCTGTCGGGCGAGATGCCCAGCACGCGCACGCCCGCCGCGCGGAATTCGGGCTCGAGCCTGGAGAAGTCGATCGCCTCCAGCGTGCAGGCCGTGGTGTTGTCCTTCGGATAGAAGAAGACGACCACGGATTTGCCGTGAAGTTCCGCCAGCTTGACGGTTCCGCCGCCATCGGCGGGCAATTCGAAAGGCGGCGGGGTACTGCCGACGTCCAGTTCGCTCATTGTGGGTCCCGCTCCGGGTTGTGCCTGGGACGGACGAAGCTACATTGACCGCACCGGATTCGTCCATCCGTCGGAACAAGGCATCGTTGGACCAGCAGGCACCGAGACACGAGAAGATCCGGTTCAGGCGCGAGGAGATCGCCGACCTCGGCAATCTCCCGTCGTCGGCCGGCTTCGGGCCGTGCCTCAGCGGCGGAAACGGCCGGCTCCGGCGTCCGCTTCGCCGCCTCGCCCGGTTCGGCGGCGGGCTGCTCGGCCTCTTCGTGCTGCTCGTCGCCGGCGTCTATGTCGCCGGTGTCTCCGGCATCGGCGCCGACCGCATGCGCGCCGAGGCCGAGAAGGTGCTGGACCGCGCCGCCGGCCCCGATCTCGACGCCACCGTGGGCGCGGTCTCCATCGGCTTCGGCGGGTCGTCCTTCATCGCGCTGGACGTGAGCGACGTCGCCCTGCGCGCGCCGGGCAAGCCGGTGGCGCTGGTGGAGGGCGGGGCGGTGAAGATCGGGCTGCGCCTGCTGCCGCTGCTGCGGGGCGAGGTCAGCGCCTCCGGCATCGATTTGTCGCAGGCGCGGATCGCGCTGGAAGGCCTGCCCAGCTCGCGCGATTCCGACTGGGCGGCGAAGTTCCGCAACGCCGACGGGCTGCTCGACCCCGACCTCGTCGTGCCGGAGGTCTTCCGGGCGACGCACCGGGTGCTCGACCTGGTGCAGCCGCAGGGCGTCCGCAGCATCGCCGTTTCCGACATCGAGCTGCGCTTCCCGCAGGGCGGACAGGTACAGACGATCAGCGTGCGCGACGCCGACGCCTGGGCGGTGGACGGCGGATCGGTGCGCTTCGCGGCCGAGCTCGAGGCCGATGGCCGCCCGGTCGCGGTGGAGGCGAGCGCGGCGCGCGACGCGGCCGCCGACCGGATTTCAGGGCTCAGCATCCGGGCGACCGTTCCGCAGGAGGCGGCGGGCGAGCCGTCGTCTTCCGACCATCGCGTCTTCCAGTTCGGCGGGCTCGATCTTTCGGTGACCGGCAGCGAGGGAAGGGGACAGGCCCCGTCGACGCTGGAGACGGCTCTGTCGCTCAAGGGCGCTTCGCTCGACCTCGACCGGCGCGGCGTGCTTGCCGGCGACATCGAGTTCGCCGGCGTGCTCGCGCCGGGTTCGCGCAAGATCGACGTGCGGCGGCTGAGGGCTTCGATCGGCCGCTCCGTGCTGGACTTCTACGGCGCCATCGGACCGCGTCCGCGCGCCGCCGCGCCGGACGACCGGCAGGCCTACCGCTTCGACCTCATCAGCGCGCGCTCGCTGATCTCGCCGGAGGACTCGCCGGAGGCCGCGCTGGAGACCTATCTGCGCCTCTCCGGCATCTATCTGGTCAACGAACGCAACCTGACCATCGACGAAATCCTCGCCAAGCCGTCCAACGGCGAGATGCTCGGCACCGCGTCGATCCAGTTCGCCCCGGGAGTGGTGCCCGGCGGCGCCGCCGCCTTCTCGGTGAAGGACATGCCGGTGGCGCAGGTCAAGCAGCTCTGGCCATGGTTCAGCGCCTCGCCGGCGCGGCGCTGGGTGATGGAGAAGCTGTTCGGCGGCACGGTGCGCGAGGGCCGGCTGAATTTCAGCGTTCTGCCGGGCCGGCTGGGCAACGGCATTCCCCTCACCGAGAACGAGGTGTTCGGCAGCTTTTCCGTCGCCGGCACGCGCTTCGACACGGCCGGCCTCATCCCGCCGGTGCGCGACGCAGTCGGCGTGGTGGATTTCCGCGGCAACGACGTGGACGTCACCCTCGACGCCGGCACGGTCTTCCTGGCCGACGGCCGCACCGTCGCGGCCAGCAACGGCCGCATGAAGATCGCCGACGCCAACCGGCCGCCGGTCATCGGCAGGCTGGAGATCGACGTGGCGGGCGACGCGCCGGCCATCGCCGAGCTTGCCTCCTACGATCCGATCAACGCGCTGCGCTCGATCGGCTACGAGCCCGGCGACTTTTCCGGTGCGGTGGAAGGGCATGTGTCGGCCGACATCCCGCTGCAACGCGGGATCAACCCCGACACGCTCAACTGGCTGGTGACGCTGGACTACAAGAACCTGGCTCTGGCGAGGCCGGTGGACGGGCAGACCATCAGCGAGGCCGAGGGCACGATCGCGATCGATCCGCAGAAGGCGGTGATCTCCGCCCGCACGAAGCTGTCGGGCGTGGCGGCCGAGATCGACACCACGCTGCCGATCCGCAACAGCGGCGTGCCGCGCACGCGCATCGTCCGCGCCACGCTGGACGACAGGACGCGCAACCGCATCATCCCGGGCATCGCCGACCTCGTGTCCGGTCCGACGCGGGTCGAGCTGGAGGCGCTGGGTCCCGGCCGGCAGAAGGTCAAGGCCGACCTCAAAGCGGCCGAGATCGACCTGCCGTGGGTCGGCTGGACCAAAGGGCGGGGCGTCGACGCGTCGCTGGGCTTCGTCATGGAGACGGGCGAGGGACGCACGACGCTTTCGGATTTCGACCTGTCCGGGCAGACCTTCCAGCTTGCCGGGACGGTGCGGCTGGATGCCGGCGGGTTGTCGGAGGCAAATCTGTCGCGGGTGCGGTTGAACCGGGGCGACGACGTCGCGGTGACGGTCAGGCGCTCGTCCTCGGGCATCGCGGTCGACGTCAGCGGACAATCCTTCGACGCGCGCTCGGTGGTCAGGCAATTCACGCAGGATTCGTCGACGGCGACCAGCTCCGCGTCGAAGGCCAGCGATTCCGGCCGGGTGACGGTCGCGGCCAACGTGGCGTCGCTGACCGGCTTCGGCGACGAGCGGCTGTCGAATGTCGACCTGCGGTATGACGGGTCGGGCGACACGATCAACGCGCTCAGGATCGCGGCGGCGACGCGCTCGGGCGGCAGCGTGGAGATCGCCAATGGCGGGGAAGGCGGCGCGCGCACCATGCGGGTCCGCTCCGCCGACGCCGGCGCGATCCTGCGCTTCCTCGACATCTATCCCTACATGCAGGGCGGGCGCATCGAGGTGGCGCTGTCCGGGCCGGCGAAGGGCGCGCTGTCGGGACGGATCGACGCGCGCGACTTCTGGGTGGTGAACGAGCCGAGGCTGCGCTCCATCGTGTCGAGCGCGCCGGCGGGCGAGCCGAGCCTGAACGACGCGGTGCGGCGCGACATCGACACGTCGCGGGTGCAGTTCGACCGGGGCTTCGCCGAGATCGAGAAGGGCGCGGGCTATCTCAGGCTGCGCGACGGCGTGCTGCGCGGCTCGACCATCGGCTCGACCTTCCAGGGCATGCTGTACGACCGAAACGGCAACATGGACATGACCGGCACCTTCATGCCGGCCTACGGCATCAACCGCATCTTCGGCGAGATCCCGGTGCTCGGCGCGCTGCTCGGCAACGGCCGCGACCGTGGCCTGATCGGCGTTACCTTCAAGCTGGAGGGCAAGACGGGCTCGCCACGCCTGACCATCAACCCGCTCTCGGCGATCGCGCCGGGCATCTTCCGGTCGATCTTCGAGTTCCAGTGAGGGACATGCCGGTCGAAATGACCGTCTACATGCTGCGATGCGCCGACGGCTCTTTCTATGTCGGATCGACGAAGCAGGACATGGAAGCGCGCCTGTGGGAACACAACAACCTGCCGCTTGACGGCTATACGGCGCGCCGCAGGCCCGTCACCCTCGTCTTTATGGAGACCTACGAGCGCATCACCGACGCCATCGCGCGCGAACGGCAGATCAAGGGTTGGTCGCGGCGGAAGAAGGAGGCGCTGATCGCTCTGAACGAAGAGGCGCTTCCGGCCCTGTCGCGCCGTGGGCATCTTGTTTCGAAAGAGTAGTGTCG
>JAPUFC010000028.1 GCA_027492275.1 Mesorhizobium sp. | reverse complement strand
TGCCAGTCGTTCATCGTCGTGTTGAAGTGCAGCCCCGGATCGGCGGACGCCCAGGCGGCGTAGCCGATCTTCTCCCACAGGTCGCGGGCCTTCAGCGTCTTCATCACCTTGCCGTCCTTGCGGGCGGTCAGCTTCCAGTCGGCATCCGTCTCGACGGCGCGCAGGAAATCGTCCTTGAGCGAGATGGAGTTGTTGGAGTTCTGGCCCGACACGGTCAGGTAGGCGTCGGAATCCCAGTCGGTGTCGTAGGTCTTGAAGTCGAGGGCGTTGTAGCCCTGGCGGGCGAACTGGATGACGCGCTGGACGTAGTTCTCCGGCACGGCGGCCTTCTTGGCGGCCTTGATCTCGCGCTTCAGCGCCGGGTTCTTGGCCGGGTCGAAGCAGTCTCCATTGTCTCCCTCGCAGTTGAGGCAGGCCTTCATGATGGCGTCGAGATGCTTCTTGACGATCTTGGAGCCGGTGACGAGCGCGGCGACCTTCTGCTCCTCCATCACCTTCCAGTCGATGAAGGCCTCGATGTCGGGATGGTCGGCGTCGACGATCACCATCTTGGCGGCGCGGCGCGTGGTGCCGCCCGACTTGATGGCGCCGGCGGCGCGGTCGCCGATCTTGAGGAAGGACATCAGGCCGGAGGATTTACCGCCGCCCGACAGCTTTTCGCCTTCGCCGCGCAGGGCGGAGAAGTTGGAGCCGGTGCCCGAGCCGTATTTGAACAGGCGCGCCTCGCGCACCCACAAATCCATGATGCCGCCCTCGTTGACGAGATCGTCCTGCACGCCCTGGATGAAGCAGGCATGCGGCTGCGGGTGCTCGTAGGAGGATTTCGACTTCACCAGCTTCTGCGTGAAGGGGTCGACGTAGAAATGGCCCTGGCCGGGGCCGTCGATGCCATAGGCCCAGTGCAGGCCGGTGTTGAACCATTGCGGCGAGTTCGGCGCGCCGCGCTGGGTGGCGAGCGTGTAGGCGAGCTCGTCGCGGAAGGCGAGCGCGTCCTCCTCCGAAGCGAAGTAGCCGCCTTTCCAGCCCCAGTAAGTCCAGGTGCCGGCGAGCCGGTCGAAAACCTGGCGGGCGTCGGTCTCGGAACCGTAGCGGTCTGCCTCCGGCAGCCTGGCGAGTTCAGCCTCGTCGGCCACCGAGCGCCACAGGAAGGAGGGAACGGAGTTCTCCTCGACCTTCTTCAGCCGCGCGGGCACGCCGGCCTTGCGGAAATACTTTTGGGCCAGGATGTCGGTGGCGACCTGGCTGAACTGCGCCGGCACGTCGATGTCGGCGAGCCGGAAGACCACCGAGCCGTCGGGGTTCTTGATCTCCGAGGTCGCCTTGCGGAATTCGATCTCCGCGTAGCGGGACTGGCCCGCCTTGGTGAAGTGCCGCTCTATGCGCATCGTCCAGTCCTCTCGTCTATATATAGCGCGTCTGCGCGGGATGTCCGCATCCCCGCGCGAAGCGCAAAAAAAATCCTGCCGGTGGGCCAGGCGCCTGCCGGCTCTTCCGCCGCCTCCGGCCTCGCTGCCCTGCTGCGCAGGGTGTCGCGGCCAGCCCTTCGAGCGCGGCGGCGCCCTCATCATGAAACTTGAACTGAGACCCGAGTCATTGCGGGCCTCGAACACTATCTAGGGTTTATGATCGCCGGTAAACACTAAATATGGGTTACCCAGGCGAATTTTTCACCCCGCCGTCAACATTTTCCGGGTTGTTTTCCGCACGCAAAACCACCCTTCGGACGGGCCCTTCCAGGCCGCGGCCAACCCGATGAAAACAACTGGAAATCTGGAAACAGGCCGGGCTCGAAACTTTCCGGCCGCACCCGCCGAAGGGATGCGTGAGTCATAAAAAGGGAGTCTCGGCGTGGCGTCAACGATTCGTTTCGTGAAACTATCGTGACGCAAGATGTTGTGTGCCGGCTATGTGGATAATGGGGACCGAGGGAGGTTTTTTCCCACAGCCTGGCCGCAGAGGCGGATCAGTCGCGCGTGGCGAAGCCGGCAAGCAAGGTCGACAGGCCGGGTTCGGCGACCATGCCGGCGGCATCGTCGGGCGACACCCATCTGCGGTCGCGCTGGCCCTTTTCCTTCCAGTGCTTGGCGATGCTGCCGACCTCCAGCGGATAGACCAGCACCTCGCAGGGGACCGGGTCGCCCCTGGCGCGGGTCTTGGCGTAGAAGAAGCGGCCGACCTCCTTGCCGGCGACGCGGCCCTCGATGCCGGCTTCCTCGGCCGCCTCGCGCGCGGCGGCGTCGCACAGCAGCTCGCCGGCCTTCGGCCAGCCCTTGGGCAGCACCCAGCGGCCGGTGTCGCGGCTGGTGATCAGCATGATGGCGAGGCCCGTTTCCGTCCTGCGCCAGGGCAGGGCGGCGGCCTGCAGCCGGCAGGCCGCCGGCGCTTGCCGAGCGGGGCTTGCCGTCTTCGAATCTGGCAGGTCGTCCATCTCGCCGAATCGCACATCCATTTCGTGCATCGTCGGCAATAGAACTTAACGAGGCGATAAGGAAAGTCGAAAACCGCAGAAGCGGGCTTCGACGCTGCAAAAACGCAAAAACCGGTCGCGAACCGGTCAGCCAACCCGGTCGTCGGTGATCGGCTTTTGATAGGTGAAGCCCAGGTCCCAGGGAAAATAGATCCAGGTGTCCTGGCTGACCTCGGTGACGAAGGTATCGACCAGCGGCCGCCCCTTGGGCTTGGCATAGACGGTGGCGAAATGCGCCTTCGGCATCATGGCGCGCACGATGGCCGCCGTCTTGCCGGTGTCGGTGAGGTCGTCGACGATCAGCACGTCCTTGCCGTCCTCATCCAGGAGGATCGGCGTGATCTCCTTCAGCACCGAGATCTGACCCTGGTTGGCGTAGTCGTGGTAGGAGGCCACGCTAACGGTCTCGATGACGCGGATGCCGAGCTCCCGGGCGATGATGGCGGCCGGCACGAGACCGCCGCGCGTGATGCACACGATCGCCTTCCATTGGCCGTTCGCGCCGGCAAGGCGCCAGGCGAGGGCGCGCGCGTCGCGGTGGAACTGGTCCCAGGAGACGGGAAAGGCCTTTTCGGGAAGGGACATCGCATGCCTCCGGCTGGATGCCGCCGGACTTAACCGGGAAAGCGGTTTGCACGCAAGGGGATGACGGCAGATCGCCAGCCGCTATCGCGCCGGTAGGGCCGCCACCATCGCCTCCACCTCGGCGCGCGCGGATTCCAGCGCCTCGGGCGTTCGGGCGCGCACCACCAGCTCGGTCCAGAAACTGCCGTCGGCGTATTTCGGGTAGGAGCCGATGATCGTGTCGGGATGCGCCTTCTGGATCGCGGCGAGGGGGCCGCCGATCGTTCCTTCGCCGTGCGGACAGCGCACGGCGGCCGACAGCAGCTTCGCGCCGGTCTTCAGCGTCGGCACGACATTGTCGAGCATGGCCTGGAAGATCGACGGCACGCCGGCCATGACATGCACGTTGCCGATGCGGAAGCCGGGGGCGGTGGACACGGGGTTGTCGATGTGCGCCGCGCCGCGCGGCATGCGCGCCATGCGGCGGCGCGCCTCGTTGAACTCGATGCCGCGCGCCGCGTAGCTTTCGGCGAGCAGCGCCATGGCCTTCGCGTCGTGCTCGCAGGGCAGGCCGAAGGCCTTCGCCACCGCGTCGGCGGTGATGTCGTCGTGGGTGGGGCCGATGCCGCCGGTGGTGAAGACGTAGGTGTGGCGGGCGCGCAGCGCGTTCACGGCGTCCACGATCTCGTCCTCCTCGTCGGGGACGATGCGCACTTCCTTGAGGTCGATGCCGATGGCAGTCATCATGTCGGCCAGATGGCCGATGTTCCGGTCCTTGGTGCGGCCGGACAGGATTTCGTCGCCGATGACGATCATGGCGGCGGTGACGATCTCGGTCATCGGGCATTCCTCCGGGCGGCGACCGGACATAGCGCGCCGCCCTCCCTCCGGCAACCGTAGCCGTTCTGTGAACGAACTGTCCGCCCAAAGCCGGTTGCCTTGAACGGCAAGGTCCATAAATTGCCTGCATCGGACGGCGGCCGGGCAGGCCGCGACGCAAAAGGAGAGATCGATGGCGAAGATTCTGGTGCTCTATTATTCGAGCTGGGGCCATATGGAACAGATGGCCAAGGCCGCCGCCGAGGGCGCGCGCGAGGCCGGCGCAGACGTCACCATCAAGCGCGTGCCCGAGCTGGTGCCGGAGGACGTCGCCAAGGCGGCCCACTACAAGCTGAACCAGGATGCGCCGGTGGCCGAGCCGCTGGAGCTTGCCGACTATGACGGCATCATCTTCGGCGCCGCCACCCGCTACGGCATGATGGCCTCGCAGCTCAAGAACTTTATCGACCAGACCGGCCCGCTGTGGGCGAAGGGCGCGCTGCTGAACAAGGTCGGCTCGGTCATGGCTTCGACGGCCACGCAGCACGGCGGCGCGGAGCTGGCGCTGATCACCAGCCAGCTCTGGATGCAGCATCACGGCATGATCATCGTCCCGCTGTCCTATGCCTATCAGGGCCAGTCGGGCAACGACGTGGTGCGCGGCGGCGCGCCCTACGGCATGACCACCACCTCCGACACCGACGGCTCGCGCCAGCCTTCCGCGCAGGAGCTGGAAGGCGCGAAGTTCCAGGGCAAGCGCGTCGCGGAGATCACCGCCAGGCTGCACGGCTGAGCGCTGGATCGCTTCACCAGTCACGGAAACGGTGAAGCGATCCATCTTCTTGTTTTCACGCAATTCCGGACGGAAAACCGCTTCGCACTTTTCCTGGAATTGCTCCAGCCATCGAATTGCTGCAATTGAGGCCTCCCTCCGGATCGACCATGGAGGGAGATTCATCGTGAACGCCACCGTCAGGCCGGCCAACCAGCGCGCCCGTATCCTCGTCGTCCGGGCCGGCGGGCTGCTGCTCGTGCCGGCCCTGCTGTTCCTGCGGCCGGTCGTACAGGGCGACTGGCACGAGGCGATCGAGTTCGCCGGCTTCGGCCTGATCCTGGCGGCGGTCGCCGGCAGGCTGTGGAGCATCCTCTATGTCGGGTCGCGCAAGAACCGGCAGCTCGTCACCAGCGGGCCGTATTCGCTGACGCGCAACCCGCTCTACGTGTTCTCGACGCTCGGCGCGTTCGGCTTCGGCCTGATCTTCGGCTCCTTCCTGATGGCCTGCCTGCTCGGCCTCGCCGCCTATGCGGTGCTGTCGGTCACGGCGGCGCGCGAGGCGGTGTACCTTCGCTCGGTCTTCGGCGCGCAATACGACGCCTACGCGGCCGCGACGCCGATGTTCTGGCCGAACCTGTCCGGCTACCGCGATCAGGACCTGGTGGCGTTTTCGCCGCTGGTGCTGAAGCGCACTTTTGTCGACGGGCTGTTTTTCGCGGCGCTGTTCCCGCTGGTCGAGCTGGTGGAGCTGGCGCAGGCCGACGGCTTCCTGCCGGTGCTGGCTTCCATCTACTGACCTTGCCTCGGCGGCGGGGGCGTTTCGGGGACCGCGACGGTTTCGGGCGCCTGCGGAGTTTCGGGGATCGGCGCGCAGTTCCGGCCCTTGCAGTCCGTCCGCGGCTGGCCCGCCGGCGGCATGCAATTCGGCCCGGTACAGGAATCGACCGGATTGGCCGGCGCGGGCAGGCAGTTCCGCCCGGTGCACTGGACCTGCGCCTGCGCCACCGGAAGCGGTAAGACCGCGCCGAGAACGACCGCCGCCGACACGAACATGATGCGGATTGTCATCATCGCGAAACCTTTCTTCCGAAACGAGCCTGCATCGGCGATCGTTCCCTCTTGCCACCCTCGTCGGGCTTTGATTTCCTGCCGCCGGGATTGCGGAGACGATTTCCATGAACGAGCAGGGCGACGTCGCTGGCCTGGTGCGGGCGGTGCGCGCCCGCGTGCCGATGGATGCCGCGCAGATGCTGGGCAGGGAAATGCCCGAGCGGGTCACGGCGGTGTTCAACGAACTGCCCGTGACGCTGGTCGAGCGGATCAAGTCCTACATGCCCGCCGAATTCCAGGCGCTGGGGCCGGCCTGTCCGGCCGGGGCGGTGGAGAACACGGTCGGCGAGCTGATGGAGCCGGCGCTGGCCGTGCTTCCGCAGACGGCGACCGTGGAGGAGGCTATCGCCTTCCTGCGCAGCCATGAGACCGCGCGGCTGATCACCTATATCTACGTGACCGACGCGGAAGGCAGGCTGACTGGGCTCGTCGTCATCCGCGACCTGCTTCTGGCGCAGCCGTCCGAGAAACTGGGCGAGGTGATGCTGCCGGAGCCCTTCGCGCTGACCGCCGACATGGCGCTGGTGGAGGCCGACAAGGCGGCGATCCACCGGCATTACCCGGTCTATCCGGTGGTCGACGCCGACCGGCGCATGCTGGGCGTGGTGCGCGGCTGGCGGCTCTTCGAGCGCCAGGCGATCGAGATCAGCGCGCAGTCGGGCAAGATGGTGGGCGTCTCGAAGGAGGAGCGCCTCTATACCGGCGTGCGGACGGCCTTCCTCAAGCGGCATCCCTGGCTGCTGGTCAACCTGATGACCGCCTTCGTCTCCGGCTTCATCGTCAGCCTGTTCGAGGGAACGATCACGCAGATCGTCGCGCTGGCGGCGTTCCTGCCCATCCTGGCGGGGCAGAGCGGCAACACGGGATCGCAGGCGCTGGCGATCACGCTGCGCGGCATCACGCTCGGCGACATCAAAGGCTATCCGATCTCCAGACTGCTGGCGAAGGAACTGTCGCTCGGCGCGCTCAACGGCGCGGTGACTGGCCTGATCGCCGGCCTCGCGATGTTCTGGATATCGGGCGGCAACGGCGATCAGTCGCTGCGCCTCGGGCTGGTCATCCTGCTCGCCATGACGATGGGCTGCATGCTGTCCGGTGTGTTCGGCGTGCTGGTGCCGCTGACGCTCAAGAAATTCGGCGCCGACCCGGCGACGGCGTCCAGCATCTTCCTGACCTCCGGGACCGACATCGCCGGCATGGGCATGATGCTTTTGCTGGCGACGCTGCTGGTTCTCTAGGCCATTTCAGAAACGGCCGATCTTGCGGCCGATCGTGCGGCGCAGCCAGGCTGGCGTGAGTTCGGCGAGAAGGCTCCGGAGCAGCGCCCCGTATCCCTTTCAGGCAAGCGGTTTGTCGGTTGGCCTGGCCGTCGCGCCGGCCTTGCGCGGTCCTTCCGTGTCGCGGTTGGCCACCGGGCTCTTCGACCGGTCGCGCGCAGGCTTGGCCGCGCCGCTCATCTTCGGAGACGCCGGCGCGGTGGCGCTGTCATTGGCGACCGGCGGTCGCTTGTCGTCCGGCATGCCTGCGGGGTCGGCGCTGCGCACGTCCGGGATCGCCGAACCGGGCGCGACCGGCGTTCCATGCGCCGGCTCGGCGTCGTTGATCTCGCGCTCCGCTTGCGACCAGTGGTGATCGTGACGGCCCTCGGGCCGTCCGTCGGCCTCCCAGAGCTGATGGGCGCGTTGACGAATCCGCTCCTCGCGGTCCTGGCTGGAATGGGCACCTGCGTCGGCGAGGCTGGTCATGGCGTGTCTCCTTCACGGCTCGAACGGCCACGCGCCTCCGTTGTTCCCGATGGACACGTTCCGGCGGCGGTTTCCCGACACGGCGCCGCTGGTGCGGACGGCGGGGATCGAACCCGCACGGGCAAGCCCGAGGGATTTTAAGTCCCTTGCGTCTACCGGTTCCGCCACGTCCGCTCCGCCCGCACTGGTAGCGGAGCGGGGATGGATTGCAAGCGCATTCGCCCGCGCGGGATGGTCAGGCCTCTTCCTCGACGAAGACCTCGTCGCGCTTCCTGCGCACGCTGGGCAGGAGCACGATCACCAGGACGAGCAGCGCGATGACCAGCAGCGTGGCGCTGATCGGCCTGGTCACGAAGGTCATCGGGTCGCCGCGGCCGAGGATCATGGCGCGGCGCAGGTGCTCCTCCAGCAAAGGGCCGAGCACGAAGCCGAGAAGCAGCGGCGCGGGCTCGCAGCGCAGCTTGGCCAGCACGTAGCCGAGCAGGCCGAAGAAGGCGACCGCGTACAGGTCGTAGGCGTTGGAGTTCACGCTGTAGACGCCGATGGCGCAGAACGCCATGATGATCGGGAACAGCATGTAGTAAGGCACCGTCAGCAGCTTCACCCACAGGCCGATCAGCGGCAGGTTGAGGATGATGAGCATCAGATTGCCGATCCACATCGAGGCGATGATGCCCCAGAACAGCGCAGGCTGTTCCGTCGCCACGCCGGGACCGGGCACGATGCCCTGGATGATCATCGCGCCGATCATCAGCGCCATGACCGGGTTGGCCGGGATGCCGAGCGTCAGCATCGGGATGAAGGAGGTCTGCGCGCCGGCGTTGTTGGCCGATTCCGGTCCGGCGACCCCGGCGATGGCGCCTTTGCCGAATTCCTCCGGATGGGCCGACACGCGCTTCTCCACCGTATAGGAGGCGAAGGAGGCGAGGATCGCGCCACCGCCCGGAAGGATGCCAAGAACCGAACCGAGAGCGGTGCCGCGAACGATCGGGCCCGCCGTGCGCCGAAAATCCTCGCGCGTCGGCATCAGCCCGCTGACATGGGTGATGAGGGCCGTGCGGGTCTTTTCGTTCTCGAGGTTGCGCAGGATCTCGGCGACGCCGAACACGCCGACCGCGACGGCGACGAAGTTGAGCCCGTCCGCATATTCGCGGATCCCCAGCGTGAAGCGCGGCGCGCCGCTGTAGATGTCGGTGCCGACGAGGCCGAGCAGCAGCCCCAGCACCACCATGGCGAGCGCTTTGACGATCGAGCCGTGCGCCAGCGCGATGGAGGAGACGAGGCCGACCACCATCAGCGAGAAATACTCGGCCGAGCCGAATTTCAGCGCGATGGCCGTGAGCGGCGGCGCGAACAGCGCCACCAGGAAGGTCGAGACCGTTCCGGCGAAGAAGGAGCCTATCGCCGCGATGGCGAGCGCCGCGCCCGCGCGCCCCTGCCGCGCCATCTGGTAGCCGTCGATGGCCGTGACCGCTGAGGAGGATTCGCCCGGCATGTTGATGAGGATCGCCGTGGTCGAGCCGCCATACTGCGCGCCGTAGTAGATGCCGGCCAGCATGATGAGCGAGGAAACCGGGTCGCCGATCTGGAAGGTGATCGGCAGCAGCATGGCGATGGTGGCGGTGGCGCCGATGCCGGGCAGCACGCCGATCAACGTGCCGAGAAGCACGCCGATGAGGCAGAACAGCAGGTTCCAGGGATGGGCGGCGGTCTGGAAGCCGAGCGCGAGGTTGGACAGCAGCTCCATGGCGTCAGAACCTCGTCCACGGACCGAAGCGCTCGAAGGGCAGCTTCAGCCCGTAGCTGAACACGACGAGCGAGAAGATCGTGATCGCGGCCGACAGGACCAGCGCCGTCAGCGGCTTCATGCGCAGGCTGGCGAAGGAGGCGATCAGTGAGGTGAGGAACAGGGCAGGCACGAAGCCCAGGCCGCGCACCGTCAGCCCGAAGAAGATCGGGGCCGGCAGGATGAACAGCATGCCCCGCCAGGCGATCTCGCCGACCGGCTCGCCCTCCACCCGTGTCGCCTGCACGAGGATGACGATGCCGAGAAGGACGAGCACGCCCGACAGCAGCAGCGGGAAATAGCCGGGGCCCATGCGCAGCGCCGTTCCCAGGTCCAGGGAGAGGGACTGGACAGCGAAGAAGACGCCCGCCGCGACGAGCAGCGCGCCGCAGACGCCGTTGACCGGGTCGATCCCGATGGATTTCATGCGTGTCCCTCCCGGGCGTCCGTTCCCCGTGAACGCCGCGTTCCCGAAAGACGATGGGGCGCCGGAAAAAGCGCCCCGTCAAGCTTTGGGCTAGTCGGCGTACTGGCCGGCGGCCTCGATGACCGGCTTCCAGCGGGCGATCTCGCTTTCCAGCTTGGCCTTGAGCGCGGCCGGGGTGGCGTCGGCCTCCGGCGAGGGCGCGGTGCCGAGCTCGGCGAAGCGGGCGACGACGTTGGGGTCCTTGAGCGCCAGTTGCAGCGACTTCGACAGCCGCTCGGTGATCGCGGCCGGCGTGCCCTTGGGCGCGTAGACGCCGTGCCAGATGCCGACCTGCATGGCGGGCAGGCCGCCCTCGGCGACGGTCGGCACGTCGGGCAGCACCTTGAGGCGCTCCGGCGAGGTCACGGCATAGGCCTTGATGGTGCCGGCCTGGATCTGCTTGGTGGTGTTGGTGGTCTGGTCGCACATGATGTCGACCTGCCCGCCGAGCAGGTCCGTCATGGCCGGGCCGGTGCCCTTGTAGGGCACGGTGACGAGCGGCGTGTCGATGGCGCTCATGAACAGCATGCCGCACAGATGCGAGGCGGCGCCGATGCCGGCATTGGCCACCGTCACCTTGTCCTTGTTGGCCTTCACATAGTCGACGAAGTCCTTGAAGTTGCCCGGCTCGAAGTCCTTGCGGGCGACGACGGTCATCGGCACGTCGGTGACGAGGCCGACATAGTCGAAGGCGTTCAGCGTGTCGTAGGGAAGCTTGCGGTAGAGCGTGGCGCTGGTGGCCATGCCGATATGGTGGAGGAGCAGCGTGTAGCCGTCCGGGGCGGCGCTGGCCACGCGGCCCGCGCCGAGCGTGCCGCCCGCGCCGCCGACGTTCTCGACGATGATCTGCTGGCCCAGATCCTTGGACATGGCCTCCGCGACCAGGCGCGTGACCGTGTCGGTCGGGCCGCCTGCGGCGAAGGGCACGACGACGGTGATCGTGCGCTCAGGGTAGGATTGCGCCTGCGCGCCGGCGGCAAAGGCGACGCTCGCCGCGAGGGCGAGGGATGCGATGATCTTCTTCACGGTTTCCTCCCGAATGCGAACCGGCGGGCGCGGGGCCACGCCGGGTTGATCGGGAAATGGACAGCATATGGCGTGCCAAGTCCATAAGCCCGGCACACGACTTTCGGCGTAGAGGCCTAGACGGCGGAATCAGCCGAATCCAGCGTGACGAAGCCGCCTTTCGCGAGGCCGGAGAGGTTCGGCCAATGCCGAGCGTCGAACTGCACCCAGGAGGCGTTCTTGCCCATGCGGCCGGAATCGACCGCCTCGCACGGCGAATCCGGCGGCCAGATCGCGAACTCCTCGTAGGCGCGCTCGATGAAGAAGCTGCGGGGCTCAAAACCCTCGACGGCGACGACGGCCTCGACCCAGCCGGAGGCGTGGACGGCGATGTCGAGGCGGACGCGGCTCGTCTCGCCGCTGTTGCGGTGTTCGGCCAGCAGGGAGGCGGCGAAGGGCTCGCCATAGCGGCGCGGCGGCTGTTCGCCGGCGTGGACCAGCCAGTCGCCGAGCGCGAAGGGCGCGTCCAGCTCCAGCACGGTGGAGAGCCGCAGCGCCAGCCCGTCCAGCGTGTATTGCGGCGAGACGGCGTGATCCTCGCCGCCGATGGGCTCGCTGTGGAAGGGGGCGCGGCGCGGAGGCGGTTGCTGCTCGGTCATCGTTCGTCGTTCGTATCGCGACCCCACTGGCGCTGCGTCATTCCTGTTGGCAAATTGCGGCGAACAGTGGAGCGAATGATGGCGGAAGCGCGAACCGTGCAGTTTCGGAAGCCGGCGGCATGGGCACAGATGGCGACGGCGCTGGTCGACGTGGCGACGGGGCGAAAGCCGGCCGATCTCGTGGTGCGCGGGGGACGCTGGGTGAACGTCTATTCGGGCGAGATCGTGCCGGACACGGACATCGCGGTGTCGGGCGGACGCTTCGCCTATTGCGGGCCGGACGCCGGCCATTGCATCGGGCCGGAGACCGAAGTGATCGACGCCGGCGGGCGCTACCTCGTGCCGGGCCTGTGCGACGGGCACATGCATGTCGAGAGCGGCATGGTGACGGTGACGGAGTTCTGCCGCGCCGTGATCCCGCACGGCACGACCTCGATGTTCGTCGATCCGCACGAGATCGCCAATGTGCTCGGGCTCAGGGGCGTCAGGCTCATGCATGACGAGGCGCTGGCCATGCCCGTCAACGTGGCAGTGCAGATGCCGTCCTGCGTGCCTTCCGCGCCGGGGCTGGAGAACGGCGGCGCCACGATCGGCGTCGCCGACGTGGAGGAGGCGATGGGCTGGGAAAACATCGTCGGGCTGGGCGAGGTGATGAATTTTCCCGGCGTCGCGGCGAACGACAAGCTGATGGCGGGCGAGATCGCGGCGACGATGCGGGCAGGGCGCACGGTGGGCGGGCACTATGCCTCGCCGGATCTCGGACCGGCCTTCCACGGCTATGTCGCGGGCGGCCCGGCCGACGACCACGAGGGCACACGCGCCGGCGACGCGATCGCCCGCGTGCGGCAGGGCATGCGCGCCATGCTCAGGCTCGGCTCCGCCTGGTACGACGTGGCGGAGCAGATCAAGGCGGTGACGGAGAGCGGGCTCGATCCGCGCAACTTCATCCTGTGCACGGACGACAGCCATTCCGGGACCCTCGTCGGCGAGGGGCACATGGACCGCGTCGTGCGCCATGCGATCGCGCAGGGGCTGAAGCCCGTCACCGCGATCCAGATGGCGACGCTGAACACCGCGCAGCATTTCGGGCTGGAGCGCGAGATCGGCTCGATCGCGCCGGGACGGCTGGCGGATTTTCTGATCGTGTCGGATTTGCCGGCGCTCGTGATCGACATGGTGTTCGCGCGCGGCGTGAAGGCGGCGGAGGGCGGGAAGCTGCTGATCGACATCCCGCCTTACGACTATCCCGACTTCGCCAAGGGGACCGTCAGGGTCGGCCGCACGGTCGAGCCGACGGACTTCGACGTCGCCGCGCCGGCCGGCCGGAACGAGGTGCGGGCGCGCGTGATCGGCGTCATCGAGAACCAGGCGCCGACGAGAGCGCTGGAGCGCGACCTTCTCGTGGAGGACGGCCTGGTCGCGATGGACCGGGCGAACGATGTCTGCCAGATCGCCGTGGTGGAGCGCCATCGCGGCACCGGCAGGGTGACGAACGCCTTCGTCTCGGGGTTCGGCTACACCGGGGACATGGCGATGGCCTCGACCGTGGCGCATGACAGCCACCACATGATCGTGGTGGGCACGAATAAGGACGACATGGCGCTGGCCGCCAACCGGCTGGCCGCGGTGGGGGGCGGCGTGGTGCTGGTCTCGCAGGGCCGGGAGCTGGCGCTGGTCGAGATGCCCATCGCGGGCCTGATGTCGGACGAGCGCGCCGAGATCGTCGCGGCCAAGGCGGCGAAGCTGACCGAGGCGATGACGGCGATGGGCTGCACGCTCAACAACGCCTACATGCAGCACTCGCTGCTGGCGCTGGTGGTGATCCCGGAGCTGCGGATTTCGGATGTCGGGCTGGTGGATGTGCGGACGTTCCAGAAGGTGGAGTTGTTCGTGTAGGGCGGCGGCGCCCCCTCCGGCGCTTCGCGCCACCTCCCCCGTGAACGGGGGAGGATCGAAGGCTGCGGCCGGCCGCGACGTCGATCCTCCCTGCGAAGCGGGGGAGGGGGACCACGAAGTGGTGGAGGGGGCGCTCCATCGTCCCTGCGGGCGCGCCACCAGCGCTGGACGCGATGCTACGCAGCCTGAGCCTGACGTGGCGCTATCCTACATCAACCCCCGCTGCAGCAGCCTGATGCGGTCGGTCACGTCGCGGTCGCTGGCGTAGCCGTCGTCCTCGCGCAGGCGCTGGCCGAGCAGGCGCACCATCGCCGGGTTGTCGGCGAACTTGGTGTGGTTGAAGCGGTCGCGCGACTTGGCGTCGGACAGGTCGACGACCTCGACGCCGTATTCGGCGAGCGACGCCGCGTCCTTGTAGTCCCCGACGCGCGGCCGGGAGCCCGACAGGATGCCCGACATCTTCAGAGCGCGGTCGTCGGCCGAGAGCAGGACGATGAAGGGCTTGTCCGGCTTGCCGTAGCGGCGCATCTGGCTCTTGAAGACGTCGACGTCGATGTCGGGCGAGGCCAGCACTACGTCGCCCAGCTTGCCGCCGAGCGTGCGGTTGTTGGTGATGGCGAGCTGGCGCAGCGCCTCCATGGTGATCCAGGTGCCCATGGAATGCGCGATGATGTCGACGCGGCGCGCGCCGGAATTGGAGACGATGCGCAGCAACTGTTCGAGCTGGTCGCGCGCGGCGCTGGCGCTCTCCTTGTCGTAGATGTAGTCGCGCGTCTTGGCGCCCGAGGCCCAGGAGAACAGCACCGGCGTGCCGGTGTAGCCGGAATCGTGGACGATCTGCGTCATGCGGTAGACGGCGCTGTCGAAGGACGTGTTGTAGCCGTGCACGAAGATCAGCGCGCGGCCGCCGCGCGCGGCCACGTCGGCGCTCAGCGTCTGCACGAATTGCGGGCTGTTCTGGAAGGCGACGACCTCGCTCGCGGTGAAGTATTTCAGCGGATCGGCCGGCTCCTTGTCCTTGCGCCGCTCGATGTTGCCCGCCTTGTGAACCTTCGGCACCGTCACGTTGACGCGCACGTAGTTGAGGTTGTCGGAGCGGTTGCCGGCGAAGACGACGTTCGGGTCCTCGGCCTTCGAGCGCGAGGTGGCGACGAAGATCGCATGGTTGCCCGCGATCTCGCTGGCCGGCACGCCGGCGACATAGGCGCTCGTCAGCAGCGGCTGCGTTCCCGAGCTCATGCAGCCCGCGAGGATCGCGAGCAGGGCCGGCAGGATGAAATGCGACTTCACGGACACGACTTGGTACTGTTCCTGATCTGGAAACCTTCGAGGGTCGGGCGAAACCCCGGTCGACCCGCCGAAAAGGGCATTGATGTGGCGGGCGGCCGACAAAACGCCGTGCGGGCGATCACATGGCTTCACATTGTTGCATGCGCGCACATGTTTCGTGTCAGCGCCGCCAGAAGGTGGGCGTGAAGATCACCAGCACGGCGAGGATTTCCAGGCGGCCGAGCAGCATGGCGGCGGCGCAGACCCACTTGGCAGCGTCGGGCAGGCCGGAGAAGTTGCCGAGCGGGCCGATCGTGTCGCCGAGACCGGGGCCGACATTGGTGAGCGAGGTGAGCGCGCCGGTGACGGCGGTGACGAAGTCGAGGCCGGCCGCGCCGAGCAGTACGGTGGTGATGCCCCACAGGACCAGGAAGCAGGCGATGAACAGGACGACGGCGCGCTGCATGTCGTCGGGAACCGGCCGGTCGCCGTAGCGCACGGGAAGCACGGTGTTGGGGTAGATGAGGCGGCGCAGGCCGTTGGCCATCAGCTCGAACAGGATCAGGAATCGGTAGGCCTTGATGCCGCCGGTGGTGGAGCCGGAGCAGCCGCCGAGGAAGGTGGCGACGAAGATGCAGGCGACCGCGAACGGGCCCCATCTGGTGTAGTCGTCGCTGGCGAAGCCGGCCGTCGAGATGACCGACAGGATGTTGAAGGTGGCGTGCGTCAGCGCGTCGAAGAAATCCATGTCGCGGTGGACGCGCAGATAGACGGCCAGCGCGATGGCGAAGACGATGGTGTAGCCGGCGAAGACGCGGATCTGCGGGTCCTGGAGCGCGTCCAGCCGGCCGCGCACGGCGAACAGGATCATGATCGAGAAGGGCAGGCTGCCGACGAACATGAAGATGGTGCCCGTCCACAGGATGGCGGGGTTGTCGGCATAGCGCAGGAACGACGTGTCGTGGGTGGAGAAGCCGCCCGTCGCGACCGTGGACATGGCGTGGTTGACGGCGTGGAAGCCTTCCATGCCGGCCGCCGTGTAGCAGACGGCGCACAGGAAGACGAGCGCGCTGTAGATGCCGATCAGGCTGATGGTGAAGGTCTGGAACCGCTCGAACGGACGGTCCTGGATGTCGGAGGATTCGATCTTGAAATAGGACACGCCGCCGATGTTCAGGAACGGCAGCAGGAAGAGGCCGAGCGCGATGACGCCCAGGCCGCCCATGAAGGACAGCAGCGAGCGCCAGATCAGGATGCCGGGCGGCGCGTGGTCGAGCCCGTTGATGACGGTCGAGCCGGTGGTGGTGATGCCCGAGACCGATTCGAAGAAGGCGTCGGTCAGGCTCATGCCGAGCGACGACATGACGAAGGGTACCGCGCCGGCGACGGCCAGCGTCAGCCAGAGGAGATTGACCAGCAGGAAGCCGAATCGAGTCGTCACCTGCGGCGGGCGGCCCTGCGTGGCCAGCGTGACGGCCAGCGCGAGGCCGCCGAGCAGCAGGGCGGAGAAGGCGAAGACCTGCCAGTCGCGATTGCCGTAGTAGAGGTCCACCGCGGCCGGGATCAGCATGGAGGCCGACAGGTAGATCGCGAAGACGGCCGCGATGTGGATGGCGGCGCGGACGGCGCTTCTGTTCACGATTGACCCCAACCCGGACGCCGACGATCGGCGGCCGGGCGGACAGTGGCGTCATGCCCGCCAAGATGCAAGAGCGCAGAGCGGGCCGGACCGAGCCTCGCCTACCACACGCCGGTGTTCGGCATGGATGCCCAGGGCTCGGCCGTGTCCAGCGACGGGCCCTTCTGCAGGAGCTCGATGGAGATGCCGTCGGGCGAGCGCACGAAGGCCATGCGGCCGTCGCGGGGCGGGCGGTTGATGGTCACGCCGGCATCCATCAGGCGCTGGCAGGTCTTGTAGATGTCGTCGACCTCGTAGGCGAGGTGGCCGAAATTGCGGCCGCCCTGATAGTCCTCCCTGTCCCAGTTGTAGGTGAGCTCGATCAGCGGCGCCTGCGCCGTGATGCCGTCGTGCTCGTCGTCCGGGGCGGCGAGGAAGATCAGCGTGTAGCGGCCCGCCTGGTTCTCCATGCGCCGCACCTCCTTGAGGCCGAGCTTCGCGACGTAGAAATCCAGCGACTGGTCGATGTCCGCGACGCGGACCATGGTGTGCAGATAGCGCATCCGGCGTGCTCCCTGTGGTGCGGGCAAGACATAGCGCGTGCGCGCGGGACCGCAACCCTCGGCCCCGGCCTGGCCAGCCAGACGCAAGGCTGATGTGAAAAAAGGCGCTCCGGCACTTGCATGGGCGCTGGAGCCGAGTGTTAATCTTCCGTTGAAGAATCAGCGATGCGTGTTCTCAAGACAGGGGCGTTCTGATGGGGGAAAAGGCCTCTTCCTCGAGGCAGGACCGGGCGGATGGCGACCTCTTCCTCCATGACGAGGACGGCGATTCGACAGGCGTCATCGAAGTCGCCGGATCTATAAAATGGTTCGACGTGGCCAAGGGCTATGGCTTCATCCTGCCTGACGGCGGACGTATCGGCGACGTCCTCATCCACGTCACCTGCCTGCGGCGCGACGGCTACCAGACCGCGCTGGAGGGCGCGCGGGTGGTGTGCGTCGCCAAGCAGGGCGATCGCGGCCTCCAGGCTTTCCGCATCCTGTCCATGGACCTCTCCACGGCGGTGCACCCGGCCGAGCAGCAGGAACAGAAGACGCATGTCGTCGTCATCGCCGAGAGCGGGCTGGAGCGGGCGCTGGTGAAGTGGTTCAACCGCACCAAGGGTTTCGGCTTCCTGACGCGCGGCGAGGGGACGGAGGACATCTTCGTCCACATGGAGACGCTGCGCCGCTACGGGCTGACCGAGCTCAGGCCCGGACAGGTGGTGCTCGTCCGCTTCGGACGCGGCGACAAAGGCCTTATGGCCGCCGAAATTCACCCCGATATCGGAACCTTGCCCGTCGCCCACTAGCGGGACCGCCGCTTGGCAAGGTCGCCTGGCGGCTCCGGACCGGACAAGGAAGACATGCGCCGCTGGACGATCGTCTATCTGGTTCTGGGTATTCTGGCGGCGGCTTCGGTCGGCGGCGTCATGGTCATGCCCAAGCCGACCTCGGCCGACGGAAGGGCGATGCAACTGCCCGTCGACCCGGCCCCGCTGGTCGTCGAGACGCAGGCGGGCGCGAAGCGCTTCACCGTCGAGGTGGCCGACGATTTCAACGAGCGGTCGCGCGGGCTGATGTTCCGCGAATCGATGGCCGACGACCACGGCATGCTGTTCGTGTTCGAGCAGATGCAGGAGGTCGGCTTCTGGATGCACAACACGCCGATGCCGCTCGACCTGCTGTTCATCGGCCAGGACGGGCGGGTCAAGGACATCCTGCCCGGCAAGCCGTTCTCGGACGCCATCATCGCGCCGCGCGAGCCGGTGCGCTTCGTGCTGGAGTTCAAGCAGGGCACGGCCGCGCGGGCCGGCATCCGCGCCGGCGACGTGATCCGCCATCCCGCGATCACCGAAGCGCCCGGCGCGGCCAACCCCGGATAGGCGTTCATGGTATCGACATTGAGCGGCGTGACCGAGGCCGCGGCGCGTTTCACGCATAACGGCTTCGACATCGCCTATATCGATCTCGCTCCCGTTCCGGAGGGCTCGCGCGGCGAGCCGGTGCTGCTGATCCACGGCTTCGCCTCCAGCTTCATGGTGAACTGGGTGGGGCCGGGCTGGACGCAGACGCTGACGCAGGCCGGCTACCGCGTGATCGCCTTCGACAATCGCGGCCATGGCGGCAGCAGCAAGGGATACGATCCCGCCGCCTACAGCGTGCGCTTCATGGCGGACGACGCGGCGGCGCTGCTCGACCATCTCGGCATCGGACAGGCGCATGTGATGGGCTATTCGATGGGCGCGCGCATCGCGGCCTTCATGGCGCTGCGGCATCCCGAAAAGGTCGCGACGCTCATTCTCGGCGGTCTCGGCATCGGCATGGTCGACGGGGTGGGCGACTGGGACCCGATCGCGGCGGCGCTGCTGGCCGATGATCCGGCGACGATCACGCATCCGCGCGGAAAAATGTTCCGCGCCTTCGCCGACCAGACGAAGAGCGACCGCAGGGCGCTGGCCGCCTGCATCGGCACCTCGCGCGAGCTCCTGAGCGAGGCCGAGGCGGCGCGGATCGCGCAGCCGGCGCTGGTGGCGGTCGGCACCAGGGACGACATAGCCGGCTCGCCGGAGGAACTGGCGGGCCTGATGCCGCGCGGCGAGAGCTTCGCCATCGAGGGCCGCGACCACATGCTGGCGGTGGGCGACCGCAGCTTCAAGACGCGCGCGCTGGAGTTTCTCGCCGAGCACCCGCTCTGAGGCCGGCGCGAAAGCGCGCGCGACGGGTGGGGATGCGGTCCTTCGCCGCTTGACGGGTCGGTGCCCGCGCCATATTGGAGCCGGATACGCCGACGGGATGGCCTCGTGGCGGAGTGGTTACGCAGAGGACTGCAAATCCTTGCACCCCGGTTCGATTCCGGGCGAGGCCTCCACTCCCGTCGGCGTGAGCGCTTCACGCGGCCATGAGGTCGCGCGAGGTCGCTTCGCTGACAGGGGCGCGCCGGACATGACCAACGCCGACTATTCGCAACAGCGCGTCAAGATGGTTGACGGCCAGATCCGCACGGTCGACGTGACCGACCTCGGCGTGCTGCAGGCCTTCCTCGACGTTCCGCGCGAGGCGTTCGTGCCGGACCAGCGGCGGGCGCTCGCCTATATCGACACCGACATCATGGTCGCCGGCGACGGCGGGCGCGATTCGCGCTATCTGATGCGGCCGGCGCTGCTGGCCAAGCTGATCCAGGAGGCCGCCATCGGCAGGAACGACGTGGTTCTCGACGTCGGCGCCGGCACCGGCTACGCCTCGGCCATCCTGTCGCGGCTCGCCAGCTCAGTCATCGCGCTCGAAAACGAACCCGGCCTCGCCGAGCGCGCCACCGCCGCGCTAGCCGAGCTCGGCTACGACAACGTCGCGGTGGTGCAGGGGCCGCTGGCGGCGGGCTATCCCTCGGAAGCGCCCTACGACGTCATTTTCCTCGGCGGCAGCGTCGACCTCGTTCCCGAGGCGCTGGTGTCGCAGCTCAAGGACGGCGGCCGCCTGGTCGCGGTCGAGGGCCACGGCAATGCGGGCGTCGCCAAGGTTTTCGTCCGGTCGGGCGGCGTGGTCGCCGGCCGGCGCGCCTTCAATGCGGCAGTTAAGCCACTACCGGGATTCGAACGCGTGGAAGCTTTCGAATTCTGACCCCCGCCATCTTGCGCGAGGGCCTGCCGCGTGATCGTCTGCGCCCTTGATCGTTGCCGAGTCTCGCGCCTTCGGGGCGGGCTGGGCAGGAAGCATGACTAGCGGTTGGTGGCCGTGCGTTGCACCGGCCCGGCGAGGCTTCCGCCAAACGGATGAGGGATGCCGTGTCGTTTGTACGCAAAAGTCTTTTTGCATTAGCGTTTTCCGCCGCAGCCATGTCAGCCACCGGCGCCCGGGCCGAGACCATCTTCGGCGCACTTTCCAAGGCCTATACGCATAATTCCTCCCTGAACTCGTCGCGCGCGGGCGTTCGCGTCACGGACGAGAGCGTGGCGATCGCCAAGTCCGGCTATCGGCCTACCATCTCGGGCGGAGCCGATATCGACTATACGTCGACTCGTTCGCCGAGCGGGATCAGTTCGCGGTCGACCGTAGGCTCGTTCGGCGTCGAGATCCGGCAGACGCTGTTCGACGGGTTCCAGACAAAGAACAACGTCGCGGCGGCGGAGGCGCGCGTGCGCGCCTCGCAGGAGAGCCTGCGCAACACCACGCAGAACACGCTGTTCGACGCCGCCGCTGCCTACATGAACGTGATCCGCGACCGGCAGATCGCCACGCTGACCGAGCGCAACCTGCAATCGCTGAGCGAGCAGGTGCGCGCCGCGCAGTCGCGCTTCGACGTGGGCGAGGGCACGCGCACCGACGTCGCGCAGGCGGATGCAAGCCGCGCGGCCGCGCAGGCGCAGGTGAGCTCGGCGCGGGCGCAGGCGCAGAACAGCGCCGCCATCTATCGCCAGATCGTCGGCGACGCCCCGGACAATCTCAAGGGCGCATCGCCGCTGACCAAGCTGCTGCCCAAGAGCATCGACGCCGCCTATGTGCTCGCCGCCGCCAACCACCCGGCCATCATGGCGACGCAGCACTTGGTCGACGCGGCGGGTTTCTCGGTGAAGTCGGCGGAGGGCGCGCTGCTGCCCCAGGTTTCGGCATCGGCCGGCTTGTCGCGGAGCTACCGGAACACGGATCCGACCGGCACTCTCAGCAACGATGGCTGGTCCAACTCCGCCAGTATCGGTGCATCACTCAGCGTTCCAATCTACCAGGGCGGCCGCGAGTACGCGACGGTGCGCCAGTCTAAGGAATCCCTCGGGCAGGCGCGCATCGAGGTGGATGTGAGCCGCGACCAAGTGCGCGCCGCCGTCGCCGCCGCTTGGACGCAGTATGTCGCCGCGCAGCAGCTCGTGGGGGCGAACCGCCAGGTCATCTCGGCCGCGCAGCTCGCGCTCAACGGCGTCGTCGAGGAGCGCAATGTCGGCCAGCGCACCACGCTCGACGTGCTGAACGCGCAGGCGGACGTGCTGTCGGCCCAGATCAACCTCGCCTCGTCGGAGCGCGACGTGGTGGTGGCGAGCTATGCGATCCTCAGCGCCGTCGGCGCGCTGACGCCGCAGAAGCTCGGGCTGAACGTCGCGGTGCACAAGCCGGAAGAGCACTACGAGGCGGTCAAGGACAAGTGGATCGGGCTGCGCACGCCCGACGGCCGCTGACGTCCTGCACCCGGCAACTCCCAGGGGCCGGAATCTGCTTTCCGCCGAAACCGGCCTCCTGCCCAAAACCCTTTCTGTTGAAATCGGCGGCGCCGCGACTTTGGGGATTCTCGGAAGGCGCGCGCTCCGCTACGCTTGCCTAAGTTAATGATTCGACTGGGGACTCGGCCGAGGTTTCGGCCGCTTCCGACGGGCGACGGGAAACAGGCGGGCGGACGTGACGATCGCATCTCAATCGAGCGCGCAGCGCGAACCTTCGATGGAAGAAATCCTCGCGTCCATCAGGCGCATCATCGAGGACAACGAGAACACGAGGCCTGACATGGGCGCTTCCGAGCCTGCCGCCGCGCGGGATGCGCCGGTCCGCGAGGTACCGCTTCGCGACGCCTCGGTGATCGAGGTCGATTCCTTCCGCCAGGAACTCAGGGCCGCTCGGCCGGCCGAGGCCCGCGCGCCCGAGCCGGCGCGGCCGGCATCGCCGCGCTGGTCGGAGGAGCGCGCGGTC